>JAZQVC010000036.1:0-27268 GCA_045631645.1 Oscillospiraceae bacterium
TTCGTGGCAGCGTCACGGGCGGATGAGCATATTTACAGGGAGGAAGAGAAATGGCAATAAAAATAGGACACGCATCAATAGACGAAAAAGGCAAGGCAAGCGGCGGCGCAGCCGGAGATCAGAGCGGCGGTGAGGTTTGCACACGCTCTTGGTACGCTTCGGGCTGGGATGTTATACTCCGTCCCAAAAGCGCGGAGATAGCGGAGAAGTCCGCAAAGGCTTGTGAAGATGCCTGCAACAATAGCAAGATTGGCTACGACCAGAACAGCCGCAACACTCTGTATATCTACGGCAAGTTGGGAAACTTCGACCTTTCCAAAATTGATGACGAATGCGAGTGCGACTGCTCCAGCCTTATGCACGTTTGTGCTATTGCCGGCGGAGCAAAGCTCACTTACGGCTATAACGGGCTTGTGACTTGGAATATGGTGGATGCTTTCGTTAAAAGCGGAGACTATGAGAAGCTGACCGACAGCAAGTACCTGACAAGTGATGCATACCTCAAGCGGGGCGATATTCTCGTCAGGCAGAGCGGTCACACCGCAATGGCTCTTGAAAACGGCGCGAAGGTGGGCAATGATGCGCCCACGCCTGCGCCTTCTCCTGTACCTGCACCCGAAGCCCCAAAGATTGTAACAATGCTTACTCCTCTTCCCCTGCTGAAAAAGGGAAGTGTAGGTGACGCAGTGCGAGCAATGCAGACCCTGCTCACCGCTCGGGGATATGATACCCTCGGAATAGACGGAGAATTTGGCTTAAACACCGAAGGGATGCTCAAACGCTTCCAGAACGATATGGGTCTTGTCGCTGACGGAGAGTGCGGCTGCCTCACGTGGGCAGCCCTGATAGGAGGATAACTGATGTGAATGAATACATATCCGTAGCCCTTCTATGTACCATTCTCGGCGTCCTCATAGCCTACATGACCTTCTCGAGAGGGAAAGCCAAGGATGACAAGAGTGAGGGTCGACAAGATGGCGTGATGTTGACCGAACTGGGCTACATCAAGTCCAGTATCGACAGCGTCAGCAAGAAAATGGACAAGCAGGATGAGCGCCACCTTAAACTGGTGGAGCGGGTTAGTAAGGTGGAGGCCAGTGCAAAGCAGGCCCATCTCCGAATTGACCGAATGGAGGGGAGAGATTTCCCTCATGTAGAGCACGAACATCAAACAGAAATTTGAAAGGAGGAAGAAAAATGCAGAATCGTTTTAAGTCTTGGGCACTTTGGCTCTCTGTCGCAGCACTCATTGTTTTTTGCGTTAAGGAGTTCGCCGGCATCGACATTTCCGAAACTGTCAATGGCTTCTTGGATGTGCTGCTGCCCGTCTTGGTCGCCTTCGGTGTTGTGAACAACCCCACGGACAAAAAGAATTTCTAAAACGGTAGGCGGGCAGCACTGCCCGCCTTTTTTTCAAATAGGAAGGAGATATTAATATGACAACTATTACATATATCGACGCCAACGGAAACAGAAAAACCGGATACACCAAAGATGGAAAGGCTTATGCTGACGAGACCGGAACAAACCCTCTTGTAGCGGGAAGTGTATACAGCGTATCAGACGGTCAGCAGCATGTTAGCGGCGTCGGCGACAACGGTACCAGCATGCCATATACAGACTATCTGGCAAAGCAGGGGATGCGCAGCATTGACTATACGGATCCTCAGGGGCAGCAAAAGAGCGGCTATCTGAAAAACGGAAGCGTATACGCAGATATTCTCGGCTCTACCCCGGTGGGAACGGGCAGTATTTATAGTGGCACCGATGGCCAACGCTATGTATCCGGCGTGGGAGAAAATGGAGGAGATATGCCATACTCCGATTTTCTCAGCCGCAAGGGTGAGGCCTCCAAAACCGAGACGGCTAAGGTCGAAAAGACCCCTTATATCGACTATATGAATCTCATTAAAGAGAACAGTATGGATGAGAATGGTATCTATGCTATGCAGCTGAAGAAGAATGCTGAGGACGCCGAGAAGCTTATCACTGATCTTAATGAGAACTATGAGGGCGTCAACACTCAGCTTTACCGTGACTATATGCAACGCAGAAAGAATCTTCCTCAGCAGCTGGCATCTCAGGGTATATCCGGAGGACTCAGCGAGACCTCTCTTCTTGGGCTGGAGACCGGATATCAGGACGCTCTTAATCAAAACGAGCGGGCACGTCTTTCTGGTATCCGCGATATTCAGTCCGCCGGCAATACCAATCAAATGACCATTTTGAAGAACTGGCAGAAGGAAGAGCAGGCAAGGGCGGCGGAAGTGGCAGTGGCTCTGGCATCGATAGGTGACTTCAGCGGCTACAAGGCCCTTGGATATACCGATGCACAGATAGCCGCCATGAAAGCCGTATGGGACACACAGCACGCTCCTAAGACTGTGTATTACGGAGGCCCCTATGACAAACCTGTAGATCCCGAAGATCCTGAAGACGATGGTACCATTACTTCGTATGACGATCTGGGCACAGTCGCAAAAGCGGCCTATAGGTCATTGGAAAATGCTGCAAGCGGAGGAACAGTGCGCAACTCGGCGGTACTGGACGTAATAATTAAACGCGAAAGTGAAGGCAAAATAAGCCCCCAGGAGGCAAATTATCTACTTAAAACTTATGGGCTCGATGCAAAGTAATAAGGAGTGAGTGTTATGGCAAGTATTCAAGAGAGATTGAAGGCGGCTGCTGAAAAAGCTCGATATGAAGAAGGGGTTCGCGACCGACTTGTAAAAGCGAGAGATGCAGCCATTAAGACTGAGAACTTCAAGGCCAACTATGTGGAACCCATGACAGGCTCTGAACGCAGCGACAGAGCTAATACCGTTGTTGCGAGACAGGCAAGGGAGGAAGCTGCGGAGGCTGAAAAAGCCGCCGGATTTGCCTCCGCACTCGAAGATCTCAACAATAGATTTGACCTCAAATTTGATAGTCAGCTGATGCGGAGAACGCGAGATATTGACACCATCAAAGAGTTGGAAGGAGAGCGGGATCATGCGCAGAGTATGTATGATACATACAGCCAGCTCCACGGCTCTTATCAGACTTCCCCAGAGGAAAAGAAGATAGCTTTGGAGCAGAAAACCCGCTTCGAAACGGAGCTTCAAAGACTCGATACCGAGCTGGGTACTGCCAAGAAAAATGTTACTCCGAGCCCCTTTTTACCCCAATATGATAAGATTCCTTCTTACTCAGACTTTGACGTGTACTCAACGGAGCCTGAGGCTAAGGAGCCCACGGACGATGTGTCTACGTATCTCAAAGATGCCAAGGCAAAGACTGACAAGGCGGTGAGCGGTACTCCTGTTCTGGAAGTGGAGCGGGAGGACGCTCTCAATTTCCTCACCGATACAGAACGGAAAACCTACACCTACCTCAAGAATAAGCACGGTGCGGGTATGGCCGAAGTCTACCTTAACTCCATGAGTGACTCCATAGCCCAGCGCCGTGGCGACAAGATCGCCCAGCATCTTGAGAGTCAGAAAGGACCTGCAAGAGTAGTGCAGACCGGAGGCTTCGCCATGCGCAGTGGTCTTGAACAGTTCGGACAGGGTGTGGAGCAGGCTTTCAAAGATGAAGTACAGCCTGTAACACCGGTGCAGTACGGCGCACAATATGTAAGAGAAGATCTTGCTGATGTAGGCCCCAAGGTGCTGGGAAGAAGTCTGGGGCAAATGGCTTTTGACACTACACAGACCGTCGGTAATATGCTACCCTCTATGATTATTTCCATGGGTGCAAGCGCATTGAGTGCTCCCGCAAAGCTGGCAAAGCTGATGGGTGCAGGCGCTATGGGTACCTCCGCCGGAGGTAATACCTATGCGACTGCTGTCCGTGAGGGTATGGATCCTGACGAGGCCAGAGAATATGCCCGCCTCGTGGGAACAGCTGCAGGTCTGCTCCAGTATGCCATTGGTGGCATTGATAAGCTCTCCGGCGGTTATGGTGCAAAGTTAACGGCCAAAGCCGCAGGAATAGAAAACGGCTTTCTGCGCTTTATAGCCAAACATGGTGCAAGCGGTCTAAGCGAGACTACCGAGGAAGGTCTTGAAGCCATCCTCGATCCTGTTTTTAAGGAAATAGCCACGGGTGATGATGCTAATATTGATTGGGCCGAAGTAACTTACAACGCCCTCCTTGGCGGTTTGGTTGGTTTTTTGCTCGGTGGCGATGGAGAAGCGGAAACTGCACAGCCAAATGTGGAAGAGGAATCCGGACGAGTACCCAGACTCCCCCGCGTGACTAATACACAAGAGGAAACGCGAACTGTGCCCCCACTGCCTAAGGTGGGTACTAACGCAGAGCGTGCCACACAAGGTGCAGTTCCTCCGTTGCCCAAGGTGGGCACCAATATAACGGCACAGAGCGATACGGATACGGAAGTGGAGGTCACAAGTGGGCAGTCGGCACTAAATAAGCCGCAGGGACTTGCATACATGCTTGCATCAAATATCTCCACAATTTCTGATATGGATGCCGTTAAGGCCCTCACGGGTAGGGAAATGAACGATAGAACAAAAAAAGCCTCCGAGCAGATTGCGGATTTCTTTAGAAGAATAGGCAATTCTGTTATTCGGAAAGGCTTTGGCGAAGTTCATTTTAATAATTACGGAGTCGGGGGCATGCTCAACCATAGGCCGCTAAATCGTGCCAAAATGGTTGCACTTACAGCGGCGCCGGAAGTGATTAGGGAGGGGCGCATTATTAACGATGACCCGAACTGGAAGGGGAGAGGGTACAGAAGTATTACCTTCGCCGCGCCAGTTACCATTAACGGTACCACTGTTTATGTCGCGGCAGTGGTAGATCAGAGACCGGACAATAAATTTTATCTGACTGAATGTGTTGATAGCGAGGGCAACTATGTAAGAATAAAAGAGACCCCCTCCGGCAACACAAAGAGCGGGGTTACCGCACAAAGCGGAATTACCACAGGGCCGGAAGGGGTCTACAATAGTAGTATATCACAGACTGCGTCAGATTACAAGAAGAAGGGTGCCGAAAACACAAATCCTCCCGCTTCAAATTCACGGATGGAGGCTGAGAATACTGCAGAGGCAAACCGCAGACGCTTCGACAGTTGGGACGCATACTGGGCCAATCTTCAGAGGCGCAAGGCTGACGCCTCCCTCGTCTACGATAATGCCACCGATGAGAACTTCATTTCTGCCCGTGACGCTTACATAGCCGTGGAGGCCGAGGAGCGGGCGGCCAAAAGGCTCAAGGACAAGTGGGAGAGTGACGGATGGACAATCCCTCAGTCTGCTAACGCAGACAGCTCCCACAGCACAAGGGAGTCTTCAAATGAAGAAGAATACGAAGGTACGGAGGCCACGGACAGGCTGGGTATAAAAATCGCCTCTCCCATTACGGGATTGAAGGGAGCGGAGGATCTTGTTGCCCGTCAGAAAGCTGCCTACAAAAATAGGCGCCTTCTGGCTCAAAAAATAAAGGAATTGCAGCCCACTATGGATGAGCGGGAGTTCGCAAAGGGCATTGCCAAAGGAATCTACACTGAGGACAGCGCCGTTATTCGCTTCGGAGATAAAATCGAAAAGATGAATATGGCAAAGGTGCTGGAAATTGCCGACTATTACAAAGCTGTTGAGGGCTTCGATGTCGATATGCTGGCATACAAACGCCGGGAGAATACCCGCAATGAAGAGGAAAAGGCCGAGAAGCTTCTGGCAAACTCCGACGCCTATCAGAGCCCCAAAACATCTACGTTGAACTTCAACACCATGAAGCGTAATATCCTCCAGACATTCGGCCAGCAAGATGGTACGGCCATCAACGCCAGGTACTTTGACCCCGTCACCCAGAACAGCGCCGAGCGCATACGCTTTATTAACCGCATGCATGACCGGGTAAGGAAGTTTAAGCTCAGTAAGGGCGAGAGTGAACTTGTGCAGCTGGTCATGGAGGGGACAGCTGTGGCGAATCAGGTTAGCAAGATGACACCCGATTTGCGCGAGAAGATTATCAACGCCGCAGAGAGCACAGATGTTTCTGAGGGCAGTATGGAGTTTGGCCTTAACGCTGAGCAAAGAAAAGTCGCAGAGGATTATGCAAAGTGGCTCGACACTCAGACCAGACTTCAGGATCCTGACGTTGATGCAGACAAGGTTGAACGGGCGGCAAAGGCCTATTCTGAGGCCTATGACGACTTCTACGCAGCCACGAACGATTTCCTTGTATCTCACGGATATGAGCCCATAGGCTATATTAAAGGCTATGCGCCGCACTTACAGCCGGAACAGGTTCAGAGTGGAGTAGCCGAATTTCTCAAGAGAATTGGCCTTGATGCCGCGGTTAGCGAGCTGCCCACGGAGATAGCAGGCCGAACGGCGGACTTCAAGCCCGGGAAGCAGTGGAACCCATATTTCCAGCACCGCAACGGCAACAATGCTCAGGTGGATGCTGTGGAGGGCTATGAAAGCTATGTCCACTATATGTCCAATGTTTTCTACCATACCGATGATATTCAGAAACTGAGAGTTCTTTCCAACACTCTCCGAACAAAATATTCCAACGAGGAGATCAGCAACAGGATCAGTCATGCGAAGGGACTTTATAACGCTCCCACAGAAGTCAAACTGGATTATCTCGTTGGAGAAAACCGCGTTGCTCCGGATGCTACTCTCAGCGCTGAAGAGATCGACACAAAGCTTGAGGAATATGTTTCCTCCCTTTATGACAGCGTGAAAAACCTCTCGCGCTTTGGTCCGCTGGTTACAGCCATTGATGACTATGCCAACAAACTGGCCGGAAAGCAGACGAAGCTTGACCGAGCCGTTGAAGAAGGTCTCATAGGAAGAGGCGCTCTCAACTGGGGAAACAAACTGTCAAAGCGATTCGGAGAGAGCACCATTGTTGGAAACTTGTCTTCTGCACTTAATCAGATGGCGCAGCTTCCCATGGTCCAAATGGAACTGGGCAATAAGTATGTGGCACAGGCTGTAATGGATATGCTGCGAGGGGAAGCGGATTCGCTGGATTTTGAGAGCGACTTTATCACCGGCAAACTCGGCACCAAAGATCTTACCACCGAGAGAAAGTGGAAAGATCGGACCGGGGTGGAAAGATATTCGAAGGCAATGGATATCGGAGCAATCCCGTTTACTGCCGTGGATAATTTTGCCTCCCGTCTGATTGTTCGGGCATCGTACCTCAAGAATATCGAAAAGGGCATGAGCCATGAGAAAGCTGTTCGCGAGGCAGATAACTTTGCTGAAAGGGTAGTCGGTAATCGCATTCAGGGCGGGCGACCCATGATATTCGAGAGCAAGAATGTTTTCACCAAGCTCTTCACCACCTTCCAGTTGGAAGTTGCGAACACATGGTCGCATATCAATAAAGATCTAAAGTGGGAAATTCAGGAGACTGCCCAAAGGGAGGGACGCAATGCGGCAATAAAAAAGACCGCCGGTATGCTCGCTACATATGCGGTAGAAGCCTTCCTACTTAACCGTCTTTGTGAGGCATTGTATGGCGGCACACCGGCTCCCTTAGACCTGCTCGGATACATTGTAGGCGGCGTTGCAAAGGGCTTTGGAGAAACCACAAACGCCTTTATTGCAAACCTTATCCTCAATGTCTTCGGAGCGGGGGAAGAAGAGGATGATGAGTTTGATGCAGAAGCTATGCTTAGCGAAATGGGTAACCTCGCAGTAGGTGACATTCCCTACGTCCGCAACCTTGCATCGATGGCGGGATATGGTGACAGCAGCCTGCCGCTGCCCAAGCTTCCCACCAAAACAGCGGAATCTCTTTGGGATAATATCATGGCAAGCATTAAGGGAGAAGAAACCGACTGGGGCGAGACCGGAGACTATGCACTAAGCGAGGTGACGAGCTGGCTTCCTATGGGCAATCAGGCTAAAAAAACGGTGCAGGGCATTCAGACGGTGGCCAAGAGAGGCCGCTATGCTGGGGACGAGTTGATGTACCCTGTTGATATAAGCGGCTTTGGTGGCGCATTGAACGTTGCAAAAGCCATCCTCTTCGGTAATTCTGCGCTGGGCCAGACTGACGCATATTATGCTGCGGATGCCAGACGACTATCCGCAAAGCAGACGGCAACCTATGAGGCCCTTGTGGGAGCGGGTGAGGATATGGACATCGTGTATGACACTATCATGAAGGTGAGGGGTGTTAAGGATGTGCCTGATTCCGATGCCGACGGCAAGGAGAAGCGGGATATTATCCGGAACGCAGATATAAGCGACCTATCCAAGGCGGCTCTCTACAGCACTCTGATAGGTGATGGGCAGGATGATAAGTTCGCCGTGCTCATGGATGCCCGACTAGGCTGGGACGCCGTAATGGATGTTTATGAGGCTTATAAAGCTATATCGGATAATGAGACTCTAACCAAAACGCAGCAGGCCACGGAGTTTGCCAAGTGGGCTGATGATAATCACTATGAAAAAATAGCAGACCTTATCAAGGAAACATTTAAGTTCTGGAATATGGTGCCTGCAGAAGCTAGTGATTATGCGAAATTTACGGATGCCGGCTTGAGTGATAATAGCTCCAAGGAACTGGCCGACGCCATAGGTGTACTCAAGCCGATCGGAGACGCTAAACAGGTCAGCGATTATCAAAAGCTTCGTGCCGTAGCAGAAAGCGATTTGTCTTCAAAGGAAAAAAATATTGCCTTCAGCACCATTATGAGCGATTCTCAGTTTGAAAAGTGGCAGGAGGCCTCCTCAAAGCTTCTTTCTACAGAGTTTATCAATGGCCTTGAGATATATAACAAGGCGGAAGGCAAGAAGGATTCCAACGGCGAGACTATCTCGGGAAGCAAGGCTTTTGCAGTGATGCAGGGGATTGATGATCTTGGTATGAGCGATGAGAAAAAGGAATTTCTCTTTGAAGCACTGGGCTACGACACCGCCGAGACCATCTGGAACACCGAGTATGATGGTGACGATTATGAGGCCTATTTCTACATGACGGACTCCGCCCGACAGGGGTACATGGATTATTGCTCATGGATGAAAGCAGGCGACTACGCGGAATATTATGAGGCGTACAGCACCTTCTTCAGCGATAAGGACTCTAACGGTAAGACAGTCAAAGCCAAAAAAGAAAAGGTCATTGAGTATATCGATAGCCTTGACCTTACAGCAGACCAAAAGAGCGCCCTCTTTGTTAGCTTCGGTTATGCCAAGAGTAGTTTGAAAGACTGCATTTGGTATAATCCTATCGCGATGAGAAGTAAGTATTTCCCAGCGTGGTGAGTGCTGCTGAGTGTTATGCCCGACAGCAGATTTTTTCGTTAGCTTTTTTGGTTTTTATACCTGAGAAACCGATTACAGATATAAGAAAAGCCCAGTCGAAAAACTGATATACGTTGGGAAACAAAAAACGCGATCACAATATGAAAAGTCCCCATTTGTTAGGCGGTATGATATCCTATCTAACAAATGGGGACTCTTCATAAAGGGCGGAATTTCGTTGTTTTATAAAAAAGGGTTGAAAATATTTGAGATAATCTGTAAAATTAAAGTGTCGAAAAATGCTGGTTTAAGTTAGCTGGAGATGTACTATGTCTACGATGTATAATAAGAGAAATAAGAAAAACAGAGAGCATAGTTTGCGCATTGGTTCTATATTTGAATGGATCTGCCGAGGTGTTGATATATTCAATTTTTTTGGTATATCTATCCTTACCATAACAAACTACGTTCGAAACAACTTGGCAGAAACATGGTGGTTGGTGTTGCTGGCAATAGTTTTAGCTATTGTACTGCATATTGCGCATCGGCTGTGTGTAAAATACGGGAGAGATATAACAGCATATGCGCTCAATCTTTTTGCAAAAAAAGCCCCATATCGTTTGGAAAAATGGGAATCTACTTACGAGTATTTGAGTGAAACAGAAATGCAGTTTAATGCCCATTTTGATGTGGTAGCCTGTCAGACTGGGGTGGATCACATCAGAGTGCGTTACAACTGGAGTGGAGCCAGCGAGGTTTCACCGATAAAGCTTCAACCCATAAGAGGCGGGCAATTTCATACAAAGTGCATTGTTCCAGATGGAAGTGAGTTTGGTTATGCCTTCTATAAAGTTCTTAGCGACACCAAAAACAATAAAGGTGACAAACCAATGAAATTGGGAGTCGCAATCAAAGGCCTTAAGGACACAGAAAAGAAGGCATCTCCGCACCTCCTTACGAACATCAATGTACCGACAGACAGACTGATAATGACTGTCATATTACCAAGTAATATCAGTCCGGAAAATATAGAGTATTTGGAATATATCCATGCAACAGACGACTACCATTGGCATAAGTATGTTACGGAGGATAATCCAGATTTGGTGAAAGCAGAACTGACGAGCGACAACAAAAAGAAAATCGTGTGGGAAATCTGCAACCCTGTTGTTGGTGGGAAATATGTTATAAAATGGCATCCACAAATAACGTAAATTGCATTGACAAAAAACGCAAATAATAGTATCATGACTAGTAGCGAGAATCAGATGTTCTATAAGGAGGGAATTATATGGGAAACTAGAGCGAATAAAGATTTCGTTATTGAGCATGGCTCTTTTTAACATATAACAAATAGGGAACGAGCGAAAAATTACTATACGGTGTCTTTTGATATCTCGATCTCAATGCCGAAACCCGGCAATCGTTAAAGATTGCGGGGTTTCTACACATGATACACGCTAAAAAGTTGCAGTCTATTGGAGACTGGCGGTCCCGATGGTGAGCTTGCTGCCAGCCAGCGCTATCTGAGCCAGCGCTATTCAATGCCTTGGCGCTCCGTTGCCGGCCTTTTGACCGACGTTGGCACGGAGGAACTGAGCCACATGGAGATGATATGCGCCATTATCCATCAGCTCACCAAGGATCTGACCATTGACCAGATAAAAGCTCAGGGCTTTGAGCCCTATTTTGTTGACCATACCCTCGCTCTCTGGCCTCAGGCTGCAAGCGGCACGCCTTTCTCAGCAACTGTGTTCCAGAGCAAGGGCGATGCTATAACCGACCTCCACGAGGATATGGCGGCGGAGCAAAAGGCTCGCACAACCTACGATAATATCATCCGCCTTGTGGATGACCCTGATGTTCTTGACCCCATCCGCTTCCTGCGCCAGAGGGAAATTGTCCATTTCCAGCGCTTCGGCGAGGCTTTGGAGAATGTGAAGGATGATTTGAACAAGAAGAATTTCTATGCCTATAACCCCGAGTTTGACAGAATGATGATGAAGAAATAAGGGGAAGATAAGAAAAGGCCGGGGAAAATCCCCGGCCTTGGTTTGTTTTTTTATTGCAAATGCCGAAGTGCTTAATAAATCGGCTTAGGGAGTTTGCGGGGCAAAATGGCTTTGCCGAAGCACACAACGGTGGAATCGCTGCTGCGGGGGATGATGCGGTTTGCATCCTCCCGCTTGGGATTGGCGGAGAGGAGATAAAGCGTTCCGAAATTATCGGTGCAGTACTGCTTGCAAAGCACGTCACCATCCACGAAGAACACGCCAACATCGAATTCTTCAAGACTTGCGTCGCGCTGGACATATACGGTGCTGCCGTCCTCAATATAGGGAGCCATGGAGTCGCCGGAGATGCTGATGCAAAAATCGGCGCGGGCGGGGACATCCTCCGTAACGGGAATAAGCTCATAATCCTCGCCCTCAATGGGTGAGGCATAGCCTGCTGCTGCCGGAGTGAGATAATGGCGGATATATCTTATCTCGCCCTTGTGGACTTTTGCAGTGGGGAGGGGATAGAAGTTGCGGCTTTCCCCCTTGGCAAGGCGGAATTCATCCTTGCTAAAGAGATAACGCCCATAGTCCAAGAGCTCGGAAACGCCGCCGTCATTAAGCTCGGCAACTATCTCGTGAAGAGCCAAAGGCAGTTCGGGAGTTTCCGCGATGGGCAAAATATCCTCGCTTTTGCAAAGAAGCCATGCGGAGTTGACGCCCAAAGCGTTGGCTATGGCATGAAGGGCGGGAAGCTTGGGATTTGCTATCAAGGCGTCCTCATATCGTTTTATGGTGGACTTATTCACGCCCACTTTTTCCGCAAGCTCGGCCATGGTGAAACCGCGCAGTTCGCGGGCATATTTTATTCTGCTGCCCATTTCAACAAGGTTCAAGGCGCACTCCCCCTTTAGCCTGACAGACATAATCCGAGCCCGCTCCGCGAGGCGGATTTTAGCGCCAGACTTCCTGTTTCTTCCTTGGTGGGCGACAGCCCACCCGCATCATTCAATTTTGCCTGACTCAAAAATCCCCTCTCGGGGAGTCGAAGATTTTTGAGGTCATATACTAAGACAGTGCAAGGCGGCGGTTTGCAGAAAGGCTTTGTGCCTTTCAAAAGCCGGCAACGAAGCAATGCCGACGGATATGCCCACAAAAACGGGTTTGGACTATGTCGGTCAGGCTACGGAAATCTTATCACAATAAATTGCATAGCGCAATAGTTTTAAGTTAAAAAGTTGCGCAGCGCTATTGACAAACCGACATTTTGGGTGCTATATTCGAATTAAGGTTGCATAGCGCAACAAAAGAAGGGCGGAAAATGCTGCGTTCGCAGGCAGGTATTTTCCGCCCATACTTAGCCCATTGAGTTGCACAGCGCAACAAGATAAGGCGCGAGGAGGTAAGAAAATGAAAGAGATAACGATTGTTTACATAGAGTGTCCCCGTTGCGGAAGGGCGGTGGAGCGCACAGCGCCCAATCAGAAATATTGCCCCAATTGCAGCCGCATAAAAAAGCGTCCTGCCAAGAAAAAGAAAAAAAGCCTCCAGGAGAGGCTTTGCGACCATAGGGATTTGCACGGAAAGAGTCTTGCCCGTGTGGATGCGGAGGCAAAGGCTTTTGGGCTCAGCTACGGGCAGTATACGGCGGCGGTTTATAGCGGCGGCATTGACGCGCTGCTGAAAAGCAGGGGCTTTGATGACCCCACGGCAGTTTTGCGGGGATTAAAACAATGAGAACAAAAAATGGTGAAAGGAGGGGAGAAGGTGGAAAATGATGCATGCTCTATGAGCTCTTCGAAGAAAAGCGCAGCGCTTACGGCGCGACAGCTGAAGTTTGCTCAGGCGATTATAGAAGGAGCAGACCCCAAAAGCGCGGCCATCAAGGCGGGATATTCGGAGAAAACCGCAGCTGTGCAGGGAAGCAGAATGATGAAAAGCGGGAAGATAAGCGCCTATATAGAGGAAACTTTGTCCTCAAAATCTTCGGAAGATATATCTCAGGATTGGGTCAAGCGAAAGCTTGCTGAGGTGGCGGAGCGGTGTATGGAGCCCACGCCCCACATGGTTTGGGATAAGTCCAGCCAGAGCTATGTTCATGACGGAACATGGGATTTTGATGCGGACGGTGCTATAAAGGCTCTCTCGGCGATAGGAAAGTTGGATATGCTCTCTGTACAAGGCGAGAGCAAGGAGGAAGTTCAGGGCGTTGAAGCCTTTCTGGAGCAGATGGACGGCAGCCGCAGCTTTTGAAAATCCACAAAGCCTTCCCCTTGAGGGGAAGGTGTCTGCCCCAAGGCAGACGGATGAGGTGTTGGGGAGTAATAAGCAAAGGAGAGAAAATGGCAAAAACAAATAACAATGCAAAAAATGCAGGAAAGACCACAGCGTGGGATAAAGTCAAGGACTTTATAAAAACCGGCAGAGAGTATCAGGTGAAGGCAATAGAAAATATGACGGACTACTATGCGGAAAGAGCGATGAATAAGCCCGCGCCGAAGCCGGTTACGTTGGGCAGCATGAGCCCGACGGGAGATGCTGACATGGATAATTATCTGCGGGGTATAAACGCTAAGGCAGACAGAGCTGGAGATAACTCAAGAATTGATGTTAGTTTCTCAAACAACGGCACAGGAAAATGGATTAAAGCCGGTCCGCTTGAGAATGGATGGCAGTTTGGCGACGGAGCAAAAGCGTATATTGCAACCATTGCAGACGGATGGCGCCAAACAAAAGCCGGCATGTATGGGCTTGGCGAAAAAGCGGCGGATACTGTGCTTATGGTCAGTCCTCAGCTTTACAGTGGCTTAGAGCCTGCGGAGGAGAGGAGCGTATATCCCGTTTACAGTTTCAATCCCGAGAAAAAGGAGAGAGATAAGCAACTGTACGGAGAATGGGTTGCTGAAGACCTTTATGACGAGGAAACTATGGCAAAAACCATCTATGCAGACCGTCTTATGGAAAAGCTCGGCATAGATGTGGAAAGAGATTCATTGCTTGGCAAAAAGGCAAAAGATTTTTCATACAGAGCCGGACAGGAAGCGGCGGTATATGCTCTGGGCGTTGCTGGGATACCGACATGGGTCACCCGAGGTGTTAATGCCTTTGCAGAGGAGGCGGAGCACGCGCTGCGCTCGGGCGCGACCTACGATGAAGCCCTAACAAGTGCACTCATCCACGCAGGCGCGGAAGTGATAGTTTCCATAGTTTCAAATAATTTGAAACATCTAAAAGTAAAAGACAAAACAATAGGCGAACGCGCAAAGGCTTTTGCTGACAAGGTGTTTACGAAAAATGAGGCCGTGGATATGTCTGCCGACTTTATGGAAATGATGAGAGCGCACGGCGTGGATTTTCTAAAGGAAGGTACGGAAAGCGCAATTATATGGGGACTTGGTAAGTTTGCAGAAAGTATTACATATCAGGATGATAAAACATTCATAGAACTTGTCAGTTCCAAAGAGGCAAAAAGAGAGGCTATGAAGGAGTTTGTTCAGGGATATCTTTTCAGCTTCTCAGAAAATGAATAAATCAAACAATTCTGCTTTGCACAAAAAAGAGGAGGCAAAAGCCTCCTCGGTTATTCTTTCGATTTTTTGATCCACTCAACTATTTTATTAGCAAACACTGACAAGGCAATTAATGATCCTTCGACGGCAGTGCCGATGGCCAAAACCTTGTCTGATGCGAGAAGAAAAAAAACGGTTGTGGCAACCCACAGTGTTGCAATTGATATGAAACGTGTAAGAGACGTGACACTAATCCTAAATATTGTTAGCCAGGTTATTTCTACGAACCATAACATATACGCAAAGCTAAACCCAAGAAAAGCAGCAAACCAAAATGACATATCTCGCGACCTCCTTTGCAAGGTTTAAGCAGAAGTTGATTTATTGAGCTCATTATATATCAGACTGTGTGGCAATGCAAGGAGAGAAGCGGAAAAACAGAGAGCAGCGGACTTCGTAGCCAAAGACCTTATTGATGAAGATGCCATTGCGGAAACCCTTTACGCAGATTACCTTGCAAGAAATCCCGACCTTGATGTAGGGCGCGATTCAATTCTGGGAACAAAATCCAGAGTTCTTGCGAAAGAAGCGGGAGAGCTTGCAGCAGTTACCGCTCTGCAGGCTGTGGGTGTTCCATGGTGGCTTACCACGGGAGTCAATGCCTTTGGAAATGAAGCGGAGCATGCTGCAAAAGAAGGCGCGACATTTGACGAGGCTGCCACAAGCGGACTGATAAGCGCGGGTGCGGAGATATTTACGGAAGCGATTTCCAAAGGATTGAAATACAGCGGTCGGTCATTAAGCGATAGGGCGGCTCAAAAAATCAGCACATATATAGCTGATGATTTCGTTAACACGGCAATAAGATTTGGACTTAAATCTCTGAGTGGAGGGTTTGAAAATTCAGCTAAATGGGCGATCGAAAAATTCGGAGAATGGATCGCAGATCAGGACGAAGAAACTCTTAGAGAAATTTTCACCTCAGATGAAGCACGTAAAGAGTTTACTGCGGCATTTTTGAGCGGATTGATGCTGAAGGGTGTACCGTCGGCGGTTGATTCAGTTTTTAGTAAAAACGATCTTGTCGCACAGTCATACGACTGGGTCAAGGGACATTACACACCCTACTTGCCTTCGCACAATTAAAAGTCGGAATTTCACAAAAAACAAAGGGAGGATGAACCTCCCTTTGCGACACGGAAATTAGCAATAAATTACTCTTTCCATTTCCATATAAGTACCCGAATCCAATGAACGGCAAGACTTATGATTAACACTATCATAAAGGCAATAAAAGTGATTGTCCATAGTCTCTCGGGTGCAAACAGATTGTACAAGAATGCGGCAACAAATAAAACCGGATAGGATATGAGCATAGCTTTGGTGGGAATATCAACCTTAAACATGTCAGCCCAATACACAATGATAGTTGGAATGAGGACTGCTGTCGTAATTCCCCAAATCAAGCAAAACCATAACGGCATATTTTACAACCCCCTTTGCAAGGTTTAAGCAGAAGTTGATTTATTGAATTCATTATATATCAGGCAGTGTGGCAATGCAAGGAGAGAAGCGATTGAGGAGTTTGTTCAAGGATACCTGTTCAGCTTTTCAGAAAATCAATAAAGCTGATAAATCTGCCTCGCAACAAAAAAGAGGAGGCAAAGCCTCCCTATAGATTACTCTTTCCATTTCCATATAAGCACCCGAATCCAATGAACGGCAAGACTAATTGCCAGAATTACTAAGCCGGTAGCGGTGGTAATTTCCCAGAGTTTGTCTGGTGCGACTATGTTATACAAAGTTGTAACAACCAACAAAATCGGGAAAGAGATAAGAATTGTTTTTCCGGAAATATCAATCTTAAATATGTCAGTCCAGTATGGCACGAGGATTATAACCATCATAGTTGAGAAAATGCCCCAAATCAAAGCAGTTCCAAAAGGCATAGCCGTACCTCCTTCGCAAGGTTTAAGCGGAAGCTAATCTGTTGAGCTCATTATATATCAGGCTGTGTGGCAATGCAAGGCGACGGGCAGCAAGTGATTCGGTTTTTAGTAAAAAGATCTTGTCGCACAGTCATACGACTGGGTCAGGGGACATTACACACCCTATTTGCCTCCGCATAATTAAAAGCTCGACTTTTACAAAAAATATAGGGAGGCAAAGCCTCCCTATAGATTACTCTTTCCATTTCCATATAAGCACCCGAATCCAATGAACGGCAACACCAATTATAAGAATTACTAAGCCGACAATAGTGGTAACTTCCCATAGTTTGTCTGGAGCGAACATGTTGTATAAGGTTGTGGCAACCAATGAAATCGGAAATATTATGAGTAATACTTTTCCGGAAATATCAATCTTAAACATGTCAGCCCAGTACGGCACGAGGATCATTATAAATCCGGCAGCAAAAATAGCCCAAATTAGAGCAGTTTTGAAAGGCATAGCTTTACCTCCTTCGCAAGGTTTAAGCGGAAGTTGATTTATTGAGATCATTATATATCAGGCTGCGGGGCAATGCAAGGAGGCGTGCACAAAGGTGGCATAGCGCGGTAAAGAAACAATCCCTCCGCCTCGCATAGGCTCGGCACCTCCCTTTACACAAGGGAGGCTTTGGATGGCGGCATTCCCACGATGTGGAAAGATGCGGCGGGAGCGGAGCTTAAAGCCTTCCCCTTGAGGGGAAGGTGTCTGCCAAAAGGCAGACGGATGAGGTGTTGGGGAGTAATAAGAAAAGGAGAGCAAATGAGCGAAAAAATATACATAAGCAACCTCGACGGCCGCGGGGAAAGGGACAAGCTCTTCCGACAGAAGGGAGGCGGCAGAGCCTGACAGACATAAGAAAGCCAAAAATCTACTGCGAAAGCTTCCTGAAAATAAGGGATAAAAAGGGCAGAATTATCCCTTTCGGCTTCAACCCGGCTCAGGAGGAATTTTACAACATAGTCCGCGAGGAGCATCAAAAGGGCAAGGGGGTGCGCATTGTGCTCCTGAAGGGCAGACAGATGGGATTTTCCACCCTCATAGAGGGGATGTTCTTCGCCCACTCCGCCACATCCCGCAACACCAGCACCCTTGTTATGGCTCACGATGACGAGGCCAGCAGAAACCTTTTTGAGATGAACAAGCTGTTTTATGAGTCCTTACCCCCGCAGCTGAAGCCTATGCGCAAGGCCAGCAACTCACAGGAGCTTGTTTTCGGAAACCCCAGCCGAGATCCGGAGGCGGCAGGCAGAGAGCCCGGGCTCAGAAGCCGAATTCGCTGCGTCACCGCCGGAAGCAAGGGAGCGGGACGAGGTTTCACCTTTTCCAATGTCCATGGCTCCGAGGTGGCCTTCTGGCCAAACTTCAAGCAGACCCATGTTGCCGTTATGCAGACGGTGCCCGATGATAGCGACAGCTGCGTTATCTACGAGACCACTGCCAACGGACTTGGGGAATTCAAGGACTTCTGGGAGGAAGCTGCGGCGGGGCGCAACGGCTTCCGCGCCGTGTTTATGGCATGGTACAAGGAGCCGGGCTACCGAAGAAGCGTGGAGCCGGGAACGGTTTGGACAGCATACGAGAGGGCGATGATGGAGCGCCTTTCCCTCTCTCCCGAGCAGATGAGCTGGCGGCGCTGGTGCATAAGCACAAACTGCGCGGGAGACGAGGATATGTTCCGGCAGGAATACCCCTCCACACCCGAGGAGGCTTTTCTCACCAGCGGTAGACCCTTTTTCGATAATCCGCGGATAAACCTGCTTCTGGCCTCCGCGCCTCAGCCCATAAAGACGGGTTATTTCATCCACGATGAGGAGCCGGACGGCAAGCCCGTAAATCCCCGATGGGTTGATGACCCCCGAGGCTGCATACGGCTTTGGGAGGAGCCCCAGCGGGGAGTGCCCTATGTCATCGGCGGCGACACCGCGGGAGAGGGCAGCGACTTTTTCACCGCCCACGGGGTGGACAACATTACGGGTAGGCAGGTGCTGGAGTATGAGCGGCAGGAGGGGAGCATTTTCTATGTGCGTCAGCTTTGGTGTCTGGGCGAATATTTCAATCGGGCGCTGCTGGCCATTGAGGTGAACTTCGATTCCTACCCGCTGACTATGCTGGAGCAATGGGGCTACCCTAATCTTTATCAGCGTCAGCGCTACGACAGGATAAAGAAGGAATATGTGGAGTCCTACGGTTTCCGCACAGATTCCGCAAGCCGACCTCTCGTGCTCAGCAACCTGCGCACTATCAGCGACGAGGCGGGGGATGTTTTGCTCAGCCGCGCACTTCTGGGGCAGATGCTTCAGTTTCAGTACGATAAGCACGGCAAGCCCCAGGCCGCGGCCGGTGAGCATGATGACCATGTGATGGCCGCCGCAATATGCCATTTTGCCCGAAGCCAGCAGCGCTGCGCTCTTCTGCCCGAGAGCGAGGAAAAGCGCCAAAAGCTTATCGATAAGCTGGAAAAGGGCAAAAAAAGGAGATTTTAAGAAAGGAAAAGTTAAAAATGGAAGACATTATTCTGGAAGAAGCTGAGATCGCGGAGCAGACCGAAGATGCGGAAAACGCCGAAAATGCCCCTGCGGAGGAGGCAAATGACACCATTGAGAGAGGCATGGACATTGTGGACATCCATCTTATGGAGATGATAGACCGCTTCCCCGATGTGGACATCGACCGACTGGATAAAAACAGCTCTTTCCGCCGATTTGCCGGCTCCCGATATGGCAAGGAAAGCCTTGCCGATCTTTATGAAAGCTACAGAGACATTGTGGAAGGCGCGGAAAAAGCCGCCTCCTACAAAAGCGCCGCAAAAGCCGCCCGAACCACCGGAGGCAGCAGCGGCAAAAGCGCAGGCGCTCTTTCCTCCGACCAGAGGGAGACACTGAGACGCTGGAACGAATCCAACCCCGATATGAAGATGAGCGAGAAGGAATTTCTCCTCAGGGGTTGAAAGAAATTTTACATATGAAAAGGAGATTAAAAAATGAACACTGCATGGAAAACTGATAACTACAAATTTGTGGGCAAGGCTTTTGACTATGCCTACGCAAACCGAATCAACAAGCTTCTTGCCATCATGGGCGAGGTGAACTCCAACTCCATTGACTACGAGATCACCGCATCCGGCGGCTACGGCGAAATGCCCATTTATAACGGAAGCGACCTGAACGAGGCCACCAAGATGCGCGGTTTCAAAACCATCATCACTCCTCAGGAATATTCCCTCACCGAGGCCGTTGCCTATAAGCAGGCCAAAATTGACAAGAGCGGCGAGTGCCGCCGCGTGGGCGAATATCTGGGCGATGCTGCTGCAATGACCGTTTATATCCACGCCCTCCGCGTTATCGGCGGCGCTTTCGACAGCGATAAGCTGGGCGGCGACGGCAAGAGCTGGGCCGCAACCGACCATCCCGTTGCCTCCAAGGGCTCCAACGGACGAATTTTTGTCCCCGATGAGGAGGCAGGAACTTTCTCCAACCTCATCACCGATACTCTCAGCGTAAGCGCAATCACCTCCGCTCAGTCTCTGGCAAGCCGCTTTGTGACCCCCGACGGTCTCCCCGTGCTGCAGGATATGAACCTTCTGCTTGTCTCCCCCGAACTGGAGGCAGAGGCCAAGAAGATTTGCGGCGAGAATGCCAAGTTCCGTCCCCTCCGCAACCCCGAGGATAACTCCAATGCGGCAAACCCCGTGGGCGACCTTCAGTATATGGTCATCGGCGGCGGCAAGGACGGCTTCACCGCAAAGCAGTGGGCCATCTGCGACCCCGTGCTCATGAAGCGCATTTTCAAGCTGGTGTACATCACCCGTCCCAAGGTGCTTCCCAGCGATACCGAAAATCCCCTGAAGGATCTTTACACCGGCTATGTGGACTTCGGCATTGGCTGGGGTGACGCCAGACCCATTATCTTCTCCAATCCCAACTGATGGGGAGGAATAGAGTATGAGAAACAGATTCAAAAGCTGGGCACTTTGGCTTTCCATCGGCGCGCTGATTGTTTTCTGTGTCAAGGAGTTTGCCGGAGTTGATATTTCCCACACCGTCAACGGCTTTTTGGATGTGCTTTTGCCCGTCCTCGTGGCCTTCGGTGTTGTAAATAACCCCACAGACAAGGAACATTTCTGAGGGACTTATGTCCCCTCCGCGGGGGAAAGCTCCCCCGCGGAAGAGAGGAGCGAGAAAAATGACATTAGAAGAGGGAAAACGCAGGGTATATATGCTGATGGATGAATATTCCTCCGCAGGCGCAATAACCCGCGACGGGGATATTGAGGCAAAAATGGCGGATTTTTTTGACACCGCCCAGAAGCAGGCGGCGGAGATAAAGAAAATTCGCCGTATGTACAAAATCGAGCGTAAAGCGGGAAAAACCCATTACCCTATGCCCAAGGATTTTCTGAAGCTTGTGAGGGTATGGAAAGGAGACATGGTGAGCAAAGCTTTTCAGTGGAGAGGCGGAAGCATAATCATCCCCGAATCGGAAAAAGCCCCCATAGAAATAGAATATTTCGCCCTTCCTGCCACCATCGGCCCCAATACACCCGATAGCTATGAATTTGAGGTTGGGGAGGACGCCGCACAGGCGCTGCCCTATTTTGTGGCAAGCCAGCAGCTTATAACGGACCTTGTTATGGACTATGGCGCGCTTTACGCCATTTACCGCAACATGCTGGATTCACTTGAAAAATCCGACTCTCTGAGCTACGAGCTTTGCAACAGCTTCTATCGGAGGTAAGGCTTATGGCGGGAAAGAATGCAAAAATCAAAACATGTGTCTACCAAAAGTTCAGGGGCGCGGATTTTTCAACCGATCCCGCACTTGTGGACAAAACCCGTTCTCCCTTTTGCACCAATATGGTCTCCGACGGAGGCGGTATGCCCGAAAAACGCTGCGGCTGGAGGAGCCTTGCTGAGTTTGGCGACAGAATAAATGGCCTTTTCAGCGCGGTTTACAAAGGGGAGAGCATTTTTTATGTCCATTCGGGCAGCCGCCTTTATCTTTGGGATAAAACAAGCGGCGAAAAGCGAATCATAATGGAAAATCTCCGAAACAGCAAAAGCAGAGGGCGAAGTCTGGGCGGGAAACTCTGGATAGTCACCGGAGGAGAATTTCTCTGCTGCGAGGGAGAAAAGGTAAGCTTTGTTCGGGATATAGGATATATCCCCACAACGGTCATAACGAGACAAAGCGATGGCGGCGGCTCAACTTATGAGGCAATAAACCTCCTCAGCCCCTTCAGGCGCAACGGCTTTCAGACCGACGGAGAGACAAAAACTTTCCTTTTGGACAGCAACTGTCTGGACACCGAATTTGCCCTCAATGAAGCCCTCGGCGAGGGTGAAAAGCTATATTTTGCCGATGGGGATTTCTACTGGTGCTTCTCTATGCCTAGCGCAGGGACTATAGGGGACAAGGTAAAGCTGGATTTTGAAAATTCGGCGGTAAGCATTGGGAGAGAGCGGGTGCAGATGGAAAAAGGAGAAGAGAGTGTCGGCAGAGATATTTTGTCCGCTGCGGAACTTTCCTCATCCTCACAGGTGACAGCGGAGGTATGGGGCGATCCGGTGGAGGGCTTCAGAGTGAACAGAGCGGAAGGTACGATAAGCTTTGATGAAGCTCCTGCCGCACCGGGAGCGGGCAATGCTGACGGTCTTACGGTGACTTTCCCCAAAACTGTGGCCGGTTATGCGGATATGGTGGATAACTGCCGCATCATAAGCGCCTTCGGCGTGGGCAGCAGCGACAGAATTGTTCTCAGCGGAAACAGCGCCTATTCTGCCCGCGACTGGATAAGCGCTATGGGTGACCCCACATATTTTCCCGATCTGGGTTATAGCGTTGTGGGTCTTGAGGATGTGCCGATAGTGGGCTATTGCCGCGTTGGTGATAGTCAGGCCATTGTGAAAAAGGACAACGGACATGATGCCAGCGTATTCTTCCGCAGCGGAGAGCTTAGCAGCGATGGGGAGGCTCGCTTCCCCCTGAAGCAGGCGGTGAGCGGCGTTGGCGGCGTTTCCGAAGGGGGCTTTGCCAACTTGCTGGATGAGCCGCTTTTCGTTTCGGGAACAGGTATTTTTGCCCTGAGCGCCAACTATCTTACAGGCGACAGAGTCGGGCAAAACAGAAGCTATTACATAAACTCCGGACTCCTCGGTGAGGAACTTAGTGAGAGCGAAGCCGTGAGCTGGAGAGGAATGTATCTTCTTGCCTTCCCCAACGGACATGTCTATGTCCTTGACGGACGCCAGAGCAAGACTTATCGCAGCGAATCCCTGGGTGATTTCGTGTATGAGGCTTATTACTGGGAGAGCGTGCCCGCCCGCTGCTGGCTCAACCACGAAAGCGGAGGCGTGGAGCATCTTTTCTTTGGCACGGCAGACGGAAGAGTTTGCCGCTTCAATACGGATATAGAAAGTCTTGAACGCTTTTCGGATGACGGCGCGCCCATAGATTCCGTCTGGGCAACCAAAATGGACGATGATGGCTGCGCAACGGTGCTTAAAACAATGCTCAAGCGCGGCTGCGCCGTTACCTTAAAACCCTATAGCCGCTCAAGCGCGGAGGTTTATTTCCGCACGGACAGCGAGCCCGGTCCGCGCTTCGCGGCAGACACAACGCTGGATATTTTCTCCTGGGAGAATATAGATTTTCAGCGACTGAACTTCGATAGCAATGACAGCGCCCGAGAGCTTTTCTTCAACACCAAGGTGAAAAACTATAAGCGGCTGCAAATTTTGGTTCGCAACTGCGTTGCGGACGAGGGCTTTGGCGTTTTTGCCATAACAAAAAACTATGTGGAGGGAAACTATGCCAAGAGGTGAAAAAGCAAAAAAGAAAAATCCCGTCATCCCCGGCTATGAATATTCCGATGCGGAGGCAAGGCAGACCACGGCGATGGCTCTTTTGGACAAAGCCAAGAGAGCCAAAACCGCGATTGAAGGGGAATGGGAACGATATAACGACTACTATAATTTTATTCACGATGTCAGTTCCGAGGTGAAGGAATATTGTCGTGAGAAAAACATTTTCTGGACTCCTGCGGTTTGCCCCGACCCATGGATAGCCGTGGAGAGCCAGATAGACCCCAATGTTCCCGAACCTGAATTTCGCGGACGCGACAGCGACCTTGACAGCGTTAAGGCCAAGAAAAGGGAACATGCCGTGAAATACATAATGGAGGCCAACGATCTTGTCCATAAAAACACCGCCAACGAGAGAAGACTTCTGAAACTTGGGGATGCCTTCTGGAAAGCATATTGGGATAGTTCCCGACGCTGCGGCATCCATGAGGGAGACATATCCATTGTTGATGTTTCTCCCGAGGCGATTTATCCGGACCCTGCGGTTAAAAGCGGCGATTTGGATGATTGCCAGTATCTTGCCTATGTCTATTCCATCCATAAGGTGAAATTCCGCCAGCTTTACGGAAAGGTGCTGGAGGAAAAGGACATAGACATAGAAGAAGTGCTCAGCGGCAGCTATGTATCCGAAAACAGCATCTTCGACCTTTCCACCTCCATTGATGACAGGGAGGACACAGTGCAGATTATGGAATTTTGGTTCCGCTGGCCTGAGGACACGGAGGTCGAAACCTCCTTTGGCAAGGTGAAGGTGGAAGCAGGGGACATAGGCTGCAGCGTGCAGGCAGGGGGCGTTGAAGTTAAGCTTATCGCCAAATACTGGGAGAAAACGGGCAGACAGTGCAAGATTTTCCCCTTCGTCCACTACTGGCGAATAAAGGATGAAAACAGCTTTTGGAACAAAAGCGAACTTTTCCCCATTATGGATCTTGTGGACGCGCAGGATAGAAAGCTGGCTTCCGCATTGCTCAACGATGCCCTTCTCAGCAACGATACCCTCATTATGGAAGAGGACTCCCTTGCGGAGGGCGAAACGCTCAGCAATGAGCCGGGAGCGGTTATCGTTGCCCGCAAGAATAAGGGTGCAAGTATCCGAAGAATGGGCGGACTGCAAGGCGGCGCCAACGCAACGGTGCTTTTGAATTATCTCAAAGAGCAAATTGAACGCGCGGGCAGAAACTATGAAACCAACATGGGCAAGGAGACCACCCGCCAGACAACGGCGGCAGGTCTTGCAATGCTCCGCGAGGACGCCAATGAGCAGGAAAATATAAAAGCCAGCGACCGCCTCAGTGGATTTGAAAGGCTTTACCGCCTTCTGGACTGGCTGGCGCTGGAGTTTTTTGACGATGACCGCCTTATATATCTGGGCGCGGACAAAAATAAAAACCGCGAGAGCTCCGTCAGTTTGAACTATAACTCGGCGGAGTTCGCGGAAACCATGGCAGAGGTCTATGACGCAAAGGGCACGATGGTGCGCGAGGCGTGGGATTATTTCCCCACGGTGGATGTGAGCCTTAACGCAGGTGATAGCGTGGTTAAGGGTAAGCAGGCCACCTTGCAGGCGCTGAGCACTCTCTGCCAGTCGGAGATAACTCAGGATAACTGGCAGCTTTATGCAGCCCAGCTCGAAGTTCTGGATATTCCCGATAAGGACAAAATAATAGGCTTTTGGCGGGAACGTTTTGAAACCTCGCCAAAGCCTGAGGAAAGGAGCGAGGGATATGAAATGCCCCAAATGTAAAATCGAGATGAGCAGGGTGAGCAGAGATAAATGGCTCTGCCGCAATCCCCGCTGCCCTGCCAAAACCAAGGAGGGGGAGAAAAAATGAAGTTTGAAAATATTAAAATTCAGCCTTCGGAAATCAGCGCCAAAGGAGTTTCGTCTGCCCCCGACAGGCTCAGCGGAACTGCGGCAGAGAACAAAGCAGTTTTCGACCGCCTTATAAAAGATGTGGTGGCGGAAAAATTCAACAGCTTCGTGGATATAGTCCGCGAGGAGATAGAAACAATTGATCTTCCGCCTGCGGGAGAACCCGGCCGCACTCCGCAAAAGGGCGTTGACTATTGGACGGAAGCGGACAAAAGCGAGATAAAGGGAGAGGTTCTGGATACTTTGCGCGAGGAAGAACTTTCGGAAATTGAAGGAGAGGTCGAGGATGTCAGCGAAGAACTTTGCCGCCTTGAGGAGGTTTTGGCTGAGTTTTCCGGCAAGGCTCTTTCCCTTAACTTCGCCGTGCATGGTGGAATAAGCGCTCCCGAAACGGCGGGCGAGAACGATATTTGGGTAAACACCGACACAAATATAAGCGCTTGGGTGTTCACCTCTGCTGAGCCTGCAAATCCCACCGGCGGTATGGTTTGGTTTGTGGATGGCGGCAGGGGTAGTTATGCTCTTGAGAAGCTCGCTGCCGGCAGTATCACCATTTCCCCTCTTTACGCAAAGCAGTATGTAGGCGGAACCTGGGTGAATGTGGAAGCAAAGAGTTATATAAACGGCAAATGGGTCGATTGGATTATATATCTCTACAATAACGGTGATGAGTGCACTGATGTTTCCGGCGGCTTCGCGGCTCTTCCCTATCGCGTTAGCGGCAACACCAGCGTCCAGCGCTCCCCCGATGTTACCCCCAATGGAGATTCGATTACAATTTCGCAGTATAGCGGCTATGCTGGCACGGTATACACCGGAAAGAGAATAGCTCTGGATGAGTATTCAAAAATAGAGGTTGTTTATTCCGATAAGGTTGGCAGTACCACTTTGGGCGTTACAAAGACGCAAGCGGATGGCTTTATAGTCGCTGCAAGCGCCAACTTTGCCGAAGCCGAGGGAACGGCCGTTATAGATGTGTCTGAATTAACAGGCGAGTATTACTTCGTAATAAATCAGCCCGGTTGGGATAACGCATCTATAACCATACACGAAATCCGTCTCAGTGAAACAAGTGTGAGTGGCGGAACGGGCGCCTCCGGAACAGGCGGCATAAGCACCGAAACTATAGCGCAGGTTATCAAGGAATATCTTGAGGCGAACCCCATGGAAGAAACTGACCCCACAGTTCCTGAATGGGCGAAGCAAAGTGAAAAACCCAGGTACACGGCGGCGGAGGTGGGCGCACAGCCTGCCGGAGACTATGCGGAAAAAGACGAAATACCCACCAAGACAAGCCAGCTTACCAATGATGGCGGCTTTATAAAAAGCTATACCGAAACCGACCCGACAGTCCCTGCGTGGGCAAAAGCGTCAAGCAAGCCCTCTTACACCAAAAGCGAGGTGGGCTTGGGCAATGTTGATAATGTCAAACAGTACAGCGCAAGCAATCCTCCACCCTATCCCGTTGCAAGCGTAAACGGCAAAACGGGAGCAGTCAGCCTTTCTGCATCTGATGTAGGAGCACAGCCTGCGGGTGATTACGCCGAAAAAGACGAAATACCCACCAAGATAAGCCAGCTTACCAATGACAAGGGATATATAAGCGATTACACCGAAACTGACCCCACGGTTCCCGCGTGGGCGAAGGCAACGAGTAAACCGAGCTACACCAAGGGCGAGGTAGGTCTGAGTAATGTTGATAACGTCAAGCAGTATAGCGCGAGCAATCCTCCCCCTTATCCGGTTACAAAGGTGAACGGAAAGACAGGCGCGGTAACGCTTTCAGCGGCGGATGTATCTGCAGTTCCCACCTCTT
>JAZQVC010000037.1:0-21041 GCA_045631645.1 Oscillospiraceae bacterium
CACCGCCGAAGAAAATACGCTTATAGTGGTTGTATACCGAAACGGACAGGGAGATCTTGGCCTGATCCTGACCGATAATATACTGGTCAAGATATTCCTTGATCTGTCTGGGAGTGGGGATCTGATCCGGGACATCCACAGAGCTGTTATAGGGCTGCTCCATGCTGCCCAACTCACCTTCCAGGATGCCGAGGCAGAGATTGACACACTCGTTACAGATATACACACCCGGACCGGCAATGATACGCTTGACATGCTCCTGATCCTTACCGCAGAAGGAACAATGGACCATCGTCTTCTCATCCTTTTTTGCCATAATAACACCTCATTGCTCAAAGGAGTGGAGGCAGACGCCTGCCTCCACTCCCCGGCTGCTTATCGTTTCTCGATCACCTTATCGATCAGACCGTACTCCACGGCCTGCTGCGCGGTCATAAAGTTATCACGCTCGCAGTCGGCAGTTACCTGCTCGATGCTCTTGCCGCAATTTTCCGCCATGATGCGGTTCATTCTTTCCTTAATGGATTCCAGTCGCTTCAGGTGGATTGCCATGTCGGTTACCTGACCCTGAGTTCCGGCAGAAGGCTGATGAATCATAATTTCCGCATTGGGAAGAGCGATACGCTTACCCTTTGCGCCTGCGCTCAGCAAGAAGGCACCCATAGATGCCGCCATACCTACGCAGATGGTGGAAACATCGCACTTGATGTACTGCATGGTGTCATAAATAGCCATACCATCGGTTACACTGCCGCCGGGGCTATTGATGTAGAACTGGATATCCTTGTCGGGGTCCTGAGCCTCAAGGAAAAGAAGCTGGGCCACGATAAGGCTTGCGGTGGTGGGGTTGACTTCCTCGGACAGCATAATAATGCGGTCATTGAGAAGTCTGGAAAAAATGTCATAAGAGCGCTCCCCGCGGGAAGTCTGCTCAACAACATAGGGAATAAAGCTCATAACAGTAACTCTCCTTTCAAAAATTATCAGCTTGATCTTTCAGCCTATCCAAGAGAGCATATCCTTTTCTTTTCTTTGTTATTCAGCGTCCTCAGCCTTAACATCGGTAGCGACAGCAGCTTCAGCAACAACTTCGGCAGCCTTTCTCATCTTGAGGTCGCGAGCGATAATCTCGGTGGAGATAGCCTTCTTCAGCTCTTCAACATCCATGCTGTAAGCTTCAGCAGCAGTGGTGTATTCCTTCTCGATGTCCTCTTCGGAAACAACGATGCCCTCAGCCTCAGCACATGCCTCGAGGAAGATCTGGGTGCGGACTTCGTTTGCTGCGGAGGGACGCATCATGGCGCGGAAGGTGTTCTCATCCATGCCCATCATGCCGAGGTACTGGCTGAACTCAAAGCCCTGCATTGCGCAGTTGCGTGCATAGTCTTCGCAAACTCTGTCAACCTGCTCGTCAACCATGGCATCGGGAACTTCAACTTCCATGTTGTCAACTGCCTTCTGGAGAGCAGCTTCCTTGAAGTCCTTCTCAGAGCCTTCGCTCTTGCGCTCGAGGATTTCAGCCTTCAGAGAAGCCTTGTACTCTTCGAGAGTATCGAACTCGGAAACATCCTTTGCGAACTCATCGTCCAGCTCAGGGAGAACGGTTTCCTTAACCTCGTTGCACTTTACGTGGAAGACAACAGCTGCGCCTGCAAGCTCAGGGGTGTAATCCTCGGGGAAGGTGATGTCGATATCCTTCTCCTCGCCGGCCTTCATGCCAACAACCTGCTCCTCGAAGCCGGGAACAAAGCTGCCGCTGCCGAGGGTGAGGTCAAAGCC
Organism: Oscillospiraceae bacterium; assembly: GCA_045631645.1. Lineage (GTDB taxonomy): Bacteria > Bacillota > Clostridia > Oscillospirales > Oscillospiraceae > SIG459. The sequence continues at coordinate 1,780 of JAZQVC010000037.1, forward strand.
TTCGCCCTTGCCGCCGTCAAAAGCAACGCCATCCTTGAAGCCTTCGAAGTCGATGTTAGCGGTGTCGCCTTCAGCTGCTTCGCGCTCAACGGTAACAATGCGAGCGCCCTTCTTCTGCTCCTTTGCCAGCTCAGCAGTGATCTCTTCCTCAGAGACCTCTACGGGAGCCTTGTAAGCCTCAATGCCCTTGTACTCGCCGAGCTTTACTTCGGGGTAGAGAGCGATTTCGAAATCGATGGTGAGGGTCTTGGTCTCGTCAACATTGAAGTTTACGATTGCGGGATGACCAACAGTGCGTGCATCGGACTCGGCAATGCCAGCCTCGAAAGCAGCAGGAGCCAGTTCTTCGATAGCATCCTCATAGAAAACATCGGTGCCGTACATGCCTTCAACGACCATACGGGGTGCCTTGCCCTTGCGGAAGCCGGGAACATGAATGCTCTTCTTTGCCTTCAGGTATGCGCCGTTGACAGCCTTCTCAAATGCTGCTGCATCGATTTCTACCTGGAAACCAAGCTTGCCGTTTTCTTTCTTTTCAAGGTTTTTAACAACCATGGGGATTTCCTCCTATACATTTATCAGAAAGTTTTTAATTTTTTACTATTTCTTTCCATAAGATAGCAATTTAGTATATCAGATTGCACATAAAAAAGCAATCAATTTTTACATTATTTTCAAAGGAATAAACTGAAGATGGTCGGAAGAGATAAGGCGAAGTCTCACTCCGTGGCTCTCACCTTCAAAGGCGGCGGCTCTGCCTGCGCTGTGGAGATGTCCATAGTAGCATTTCTTCACTCCATAACGCTCCATAAGTTCAAGCATGGGCGTGCATTCATAGCCATACATCTTGGGAGGATAATGGAGGAAAACGATTTTCTCCCTCTCCCCTGCCGCTTTAAGGCTGGCTTCAAGACGAAGAATCTCTCTGTCCGTCATCTTCTTATCATGCTCACGGCTCACATTGCCTTCAGCTGCCCAGCCGCGGGTTCCGCATAGGGCGATATCCTCATAAAAGAAGCAGTTATTATTGAGGATTTCAATGGAGTCTATGCCCTTTTCCTCAAAAAACTTCATAGCCTTGCTGGCCGTTGACCACCAATAATCGTGGTTGCCCTTGAGGATTATTTTTCTGCCGGGGATGGAGTGGATAAAGCGAAAATCCTCCTCCGCCTCCTGCAGAGTCATTCCCCATGTAAGGTCGCCGCAGATAACGGTGGTATCTCCCTCTTTGACAAGGGAAAGACCTTCCTTGAGCTTGTGTATATAATTTTCCCATCTGCCTCCGAAAACGTCCATAGGCTTATTGCAGCCCAAAGAAAGATGGAGGTCGCCGATAACGAATAATGACATATATTACTCCGGGAATAATTGATTTATTTCGGTACAAAATATATTTCGCCGGATATTACGGCAAAATATAATCAGGGAGAGCGGAAGCATGAAGGATAATCACAGCCATTGCAGTAAGCTCGGCGGCGTTGGCTGCAGCGTTTTTAACTGCGTTTACAACGATGTTGAGTGCAAAGCCTGCACCGCTGACCACATCAAAGTGGAAACCAAGTCCGGTGACTGCAAGGCAGAAGCTGCCTGCGGCACCTATACCCCCAGAACCCAGTTCTGAGGAACTTGGGAGGACGGACTATATTTCCGTCCTCTTACATATCATTTGAGAAATTCTCCCACAACTTCGATCATCTTTTCCTTTTCAGTGAACTCATCAAAGCGTACGCTGCGCTTATCAAGTCCGGAAAGGGGTGCAGGAATTTTTGTTCCGCTCTTTTCGGAGAGGGCGGAGAGAGCGTCCTCCCCTGTTTCTGCCCCGAGAGCATCCAGAACATCAACTGCGAACTTATAGGGGCTTGCGGTGGAAACTATAACGGCAGGAGTATTTTCCTCACGCTGCTCACAAAGAACCTTGTAAGCAACGGCGGTATGGGTATCCATAAGATATCCCTTTTCATCAAAAAGCTGACGGATGGCAGCTTTGGTTGCCTCATCATCGCAGCAGCCGCAGTTAAAATCAGCCTTAACGGCAGCAAGCACGGCATCATCCACTTGATAGAAGCCCTTTTCATTAAGAGCGGACATATACTCTTTCACCTTTTCACTGCCTGCAAGGGCATAGAGAAGTCTTTCCAGATTACTGGAAACAAGAATATCCATAGAGGGAGAAATGGTGGTATGGAAGGGGCGGTTTTTATCGTAAACGCCTTTTTCGATAAAGTCGGTGAGAACATTGTTCTCGTTGCTGGCGCAGATAAGTCTGCCTACAGGAAGTCCCATCTGTTTGGCATACCATCCTGCAAGAATATTGCCGAAATTACCGGTGGGAACGCAGTAATCCAGCTTCTCGCCAAGAGCGAGCTTTCCGCTTTTCACGAAGTCGCAGTAAGCAGAGAAATAGTAAACAATCTGGGGCAGAAGTCTTCCCCAGTTTATAGAGTTTGCGGAGGAGAGGAAAAATCCTCTTTCAGCAAGAGAGGCGGCAAAATCACTGTTGCCGAAAATCTTTTTAACACCTGTCTGGGCGTCATCAAAGTTACCAATAACGGAGCAAACGCCAACATTATTACCGCTCTGGGTAACCATCTGCAGGCGCTGGATATCGGAAACGCCGTCCTTGGGATAGAAGACGAAAATTTTGGTGCCTTCCACATCCGCAAAGCCCTCAAGAGCTGCCTTGCCGGTATCGCCGGAAGTGGCAACCAGTATGCATACGGTTTTGTCCTCGCCGGTTTTCTTCAAAGAAGCGGTGAGAAGATGGGGCAGCATCTGCAGCGCCATGTCCTTGAAAGCGCAAGTGGGTCCATGCCAAAGCTCAAGAAACGCGGTGGTGTCATCAATGAAGCTGAGGGGAGCCACTGCCTCGCAGTCAAAATTATCGCCATATGCTGCAGCGGTGAATTTTTCAATTTCTTCTGCGCTGAAGTCCTCAAGGAAAAGGCTCATTATGCTTTTTGCTCTCGCTCTATAAGAGGCATCGCAAAGCTCATTTATCTTCTCAAGACTAAGCTTGGGAAGCTCTTCGGGCACAAAAAGTCCGCCATCGGCGGCGAGACCTTTTGCAATAGCCTCGGCTGCGCTTATTTTGATGCTTTCATTTCTGGTGCTGTAATACTTCATATTTTCACCTCAAAACGCGTTTTCTATGTGGTTAATTATTATCTCTCCGGCATCACCATGGGGAGCATATACCTCGATTACATCAAATCTGGGCTGCTTTTCCGTGGGATTGAGGCTCAGCCAAAGCTGCGCCGCGGTCATAATTCGCTGCTGCTTCGCAGCGGTTACAAACTCCCGCGCCTGAGCAAATGAAGCATTTTTCCTCAGCTTAACCTCAACAAATACAATGAATTTCTTGTCCTCGGCAATAACATCAATTTCACCGAAGCGGCAGGAATAATTCATTCCGACAATTTTATATTTTTTATTTTTGAGATATTTTGCGGCCTGTTCCTCTCCGAAACGGCCGAGAAGCTTTTTATCCATATCAGTGCATCTTCTTCAAAAAAGAGGGTCTGTGGATGGGGCTCATTCCATATTCACGAATGGCGGCATAGTGCGCCTTTGTACCGTAGCCCTTGTGCTTATCGAAGGAATATTCAGGATATTTCTCCGCCATTTCAAGCATATAGCGGTCACGAGTGACCTTGGCGAGAATACTTGCTGCGGCAATGGAAGCGCATTTTGCGTCACCGTGTATTACGGTGCGGCTTTCGCATTCAATACCCGTATTGCGGTTTCCGTCTATAAGCGCCAGCGCAGGTGCACTCTCCAGCTTTGCAATGGCTCTGTTCATGGCAAGATAGGTGGCGCCAAGTATGTTGAGCTCTTCAATTTCCTCAACGCTTGCAAAGGCTATTCCATAGCTTATGGCAGATTCGATTATCTTATCGTAAAGCTCATCGCGCTTTTTTTCACTGAGCTTTTTGGAATCGTTAAGACCTTCAATTTCTATGCCCTTGGGAAGGATAACGGCGGCGGCGCAGACAGGTCCTGCGAGAGGTCCTCTTCCGGCTTCATCAACTCCGCAAATGGGATAAATTCCGCTGTCGAGAAGTTCGCTTTCAAGTTCCCACAAATCAATTTTATCGGACATATTTTACACCTCCGGGGGTGCTTCAAGGCTTATGCGCCCAAGTTTGCCGTCGTGGTACTCGCTGAGGAGAACATTGGCCATGCGCTCAATATCATACTCGCCCTTGCTTACAAGGAATCCGCGTTTTTTAGCGGCGTCCTCAAGAAGCTCATAGCCGTTTTTACCAGGGTCGGGCGTGAACTTATAGCGCTGCTCAATTGCCTCGGGCTTAAGAGCGCGAAGGCGGAGCATAAAGTTTGCGGCAAGGGTTTCTTTATCAAGAACATCCGCCTTGATGGCATTTGCAAGAGCCAGAGCCTCGCCAACTTCCTGAGAATCGAACTTAGGCCAGAGGATACCGGGAGTATCCAAAAGATCCAGACCATTGCCTATGCTTATCCACTGCTTGCCTCTGGTAACGCCGGGCTTATCTCCTGCGATGGCGGCCTTACGGCCTGCAACTTTGTTGATAAAGGTGCTTTTGCCAACATTGGGAATTCCCAGAATCATAATGCGGAGGGGTCTTGTTCCCTGTCCCTTTGCCTCGTATGCGGCAATTTTATCCTTAAGGACGGCTCGCACAGCGGCAGAGAAGTTATTGACTCCCTTTCCGCTTTTGGCATCAGTTTCCAAAACGGCAAGACCCTTTTTCTGGAAATATGCTCTCCACTTTGCGGTTATGGCAGGGTCGGCAAGGTCTATGCGGTTGAGAATAACAAGACGGGGCTTATCACCCGCAAGACGGTCTATATCGGGGTTGCGGCTGGAAAAAGGAATTCTTGCATCCAGAAGCTCACAAACCGCATCCACCATTTTCATATTTTCTTCTATCATTCTCTGGGCCTTGGTCATATGACCGGGGAACCACTGAATGACCATTTTTTCGTATGCGTTATCAGACATAGCTTAAATCACCTTTTTCTCAGGATACAAAACCGATCTTATTCAGGGGAGCAATTCTAAAAATAACCTTACCGAGAATGTTGCGAACATCCACACAGCCTATGCTGTCAGTGCGGCTGTCAGTTGAGCCGTTGCGGTTATCACCCATAACAAATACGCAGCCTTCGGGCACTTCTATCTCATACTCAAAGTCCTGAGGATCAAGATAGCTATAGAATCCATACTCCTTGGTATAAGGCTCATCGAGAGGCTTGCCGTCAACAATGACAAGGCACTTTTTGAAGTCTATATCAACGGTCTGTCCTTCGGTTGCAATAACGCGCTTGACGATAGGCTCTTCTCTGAAGGAAGGCTGGCGAAGAACAACTATATCTCCGTATTCGGGAGTATAGAACAACTTGCTTATTATAAGGCGGTCTCCATCCTCAAGGGTGTTTTCCATGCTGCCGCCAACAACGCCGACAGTGCGTCCCACAAAAAGGAAAACAACAATACAGACGATGAGGGCAAAGACTATGCACTGAATCCAGTCGAAAAGCTCGCTGGAGTTTGTGGTCTCTTCCACAGGAGCGGGAGTTTCCTTCACTTTATTTTTCATGCGTTTAATATCCATAATTTGCCTCCGTTGAGGAAATATTTAATCAGTGTATTATACACCCAAATATGTCCCTCTTGCAAGGGGCAGTTTGAAGAGCGCTATTGAAATAACGGGTGCTGTTTGTTATTATTACAGGCAAAGGACGGTGGGGAAAATGAATGATATAAAAATCAGAGCCGCCTGCGTTTCCGATGCAGAGGCTCTATTGAAAATATATTCACACTATGTTGAAAACACAGCGGTAAGTTTTGAATACGAAACTCCCTCTTCAGAGGAGTTCTCTTCGCGCATTATGTCAACCATAGAGAAATACCCCTATATTGTTGCCGAAAGAGAGGGAAAAATTCTCGGTTACGCCTACGCAGGATGCTTTAAGCCCAGAAAAGCCTATGACCGCTGCGTTGAAGTGAGCATTTATCTTGATATGAATGAGCGCGGAAATGGAGTCGGCAGAAAGCTTTATACAGAGCTTGAACGCCTCCTTGCCGAGATGGGAATACTGAACATATATGCCTGCATAACCAATTGCGAGACCGAGGACGAATATCTCACACAGCAAAGTCCCCTTTTCCACAGCAAAATGGGATATAAGAAAATCGGCCACTTCAGCAAATGCGGCTTTAAGTTCGGCCGATGGTACGACATGATATGGATGGAAAAATTCATCGGCGAGCATAGTGCAGTGCCTCTGCCGGTAAAAATGCCGATAACAGAATAAAATAAAAAAACCGCTGAGTAATCAGCGGTTTTTTTATTGGGCTTTAGCTTACAGGCGCTCCTTGACCTTAGCGGCCTTACCCACGCGGTCACGCAGGTAGTAGAGCTTAGCTCTGCGAACCTTACCTCTGCGAACGGTCTCGACGGAGACGATGCTGGGAGAATGAACAGGGAAAACCTTCTCGCAGCCGACGTTGTAGGAGATACGACGTACGGTGATGGTCTCGTTGATGCCGCCGTGCTTCTTGGCGATGATGATGCCTTCGTAGGCCTGGTTACGCTCACGAGAACCTTCCTTAACGCGAACGGTAACACGGACGGTGTCACCAACGTTCATGGTGGGGAGCTCGGGCTTCATGTACTGTGCAGTCAGGGTTTTGATGAGATCTGCCATTTTTATATTTCCTTCCTTTTATAGACGTTCATACCGGAGGGCATATAGCCGCGGAAGCGGACCGTCTTTATTCATTCATGCTTGCTTCACAAGCCGTTATATGATAACACACAGATATTGATAATGCAATAGTTTTTTAGCGGAAAATCTCCATTTTTTCATCGAAAATTTCAAGTCTTTCAAACTCTGCAAAATCGGGTGCAATTGCCTCTGCTTTCTGGCGAAGGGCAGACACAAGATGCTCGGGATTGAGGGTGGGCTCCTGTGCGCTTATAACAGCGCGGAGAGCAACGCAGTCATCCATTGCCTCAAAGCTTATCTCGCGAATTGCGGGAGCAATATCCGCCTCGCCCATTCCTCTTTTGGTCTTTTTCTCTATAATGATACTTTCCGCAGAATAAAACTCGCGGAGGGCTTCTGCCATTTCCTCAAGAGGGCGTTCATCATATTCAAAGCGTCCGGCAAGGTCAAGCCACTTAAGTTCCTTGACCTTGCGCTCGGTTTCATAAACCTCCAGCGCCTCTATGCCCTCCGGCATGGCGGCGCTGAGACGAGCGGGTATTTCGGAAAGATCCGCATCGGCGGTAAGCTGGAAATCCATAAGCTCGCAGGAGCTGGAGCAACCAACGGAGAGGGGCAGAAGAATGGAAATCTGGGCGTGGGGATTGAATCCCTCAGAATACTTGAGGGGATATCCTGCGCGGAGGAAAACTCTCTGCATGGTGCGCATCAGGTCAAGATGAGAAATATAAACGGCCTTGCCCTTTTTGGCAAAACGAAGACGAAGCTTACTCATTGCAGACACCTCCCGTCAGTTTGTTTGCGCCGCAGCCGCTGCATTTCACGCTGCAGTCGGGGCTGAGCTCGGCAGCATAGGCCTTATCGCGCTCACGGCGAAGATGAGCCTTGCGCACACCCATATCGATATGATCCCAAGGAAGGATCTCGTCCATTGCTCTTTCTCTGGTGGTATAAAAAGCGGGATCAACGCCGCATTTTTCAAGGGCATCAGTCCAACGCTTATAGTCGAAGAAGTCGCTCCATGCCTCAAGTCTTGCGCCGCTGCGCCATACTTCCTCAATTACATCCGCAATGCGGCGGTCGCCGCGGGAAAGAACAGCTTCGATAACGCTGGTTTCCGCATCATGCCAGTTATAGGTTACATTTTTAGCGGTCATATTCTCGCGAAGAAGCTTCACCTTGCGGAGATATTCCTCAGGGCTTACCTGAGCTTCCCACTGGAAGGGGCTATGAGGCTTGGGGATAAAGCAGGAGGTGGAAACAGTGATACGCACTCCTCTATCCTTATTGGTGGAATGCTGGCGCCACATCCATACAACGCTCTTGGCCATATCTGCGATAGCGAGGACATCCTCGTCAGTTTCGGTGGGCAGACCAAGCATGAAATAGAGCTTAATATTGTTCCAGCCGCCGGAGAAAGCAACCTTGCAGGTTTCCATCAGGTCCTCATGGCGTACATTCTTGTTTATGGCATCGCGAAGGCGCTGAGAGCCTGCTTCGGGAGCGAAGGTAAGACCGCTTTTGCGGACACGCTGCACCTTCTGCATGAGATCCATAGAGAAGTTATCGGCTCGGAGAGAAGGCAGTGCAAGACCTATGCTGCGGGGTACGCAGTAATCCTGCAGACCATCGCAAAGAGCCTCAAGGCCAGGATAATCGCTGGAAGAGAGAGAGGACAGAGTTATCTCCTGATAGCCCGTGTTTTCAAGGCTTTCAATTCCCTGCTTAATGAGTCGCTCATAGTTGCGGGTGCGCACGGGGCGATAGATATGTCCCGCCTGGCAGAAGCGGCAACCGCGGATGCAGCCACGGAAAAGCTCCAGATTGACGCGGTCATGGACTATCTCGGTAGAGGGAACAATCTGATTTGTGGGGAAATAGCTCTCGTCAAAGTTTGTTACAATGCGCTTTGTAACAAACTCGGGTGCACCTTCAAGGCGGCGCATCTCCGCGAGAGTGCCATCGGCATTATAAACGGGTTCATAGAGGGAAGGCACATAAACGCCCTCGATTTTGGCGGCTTCCAGAAGGAAGGCTTCCTTAGTCCAAGCCTCTTCCTTTGCGCGGATAAGAAGCTCCAGAAGCTCATTATCCATCTCCTCGCCTTCGCCCACCAGCATCACGTCCATAAAGGGTGCCATGGGCTCGCTGTTGCAGCAACTTGTGCCGCCGCAGAAAACGAGGGGCAGAAGATCCTTTCTGTCCTTGCTGCGAAGGGGTATTCCGCCCATATCAAGCATGTTGAGGACGGTGGTATAAGCCATCTCATAGCCGATGGAAAAGCCGATAGCGTCAAACTCGCTGAGGGGGTCGCCGCTTTCAAGAGCGTAGAGAGGCAGATTTGCCTTACGCATCTCCTCTTCCATATCAGACCAGGGGGCGAAAACGCGCTCGCACCACACATTGGGCATGGAGTTCATGGTGCCGTAAAGAATACGCATTCCCACATTGCTCATACCTATCTCATAGGTATCGGGGAAGCAGAATGCCATGCGCAGGCTTACTGCATTTTTGTCCTTGATTATTTCGTTATATTCGCCGCCGGTATAGCGGGCAGGTTTCTGCACTTTAGGCAGAATTCTTTTAAGCTTGGAATTCATAGCGCACTCCTGAAAAAATAGTCATATTATTTTATAACAGCAGTGCAGGAAAAGCAATAGCGTAAAATTGACAGAGAGGATAAACAGCTTAGGAAGCGGCTTATCCCCTGTTTTTATTATTGAACCAAACAAGCCACAAAGCTATGGCAAAAAGAGAAAACCAAGCTTTGCTTATCCATAATGCAAATGCAGCCCCGGCAATAACGAAGCTTATTACCTGGGAAATTTTGCAGAAAGCCTCCCCAAACGCAAGCTGCGCCAGCCTGCCTCCATCAAGAGGTAGCACAGGAATGAGATTGAAGCAAGTGAGCGCAAGGCTCATCTCCCCGCTTAGTCGGCAGTATTCATAGGGGAACATCATGCACAATGCAAAATAAATAAGCCCTGCCAAGGGACCTGCCGCCAATGCGGCAGCGCCCCATCCACCGCTCAGATTTCCCCAATAGTCCATCTCCACCCCGAAAAGTCCCAGCCGCAGACTGCGAAGACGCATTCCACCCATTTTCATCGCCAGAAAATGCCCTAATTCGTGAAAGGCTGCGGCTGGAAGGGCAAGAGCGACAAATCCGCTTTCATCGAAGAAATAGATAAGCGCGAATACCAAAAGCGCGATGGGCTTTATATCCAGTTCAAAATCTTTCATTCAGTTGACATAATATTCCGGATTCACATATACCCCGTTTTTGCTCAATTCAAAATGCAGGTGCGGACCTGTCACAAGTCCGGTTGCACCCACAAGTGCGATTTTGTCCCCCGCAGAAACGGCATCTCCCTCTTCCACATAAAGAGCGCTGCAATGGGCATAAAGACTCTGCCATCCGTCTTTATGCTCCACGGTGATATAATTCCCGAAGCTTTCGCAATAACCGGCATAGCTTACAATTCCGTCAGCGAAGGCGCGTATATCCTCCCCTGTCCACGCGGCGTAGTCAGTGCCGTAATGGAAGCGGATATCCCCGTGGATGGGGTGGGTTCTATAGCCAAAGCCCGAAGAGTTCATTCCCTCCACAGGCGTGGTGTAGGCTTCTTTGAAAATATAATAGTCATAGCTTGCCTTTTCGGGAATTTCATACTCGGAATATTCCTCCTGACTTTCCAAAAAGGCGGCAACGGAGTCCGGAAGAATTACCGTCTCCTCCCCCTCGCTTTTTCCGCTTTCCGATTCAAGCTCAGCAGAGCTACTTTGGGCATGTTCCACCTGCATAGGTATTGGCTCGGCAAGAAAGCTGTCTTCCGTGGGTGGCGCAGCAGACGTCCCCCCTTCTTCATTGAATAATCCTATATCCTCGCTAAGCTCACTCAGCACCTGACGATAAGCCCGCTCCCCTGCTAAAACCTCTTTTGCGCGGTTTATAATACCGCCGCTGAGGTTTGGGAAAAAGGCTTTCAAGGCAAAAAGCGCAGCCAGAAATATAACCGCAATAACAAGCTTTGTTCTTTTCATAGCATAATTCCTTTAAGATTTTGGGCTTTGTAATATAACTATTCTACCCAAAAGAGAATAAGAACAAGCCTTTGAAAGTTCTTGACAGTCCCATGAATTATCAATATAATAAATTGGCATTTATCGGGGTGTAGCGCAGTTGGTAGCGTGCATGGTTCGGGTCCATGAGGCACTCCGTATGTATTGATATGAGAAAAGTCTGTAATTTCAATGGTTACAGGCTTTTTTATTTTTTATTTTCTGGGACAAAATCGTAAAAAGTGCACAGAAAAGTGCATCTCTGTGGAAAATATCTGAAAATGTATTGATATGCCAGAAAGAAAGGTGTATCAAATGGCAGCAATCACAGAAAACAAAAAGAACGGAAAAACTGTATCCTATCGATTTGTTGTATCTCTTGGACGGGATGAACAGAACAAGCAGATAAGGCGTATTAGAACATGGTATCCTCCTGCAGATGCCACACCTGCGAAGGCAAGAAAAGCCGCAGAACGAGCAGCAGATGAATGGGAGTATGAGGTACGAACCGAGTTCAAAAAGGAACAGGATGCAATAAAAAGCGGTCATGCATATCATTTACCACCCGATAAGCGTAATGACAATTTCACAGCGTTTATAAACGAAGTGTGGTTTCCGCTCCATGTTCGTAACGGCAACTGCAAACCCAATACTATAGCGTTTTATTCTAATATTTCAAAGATAATCATTGAATATTTCAAAGGCTATACCTTGCAGCAAATTACGCCCTTTCATATCCAAAAATACTTGCTTTATCTACGAAATGATTACCGCACACAACATGGAAAGCAGCTTTCACCCAAGACCGTGCGCCATCACTATGGTACATTAGCAAGCATATTTAATTATGCAGAAAGACAGGATTTGATAGCTAAGAATCCTATAAACAGAGTAGACGCTCCCAAGAAGGTAAAAAAACCTGTTGATGCATTGACTCCCGAACAAGCACAACTATTCTTCTCCCTGCTCCCAAGTTTAGACCTTGAATTTCATTGTATGCTCCATTTATTTATAACAACAGGAATTCGACGTGGAGAGTGCGCAGGGCTTAAATGGAACGACATAGATTTCAGAAAACGTACTCTTACTGTTGAGCGCAGTATTTCTTACACGCCTGAAAGCGGAATTACAATAAATACACCCAAGACAACAAATAGTGTGCGTATTATCCCGTTATTGGAAAGCAGTATCATCCTTCTAGAAAAATATAAACGGCAGATACAGCTCAAAAATCCTGACACAATAATAAAGGACGCTTACATATTCCCAAAGAGTGATGATTTGTTTTCGCCCAAAGACCTAAATGGCATCACAAGGCGTATTAAGCGATTTATGAAGGTCAATGGTCTCCCTGATTTATCGCCACATGACCTCCGGCATAGCGCAGCTAGCCTATTACTTGCCAACGGAGCGGATATTAAAAGCATACAGCAACTACTTGGTCACGCAGACGCAAGTACCACTCTGGATTTCTATGTAAAATCGGATATAAAGCAGATGGCAGCAGCAACCGATAAACTGGCTATGGCGTTTGGATTGTAAACCCAATATAAGTATATAATAGAAAAGACCTCAGAATAATTTCTGGGGTCTTTTTGCTAATAAAAGTTGAACATAATCAATTTGTACAGTACAATTCTTCTTAAGCAAACTGATTATGTTCAACTTTGGGAGGGTGTTTATGAAGAATATGCATCTAAAAGGACTAGAAAAATTGATAGTAGGAGAAACCTATACATATCCCCAACTCTGCCAGCTGTTTGATGAAGAGCGAGAAGGCGGTAATTCAAGAACATCTCAACTTAAAAGATGGGAGTCTTTCTTTAGATGGACAAACCCCACTAAGCAAAAGTATAAAATTGAAGAAATATACCCAGAGCCGTTGCCAGTTATAGATAATAGGAAGGACAATGGAGGAAACAGTACGGGAAAGTATACAGCACTTGATGATTTAATAGTGGACTTCGTTAATGGATTTGGTGAAATCAAAACCACGCTACCCAAATTAGCAGAAGAAATAGGTATACTCTCAGAATACTACAATAAATATAGGCTTGATTACTCTAAGTTCTGCAAAAATAATAACTACCCAACTGAATTTGTAACGGAGTATTTTAACAATGTTTATTCATGCGTGATTAGGGCAATTAAGCGTTCTATTGAAAGGTTACATGATAATGGATTGATAACCTCCGACAGTTACTATGTTCTTGTTTTGAAAAACAATAGCAAAGAAATAATACCCATCGAAGTTATGAACGCTTTAGAAACAGAAATTGAGGAAGCAACTGGTGTTAAGAAGTACTCTTTGAAGACGCCTAAGCAACGCTACGATTTTAAGAATAAAGTGATTTCTTTAATAGAACAAACAATGGGATTGGCAGTTTCTTACTATTACAAGGAATACCATTTGCGCAAAACGTTTCTTGAATATGAAGCCAAAACAACGGGCGATAAACTGTCTTTGACAAGAAAATTTTTATTAACCATTTGCTACAACATGCTTAAAAGTATATATCTACAAGCAAATCGGGTTTACATAGATGACCCAAGAACAGGCACTTCTTATTTTGCGCCGGAAGATGATGATAACTTTGACATCGAAAAAAAGATTAAGGATATTATTGACCTCTCTAATTACTTTTTTGTTTATATGAATAGTTTTGCGTGGGATGCTTACTGGGATGAAAATGAACTCACTAACAATGATAAAAGTACTATTTTCATGGCTACAGTTTTACTTGAAGCAATGTCTGAACAAGTCAAAGGCAATGTGTCTCCCAAAATTCAAGTAATAGAGAAAACCCAAGAACCAGATGGAAGAGAGCAAATGGTGGGAGGTCTTGGACTAGACAACGTGAAGGAAATAGAACGTATTCTTCCTGATATAGATTGGGAAAAAACGTGGATTGATGAAGAATATACCATGCGTTATGCAAACGCAATTGATGAATACTATAATTGGTTGAATTTGAATATATATGTAAAAGACAAGTTCATTGAAGAATACGGTTTGTATCTTGCTGATTTGGTTGCACACAACAGGCGAGACGAGCAGATGCATTACTACGATTTTGTGCATCAACTGGATGAAAGTGATATGAGATATTTGGAATTAGGACACAGATAGACGAACTAGAAATTGTTGTGTCTACATATGCATGAAGTTATTTTACCGAACCGATATTTGGGGTGAGTAACTGCATACTTAAAAACCTTGATTCTATGTTGTTTAGCGTTGTATAGCACCTCCCCACCGTAACATACACCGTAAAAAACTCCCAGAGTAGCATAAAGCTATTCTGGGAGTTCATTTTTATAGGTGGGAGTAGTTTACATTTATAAATCTTTTATGTTTGGAGCGGGAGCGGGTATGTGGTCTATGTTTTTTATCCTGCCTGTTTGGACTTATCTTCCGTGCTTGCTAATGCTTTCTCTAGCAAACGCTCAACAGCCTTGGTCAATGTCTGTCCATTTTCTTCAGCATACATTTCGACCTTTTCAATAATGGAGCGGTCAATGTAAAAGTTCACGGAGCGTCCGTCTTTTTTCTGTCTTGCCATAGCGCACCTCCGTCAAACAATTCCAAAATACTTCTCAAAGAACGCCTGAATCTTATCGATGATACCTTGCTTCTTGGCTGCACGGTTACCACCGCCAAAACGAGATACAGGGGGCATCAACTTATCAATGTCCGTTCCTGTAGTCTTGACAGTACCATCACGGAAAGCATTTTCAATATACCTTCTAGTTTCTTCGTCCTTGAGCTTTTCGTCAGCAATAAGAGCAGACAAGTCAGTTTCTTTCTGTTCCAGAACGAACTTTCTCCAATCATTATTAACATCAGTTTGGGCATTGATGGTAGCAATGAAATTTTCAATAAGCTCTTTTTTGGAGCGAAGTTCAATGCTCGACTTGATAGCTCGGTCAATGGCAATCAGAATTTCTTTGTCCTCGCAGTTGGATTTATGGTACTTGGCTACAAGCATCAGAATGTAGTCAATATTGACCTCTATCTGCTTTACAAGTTCCATTTCAAAGACAATATCATCGTCAATGTTCTCTGCCTGTACCTGTATTCTGAATTCAAGATACAGGTCATTGTAGATGCCTGTGTAGTCTTGGAAGTCGATAGCAGAAAGAATCTCATTACCCGCAAAATCATCAAAGGTTGAAAGAATATTGCGAAGTCTTAAGATATTACCAAAGGACACAATGAAGTCTTTTTTGGCACTCTCACCCAGAATATCAGCACCCAGAGGGTATTTCTGGATGAGCTCTGCGATTCGTTCCTCATAGCCTTTCTGGTGCTTGCCGTTCTCATCGTCATAGCCGAAGTAGTAGTCATTGTAAGACTTCATCAGAACGATACCAGATGCGTTCTTATCACCGAACAGAGCAATAGCATCATCGGTTTCTTTCTGTAAGTTGCGGAAACAAACAACATTACCAAAGGTCTTAACAGAGTTAAGAATACGGTTTGTTCTGGAGAACGCTTGAATTAGACCGTGCTGCTTCAAGTTCTTATCTACCCAAAGGGTGTTAAGAGTAGTAGCATCAAAACCTGTAAGGAACATATTTACCACAATGAGCAAATCGACTTCACGATTCTTCATACGCAGCGACAGGTCTTTATAGTAGTTCGGGAACTTGTCGCTGGAAGTGTCGTAGGCGGTGTTGAACATCTCGTTATAGTCCTTGATAGCATATTCAAGGAACTCACGGGAGGTCAAATCCAGACCATCGGTATTGTCGCTTTCCTCATCGTCAATGAATCCGTCTGGGTCATCTTCGTTCTGTCCGTAGCTATAAATAGTTGCGATTCTCAGGGATTTCTCTGGGTGTTCTGCCATCTGGCGTTTGAACTCCATATAATAGAGTTTAGCTGCTTCGATGGAAGATACCGCAAAAATAGAGTTAAAGCCGTTCAGCTTGACTTTCTGCTTTTCCTCTTTGGTATCTTGATTCTTGGCAACAGCAGAAATGTTAGTCAGCTTGCTAAAGGTATAGAATCCTGTGTTCCTCTTGGTCTTGTGGTCGAAATGGTCAAGGATATAGGAAACAACCTCTGAAATACGCTCTGGAGCAAGCAAAGCAGAATCGGTATTGATTGCTTCAACCTGCTTGTCCTTGCTACCTTCTTTCTTCTTAACCGTATTGATATAGTCAATTCTAAACGGAAGAACATTGCCATCGTTGATAGCATCGACAATGGTATAGGTATGCAGCTTATCGCCAAAGGCTTGCTCGGTGGTACGCAGATTAGGATTGCCGCCAGATTTAGCATTCTTAGCAAAAATCGGTGTACCGGTAAAGCCAAAGATATGATACTTCTTGAAGAATTTAGCAATCTTCTGGTGCATCTCACCAAATTGGCTGCGGTGGCACTCATCGAAGATAAGAACGATATGTTTGTCCAAAACAGGATGCTTAGGATTCTTAGTAACAAAATTATCAAGTTTCTGCATGGTAGTAACTATAATTTTGTATTCATGAGGATTACCCTTTGCATCAAGGTCTTCAAGCTGTCGCTGCAAAATCTTGGTGTTCTTGTTTCCATTGGCAGCTCCACGCTCAAAGCGGTCATATTCTTTCATAGTCTGATAGTCAAGGTCTTTTCTATCGACTACGAACAACACCTTATCAACATAAGGCAATCTAGATGCGAGCTGTGCGGTCTTAAAAGAAGTAAGGGTCTTGCCGCTGCCTGTTGTATGCCAGATATATCCTCCTGCGGCTGTCTTGCCCATCTTCTTGTAGTTGGTAGAAGATTCAATGCGGTTCAAGATGCGCTCGGTAGCAACAATCTGATAAGGTCGCATTACCAGAAGCAAATTTTCACTTGTCAAAACACAATACTTCGTAATGATGTTCAGCAGTGTGTGCTTCTGGAAGAATGTCTTAGTAAAATCAACGAGGTCTGGAATAACCTTGTTATTAGCATCTGCCCAGAAAGAAGTAAATTCAAAGCTGCTGCTTGTTTTCTGGACTTTCTTTTTACCATCACGCTCTTTGATGGCGCTAATGCGAGTGGTGTTTGAGTAGTATTTGGTGCGTGTGCCGTTGGAGATAACAAACAACTGCACATACTCATACAAGCCACTTGCTGCCCAGAAACTATCTCTCTGGTATCTCTCAATCTGGTTGAACGCTTCTTTCAGAGCAACGCCACGGCGTTTCAGTTCGATATGTACCAGAGGGAATCCGTTAACAAGCACAGTAACATCGTATCGGTTATCGAAGTTGCCGCCGTTCTCTACATACTGATTGATTACCTGTACGGAATTGTTATGGATATTCTTCTTGTCAATCAGAGTGATGTTCTTGCTGCTGCCATCATCACGCTTCAAAACCTGCACATTATCCTCTTGAATAAGTCTGGTCTTTTCCACGATGCCGTCATTGCTGTTGGCAAGATTCTGGCTGAAAAAGCGTTTCCATTCATCTTCGGAAAACTTGTAATCGTTTAAGCGTTCAAGTTGCTCACGCAGATTCTTCACAAGTTCATCGGAACTGTGTATCTGTAAGTAGGTATAGCCTTGCTCGGTCAGTTGCTTTATAAAGGCTGCTTCAAGTGCGGCTTCACTTTGGTAGGCATCAGAGCGTGTTTGCTGCGGCTCATATTCAGATACAACAGTAGCTTCGGCTGTCGAAACTATTATGTTATATTGGCTCATACGCTCATCTCCTTATCCTTTTAATTCGTTATACTTCTTTTTCCACGCCCTTGACGGCTTTCGACAGATACCATCTTTTGAAGCGAAAGCACAGATACCAGAAATACCATTGTTGGCACAAATATCTGGATTGTTTGCTCTGCAACCGTAAGTTTGTGTTTCCGTGTCTTGCTCATTAAGGGGAGCGTGGAACGGGATTTTCAATTCTTTTTCTTTCATACGCTCATCTCCTTAAAAGTTAATAGTTTTTCTCTGTAATATTCATATTGCTTCTGTCTTGCTTCAATTTCGGCAGGAAGACCTGCGGAAATATCATTGCAGAGGGCATCAAAGCGGTCAAGAATATTTACTATTCGTTCCTGCTCCTCAATTGGCGGAACAGGCATCAGGAATTCTTCTGTTACGGGAAGTGAAATTTGAGGTAGAGCTCCCATTCCAGATGCGGCATCTCGGAATGTCTTTACATTATTTTTAAGAACATAATATAAAAACTTAACCGTAATAGTGTTTTCCGCAGTATAAGCCCACATTTCATTTTTAAAAGTGAAAGGATGTTCATAGTAGACAGCATCTATTATGCCACGAGATTGTACTAAAACAGCGGGAACACGAGTAATGTTGGCATTAGGTATATCTTCTTCAAAGGCGTTTATTACGGTTTTTCCGCCTGCAAAAATACGAATATCGCCATCAGGTTTTGCGATTTCTTTCATTTTACCCGCAGTAATAGGTGTTCCTTTTATTCGTTTGTACAAATCTTTAATTTTTTTATAAGGCACTTCTTCGCCGAAAGTAAGCAATTTGTTACGATAATACTCATACTGTTTCTTTCTCGCTGTAAGTTCCGCTGTAAGTTCCGCTGTAAGTTCCGCTGTAAGCTCCGTGAAATTGTCGAGGATTCTGACAATTTCTCTCTGTATCTCAATAGGTGGCAGAGGAATTAAAAATTCCATCATTTTAGTAGAACTTAAATTAGGTTGTGCTCCAACACCAGAAGAAATGTCGTAAATGTTTTTGCTTTGGCTCATCAACCAATGATACAAATATCTATTAGACAAAACATTAGTGTCTGGAACAAACATTCCCACTCGCTGATTGAGATAGTACTCTGTTTTGCTATCGTTATACCCGATTTTTCCTGTTGTTGCACCTGACATTGCAACAACGACCGCACCGCATGGTACTTTATATTGAGAAAAATCTACATTGTAATCGTTCTTATCAAAATACACATAATTGTCATCACTGAATTTGCCATCAACAATATTTGTAATACGAAGAATGGGAGAACCCTCACTCTTAAACAATCCGCTTTTGAAAGCAAATCCATTTTGGAAACGGCACACCTCGGATAATGTCAAATATGATACGCCGTTTGGGCAATGCTCCTGTATCAATCTTTCTAATTCACTCATTATTGCACCTCAATTTCTGCAATAATCTTGCTGATTTCCTCACGCAGCACATTTTCACGAGCAACGATTTCTTCAATCTCTGCGTTCAAAGCGACAATATCAATAACCTCTCTGGTGTTCTCTGTTTCAACATAGGTGCTGACAGACAGGTTATAGTCATTTTCTTTTATCTCTTCGTATGATACTAAACGAGCGAAGTAGTCTTTATCTTCTCGGTTCACATATTCATCTAAAATGTTTTTTAGATTATCTTCTGATAATCTGTTATTATTCGTAACTTTAATACACTCTTT
Organism: Oscillospiraceae bacterium; assembly: GCA_045631645.1. Lineage (GTDB taxonomy): Bacteria > Bacillota > Clostridia > Oscillospirales > Oscillospiraceae > SIG459. Next base: position 20,938 of record JAZQVC010000037.1, read on the forward strand.
TGTAGCATCAATAAACAGCGTCTTATTATCTGCCTTGCTGCGCTCCAAAACCATGATGCAGGTCGCAATAGAGGTTCCGAAGAACAGGTTGCCCGGCAACTGAA
>JAZQVC010000038.1:0-85935 GCA_045631645.1 Oscillospiraceae bacterium
CCGAATCCGGCGTTTCCGGCGGCGTTCAGTCCACCATCGCTTTGGGCAAGAATGATCTTGAAGGTAACATCTATGTGACCGTCGCAAAGACCGATACTCAGAACCACGGCATTTTGGCCTGCATAGACAGAGCAACCGGCGAGGTTAAATGGGAATTTGAGTCCTACTACACTTGGTCCTCCCCCATTCTCGTTTATAACGTGGACGGCAGCGGCTACGTTGTTTTCTGCACCTACGGCAACAATATGTATCTGCTGGATGGCATGAGCGGCGAAGTGCTTGACTCTTTCAATCTTCTTGGCGGCGTTGAGGCAACTCCCGCAGCTTACGAGGATATGATAGTTGTTGGCACAAGAAAATGCCTTATTTGGGGCGTAAAAATGAGCTAAACAAAAAAGGAACGGACAAGAAGCTTGTCCGTTCCTCTTTTATTTAATTCACTTGGTCTGAGTGTTAGTCTGAGTCTGATTCTGGCTCTGATTATCTTTCTGATTCTGCTTCTGAGTGTTGCAGTTCTGGCTATTCTGCTTAGTGTTGCTCATAGTAACTTAACCTCCTTTTTGGATTTCGAAGCTATTTTGCCCCAAAAAAGAGATTATATGCACGCTCAGAAAAAACTTAAAAATTTTTTAGATTTTTTGAAAAAAAAGCTTGCTTTTTCTTAGAGTATATGCTATTATAATCAAGCGCTGTGAAAACAGCACGAAATATCCGGGTGTAGCGCAGATGGTAGCGTGCTTGAATGGGGTTCAAGAGGCCGCTGGTTCAACTCCAGTCACTCGGACCATAAAAGCTCTGAGACTTTTGTCTCGGAGCTTTTGTTTTTTATCTAATATTAATTTTTTGTAAAAAAATAAATTATTTTCACTTTTTTTAATTTTAGACTTATTTAATTAACAAATATATGCTATTCTGTTACAAAGCGATTGTATAAAGACATTAATTCACAGGAGGTGACAACTTGAAGCTTATAAATCCTAAAATGAAGGCTAAGCTCCACGAAGCATTGGCCGCTGTAACTCCCATATTAGTAATAGTACTGGCTTTGAGTCTCACTATCGCGCCTGTAAGCCCCAGCATTATTCTGAGTTTCCTTTTCGGCTCAGTAATGGTAATGATTGGCATGATGTTCTTTACACTCGGCGCCGAAATTTCCATGGTGCCCATGGGTGAAAAAGTCGGATCCAAAATGACAAAGAGCAAGAACGTTTTCATCATTTGTACCTTGAGCCTTATCCTCGGAATTATCATAACTATTTCCGAGCCCGATTTGCAGGTTCTTGCCGAGCTCGTTCCTTCCATTCCCAACGAAACCCTGATTATCGCTGTCGCACTTGGTGTTGGTATTTTCCTTGTAGTTTCCGTTCTGCGTGTTCTGCTTGGAATCCCCCTCTCCCGTCTTCTCGTTGTACTTTATATTGGCGTTTTTGTTCTGATCTTCTTGGTACCTGCCGATTTCCGCGCCATTTCCTTTGACTCTGGCGGTGTTACGACTGGACCTATGACCGTTCCCTTCATTATGGCTCTCGGTGTCGGTATCTCTTCAATTCGAAGCGACAGAAACGCATCCGATGACAGCTTCGGTCTCGTCGCCCTTTGCAGCGTTGGCCCCATTCTTGCCGTTCTCATTCTCGGCATGATTTTCCGTCCCGGCGAAAATGATTTCAGCATTTTGAAGGATCTTGACATAGGCAACACCGTTGAGCTTCGCAAAATGTTTACTTCTTCCCTGCCCCATTATCTGAAGGAAATTGCGATTTCACTTCTTCCCATCGTAATTTTCTTTGGACTGTTTCAGATTTTCTCCTTGCATCTTAACAAAAAGAATCTGAAGAAGATACTGATCGGTCTTGCATACACCTATATAGGTCTCGTTCTTTTCCTCGCAGGCGCAAATGTTGGTTTCATGCCCGCCGGTACTTATATCGGAAGCGTTCTTGCATCTTCCGCATTCCGCTTTGTACTCATTCCTATCGGAGCCCTTATTGGATACTTCATCGTCAAGGCTGAGCCGGCTGTTTATGTTCTAAACCATCAGGTTGAGGAAATAACCGAAGGTGCCATCTCTGCAAAAGCAATGGGCATCAGCCTCTCCGTCGGTGTTGCGGTCTCTGTTGCTCTTGCAATGACCAGAGTTCTTTTGGAGATACCCATAATCTATTTCCTTATTCCTGGATATGCAATTGCTCTCGGACTTAGCTTCGTTGTTCCCAAGATATTCACCGCAATAGCCTTTGACTCGGGTGGAGTTGCCTCAGGTCCCATGACCGCCACTTTCCTCCTTCCCCTCGCCCAAGGCGCATGCGTTGCCGTAGGCGGCAATCTTTCATCCGACGCTTTCGGCGTTGTTGCCATGGTTGCCATGACTCCTCTTATCACCATTCAGATTCTCGGTCTTATCACCATGCTGAAAAACCGCAAAAGAAAAGCATCCGAAACTCTCGGATTCATTCAGGATGATGATGCCATTATTGAACTTTAATTAACACTTCGGAGGTTAGCCTATGAGCCAGCTCCACTTGATGGTTACTATAACAAGCCGAAATTTCACTAAAAAATTTACCGATTTCTATAAAGAATGCGGTCTTGAAGTCTCGTTTCTCTCTTTGGGAAAAGGTACTGCATCAAATGAAATTTTGGACTATTTCGGCCTTGACGGTCCCGAAAAAACTCTGCTTTTTCATATTGTAAGCTCGGATAAGTGGAAAAGCGTTAAACGCGAGCTTCGCAGAAAGATAAACATTGATATCCCTGGCATCGGCATAGCCTTCCTTGTACCCTTGAGCAGTATCGGAGGCGGAAAAGCCCTCAACTTCCTCGCATATGGTCAGGACTTTGTTAAAGGAGAGGAATCTATTTTGAAAGACACCAAATATGAGCTTTTAGTTGCAATCAGCAATCAGGGCTATTCGGATCTTATAATGGACGCTGCAAGAAAGGTTCATGCAGCAGGCGGAACAGTTATTCACGCCCGCGGAACCGGTAGCCATCTTGCAGAAAAGTTCATGGGCGTTACTATCGCTCCTGAAAAAGAGATGGTATTTATCGTTGTCCGAAAGGATCAGAAAAACGACATAATGCGTTCCATTATGGACGAAGCAGGCATTAACACCGAGGCAAGAGCCATTGTCTTCTCCCTTCCCGTTACCGACACCGCCGGTATGCGACTGATGGACGATATTGACGAAGAATAAAAAATACTGCTGCAGTTAATCTGCAGCAGTATTTTTTATATCAGCGATTGATTATTAATGATAAGCTTGAAAGTCATTCCAAGAGCCGAGGCAGCATTGCGGCACATTATCATTCTCTGCATAAAAATCTCGAAATAGTCCATCACCGAGCTGTAGTTAGTGTCAACACCGAGAATCAAGGTCACAGTTTTCTTATCCTCACTTATTTCAAGTCGAGATTCGCAAACAGAGTAGTTAACTCTGTCATGAATATCAAAGCTCTTTTCATCTCTGTTGCGTACGCGGCTTCGGCGTACATCGCTTTTATCGGCAATTATAAGTGCCGCGGCGATTGGGCTGACAGGTCTTCCGGTACCCTCATCATGATTGCCGATGGCAGTTATAATTTCTGCGATTTCCGAAGGCTCCATTTTCATATCGTTGAGTATATGGAAAGCCATAATAGCACCCGACTGGGAATGTTCAACACGATTGACAAGGTTTCCTATATCATGAAGATAAGAGGCAATGCAGCCTATCTCCTGCTGGCGCTCGGAATAACCCAATTCGGAAAGAATCATTCTGCAGTTATGGGCAACGAGACCCACATGAGCAAAACTATGCTCGGTAAAACCGAGAGCAACTAGGGACTCATCGGCTTTACGAATATATGTTTTAATTATTTCGCTGTTTTTTATATCTTCAAAACACAACATAATTTTCTCCTTTATGATTGTATTAATATATTAAACGAAATAGCATTAAAAATAAAGACTTGAGTCGTAAATTATCTATTAACAAATATAACTTAAACATATATTTTACGTGAAGTTTATGCTATACTTCAGGAAAGGAGGAATGGATATGCGATTTGTTACTCTCGTTGAAAATAGCTGCACCGAGGGCTTTGGATGCGCCCACGGGCTTTCCATATACATCGAAACCGCCGTGCACAAAATTCTTTTTGACGCAGGTCCTGACGGGGAGCTGCTTCTTTCCAACGCTGCAAAGCTTGGAATAGACCTCAGTGAAGTTGATATTGCCATAATCTCCCATGGACACTATGATCACACAGGAGGCTTGAGCGCTTTTCTTAATATTAATAGTTCCGCTAAAATCTATATTCACACTTTGGCCTACACTCGTCGCCATTACGCAGCAGAAAAAAGCGGTTGGCGCTATATAGGTCCGGACATGGAGCTTCTTAATAATAATTCCCATCGTATGGTTCTGACGGAAGATTTCTTATCAATTGATGATGAGCTTTCCCTTTTTGCCTGCATACCCACCGCCGATTTTCTTCCCGACGGAAACAGTACGCTCTATGAAGAGATCGAAGGCGAGATTATTCCTGACAGCTTCTGTCATGAGCAAAATCTTATAGTCAGAGAGGGAAATAAAACATTTCTTTTTGCCGGCTGTGCACACCGTGGAATAATAAATATAATTCGTGGTTTCACGAATATTGTCTGTTCTCACCCAGATTATATTATTTCAGGCTTCCATCTAACAAATCCCGGACTTAAAATCGATGCTCCTGACGGGCTGGTCTATAATGTAGGAAACGAACTGGATAAATTCCCCTGCATTTATTACACGGGTCACTGCACAGGCGAAAAGCCCTATGCTAAACTTAAAACCATACTGGGAGACAGAATCAATACTCTCAAGAGCGGCATCGGCGAAACCATATGAGGCAAAATGCATAGTATATATCGGGCGCATATTTTTGCGTCCTATTATGAAGAAGGTATACTATGTCGCCTGCATATAAACTCAGCGAACTTTCCATGGGCCGAAGCGCGCGCATTTGCGCAGTAGATCAAATCAAAAATGGCGAAAGACTTTCCGAACTTGGTTTTTACCCCGGAGCCACCGTAAGACCCCTGTTTTCCGGGATTTTCGGGGAGCCTAAGGCCTATCTGGTGCAGAATGCGGTTATCGCCTTAAGGCGCACAGAAAGCGAAAAAATACTTGTAAATGAATTACCCTGAGAGCGCGTCAATGACGCGCTCTTTTATCATATTCAAAATTACGGCATATAATAACAAAGGAAGGGGGATTATATGCCGGATAAGGTTATACTCGCAGGCAATCCCAATGTAGGGAAATCAACTATATTTAACGCACTGACCGGTCTTAGGCAACACACTGGCAACTGGACGGGCAAGACAGTGGGAAGCGCCTATGCCTATATTTCTTGCGGAAATAAAAGGATAATGATAATCGACACTCCCGGTACATATTCCCTTCTTGCCGATTCACCTGACGAAAAAGCTGCCGCAGAAACAATTATTAACACCGAATGTAATCATATAATATATATCTGCGACGCCTGTTGCCTTGAAAAAAGTTTATACCTTTTGCTGCAAATTATGGAAAAACGTGGCAATATCACCGTATGTCTGAACCTTATGGACGAAGCCGAAAGAAAAGGCGTCAAAGTTGACATCGATGCTCTCTCCCGTGAACTTTTACTTCCGGTCATACCCATGAGCGCCTCAAAAGGCTTAGGCCTCGATACGCTTCTAGCTACTGTTAACAAAGCGGGCTTCAGTGAAATTAAAGATTCCAAATCCGACTTTGATATAATTGCGCTTAAAACAAGAGCTGCAGAAATTGCGAACAGATCCATCACATCATCAGATAAAGTAAAAATCAGCACTCTAGACAAACTGCTATTCAGCAAGATTTTCGGTGTTCCGATTATGCTTGCAATGCTATTGGCAATTCTATGGATAAGCATCAGCGCCGCCAATGTCCCTTCTTCTCTTTTAAGCGCATTATTTGACCATATAGGAACATTTTTAAGAAACTGCGCACAGACATTATCAATCCCAGAAATGCTGACAGGCGCGATAATTGACGGGATATACGGCACGGTGGCATGGGTTGTGTCTGTAATGTTGCCGCCTATGGCAATATTTTTCCCGCTCTTCACTTTACTTGAAGATTTCGGCCTTTTGCCGAGAATTTCCTTTAATCTGGACCCTATTTTCAAATGCTGTGGCAGTTGCGGAAAGCAGGCTCTTACCATGTGTATGGGACTTGGCTGCAACGCTGTGGGTGTTACTTCCTGCGCAATTATTTCATCTCCTCGACAAAAACTTATAAGCATATTGACCAACAGCTTTATGCCCTGCAACGGAAGATTTCCTACTATCATTCTACTTGCGGCCATTTTATTTCCGGAAGGCGCTGATATAAGCGCACCAATAGCTGTAATGACAGTAATACTGCTGGGAGTCGCAGCTACACTCATAAGCACAAAATTACTCTCTCTTGTATATTGCAGGAACGAAACTATGTCCTTCACTTTAGAATTGCCGCCTTACCGAAAGCCGAAAATATGGGATACGCTGGTGCGTTCCTTTTATGATCGCACGCTGAAGGTTCTCTTTCGCGCAATCAAGGCCTCAGCCCCTGCAGGACTTATCATCTGGCTTTTAGCTAACATTAAAATCAATGACGCAAGCCTGATATCCTATATATGCGGCTATTTGGAAGCGCCTGCTTCAGTTTTCGGATTAAACGGAATAATACTGTTTGCATTCATACTCGGTCTTCCAGCCAATGAAATTATAATGCCAATAGTTCTTATGTGCTGCACATCAGGAAGCAGTCTTATGCTTATTCCCGATGCCCAGGAAATGGGAACTATCCTACAAAATAACGGTTGGAGCGGATGTACAATAATATGCGTTCTTATTTTCACTCTTTTTCACTGGCCCTGCGCTACAACGCTTATGACTATAAAAAAAGAATGCGGTAAAATGCGCTATGTTGTACTCGCCGCACTTCTCCCGTGTCTCTGGGGATTTTTACTGTGCTATCTTGTAAATCTGATTATATAAAAAATAAAAGCTGCATTACGCAGCTTTTATTCTATCTCTTTATACATAGCAGAAGCATCTGCCTTATTTGCAAACTCATTGATCTCGGTAACCTGAACCTTAAGAGAACGCTGTCCAAAAGCAATCTCTATAACATCACCGATTTTGACCTGATAGCTGGCCTTGACCTGTCTTCCGTTTACAAAAATTCTTTCACCGTCGCATGCCTCATTTGCAACAGTCCGTCTTTTTATAAGGCGGGAAACCTTAAGATATTTATCTATTCTCATATAATTACTCCCAGATATAAAAAATGATAAAGCGGCATAGCCACCATAGGCCATGCCGCTTTTATCAAGGGGTTTGACCCTTAGAAATTAACTTACTTGGAAAGAGCTTCCTTCAGAGCCTTGCCGGCCTTGAAAACGGGAACGCGAGATGCAGGAATCTCAATCTCTTCCTTGGTCTTGGGGTTACGACCCATGCGAGAACCGCGCTCTTTTACATCAAAAGCGCCAAAGCCAACGAGCTGAACCTTCTCGCCTGCTTCCATGGAAAGAGTAATGGTGTCAAAAGTGGCATTGATAGCCTTTTCGCTGTCCTTCTTGGAGAGACCGGTCTTCTCTGCAACAGCGGAAATGAGTTCTGCCTTGTTCATTCTTATTCCTCCTGTTATGATAGCGGAAATTTCCGCAGAAAAATAGATATATATCAGCGATTTGTGACAACTTATGCCTCAAAGCGCAGCCATAAAAATTTACCAAAAATCCTACTGCTTGTCAAGATAAAACTTCATTTCTTTGCCTTCATTTTCAGCTCTTACAAGCTGATAATATCTCTCCATTTCAACAATAGACATCTCCTCAAGCTTTTTTCCTTCGGAGAGAACTTTCTCCTCCATATTGCGGAAACGTCTGATAGATTTTTCGCAGGCTTTATGAAGAGCGGTTTCAGGATCAACCTTGCAATGACGGGCAACATTTACAACAGCATACAAAAGATCTCCTATTTCCTCTTCTATGTTTCCCCCGTCATTTGTAGAAATGCCTTCTTGCAATTCATTAAACTCTTCATCAACTTTCATAAGCGCATAGCTTACATCAGGCCAAACGAAGCCGCTGTCAGCAGCTTTTTTCTGAACCTTTTCAGCTCTCCAAAGAGCAGGAAGCGTCTCTGCAACGCCTTCCATTGCGCTTGTCACGGTTTTCTGGGATTTTTCAAGGCGCTTAACCTCGTCCCATGTTTTAAGGACTTCTTCGCTGTTTTCGCAAACAGCATCGCCAAAAACATGAGGATGGCGGAAAACAAGCTTTTTACACGCTGTATCAGCAACTGCATTCAGGTCAAAGTTGCCCTTTTCCTCTTCCATACAGGTATGGAAAATTACCTGCATAAGAAGATCGCCCAGTTCTTCGCGAAGATTTTCATTATCTCCGCTATCGATGGCATGAGCAAGCTCATAAGCTTCCTCAATTACATTGCGTCGAATACTCTCATGAGTTTGTTCAGCATCCCAGGGGCAACCACCCGGAGCGCGAAGAATTGCAATTATTTTTCTGAAATCTTCTATATCGTAATTGTCTTTAATGCTGAAGTTCGTCATTTCCATATTCTGTCCTTTTACTTAATGTATATGCAAGAGCTTTGCAATTTTTTCACCTTTGGGAATAAGCTTCATATCCTCAATGGTAATTGCTCTTGTAACGATTATGAGCACAAGATAAACAAGCGCAGCAGCGCCAACACCCACGACCATTGCAAGAGCCATTCTTGACCAACCATCGCCAAGAATATAGGACACGATTCCGTAAACAGCCCATGCAGCAGCCGCCATAACGAGGCAGCTTATTACGGGACGGAGGAGCATTCTCTTAAGCGAGGGCTTTCTTTCCATGCACTTGCAAAGGAAGAAATAGTTCATGCCGCACATAACAATATAGCAACAAAGGGTGCCAATAGGAGCGCCAACAATATTGATATTGGGATTGCCGACCAGTACCCAGTTTACGCCTATCTTAACAAATCCGCCGATAATCATGGAATAAAGGGGATATCTTTCGTTTCCGTGTGCCTGCAAAATTGCATTGGAAACAAGGGCAAGGCAAACGAAAACAGAACTGATGCCGAGAAGCATAAGCAGGGATGAACCAGCTTCGTGGCTATCGGGATAAACGACATTCATAATGGGATAGCTCAGTACGCTAAGACCTATGCCCATAGGCATGCAGATAATGGATGCGATTCTTACGCAACTTTCACCGATTTCGCATCCCTCCTCACCTTTCTTAGCAGCAACGCAAGCCGCAATTGAGGGAACAAGAGAAATTGTGAGGGGAGTTATAAATGCTGCGGGAAGATTATAGAGAGTGACTGTCTTAGAATATACGCCGTAGAGGACATCACTTTCTGCAACGGTGAAGCCCGCGCTGTTCTGAAGCTGAGACAATACCAGCTTACTGTCGATAAGAGTGAAGATGCTCATAACGCTTGCGCCCAAGGTAATGGGAATTGCAATTGTCATAAGCTTTTTAAATATCTTGCCTGCCTTATCTGGAACATCTGCATTTTCTCTGCTTACGACATTATAATCGCGTCTCTTGCAGAAGAACATATAGGCCAAAGCAGCAAGGGATCCAGCCGAGACACCGAAAATCGCGCCTGCAGAGCTTACAGGAAGGCCAAGACCTTTTTTGGTGAGTAGAAAAGCAAGGGCAAATCCAACTATAAGTTTGACAAGAACCTCAATAATCTGGCTTACGGTGGTGGGGGTCATATTACCGTGACCCTGAATATATCCTCTGTACGCGCTGATTACGCAGCAGAAAAACACGCTGGGTGCAATTGCCAAAATGCTCTGTGCAGATCGGGGAGAATCCATTCCCACAGCAAACTCAACGTGAAATATGGAAAGAGCAGCAGTTCCGATGATACCAATAACGGCGAAGGTTATAAAGGCAACGGAGAAAGTGCGCTTTGCCTGCATGGGTCTGCCGAGGGTATTGGCTTCGCTTATCATTCTTGAAAGCGCAACGGGAAGACCGGCAGTGGCAATAGTGAGGAAAACATTATAAATGTTATAGGCCATATTGAAATAGCCAAATCCAACGTCTCCGAGAATATTGCCGAGAGGGATCTTATATATAGCTCCGAGTATTTTAATTAAAACAACGCCGAATGTGAGTATAGCGGCGCCATGAAGATAATTTTGTTTCTTAGAATCAGACAAAATATTTCCTCCGTTTTTAATCAACTATTAATCGACATAGTGGGTGCGGATAATCTCCTCCCACTCAAGGTATTTATGCTCGTAAAAATGAACTCCGTCCCAAGTATCACGGTCAGAAAGAAAACCTGTTTCATCAACCATTGTTGTCACGCAATCCAGATAATAGCAGCCTTTTTCAATAGCGAGTTTCTTGAGAGCTCCGTTATAGGCATTTACATTTGCCCTTGTGAAAATCCCTCCGGAATCACGTTTTGTATTCACGGGAGTCAGAGACAGAATATAGATATCGGCATCAGGAAGAGAGCTTTGAAGAGTGTCGATTATTACAGCATAATTGGCCTTAAATCGCGAAGGATCCATTCCAATTTCGTTTATGCCAAGTTCTATATAAACCTTTGAATAATCTCCTGCGGCAGCTGCGCCCACGGCGGTTTCATATGTACCGATGGGAGAATAAAAATCATATTTGGAAATGGCAGAGAAAACGGTCATTCCAGTGGTTGAATAGAAAGCCCCGGCATCTATCTCACTGTAATAGCTTAGTCCGTCCACAAGGCTGTTGCCGATGAAGCAGGCATCGCGAAAAAAGTCATCCCCTGCCCGCTGACGCAAAGGAGCAGTGGATCCAACATGATCCTCAAGACTAACTCCACTGCGCAGGCTCGGAATAAGTATGCGGGAAATTATGGAGTAAAGCTCTCCCCTGCTTACACTGTCTTCCGGGCGAAAGTTCCCCTTTTCATCCAGATCGAAAAAAACGCCGACTCTGCAGAGGTAATAAATTGCTTCTGCATAGGGATTTCCAACATCCACATCGGGAATGCTTCCGTCAAGAATATGGCTGATAACGGGCATATTTTGCTTGGGAAATGCCTTATAGAGCATATGTGCAAGCTCGCCGCGGGTAACAGCCGAATTAAGAGTTGCGTCATCGGAAATAATCAATCTATATTTAAGAGAGTAATCCACATATGTTCTGTGCCAAGGCTTTGTTTCGGGAAAAACATAGTTATCCAGATAAAACATACTGTGAATTTTGGCAGCAGCGGATATAGCTTCTACCCTTGTCAGATTACCGCCGCATTCAGCAACGGAATTGCCCGCAGCGCCTGAGGTTGCCACGGAAAAAACCTTGGCAAGATAATCGGCACCTTCAAGACCTTCACCGAATTCGGTAAAAAGATTATGCTCATGCTCGAAATTATTATGAGGGTCCAACTTTCTGGGCTGCCAAGCAAAGGAAGAGGTACACAGGACAGATATAAAAATACAAAATGAAAGCGCAAAGCATAAAAGCTTTTTCATATAACACCACTTAATCGTTAATTGGGAGCTGGATAAGCTCAAGTCCGTTTCTTATAGCATAAAGCAGAGTATTCATAGTTCCACCTCTGCGACCATTATACGCAGCAATCAGAACAGAAGAGGAATCAACCATATAACGGTTTCTGTTCATATAACAGTCAGGAGAATAATCCCTTTGAATAACGGTCTGATAGTCACATTCAGAAACAAGACGAAGGTAACGTTGCTTTTGTTGTGCATTCCACCCCATCGCCTGCCCCTCGAAGGGAATTGCGGCTTCAAGGGTAACTTCCGGATGTTCTTCACGAAGGGACAAAACGGCTTCGCAAAAATAAAAATCGCAGCCCGTCGCCATGCCGCAAATGAAATGGCACCTTCCGCTGCGATAAACGGCTTCTACAGCGTCGTAAATGCTTTCTTTAAGAGCAATGCAGTTTTTATCCTCTTCATTCTGCCCCCAGGGCAGCTTGGATTCTCTATGACCTGTAAAGCAGCAGCTGTTTGATTTTTCCACCGTTTCTCACCTCGTATCAAGCTATTTTACTACCATTTATATATAATGTCAAAACCCTATTGCATAATTTATCGAATGTGGTATACTTGCATTAATAATACAGATATCTTCAGGGCAGGGTGAAAATCCCGACCGGCGGTATAGTCCGCGAGCGCTTGCGCATGAATCGGTGTAACTCCGATACCGACAGTAATGACCATTGGTCAAAGTCTGGATGGAAGAAGATAATAGCGATTTTTTACCTTCGCTTAATCTTTGTGCATCTGCAGATATATCTGTATGATGCATTTTTATTTTTTGGAGGTAGTTCCCGTGAATGTTAAGCACCGTACCCGCAAACTCACCGCAATGGCTATTATGATTGCGATATCCGTTGTGTTGGTTTATTTTATTCATATCCCCATCTTCCCTCAGGTCGCTTTTCTTGAATATGACCCCGCAGACATCTCAATTCTCATCTGCGGCTTTGCCTTCGGACCCGTTGCTGGAATTTGCGTAACAATTATAGCATCCCTTATTCAGGGGCTCACCGTCAGCGCCCACAGCGGTGTTTACGGAATACTCATGCACGTTATTGCAACAAGCGCCTTTGTTCTTGTTTCTTCGATCATATATCGCCGGCATAAGAGCAAAAAAGCAGCAGCCATTGCGCTTATTTGCGGTGTTGCTGCAATGGTTATCGTTATGGTTCCTGCCAATCTTTTTATCACTCCTTACTTTATGGGAGTTCCCAGAAGCCTTGTCGTCGATCTTCTTGGCTTTATCGTTGCATTTAACGCCATTAAAGCCGGAATTAACGGATTTCTAACCTTCCTGCTTTATAAAAGCGTATCCAAACTTTTCAAACATTTTGAAGTTAAATAATAAAAAATAACCGATGCAATTGCATCGGTTATTTTTTATATTAAAGCTTGCTTCTAATTATCTTGCCGCTGGTGGTCTTGGGAAGTTCAGTGCGGAAGACAATGATTCTGGGATACTTATAGGGAGCGGTACGCTTCTTAACATACTCCTGAATCTCAGCAGCGAGCTCATCGCTACCCTCATTTCCCTTAGTCAGAACGATGCTGGCTTTGACAACCTGTCCACGTACGGGATCGGGTTCAGCGGAGACACCGCATTCAAGAACATAGGGAAGTTCCATAATAACGGACTCGATTTCGAAAGGTCCGATTCTGTAACCGGAGGACTTGATAAGGTCATCAGCGCGGCCGACATACCAGAGGTAGTCATCCTCATCGCGCCATGCAAGGTCACCGGTATGGTAGAATCCGTCATGCCAAACAGCAGAGGTTTCGGCTTCATTTTCAAAATAACCCATGAAAAGTCCGCAGGGAGCGCCATCGCTGACCTTTATGCAGATTTCACCGGGTTCGCCATCGGCAGCCTCTTCGCCTTCAGCAGTAAGCAGGTGGACATCATACAGGGGGTTAGGTTTACCCATAGAGCCGATTTTAGGCGCCATACCTACATAGTTACCGATAACGCAGGTGGTTTCGGTCTGACCAAAACCTTCCATGATGGAGAGTCCGGTATGCTCGCGGAAGCGGTTGAAAACTTCGGGGTTCATTGCCTCGCCGGCAGTGGATGCATGCTTAATAGTGCTGAGGTCATATTTGCTGAGATCTTCTTTAATGAAGAAGCGATACATGGTGGGAGGCGCACAGAAGGTGGTTATGCCGTACTTCTTGAACATCGGCATAATGTCATCGGCATGGAAACGGTCGAAGTCATAGACGAATACAGCTGCTTCGCAGAGCCACTGACCGAAGAGCTTGCCCCACATAGCCTTTGCCCAGCCGGTATCGGAAATTGTGAGATGAAGTCCATCGGGATCAACACAGTGCCAATATCTTGCAGTAACGAAATGTCCGAGAGGGTATTTGCAGTTATGTGCTGCAAGCTTGGGATAGCCGGTAGAGCCGGAGGTAAATATCATCATCATAGGATCATCGCCGCAAATACTGTCCGCAGTGCGGGCGAAGCGGCTTGAATACATCTCGAACTCATCGTCGAAGCAGTGCCATCCTTCGCACTTACCATTGACAACGATCATGTTTTTGATATTACCGTATTTTTCAATAGCGCTGCGGGATTCGATGGTGGATGTTCCGTCAGCAGTGCAGATAATATGCTTAACGTGAGCAACATCAAAGCGGTAGAGATAATCCTTCTCGAGAAGCTGGTCAACGGCCGGAATAGCAACTGCGCCAAGTTTTTCAAGACCAATAAGTATGGGCCAGAACTGCCAGTTGCGGCGGAGAACAAGCATTACAGCATCGCCTTTTTCAATTCCCAGAGAGCGGAAATAGTTAGCAGCTCTGTTGCTCATCTTTTTCATTTCGCCAAATGTGAAACGATGCTCGCTCTTATCAGCGCCAATATGCACCATTGCAAGCTTGTCAGGCTGCTTTTCTGCTATTGCGTCAACAACATCGAAAGCGAAATTGAAACGATCGGTGTTTTTGAAAGAAATGCTCTTGAGAACACCGCTGCCGTCTTCAACAGGCTCGATGAAGTTTTCCCAAATGCGCTTTTTGCCTGCTTCGCGGGTTGCGGTAATTGCAGGAACTGCGGCGCGCTTGGGCTGAACTTCCTCATCGGGAGTGAGAACAATAGCATAAAACTCGCAGTCGGTGCCATTGGTTGCAATGAGACCGTGAGGAGTTGTGGAGTCATAGTAAACGGTATCGCCGGGGCCAAGGATCTCGATATGATCACCAATCTGAACCTTCAGATAACCGCTTATAACGATATCGCACTCCTGACCTTCATGAGTGGTCAGTTCAATAGGCATCAGCTGAGCTTCAGGGGAAAACTTGCTGTAAACATAAAGAGGCTCTGCAATTCTGTTGCGGAATCTATGAGCAAGGTTATAGTAGGTCATTCCGTGGGCCTGCTCAACGCGCTGTCCTTCCCCTCTTCTTGTAAGGGTATAGCTGCTGAGTCGGGGCGCAGTGCCTTCAATAAGCTCTGTAACGTCGACGCCAAGAGCCTGGGCGCACATATAAAGGAATGCGAAGTCCAGATCCTGCTCGCCGGCCTCATAGGAAAGATACTCATCAAGAGATATGCCAATCTTCTTGGCCATATAATCTTCACTGTAACCAAGTATTGAGCGCAGTTCCTGAATACGACTGGCGATTTCCAGAATTTTGAACTGCAAAGCATTTTTTGTCTGCATAAGGCAAACCTCCCTGAAAATTTTTGGGATAAATAAAAAAGTCCCCGGAAATCCGGGGACGGAATATACCGCGGTACCACCCTGGTTGCGGATTATAAATCCGCCACTTTTAGAGTCTTATAAAACTCATATTGCTCTTACGCGGCTTCACGGGAGGCTCTACTAACCTTTCGGTTTTCTGCTCTCCGACTCCGGAGCGACAAGTTTCGGAAACAAACGCAATCTGCTTTCACCGACCGCAGACTCTCTGATGCGTCATAAATCCAACTCTCTCCATCATTGCCTTTAGTGTATTAAATTGATAAATAACTTTAAAAAGTATAAACGATAGCCCAAATTTCGTCAAGATCTTTTTGTCAAAATCAAAGGCTTTCTATAAGCGCAGGTATTTCATCAAGACTCTTGACTACAAACTCGGGAACGATGTCCTCTCTGCCCTGCTTACCACTGGGATTAAACCAACAGGTATGGATTCCAACGTTGAGACCGCCCTTGATATCACTTGTGAGACTATCGCCGATTATTATCATCTCACTCTTCTCATAAGGAGGCATCTGGGCGAAGCATTTATCGAAAAACTCTACACGGGGTTTATCAAATCCAACACGCTGAGAAATAAATATTTCCTCAAAGAAATGACCTATGTCTGCGCTTTTAAGTCTGGGCACCTGAACGGATTCATTTCCGTTAGTGACCAAATAAAGCTTATATTTTCCATAGAGGGACTCAAGAAATTCAACAGCACCGGGAATGAAATAGTGTCCTATACCCAGATTGGTATTATAAAGCTGCTGAGTGGCGGCGCTGTCTCCCTCTACTCCAAGTGCCTCAAAAAGTCTGTCAAAACGATATACAAGGACCTGCTCTCTTGTAAGCTCTCCGCGTTCAAGCATCTCCCAGTGGCGCTTATTTATTTCGCTATAAAGACTAATGGTCTCTTCATTAGGCTCAATTCCCACTTCGCGAAAGGTTTTCCGGATTGCAACATGTTCTGCCTTGGTGAAATCAAGCAAGGTATCATCGCTATCAAGCAAAACCGCTTTAATCATATATTTTCTCCTTGTGTAAATGGGGCGAACAAAAGGTTCGCCCCATAAATTTTGATTAGAGTTTGTTTCTTATGATCTTACCGCTGATGGTCTTGGGAAGTTCATCTCTGAACTCAACAATTCTGGGATACTTATAAGGAGCAGTGCGCTTTTTGACGTATTCCTGAATCTCTTTGGCAAGCTCATCACTTGGCTGAGTACCCTTTACAAGGGTGATGCAGGCCTTTACAACCTGTCCGCGAATTTCATCGGGAGCTGCGCAAACGCCGCATTCAAGAACATAGGGAAGTTCCATGATAACGGACTCGATCTCGAAAGGTCCGATGCGATAGCCGGAGGATTTGATAACATCATCAGCGCGTCCGACATAATAGAAATATCCGTCCTCATCGCGCCAAGCGAGGTCACCGGTGTGGTAATAATCATCGTGCCAGCTATTATGTGTTGCATCAGGAGCATTGAAATAGCCCTTGAAGAGACCGCATGGAGCGCCATCGCCGGTGTAAATTACAATTTCGCCGGTTTCACCGTCGCCCACAAGTTCGCCATCGAGGTTCATAAGCTTAACATCATACATGGGATTGGCCTTACCCATAGAACCAAGTTTGGGTCTTGTTCCAACAAAGTTACCGATAGTGAGGGTGGTTTCGGTCTGTCCAAATGCTTCCATAATAGTAAGACCAGTTGCTTCCTTGAAACGGTTGAAAACTTCGGGGTTAAGAGCCTCGCCGGCGGTAGTGGCATGCTTGATGGAGCTAAGATCGTACTTGCTGAGATCTTCCTTGATGAAGAAACGGTACATAGTGGGAGGTGCGCAGAAGCTGGTTATGCCGTATTTAGCAAACATAGGCATAATGTCATCTGCTGCGAATCTATCAAAGTCATATACAAAGGTTGCTCCACCGCACATCCACTGTCCATAGAGTTTGCCCCAAAGAGCCTTACCCCAACCGGTTTCAGAAATTGTGAAATGAACGCCGTTGGGATCGATATTATGCCAGAAACGGGCAGTTACATAGTGTCCGATGGGATATCTGTAGCTATGGTCAACAGCCTTGGGATAGCCGGAAGTTCCGGAAGAGAAAAGCATCAGCATAGTGTCATCGCCACAGGGACTATCCTCGGTGCGGCTGAAACGGCTGGAATACATATCATATTCATCGTCAAAGCTGTGCCATCCTTCGCGAGTGCCGCCTGCAATAACCTTAAGACGGACACTGGGGCAGCGTTCCATTGCCTTCTCTGCTTCAACAGAGCTTGTTCCGAAGGCGCTGCAAACAACTGCAGAGACATTTGCGGCATTGAAGCGATATTCGAAGTCTTTTTCAACAAGCTGGTCGGTTGCAGGTATTGCAATAGCGCCAAGCTTATGCAGACCAACAATGATGGGCCAGAATTCCCAGTTACGGCGGAGAACAAGCATTACGCGCTCGCCTTTCTTTATACCAAGAGCACGGAAATAGTTGGCTGCTCGTGCGCTCATCTTCTTCATCTGGAGGAAGCTGAAGCGGCGCTCATTCTTCTCGCGATCGATATGTATCATTGCAAGGCGATCAGGTTCGCGCTCTGCAATGGCATCAACAACATCAAAGGCAAAGTTGAAGCTATCAGTGTTGGAAAACTTGATGCCAACGGGAGTTCCTTTTGCGTTCACCTCAGCAGTGATGAACTTATCCATGTAGTTGGGGAATTCCTTGACCTGAGGCAGTTCAATTGCTTCGGCCGCCTTAACGGCAGAAGCGTTAACCATCTTTCCATGGCTCCATATAAGTTCTTCATCTTCATCAGGAAGAACGATGGCGCAGAAAACGCAGTCAGAACCTCCAACAGCAATCATGCCGTGAGGAGTTGAGGAGTTATAGAAGATGCTGTCGCCTGGAGCAAGAACTTCGGTGTGTTCTCCTATGCGAACCTTGAGGGAGCCTTCAATGACAATGTCGAACTCCTGACCTGCATGAGTATCCTGCTCGATAGGCTGAGACTGCTGTGCCTCGGAATACTCATAACGAACCCAATAAGGGTCGGCCTTGCGGTTTTTGAACATGGGAGCAAGACTCTGAATAGTAATTCCCTGCTCTCTTGCAGTGAGCTGTCCGTCTCCGCGTCGGGTAACGGTATAGCCGCTGAGGCGAGGAGCACTGCCGCGAAGCAGCTCCATCATCTCAACATCAAAAAGCTCTGCACATTTATGAATATAACTAAAGGGCAGGTCTGCCTTTGCATTTTCGTAAAGCTCACATTCAGCGAGGGAGAAGCCGGTAAGCTCTGCCATCTGCTCAATAGAGTAGCCGCAGTCAAGTCGCAGGGACTTAATTCGCAGCGCAACCTCCATCATAAGCATTCCACTGTTTGTAGTAGCCATAAAATCGCCTCCAGAAAATAATGTGAGATGCGGAGATAAAATAAAAACCCGCCTCAAAGATACAAGACCTTGAGACGAGCTAAACATTAACCCGCGGTACCACTCAAATTGCGATTTGAAAAATCGCCACTCATCGGACTCTGTCAAGCCCTTGGCATTAACGCAGCCTTCACGTGGACTCTTACCCGATTTTACCCGCTCGGAATCCCGACTCGGAAGTGATGGACATATTGGCGTCTTCGTCATCCGCTTGCAGCAAAACGCGGACTCTCTGTGTCGGAAGGACATCCATGTCGTCTTCGTCATTGTCATTTGAAGATATTAAAGCACTTACATTATTTTTTGTCAATCACTTTAGTTATTAAATATATACAAAAAGCGTATTTTATTTATCAAATTAAATTGATGAAGAGTAAAAAATTATCAAACTTTCTTGACGGAGCAAATTAAGGGATATATAATCAACAAATGGCGCTTTATACATTAATCTAAGGAAAGTCGGAGTATATGACGAATTTTCTCTCGCTTATGGCACATGGGCCAAGAAAAATTGCCGTTACAGGGCATTTCGGCTGCGGTAAAACCGAGTTTGCCGTATCCCTTGCAATGGCATTGGCAAAATTAAATATTCCAAATCTGGCTCTTGCGGATCTTGATCTCGAAAACCCCTATTTCCGCTCAAGAGAGAGAATGACCGAGCTTGAGAACGCCGGTATAAAGGTTTATTCCGACCCTTTCAAAGGTAAAAACGGCAGCGAGCTTCAAACACTGGATCCTGCCATAAGAGCGCCTCTCGAAAATCCCGATTGCAGAGTTATTCTCGATGCAGGCGGCGACTTTACAGGCGCAATGATACTTAATCAGTATTCAAAATATCTTAAGGAAGATACTCAGCTTCTTTATGTACTCAACAAAAACCGCCCCGGAACAAGCGATCTGGAAGGTGCGCTCTTTCAGCTGAAAAGCATTGAAGAAACCACCTCTCTTTCCGTAAGCGGCATAATATCCAATTCTCATCTTATCCGATATACAAGCGAGGAAGATATTATTGAAGGCTGGGAATTTGCTCAGGAAGTGAGCAAAGCAACCAGCATACCCGTTCTTTGCGCATGCTGCATGGAACAACTTGCTCCTTTAGTCAGCGGAAAAGGATTTGACGTGTTCCCCATCGGAATGTACATGAGGGACAGCTATCTTGACAAACAAGTTTGATTCACATATTTGGAGGTAATTATGTTTAAGAGATTC
The DNA here is from genome assembly GCA_045631645.1 of Oscillospiraceae bacterium. GTDB lineage: Bacteria > Bacillota > Clostridia > Oscillospirales > Oscillospiraceae > SIG459. The sequence continues at coordinate 19,895 of JAZQVC010000038.1, forward strand.
AAAGTCCTATTTAACAGAGACAAGTGCAAGGGCTGCGAGCTTTGCGTAAACTTCTGCCCTATGAAGATAATAGAAATGGACAAAAGCAGCGTCAACAGCAAGGGCTATCATCCCGCTTCCATTGACGAGGACAATATGGAGTGCTGCGTAGGCTGCTCCAGCTGCGCCCTGATGTGCCCTGACTGCTGCATCTCCATTTATCAGCTTGAGGAGGGTGAAGAATGAAAAAGATACTTATGAAAGGTAATGAGGCATTTGCTGAGGCTGCCATTCGCGCAGGCTGCAAGTGCTACTGCGGCTATCCCATCACCCCTCAGAATGAAATACCCGAATACATGAGCCACGAGCTTCCCAAGGCAGGCGGCGCATTTGTGCAGGCCGAAAGCGAGCTTGCAGCTGTCAATATGGCCTACGGCGCTGCAGCAAGCGGCGGAAGAGTTTTCATCTCCTCTTCCTCCCCCGGAATCAGCCTTATGCAGGAAGGTCTCGGCTTCATCTGTTCTGCCGAAGTTCCCCTTGTTGTACTCAACGTCTCCCGCGGCGGCCCCGGCGTTGGCGGCATTCAGCCCGGTCAGGCAGACTATAATCAGGTTACCCGCGGCGGCTATAACGGCGACTGCAAGATCCCCGTATTTGCACCCGCAGGAATTCAGGAATGCGTTGACCTTATTTATGAATGCTTCGACCTCGCTGAAGAATACCGCAATCCTATGATGATTCTTGCCGACGGTATGATGGGACAGATGATGGAGCCCATTGTTCTTCCCGAAGCTAAGGGTATTACCCCTGTTGATAAAATCTCCGAGGAAAAGCCCTGGGCCATCACCGGCACAGACTCTCACCCCGGCAGAAATGTAATCTATTCTCTGCGTATGGAGCCCGATGTTCTTGAAAAGCATGTTTATCATCTCTTCGAAAAGTACGAAAAAGCAGAGAAAGAGCTTGTGCGTTACAAATCTCAGGGTCTTGAAGATGCTGAAATTGTTTTTGTTGCATTCGGAACTATGAGCCGTCTTTGCGCAGAAGCAATTGAGCTTCTTGGCGAAAAAGGCATTAAGGCAGGTATGATCCGTCCTATCAGCCTTTGGCCCTTCCCCGACAAGGCTTTTGACGAAATCGGCGATAAGTGCAAAATTGTTATTTCCACTGAGCTCAGCATGGGTCAGATGCTTGCGGATGTTAAGTCCGCCGTGGCAGGTCGTTGGAAATGCGGTCTTATAAACCGCACCGGTGGCATTGTCCCCTCCTCTCTTGAGATCGTCGAGAGAGCAATCAAACTTTGGGAGGAAGCCAAATGAAAACCATATTTGAACCCACAAAAGGCATCGTCCCTGTTGACAACAGCTACTGCCCCGGTTGCTCCCACGGCATTGCCCATCGTCTCATAATGGAATGCCTTGAAGAACGCGGCCGCCTTGGCAAAACCATCGGCGTTGTCCCCATCGGCTGCTCCATCAACGCTCATCACTTTATGAACATCGACATGTGCGAATCCACCCATGGACGCGCCCCTGCAATCGCCAGCGGTATTCGCCGCGTGCATCCCGACAAGACCGTTTTCACCTATCAGGGTGACGGCGACCTTGCATCCATTGGCGCAGGCGAAATTGTACACGCAGCCCATCGCGGCGAGAAGTTTACTACTTTCTTTATCAATAACGCCATTTACGGTATGACTGGCGGCCAGATGGCTCCCACCACCCTTATCGGACAGAGAGCAACCACCGCTGTTGACGGTCGCACCAAGGAACAGGCAGGTCTGCCCCTCAGAGTAAGCGAAATGCTTGCAACCATTGACGGCGCTGTTTTTGTTGAGCGCGTTATGCTTAATAACCCCGCTAATATCCGCAAGGCAAAAAAGGCCATTCACAAGGCTTTGGATGTTCAGGACGCAGGTCTTGGTTTCAGCTTTGTTGAGTTTCTCTCCGTTTGTCCCACCAACTGGGGCTACAATCCTTATGACGCCATAAAGTGGATGGAGAAGAACATGGCCGAATATTATCCCATTGGAAATTTCAAGTGCCCGGAGGAAATGAAGTAATATGAAACGCAAACTCTTTTTCGCCGGAAGCGGCGGTCAGGGCACTCTCGCACTGGGCCAGATGATTGCAAAAGCCGCTATGGATGAGGGAAAAGAAGTCACCTGGCTTCCCTCCTATGGACCTGAAATGCGCGGCGGCACCGCAAACTGCACTGTTGTTGTCTCCGACAAGGCTATAAGCTGCCCACTCATTAACGATGCCGATGTACTCGTCGCCATGAATCTCCCTTCCCTGCGCAAATTTGAGAACATGGTAAATCCCGGCGGCGTTATCCTTATGAACACTTCTCTTATTCCTGAAAAATGCCTTCGCGATGATGTCAAGGTTGTAGAAATTCCCTGCAATGACCTCGCAAAGGAACTGGGAAATGAAAAATGCGCTAACATCATTATGCTTGGCGCCATTTTGAAGGAAACCGAAATTGTTTCCCTCGAGACCATTCATGAGCAGCTTGAGCATATGTTCTCCGGACGTAAAGCCGCTTTCCTGCCCCTTAACAAGAAGGCACTTGACATCTACACCAAATGAGTAATAAAAAGCTGAGAGAATATTTCTCTCAGCTTTTTTTCATGAGCAAAATCTATGCTTTCCTATTACTGTTATAAGTGGTCTTGACCATATCCACTTACTTGTTGCAGTTGAAGGATTGAAATAGTAAATCGCTCCGCCCGATGGATCCCAACCGTTCATTGCATCTCTCGCCGCTTTATAGGCAGAATCTGCTACAGGTTCATTGAACTGACCGTCATCTATACAGGTAAACGCCCCTGACTGGTAAATAACTCCTGACATTGTGTTGGGGAAAGAAGGATGCTCCATACGGTTAAGGACAACGGCACCCACCGCCACCTGACCTACATATGGCTCTCCTCTTGCTTCAGCAGATATGAGCCTTGCAAGAAGAGCAACATCTCCGCTTCCGCTTGAAGAAGCTGATCCCTGCGCATTTATACCCATATATGAAAGGGTTTGCTCGCCTGCAATTCCGTCTACCTTCAGGCCAAATCGCTTTTGATATTTCTTAACTGCTTCCTCGGTTCCGCTACCGTACACACCATCTACCGCTCCCGAGTAAAAGCCCTGGTTTTTCAAAAGTGTTTGTATCTGGCTCACAACAGAGCCCGTTGAACCTTTTTTGTAGCTGGCAGCATCAACATACTGCACAAGAGAAATAATGAGTATGTTAACAGCAAACACAACGACAAGAGCAAGATATAACTTTTTTCTTGATTGTGACATAATAATACGCTCCTTGCAGATTTATGTTTTTAGTCTGCGAAGGAGCGTTTTTGTTATGTTATTAAATTTTTGTCACGGATAGAAAATTTTATTATTCCATCTTTCCGATATTCTCAGGGATTGCTATAGGATAAGCCTCATAGTCCCACTGATGGTCAGTGCAAGCAAAATACTCGGAGCTTTTGTTGAAATAATTAAACCACTTTGCTTCAACAGACTCGTCCCATGTAGTATCAACGCAATACCATTCTCCATCAATTTTAACCATGTTCCATGCGTGATCCTCGCGAGATGAAAAAGCCGCACCAACTACGGTGATGCACTCGATGTCAAGAACGTCCATAAAAAGTTGAAAAGCTGTTGCATAACCGAGGCATATAGCTTTTTTCTCAACTATTGCGCCGTAAGGCTCATAGGATTCACGGGGTGCGGCATTGGGAATCTCATAATGACGGTAATCATATTCGCAGTTTTCACAAAGCCATTTATATACAGCCTGTTCTTTTTCAAGCTCCGACATACCATCACTAATAATAGAGTTAAGGATTATATTTAATTCCTTATAAAGCTTTTTGCCTTTATGATCAAGTTTTTCACCATTAGCGTTTCTTACAGCTTCAACAAGAGCAGAATTATCCCAAAGAGTCATATCGTCAACATCAGGATCGACATAAGGATACCAGTATTCCGGCAGATCACCAAATTCAGAATGCTCTACGGGATCCCTCTGTATTTCCTCGGAGGGCAAAGGTTTATCATATTCAGGCAATATCATACCCAGTGCATAGAAAAAGGCTCTATCAGCATCCTCGGGATTTTCGCAAATCAAAACAGTTGCCCAAACTCCGTCGGAGCTGATACTAACAATGGCCTTATCCACTATGGATGCCTGTTCTGGGTTATAGCCGAAAAAGTCGCCCTGTCTGCCGTGGCGGTAGGATTCAAGCTCATTGAAAACGGTGTTCAGATCAGCCTTGTCCGTAAGCTTGAAAATGCTTATCTCATCAGCTCTCATAGGATCTGTACTGCGATAAACAGCGGCATCAAACAAAGTATCAGGAGAAAGTCCATAAAATCCCTGAATATATTTGCCCATTGCAGTCTCATCGTAGTTATCGTTCACACATTGAAAATCCTCTTCGGCCAAGTTGATCCCTTCAATAACTTTGAGGGCAAGTTCCTTTGCCGTATAATCAGGTACGGTGATAGCAACAGACTCCTCTTTGCCGCAAGCACTAAGGAACAAAATCAATATTAAAATTACAGAAACTAATCTTTTCATATAAAGCCTATATTGAACAAATGTTACTCTGATAATTCTCCGCGAAGATTCTTCTCCATAAGACTCTTGATGCGCTGGGAAGAGCAGCGTTTTGCAAAGAGATAGCGAAGCTTAGTAACTGCAGCTTCAACAGTCATATCTCCACCGCTTACAGCACCGGCTCTTTTCAATGCAGAGCTTGTTTCATAAGTTCCAAGCTGAACCTTGCCGCGGAGGCACTGGGTGCACACAACAATGATTGTGCCGTTATCTGCAGCCTTGCTTATAAGGGGCAAAAGTTCCGCATCATACTGGGGAATATTGCCCACACCGAATGCTTCGATAACAAGAGCTTTGAGGTTCTCCGTCATTATATTCTCAAACATTCTGAACTGTATGCCGGGGAATATTTTTAAAACTGCAATAGGAAGATCCTCTGCAAAATCCACAACATTAAGATCATTTTCTTTCTCACGGATAAGAGCATCAATATAGCGAATATCTATCGCAGCAGTGGCGAGAGGCGGAAAATTGGGAGAAGAGAACGCTTCCATTTCATCTGCAGAAACTTTTGTGGAACGATTGCCGCGAAGAAGTTTTTTGCCGAAATATAGGCAAACTTCGGGCACTCTGCCTTCACCTGCAATAATAATAGAGCCGATAAGATTATCCCGTGCGTCGGAGCGGGCATGGCCGATGGGAATCTGCGCACCTGTCAAAACAACAGTTTTACCCAGTCCTTCAAGCATAAAGCTAAGAGCGGAGGCTGTATATGCCATTGTATCCGTTCCATGAAGAATGACAAAGCCGTCATACTTATCATAATTATCTTTTATGGTGTGAGCCATAGCGCTCCAATCGCTTATGGAGATATTGCTGGAATCACAAATATGCTCAAACTCAATTAGCTCCCACTGGGGCATTCCGGAGTGGAAAAGCTCACTCATTCTTCCAAGCACTCGATGAAGATAACCGCTTTTGGTTGCATATCCGTCCTCGGTTTCCACCATACCGATAGTGCCGCCGGTATATATAATGAGAACTTTTTTATTGGATAACATCAATATTGTCCTCCAGTAGGTAATTTAATGTTCTTTCGTATTTTTTTAACAAGTGCAGGTGTAACAAAAGCAAACAAAACAGCCAGAATAATGCTTATAACAAACTTAGGTATAAGCAAACCGAACACCAACGCATAGGAATAATATTTATAAATTATACTGTCCACATAAAGAGCAAGAGTATTCAGTGCGGTTGTAAGTATACCTGCAATAATGGTGAAAACCATAAGAGCACCAACGGACGGTGAATAATTCTTATGTTTGGAATAAAATCCTATAATCAGACCACGAACTATAACGGGCAACATCCAAAGCAAGGTTGTTGGAGTAATGCCATAGCCAGAAAAGAAAAGCTGATATATGCCGCTCCCCAAAAAGCCTATAAGAGAACCATGGAAAGGACCAAACATTACAGCTCCAACAATTATTGGAAATGCATCAAGGGTAAACTTGAAATTAGCCACCCTGAAGGCAATGGAATTTAAGACAACATACATGGCAACAAGAACAGCGTCGGTGGCCATCATGCGTATATTGAGTCTTCCCTTTCTTCCACTCATAAAGAAACTCCTTTCGTGACAGTTGCCACGAAAGGAGCATTAATCGTCCCTATTTGGTGGCAGCGGATGCGGGAAAAGCATCGCACACCTATAAAGGTGCTTCGTCCTGAGACAACTCCCATCCTCAGGCACTTGACGCGCAGTTCCCTACTCTGTCCAAAATATTTATTTACGATATAGTATTACCACAAAATTACTTCTTTGTCACCATATTTTCTGCACTTTCAAGAGTATGACGGAGCAAAACAGCAGTTGTAACAGCGCCGACTCCGCCGGGCACAGGCGTTACATAGGATGCGATTTCTTCAGCAGCAGAAAAATTAACGTCTCCGCACATTTTTCCATCGTCATCAAAGTTGATACCGACATCAATAACGCACTGTCCTTCGCGGAAATAATCACCATTGAGAGCCTTTGCTTTTCCAAGGGCTGCAACAACAATATCAGCCTTCCTGGAAATTTCATCGGCGCCAAGGGTGTGGCTATGGCAGACAGTTACAGTTGCATTTTCAGCCATTAGAAGCATACTGACAGGCTTTCCGATAACCAGACTGCGTCCAAACACGACAGCTTGGCGGGATGCAATGGGGATATTGTAATATTTGAGAATTTCTATTACGGCGCGAGCAGTGCAAGGGGCAAAGCCGCTGCCTTTTCCTGAATACACGAAAGCCGCCGAGCCTGATGTTACACCGTCAACATCCTTCGCAGGCAATATAGTTTCACGTACAAGAGTTTCATCAATATGGGAAGGAAGAGGCATGAAGACAAGAATTCCATGAACATTATTATCATTATTCAGCTCAGTGATAACACTGATTATTTCGTCCTGACTTACGCTTTCGCTCAGGACAATTTGTTTTGCCTCCACATTTAATGTGCTACAGCGCTTGAGAATACCTCTTTCATATGCAATGTCATCTCCTCGTTCACCAACTCTTACAATGGCAAGACAAGGGCTTATTCCTTTATCTCTGAGAGAAAGGCAAATTGCTTTTGAACCTTCATTCAAAGCGGATGCAACCGCCGCTCCCTTCAAAATTTCAGCGCTCATTTAAGTCTCTCCCAAACTTTTTCATAAACATTTTCAGCGATTTTCCAATGCTCGGACATAAGAGAATCCACTTCATCGTTAAGCTTCTCTGCATATGCTCGGTCTGTCATTAGTTTTGTATTCACTCTGACATTCATAGCCGCTCCATAAAGAGACGCCCAAAGGATGATAACGCCCGTACCAACATCAGAAACAGCCAAAACACTTCCAATTTCCTCAAGACGACGGTGAATCTTAATCCCCTTGCAGGAAAGACGAACTATTTCCATAGGCGGCTCAGCAGCCAAACGAAGGCATCGCTCCATCTCCTCAGCTCTGGTAGGATCATCCTTGGGTATTGAGTAGGCTTTTGACAAGGGCTCAAAGGCTTTTGCATCCTCATCAATAAGGCATTGACATTTGCTCACGAGCTCCTCAAGTTCATGTAGCAGCTTATTAAGCTCATCTTCATACTGAGAATACTTTTTCTTGCCTATCGTAAGATTCACAACCATTGAACCGAGAGCGCAGCCCAAAGATGCTGCAAGAGCGCTTGCTCCGCCGCCACCGGGCACGGCAGAACGGGATGCCAAAAGAGTATTAAAATTATCTATCTGCATTGCAGAAAAATCCATAATAGAACCGTCCTTCAATAAAACGGGAGGCAATAATTCCTCCCGTTTATCGTTTATTTAGTACCAAAAATTCTGTCACCGGCGTCACCGAGGCCGGGAACGATGTAACCATGGTCATTAAGGCAATCATCCTCTGCAGCAACAAAAATGTCTACATCAGGATGAGCGCGGTGAACGGCTGCAATTCCCTCGGGAGCGGCGATTATGCACATAAGCTTAACGCTGCGGCAGCCATACTTATTTTTCATAAATTCGCATGCTGCAACAGCGCTACCACCAGTTGCCAGCATGGGGTCAACAATAATAACATCACGCTCAGCAATATCGCTGGGCATCTTGCAGTAATATTCTACAGGCTCAAGAGTTTCGGGATCACGATAAAGACCAATATGACCAACCTTTGCGGAGGGAATCATAGCCAACATACCGTCAACCATGCCAAGACCTGCGCGGAGTATGGGAACAATAGCAAGTTTCTTACCTGCAAGGCGGCGCACCTTTGCCTCGGTTACGGGAGTCTTTATGATGACCTCTTCGGTGGGAAGGTCTCTTGTTGCCTCATAGCACATGAGCATTGCGATTTCGCTGATAAGTGCTCTGAATTCCTTTACGCCGGTCTTTTCATCGCGAAGAATAGAAAGCTTATGCTGGATAAGAGGATGATCAAAAATATGAATAGTGGCCATTGAAATTCTCCTTTTATTTATTATCTTTCATTTTTTCAAGGCGTTCTCTCTCAGCTTGTGAAAGTCTGAGGTAAACGGGTGTTAACTCTGCTGCAGAAACCGCAGGAGCGTTCTCAGCCGCCCTACAGACTCCCCACGCATTTTGCATCTGCATGCTCACAGGGGCAATGGATACATTTGCAAAAACATTCTTAAGGTAATTATAACAAAGCTGCGCTCCGTCTCCGACAACAACAATATTGCTATCGGTATTTTTAAGTTCATCTGCAAGCTCTGCGAGGGAAATTGCTCTGTCTTCACTAAGGCGCTTCACGGCACCGTTTTCAAAGGTAAATAAAGCGTTATAAACCTGATTTCGTCTTGCATCCATGGCGCAGCAAATTACGCTGCCTTCAGGAGCGTACTCTCCGTTCCAAGCCATTGCCTCAAGTGTCGAAACACCGATGGCAGGCTTATCCGCGCCCCAGCAAAGCCCCTTTGCAGCGGATACGCCAATGCGTATACCCGTGAAAGAACCCGGACCATGGGCAACGGCGACAGCATCTACATCAGAAATTTTAAGTCCTACATTTTTAAGAAGGTCCTCAGCCATAGGCAAAAGTGTGCAGCTATGGGTCAGCCCGCTGTTCTGAAAACTTTGTGCCAGAAGGCTACCGTCTTTTGAAAGAGCCACAGATGCGCTTTTAGCGGAGGATTCAAGGGAAAGAATTATCATAATTATTCACCTATACTTATTTTTCTGCCAGTATCGGAAATTTTTTCGATCTTAACGCTTATCTCGTTGCCCTCGAAAGCTTCAGAAACATTCTCACTCCACTCGACAGCGCACACACCGCCGCGTGAAAGATAATCCTCCCAGCCAATATCAAAAAGCTCATCGGCGGATCCCAGGCGATACATATCGAAATGATAAAGCTCTCTTTCTCCGATATATTCATTGACAATGGTAAAGGTGGGACTATTCACACGGCTTGAAATACCCATACCTTTTGCCATTCCTCTTACGAAGGCAGTCTTGCCTGCTCCAAGGTCACCATAGAAAGCGACTACAGTTCCTCCGGGAAGGTCTTCAGCGAAGGCAGCACCTGCCTGCTCGGTTTCAATTTCGTTATTTGTGTATATAATCATTCTTCATATCTCCGTTATTTTTCTACCATATTATAAACCTAAAATTTGATTGCGTAAAGACCGATATTGTGTTAAACTGGGTTGAAATAAAAAAGAATTGATATTATGATATTAATCAGGATACCAATTTGATGTAATTTCTCCGTAATATTAGGTAAAAGGCAGGTGATAGCCATTAAATTTTTGAACAGAATAAAGCCTCATGTGCAGGAATTCACGAAACGAGCAGATATGGTTTTGTTTGCCCTCTGCTTCATTTGTTCTATATTTGGAATAGTGGTTATCGCCAGCGCCACGAAGGCTTATGACGGCGGTTCCTTCAAATTTATCTTTGTTCAGGTTTTTGCTTTAATTGTAGGAATTGTTCTTTTTGTTGCTCTTACAGTTCTTGACCTTGATGTTCTTGCGGATAAATGGATAATGCTTCTCGTTATCGCCGTTGTTCTTATTCTCGCCCTTGTCCCCTTCGGCGAGGATGACGGTACAGGTAACAAAAGCTGGATTCGCTTCCTTGGCATAGGAATACAGCCTTCGGAAATTGTTAAAGTTATTTATGTTCTATTGATGGCGAAGCATATAAGCACTCTTAAAGAATATAAAAACCTTAACCACATCTTTTCCCTTGCTCAGGTTGGCGCCCATTTTGCTCTCTTCTTTGGCCTTATTATTGTCATTTCCGGTGACCTTGGAAGCGCCCTTGTTTTCTTTTTCATCTTTGCAGTTATGCTGTTTTTCGCGGGACTTAAACTATATTGGTTCGTTCTTGGCATTGCAGCGGTTGCCGCAATTATCCCCTTTGCATGGGAGCATTTCCTTAAGGAATATCAGAAAGCACGTATTCTTGCCCCCTATGACCCCAGCATTGACCCCAAGGGCGACGGATACCTTTGGCAGACAAACCAGAGCAAGCTCTCTCTTGCCTCCGGACGATTTTGGGGTACAGGACTTGGAAACGGTCCTCAGACACAGAATCCCTACTCAAACCCTGCAAAACATACCGACTTTATCTTCTCAGTAATCGGCGAAGAACTTGGAATGTTCGGCTGCATAATCGTATTTATACTTTTGATGCTTATAATCATCCGCTGTGCATATATCGGTCTCACAAGTAAGAACCTTATGAGTACCCTTGTCTGCCTCGGTGTCGCAGGCACTCTCCTTTTCCAGACATTCCAGAACATCGGAATGTGCACAGGTCTTACCCCCGTTATCGGTCTTACTCTCCCCTTCTTCAGTTACGGAGGTTCTTCAATGTTCTCTCTGTTTGCCGCGGTTGGAATGGTTTCGGGTGTTAAATACCGACCAAAACCGCAACGATTCTATCATTATCATTAAAAAAAAGCCACCGACTCAGTCGGTGGCTTTTTTAATTTAGAAAAGCTTTAATTGTTCATTAAAGAAATCGTGGCAAATTGGGCAAGCTGCTTCATCAGTGCTTATGGTCATAGATGCAAGTCTTGCACCGTATTTAACGGCCTCGGAAAGTTTCATTCCCTTTGTAAGAGCCATTACAGTACCGGAGAAGAAAGCATCACCCGCACCGCAAGAGTCCACAAGGCGAACAGGTACAGGAGGACAAATTCCCTTTTCACCTGCTACAGTGTCATAGTAAACGCTTCCCTGCGCGCCCATTGTAACAACAATCGCAGGAATTGCCAATTTATCGGCAGCAGGGACAAGAAACTCAAGCATCTCTTCAGGAGTAAAGTTCTCAACATTAGCACCGAAAATCTTTCCGCATTCAACTTCGTTGCAAATAAAGCAATCAGTACGCTGCAGATATTCAAGGTGAGGAAGAATGACACTGAGATTGCCGACTATTGCATAAGTTTTTTTATTATATTTCTCTGCAAGCTCAAAAACGCGCTCAGCAATGTGTTCATTCAAATCTATCTCAAGAACAACATTTTCACAGTTAGCAATTATCTGTTCACCCTGCTCATCAACAAGCTTTTCGAGGACAGAAACATCAGGCATGCTGGAAATAGAGCCTGCCAAATCGCCGTTTTCATCGAGAATAACAAGCCACATGCCTATTCCGTCATGATCCGACATTACCGTATATTTAAGATCAGCACCTACATTTTCAAGGCGTCTCGCGACATCTCTGCCAATTGCAGTGTCTTCAAGCATGCTGACAAAAGAAACCGGCATACCAACATTTGCAAAATTCTCTACCACATTGCGGCTAACGCCACCATGTACAATTTTTACCATGCCAAGGTTTCTGCCAAGAGGATCATATTTACTTCTTGGAAATCCCTTAACATCAACAAAAGTTACTCCGATAACGGCAGTATTGGCCATAAAGTCCACTCTCCCTCATGATATTAAATGGATTATAGCACAATCCGACACAATTCGGCAATATTATTTCCAGCTTAATTTATAACTTATTCCGTATACATATTCGTGGGATTGACAGCTTGCCCAAGGGGGCATAAAATGTTGCTTATCAAATTATTAAGGGTATAAATAATGGGTATTTCAAAAACATCATTCTTTACAAAAGATAAATCTTTTTATAAAACGCTGTTCCCCTTGATGCTCACAATTGCGCTGCAAAACATTGTTGCTTACAGCGTGAATATGGCCGATAACATCATGTTGGGAACTTATAGTCAGGACGCTCTCAGCGGAGCTGCCATTGTTAACCAGATATTCTTCATGGTTCAGCAATTTGCTATTTCTATAGGCAACACGCTCGTTGCCCTTGCTGCACAGTACTGGGGCCAGAACCGAACCTCTCCCATCCGTACCCTTACAGGCATTGCCCTGAAGCTTGGAATTGCGGTTTCTCTCATTCTCGTTGTTCTTTGCCAGATAATTCCCGTTCCCATGCTCAAGATTTTCACCTCTGCACCTTCTATAATTGCGGAGGGCGAGGTTTATCTTCGTCTTGTTTCCTGGACCTTCCTTCTTTTTATAATCACCCAGACTTTGATGGCCGCCCTTCGCGCAGTGCAGACTGTAAACATTTCATTTTGGGTTTCTGCCGTTTCTCTTGTAGTCAACGTATTCTTCAACTATATCCTTATATTTGGCAAATTGGGACTTCCCGAAACGGGAATTGCCGGTGCAGCAATCGGCACCATTATCGCAAGAAGCGTTGAGCTTGCAATAATACTCGTATATATTCTTAAAAAGGACAAAAAGCTCTCTCTATTCGGAAAAGATTTATTCGCCAAAAATCCTCTTCTCCGAAAGGATTTCACCAAAGTATATATCCCCATCATGTGCGCGACCGTCCTTTGGGGCGTTTCCGTTCCTATGCAGACTTCTATATTGGGTCATCTCTCCGATAACGCCATAGCAGCAAACTCAGTTGCAACCACCTTCTATCAGTATCTGAAGGTTATCGTTATTGCCATGTCTTCTGCCTCAGCGGTGATGATCGGTACTGCAATAGGCAGGGGTGACATGGACAAAATCAAGTCAGACGCCCGCACTCTTTCCTGCATAGACATAGCAATAGGTCTAATTCTTGGACTTGCCCTTGTGCTTCTCAGAAAGCCTCTTCTCTCCTTCTATGATCTGAACGACGAAGCAATTGAAATGGCTTCTAACCTTATTGCAATAATGGGTCTAATCATGGTGGGTATGAGTTATCAGATGCCCGTCAGCTTCGGCATTTTCCAGGGAGGCGGCGACGGAAACTTCACCATGAAAATGAATCTTATCAGCACATGGTGCATCGTAATGCCCCTCTCTTTTGCTGCTGCATTCTGGTGGAAGCTTCCCGTGGAATGGGTCGTTATTGTAATTCAGTCCGACCAAATCTTCAAATGCCTTCCAACCTTCCTCCATTTCCGCAAATATACATGGATGAAGAAGCTTACGAGAGCAGAATGAAATTTCATTTAATTCTACACAGGAGTTGAATTTATATGAAAAAAATCATATTATTCTCCGCAACGCTTATTATGTGTATTCTGCTTTTGTCTGCCTGCGGATGTCAGCATCAATGGTCGGAGGCAAACTGCGTCTCCCCGAAAACCTGTGCTCTCTGCGGAGAGACAGAGGGCGAAAAGCTATCACATCAATGGGCAGATGCCACTTGCACAGAGCCCAAAACCTGCTCCCTCTGTGAGGAAACGCAGGGCGATGTCTTAGATCACCAATGGGAAGCAGCAAACTGCCTTACACCCGAGACCTGCGCCCAATGCGGCGCTACCCAAGGTACAAAACTTGAGCATATATACTCCGATTGGAGCTTTGACATAGATACCATGAGCCGCAGCTGCGGTCTGTGCGGCGAAACCGAGACCGCCGCCATTGACTACGTATTATATCTGAACTCCGTTCTTCGGGGCAGATGGGATTGCGAAAAGGTTTTCGATAAGCTTGCCTATAATGTATATGGCCCTCAGGTTCCCTTCATTGAATTTCTCGATGACGACAGTATAAGATTTTTTGAATCCGACACTATAAGCCATGCAACAATGGAATTCGTAAGTCTTGAGGAATTCGAAGGGAAAAATCAGTACCATTTTCTCTTAAGCAGCGAAACGGTCAATAAGATGGATTTCTGGTACATACCTGAAGATGACGCTCTTTTCTCCCTCATATTTGAATTTGATCGACTCGGCGAAGAAGTTGAGGGATATCTTGAAATTATTACAGGAAAATGGACCTTTGATTCCATAGGAGTTATCTATGATGAAAGACTCAAAAATTATGACCACAGCGGCTACAGCATTGAGTTTTTTGAGGATGGTACATTTTCTGCTTTGCTGGATGAAAGAATTGACGGACATTGGTCAATCTTAAAAGACGATATTATTTATGATGAAAAAGGAGCAAATATTTTGCTCTTCGCACTTTATGACGGAGACTTTTATAACACCACCATTTTTATGAATGTTAACGATCAGGAAAGCATTCTCGGCATCACAAGATCGCTAAAAGAAACCGTCTATTTCACTAAAGAAAATTCAAAGTAAAAAAACGCTGAGCCAAACGGCTCAGCGTTTTTTTGTATATCTTTCTATAAAACTTATTGCAAGATCTTTCCATGTTCCTGCAGGAAGGGCTTCGGAAAGTCCGCTTGCATGGTCTCCATCCGAGAAGACATGGAGTTCATGGGCAATCCCCTCTTCTGCAAGGGCTGATGCCATTTCATAGCTTTGGGACACATTAACCATTTTATCCTTTGCGCTATGCCATATGAAGGTTGGCGGAGTTGAGCGGTCAACATTCTTAGGAGCACAGTATGTTTCCAAAAGCTCATCGGAATAGAAATCCATTGCACCAAAAACAGCGCGGTTCATAGTTGCTGATGCTCTTGTTAAGTTAACGGCAGGATAGCACAAAATTGCAGCGCAAGGTCGAGCCTGCTCCATATTATCGCAAACTTCGCCCCAAATATCGTCTCTTATCCAATAATTGCAGTAATTGGCCGCAAGATGTCCGCCTGCGGAAAATCCCATAAGAATTATTCTTTCGGGGTCAAGATTAAATTCCGCGGCTTTATCTCTGAGGAGCTTTATGGCCGCCGCTACCTGCAGCAAAGGCTCAGGAAATTTGGTATGAAGATTTGCTGGAACATCGCTTATATCAAAAGATGAATACAGTGTGCTATAGCGAAGCACAAATGCAGCAAAACCTCTTTTAGCAAAGTACTCAGCAACAACTGGACCTTCTTTTTCGCTCAAAGCATAATATGCTCCGCCCGGCATGATCAGGATAGCAGGAAGACTATCCCCCTCGACGGGCAAAAAAGCTTCAAGGCTCACGCTGCAATCCTTTTCCCAAAACCTGATAGAATCTCTTACAATATCCATAGGAATTTATCGGATTATGCGTACGCGCATAACCTCATCCATAGCGGAAATCTGCTCCTCAATATGAGCGCTTATATCGCTGCCTGTATCGATTATGGTGTAAGCTATATCTCCGCTGGGCTTATTGATCATATGCTCAACGTTGATATTCTCATCGCCAATAAGGTCAAGGAAGCGGTTGATCATACGGGGCACATTTCTGTGAATTACGCAAAGACGAGCCTCGCCTATACGCTCAAGGCTGACAGTGGGCAGGTTGACGCTATTTTTGACGTTACCGGTCTTGAGATATTCAACAAGCTCCTGAGCGGCCATAACTGCGCAATTGACTTCGCTTTCCTCGGAGGAACCTCCCAGATGAGGAGTGAGAATAACATTCTTATGGCCTATAGTTGCCTCGGAGGGGAAATCGGAGGCGAAATAGGCAATTTTTCCGTTATCGATAGCCGCAAGAACAGCATCTTCATTGACAATTCCGCCGCGGGCGCAGTTTATAAGGCGCACTCCGTCTCGCATTTTTGCTATTGCCTTCTCATCTATCATTGCCTTGGTTTCGGGAGTGAGAGGAGGATGGAGAGTTATGTAGTCGCAGAGAGGATAAAGCTCGTCGAGGCTTTCTATGCGCTGAACATTCCTGCTGACCTTCCATGCAGCATCAACGGAGAGATAGGGGTCATAGCCATATACGGTCATGCCAAGATCCAAAGCCGCATTGGCAACCTTGCTGCCAACTGCACCAAGGCCGATTACGCCGAGGGTCTTTCCCTCCAATTCGGGACCCACGAAATCCTTCTTGCCTCTTTCAACCTCTTCCTTGATGGCATCGTCGCCCATACCCTTGAGAGTGTCGATCCAACGCATGGAATCCACAACGCTTCGGGCGATAAGAACCATAAGACTTATGGTAAGCTCCTTGACGGAGTTGGAGTTGGCGCCGGGGGTATTGAAGACTGCAATACCCTCCTGAGTGCAGCGGTCAACGGGGATATTGTTGACGCCGACACCGCTGCGGGAGATTGCAAGAAGCTCTTTATTGAAAACATAATCGTGAATTATCTTGCTGCGCATAAGAATGCCGATGGGGTTTTCCTCTTCTTCAGAAATGGCAAAGCCGGCATTTCTCAGCACGTCAAGTCCGTTTTCAGAAAGATTATTTATTATCTTTATATCAGCCATGATTTTTTACCTCAAATTCTTTCATAAAGTCCCTCAGCGCCCTGACAGCTTCAAGACTCTGGGCATTATAGATGGAAGCACGCATACCGCCCACAAGACGGTGACCTTTAACATTCAAAAGTCCTGCTGCGGAAGCCTCCTTGGCAAAAAGGGCATCGGTCTCCTTATCCCCCGTTGTGAAGGTAACGTTCATATAAGAGCGAGCATCGGCCTGAGCACATCCCTTAAAAAGGCGGCTTTCATCAAGGAAATCATATAAGAGCGAGCTTTTTTCTTTCTTAAGATCAGCCATTGCCTTGATTCCGCCCTGCTTATCCAGCCACTTTAGCACAAGACCAAGCATATATATGCTGTAGCAAGGTGGAGTATTATACATAGAGTCCTTGTCTATCATCCGCTTGTAACTGAGCATCAAAGGGGTGATGGGAAGCTCATTTCCCGCAAGGGACTTATCTATAATAACAAGTGTGACTCCTGCAGGAGCCATATTTTTTTGAGCACCTGCAAAAATGATTCCGAATTTGGAAACGTCTATCTCCTCGCTGAGGATATTGGAGGACATATCGGAAACCAGAGGAACGCTGCCCGTTTCAGGCACATAGTGCCACTCTGTGCCGTAGATTGTGTTGTTGGCGCAATAATAAAAATATTTTGCGTCAGCACTGAGCTTAAGCTCGGATTGAGTAGGAATCCGGGTGTGTCCCTCATCCGATGTGTCAGCAACAATGTTCACTCTTCCGTATTTTGATGCCTCCTTGGCGGCGGAAGAAGCGAAATTACCGGTTACGGCATAATCAGCGAGCCCGTTTTCTCCCATAAGGTTCAAGGGAACCATTGAAAACTGGGTTGAAGCGCCGCCCTGAAGGAAGAGTATTTCATGAGTATCGGGCACATTTATAATGCGCTTGAGGTTTGCTTTGGTCTCAGCGAAAATATCCATATAGACGGATGAACGGTGGCTCATCTCCATAACGCTCATTCCGCTTGAACGGAAATTAAGCATCTCCCCCGCCGCAATTTCCAGAACTTCCTCAGGAAGCACAGAAGGACCTGCGGAGAAATTATAGGTCTTTTCTCTTGTCACGGTTCAATCCCCCTTTTTCAATTTAACGCTTTAACGAAATAAGTGTAATTATATATAATATAAGCTTTTATTAAAAAATGTCAAATAATAATTCCGTAAAGAATATCATTTTTAACTTCTTTTATGAGAACATCAGCAAAAACTCCGTGGAGCGCAGTTCCCTCAGCACATACCTCGCAGTAATTATCCGAATGTCCTCTCCAGATGCCGTCCTTTTCCGTTTCAAAAAGCACCCTGAGGGTTCTTCCGACCATAGTTTCGAGATAGCTTTTCTGCAGCTTTTTTGCCAAAGTCTGAGCCTGACGTGCTCTTGCGTTTTTAACGGATTTTTCAAGCTGTCCGTCCATGGAAGCTGCAACTGTGCCGGGTCTAATTGAATATGGGAAAATATGCATTGATGAGAAGCGGCACTTTTCTATAAAAGCAAGGGTTGCATCGTGCTCCTCCTCACTTTCCCCCGGGAAGCCGGTGATAAGGTCGGCACTTATGGCGCAATCAGGAAAATGCTTGCGCAGCATTTCCACCGCAGCATAAAACTCTCCGGTGTCATACTTTCTGTTCATATTCTTCAAGGTGCGGTCGCAGCCGCTTTGAAGGGCGAGGTGAAAATGCGGACATACATTTCCAAGTTCCTTAAGCATTACGCAAAAATCCTCATCTATAACCGTGGGCTCAAGAGAACCTATATGGATTCTGGTCTCGCCGGCTGCGGAGGCAATGGCTTTAATTACTGTGGCAAGATTTGGTTTTTCCGGAAGATCGATGCCGTAGGAGCTGATTTCAATTCCCGTTACAACTATCTCTTTATAGCCTTCTGCAGCAAGCTTTTTGGCTTCCTCAGCGCATTCATTCAAGGGCATGCTTCTTACATGTCCTCGGGCATAAGGAATTATGCAGTAGGAGCAATAGTTATCGCAGCCGTCCACAATTTTCATATGGGCTCTTGTGCGTCCTTCCATAGCACCACCGGGAAGTCTTTCAATGCTTTTTCTGCTGAAAGGATCATCAACATTTATCTGCTTTACTCTGTCAGCATAAGCCTTTTCAATGGCATCCACAAAGGCAGTTCTGTCTCCGCTTCCGAAAATAACGTCGGCGCCTATTGCCTCAGCTTCCTCTGCGCTCACCTGACTGTAGCATCCGCAAAGAGCGCTCAGGGCATAGGGATTATCCGCCATAAGTCTTCTTATTGCTTGGCGGGACTTGCGTCCGCTTTCAGCAGTAACGGCGCAGCTATTGACGATAACAACATCCGCTTCCCCGCTAATAGCAGGAATATGACCTCTTGAAGAGAGCATTTTTTCAATTGCCGCAGTTTCAAACTGGTTGACCTTGCAGCCAAGAGTTGTGATAATATATTTCATAAAGCTTACCTTGTAATAAAATTTAAGTTGATATATAATAATGAAAATTTTACACGGAGTTGAAAGCCATGTCAATATATCTGGACAATGCGGCAACCACACGAGTATGCCCCGAAGCTGCCGCTGCCGCATTGAAAGCAATGACAGAAGAATACGCAAATCCAAGTTCTACCCACCGTATGGGCAGAAACGCCAAAAAGCTTCTTGATGATGCAAGAGCAAAGGTTGCAAAAGCCCTGGGCTGCACCAGCGACGAGGTTTATTTTACCTCCTGCGGAAGTGAAGGCGATAACTGGGCAATCATTCAGGGTGCCCGCTATGCAGGCAGAAAGGGAAAACATATTATATCCTCCGCCGTTGAACATTCCGCCGTTAAAAAGAGTCTTGAAGTATTGGAAAAAGAAGGCTTCGAGGTAAGCGTTCTCTCCCCTGAAAAGGATGGAAGCATCTCAAAAGAGGCTGTACTTGCCGCTCTTCGCCCTGACACCTGCTTTATTACTCTTATGCTCGTTAACAACGAAGTAGGCGCAATTACGGATATTGCTGCTATCACCAAGGCAGTTAAGGCAAAAAATCCCAACATACTTGTTCACACTGACGCCGTTCAGGCTTTTTTGAAGATCCCCTTTAACACCGCCAAACTTGGAGTTGATCTTCTCAGCGTTAGCGGACACAAGGTTCATGCCCCCAAAGGTATAGGCGCCCTGTATATCAAAAAGGGACTCAATCTTCCTGCATATATCACCGGCGCCGGACAGGAAAGCGGAAAACGAGCCGGCACAGAGGCTATGCCCCAAATACTTGCATTTGGAGAAGCTTGCGAAAGCGCCCGACTTAACTTCCCCGAATATCATCAGAGGCTCAAAGACCTTCGTGCTCACGCAGTTGAAAGGCTTGAAAGCGAGATTGACGGCGTTGTTATCATTGGCGGCGGAGCTCCTCAGCTTCTTTCCGTGGCACTCCCCGGCTACCGCAGTGAAGTTATAATGAACTTCCTTGAAGCTCGCGAGATTTATGTTTCCAAAGGCTCTGCTTGCAAGAAGGGTCGCCGCAGTCAGGTTCTTGAGGCAATGAAGCTTCCTCCCGAGGTTATGGACGGCGCAATCCGCGTCAGCTTCTGCCGCTACACCACCCTTGAAGAAATCGATGCCCTTTGTGACGCTTTGAGAGACGCCCATCAGACTCTCCGATCTTCTGTGAAATAATTATAGAAAAATCCCCCGAGTTCTCTACTCGGGGGATTTTTAATCATTCTTCAGTGTTTTCGGAAATCTTGGGCTCTTCTGTGGTTTTTTCTTCGCCCGCGGACTTATGCCTATTTTTGACATCCATAAAGCGTTTCCAGAGATTGCCCTTGTAATTATTCTTATGAGCTCTGAATTCTTTTTTGTCAGCTCTGTCTCTTTCGGGGTCGCGCTGGAGAGGTTCCCCAGTCTTGGGGTCAATATAACTTATATTCTTATAAACATCTCCATCCGTGGGAAGACCGCTTCTTCTCAGCTTGCGGTTAACAAGGTTGGTAATGAGGGTGTAAATGAGAACAAACACGGGAACGCCAAGGAGCATACCGCCGAATCCAAAAAGACCGGAGCCAACGATAATGGAGAACATTATCCAGAATCCGTTTATACCGACAATGTTTCCGAGAATCTTGGGGCCAAGGAAATTGCCGTCAAACTGCTGCAGAACAATAATGAAAATTGTAAAAATAAGAGCCTTAACGGGAGATACCATGAAAATTATCATTATGGAAGGTATTGCTCCGATGAAAGGTCCAAAGAAAGGAATAATATTTGTTATACCAACAATAACGGCAATCAGCATGGAATAAGGCATTCCCAGTATTGCGCAGCCGATATAGCAGATAACACCTATGATAGCGCTGTCAAGAATTCTTCCGGAGATAAAGCCATTGAATACTCTGTCTGCAAAACCTACGCCCATTATTACCTTCTCTGCAGCCTCAACGGAGAAAATGCAATAGACAAGCTTTTTCATATAGGCGCCGAAAGCATTGCGGTTATAAAGAACATAGACCGACGCAACCATGCCGATAATGATATTATAAACGCCTTTCAGAACGGTGAGAACACCGCTGGTGATGTTGCTCACGAATCCGGCAAGTTCGGGGATTATGGCCTCAATCCATCCGAAAATGGATTCAGAAATATTACCAATGGAAATTCCGAGGGTTGATGCCAGCTCAGGATAATCTGCAAAGAACTTTTCTATCCATGCATAAACAGAGTTAATATAGTCTCCGCTGTTTTGAACAATGTTCTGAAGGCTGATAATCAACTGAGGAGCGACAAGCCAGATAAATGCAGATATGAGTATAATCAGGGTAAGCATAGAGAAAAGAACCGCAAGTCCTCTATGAGTATTTTTATGCTTGCCTTCCCTGCCATTTCTGAATTTTTTATTTATAAAAGCAATCAGCGGCAAAAATACATGGCGTTCATATATATTTGTCAATGGACAAAGAAGATAGGAAATAACAAGACCCCAGATAAAGGGACTAAGTATAGTAAATAACCTTCCTATTTTTGCCCCTATTACGGAGAACTGAGAGAGAATGAGATAAAAAGCCACTGAGCAAACAATAACCAAAAAGGCAGTTATACCCCAGTAGAGATATTTTTTGTCCCATCTGAATCTTTTCATCAATCAATACCATCCATTATATAGAATTCCATTTATAAGTTTACTATTTTGCAATCAAAGCGTCAACTGTTTATAAAATTATATTGCTATATTTTTCAAATTCTTAACATTTTCAATGTGGAAAAGTATTTCAGCGCCCGAAAATCTCGCTGTCGTTATTTGTCGAAAATAATAATTTATACCAATTTCATTTGTTATGTTAACCTTTTATGAATATTTGAAATACAAAATGTGGATTTTTACTTGTTGACAAACCTGTTGGAAATGTTAAAAACCTTGATTTTCAATGCTTTTCTAAGGATACAAGTTAAAACTTAGAAATACATGGTTAATGAATATTAAGAATTAAAATAATTATTAAATCTATTATGTAAAACTATCGTAAACGATTTCTAAAAGAAGTGAATAGCTCGCCCCTCAGAGGCATATTCATCAGATAAGCAATTATAATTTTCACACTCAGTTGGAGGGGCGACATGAAAAAAATCACCTCATTGATTATGACACTAATGATTATATTGTCCTCATTTACTATGGCATATGCCAACGATGATAATTACGTAGACATTGTAGGAGATAAGGTGCCCTCAGCAGTACTTATTGAGGCTGAAACCGGAGAGATTATCTTCCAGAAGGATGCTTACAGCCGAAGGGCTCCTGCTTCCGTTACAAAAATCATGACTATGCTGCTTGCTGCCGAAGCAGTAGAAAAAGGTCTGGTAAGCCTTGATGAAATCGTGACGACATCTGCACGGGCGGCGAGCATGGGAGGAAGCCAGATATGGCTCGAAGAGGGAGAAACAATGTCCTTCGGAGAAATGCTCAAATGCATCGCTGTTGTTTCCGCCAACGATTGCTGCGTTGCAATAGCTGAGCATTTAGCCGGAAGCGAAGAAGCTTTCGTTGCCAAGATGAATGATAAGGCTGCATCTTTGGGATTGGAAAACAGCAATTTCGTATGCTGCAGTGGATTGAGCGACAGCAACGAGCATTATAGCTGCGCTTATGACCTGGCAATAATAAGCCGAGAGCTCCTGAAATATGATTTTATCAGAAAATACACAACGACATGGACGGACAGTATTCGCGGCGGAGAGTTTACGTTGAATAATACAAATAAACTCGTCTATCATTTTCCTGATACAACAGGGCTTAAAACAGGTTTTACAAGCAAAGCGGGTCACTGTCTTGCCGCAAGCGCCAAACGCAGCGGCACCGAATTCATTGCTGTTGTTCTAGGATGCGAAAGCTCCTCTGCCCGTTTCGAAGCAGCCAAGTCTCTTCTCAATTATGCTTTTTCAAATTACACGCTCATTTCGCTTGATGAACTATGTTCATTGCCTCCCATCAAGGTTGAGATGGGCAAATCAGATTGCATTAACGGTGTTATCTCCGAAAATCATATTTTGATAAAAAAAGATTTGGATTCCTCTATCAACTGCCTGCCGCAGCTCCCCGAAAAAATCAGTGCACCAATTGCGGAGGGGCAAAAACTTGGAACAGTAAAAATTATGGCAGGTGACGTGGAGATAAAAGAAATTGAAGTTGTGGCAACCGAAGCAATAGCATCTATGGCCTATTTTGACCTACTCCGTGCCTTCCTGGCATCACTGCAAAATTTTCTTGTAATAAATGCCGAGTTATAGTAAAATTTCTATAACTAAACAGAGCAACACGATACGATAAAACTAATTTCAGATTGGAGAACTTAACTATGGTAAAAGTTGATCTCAGCGGTGCAAAAGATTTTTTTGACGCTACCGGTCCTGACTATGCAGCTGCTGCAGAAGCACACCGCACTCTTTTCAATGGCACCGGCGCAGGAAATGACTTTATCGGCTGGCTCAATCTCCCCCAGCGTATAATCGACACCGAGCTTAAAGCAATCCTTGCTGCTGCAGACAAAATAAAGAAGCAGTCCGACGTTCTTCTTGTTGTTGGCATCGGCGGCAGCTATCTTGGCGCCCGCGCTGCTATTGAGCTTCTGCAGACCCCCAGTCATAACCGCATCAGCGGCGAGACCGAAGTTTATTTTATGGGCAACACCGTCTCCCCCGATGCAATAAACGAGCTCATCGCTGTTCTCGGCGACAGAGATTTCTCCGTTAACGTTATCAGCAAGTCCGGCGGCACCCTTGAGCCCGCTCTTGGTTTCCGTGTTGCCAAGGCTCTTCTTGAGCGCAAGTATGGACGCACCGCTGCCAAAAAGCGTATTTACGCAACCACCGACGGTGCCAAGGGCACGCTCTACAACATTGCAAAAAACGAAGGCTATGACATGTTTGTGGTTCCCGACGATGTTGGTGGACGCTACAGCGTTCTTTCCGCCGTTGGCCTTCTTCCTATGGCAGTTGCAGGAATTGACATCGTAACTGTCCTCAACTGTGCGGTTGAGGAAATGCGCGCCCTTTCCCTTTCTTCTCCCGATAACCCCGCCTGGCAGTATGCTGCAGCAAGACAGCATCTTTACAGCAAGGGCAAGAACATTGAGATCCTTGCCGGCTATGAGCCTTCCTTCCGCTTTTTCGCAGAGTGGTGGAAGCAGCTTTACGGCGAAAGCGAAGGCAAAAATTCCATCGGCATTTATCCCGCATCCGTTGAGTATACCGCCGACCTCCACTCTATGGGACAGTATGTTCAGGATGGTCCCCGCACTCTCATGGAGACCGTTGTAACTTTCGACGCTCCCCGCGCCGACTATAAAGTTCCCTTTGAGATGGGCGACCCCGACGGACTTAACTATCTGGCAGGTCGCAACTTCTCCGACATTATGGCCACCGTTGTTGATGCTGTTAAAGCAGCTCATATCTCCGGCGGTGTACCCAACATCGGAATTTCTGTTCCCTCCAGAGATGAAGCCGGTTTTGCATCTCTCGTTTGCTTCTTTGAAGTTGCCTGCGGCATTTCCGCTTATATGACGGGTGTTAACCCCTTCAACCAGCCCGGTGTTGAAGAATATAAAAAGAATATGTTCCGTATGCTCAAAGAACTTAAATGAATTTTGTAATTTTAAGCATTGAAGTTATTGTAATTTAGTGTTATTATATATACACAGCTAAGGCTGTTTTACAAAAAAAGCATTTTTTACTACACAAAAGGAGCGTGGTTAATATGGTTAAGCTTATTATGGGTCTCAAGGGCTCCGGCAAGACCAAAACTCTCGTCGATCTGGTTGTTAAGGCAGTTTCCGAGGAAAACGGCAATGTTGTCTGCATCGAGAAGGACAAGAAACTTACTTATGATATTCCCTATTCCGCACGTCTTATCAACGCTAGTGAATATGGTATTAATTCCAATGCACTTCTTCGTGGTTTTATCTGCGGCCTCCATGCAGGCAACTATGATATAACTCACGTTTTCATTGATAATTTCTACAAGATTCTTGATGACGCATCCTATGATGCAGTTGCTGACCTCCTTGATTGGATGTATGATTTCGGCAAGGAGAACAACATCAAATTCACCATCACCATCACCGACGACGCTGAAAACGTCCCCGAGCGCATCAAGAGATATTTCTAAATACATAAAGCTAAACGCCTTGCTTTTGCAAGGCGTATTTTTATTGCATAATCCGCTCCGATATGGCACTATAAGCATGTATACGATTTTTGACAAGGAGGGCAGAAAAAGTGAAAAATAAAAATGTAATAAAATCTATCAAGGGTACTAAAAGATATTTTGTTCCCGCGCTTTTCTGCACCCTTTTTTATACACTTTTCAAATTCCTCATTCCCCAGATAGTAGGTGTAACTGTAGATAATGTTATTGGCACACTTCCCACTGATGGACGCATTGCACAGTTTCTTATAGATTTGGGCGGAGGAAGAGAAAATCTTCGTGATAATCTTATTTTCTGCGCCCTTGCAATAGGTATCTCTGCCCTTGCCGAAGGTATATTTAACTATTTTTCCCGTATAAACATCACCCGCGGCACGGAAAAATTCACCATGGAGCTTCGCAACACTCTTCTTCGCCATATCGAATCTCTCCCCTTCTCATGGCACACCAAAAACTCAACAGGTGATATTATACAGCGCAGCACCGCCGATGTTATGACCTTGAGAAACTTCATTTCATCTCAGCTTATTGAAGTTATAAAGACACTTATTCTTCTCAGCGTTGCTCTCGGAATCATGTTCTCAATGAACGTAAAGCTTGCCTTTGTATTCTTTGCAACCGTTCCCGTTATTGTTATTTATTCCCTGCTGTTCCACAGCCGCATATCTCGTCAGTTCCGCCATGCCGACGAAGCTGAGGGCGAACTTCTTACTCAGGTTCAGGAAAACCTCAGCGGAATACGCGTTGTGAGAGCCTTTGGTCGCGAGCGCCATGAGCTTGATAAATTTAACTCCACAAGCAACAAATATGTTAAAAACTGGGTCGATCTGGGATATACCCTTGGCTTTTTCTGGGGAATCGGAGATCTTGCCACATGCATACAGCTGATGAGCGTAATTTGCGTCGGCGCATTTTTTGCCGCAAAGGGTGAGCTTAGCCTCGGAACTCTTCTTATATTCATAAGCTATACTCAGTCTCTTGCAGGCCCCGTTCGCAGTCTCGGCAAGTCTCTTTCCGAGCTAAGCAAAGCAGGTGTTTCCGCCGAACGCATCGAAGAAATTCTCTCCTCGCCTTCCGAAAGCGACAGCCCCGATGCTCTTTCCGAAGGTTTCGGTGGAGATATTGTATTTGAAAATGTAAGTTTTTCTTACGGAAACAATGAGGTACTGAGCAATATAAGCTTTTCAGTTCCCGAAGGCAGCACGCTTGGCATTTTAGGCACAACAGGCAGCGGCAAAAGCAGCCTCACTTATCTTCTCAATCGGCTGTATGATCCCTCTGAAGGCAGGATTACCATAGGCGGCAGAGATATCAAAAGCTTTAAGAAAAGCTATCTCCGCAAGAATATTGGTCTCGTGCTGCAGGATAATTTCCTCTTTTCAAAAACAATTGCCGAAAACATTTCCATTGCCTCGGATAATGCTGATATTGACGAAATACGCGAATGCGCCGCCACTGCTGCAGTGGACAGTGATATAAGTGCCTTCCCCGATGGTTACGACACTATGGTTGGCGAGCGCGGCGTTACCCTTTCTGGAGGTCAGCGCCAGAGAATTGCCATCGCACGCACTTTGATGCAGCGCTGCAGCGTTATGATTTTTGACGATTCTCTTTCCGCCGTTGACATGGAAACCGATGCGCAGATTAGAGAAAGCCTTCGTCGCAATACTTCAAACTCAACGGTATTTCTTATCTCTCACCGCATCAACACCCTTATGGGTGCTGACAAGATTATCGTTATTGACGAAGGCAAAATCGTTGAAGAAGGCACACATGAAGCTCTTCTTGCCAAGGACGGTATCTATAGCCGCGTATGCGCTATTCAGTCCATGGCTGCAAAGGAGGTGGGCGAAGATGAATGAACGCAAAAAAATTGATTTCAAGATATGGAAGCGTATAATTCCCTTCTTTGCTCCCCATAAAAACAAATTTATTATCATCGCGCTGATGATGCTTTTCTCCGCCGCAGTTGACGCTGTTGTACCTCTTTTTACACGCTATGCAGTAAATAACTATATTGTTGAGCAAACCACAAAAGGAATGGGGAATTTTGTTCTTCTTTATCTTATCCTCATACTCCTTCAGACTGCAACAACGGTTATATATTCAAGACTCAGCATGGAAATTGAGATGTACTCCAGCAGCGATTTGAAGCGCAGCTGCTTCATCCATATTCAAAAGCTCCCTCTCAGCTATTTCAGCAAAAATAGCGTCGGTTATATTCTAGCCAGAGTTATGAGCGACACAAGCCACATCTCCGGAATGATAGCCTGGGCTTTGTTCGGTCTTGTTTGGCAAAGCTTTTATCTCATATCCCTTATTGTTGCAATGTTCTTTGTGAATGTTCGTTTTGCTCTTATAGTCTCTGCCGTTATTCCTCTCGCAATATTGGCTTCCCTTTGGTTTAGACCCAAACTCATGGCTGCAAACCGGGATGTTCGCCACCAAAACTCCGCTATTACAGGATTTATAAACGAGCATATAAACGGAGCAAAAACAACGAAAACCCTTGTCGCGGAGGAAAAAAGCGCTCAGGAATTCAAAATCCTCACAGGCAAGATGTTCTCTGCCAACATGAGGGTTTCCCACCTTAACTCTGTTTTTATTCCTCTCATCAGCTTCCTTGGCTCCGTTGCCGTTGCCGCAGCTCTTTTTACAACAGGATCCTCCGTTATAGACGGCGTGCTGGATTTTGGTATTCTCTCCGCATTTATTTCCTTCGCTATATGCATCATTGACCCCATCGTTTCCATTTCGGGTATATTCAACGAGTTTATTGCCGCCCAGGTGAATGTTGAAAGAGTATCCGATCTTCTTGATGAAAAAACAGAAGACGATGAAAGCGAGTCAGTTTTTCAGATTTATGGAGACTCCCTCTCCCCCAAGACGGAAAACTATCCCTCCATTCAGGGTGCTATACGTTTTGAAAACGTTTGGTTCCGCTATCCCGACGCGAAGGAAAATGATTATGTTTTGAAGGATATTTCCTTTGAGGTTCCTGCCGGCTCAACAGTTGCTCTTGTAGGTGAAACAGGCGCCGGAAAAAGCACCCTTGTAAATCTTGTCTGCCGCTTTTTTGAACCCACTTCAGGCTCAATATTTATTGACGGCGTTGACTACCGCGAAAGGTCAAGACACTGGCTCCACTCAAATCTCGGCTATGTTCAGCAATCCCCACAGCTATTTTCAGGCAGCGTTGCATATAACATTCTTTACGGCAATATGAACGCTTCCGAGGAAGAAATGGAAATTGCGGCAAAGCTTGTTTCTGTTGACAAAATCGCTTCTCGTCTTGAAAACGGTTATGACACCGATGTAGGTGAAAACGGAGATAAACTGAGCACAGGCGAAAAACAGCTTGTTTCCTTTGCCCGTGCAATGCTTGCAAATCCGCCAATATTCATACTGGACGAAGCAACCAGTTCCATTGATACGGAAACCGAAGCTCTTATTCAGGACGCAATATCCCGCGTTCTGCCGGGCAGAACCTCATTTATCATCGCTCACCGCCTCTCAACAATCCGAAACGCTGATATAATTATGGTCGTTGAAAACCACTGTATAAGCGAAAAAGGAACTCATGAGGAGCTTATGGCGAAAAAAGGACGCTACTATAATCTCTATAGTGCAATGCAAATGAAAGACGAATCCGGTCTTGACGAAAAATTCTAAGCAAGAAGCAGCAATCATCATTTTGATGATTGCGGCTTTTATGTTTATGGAACGGATAACGGGAATCGAACCCGCCTCTACGGCTTGGGAAGCCGTCATTCTACCGATGAACTATATCCGCATGCCCATCTGAATTATAACACCACTAAAAAATCCTTATCAAGGGAAAAAGGGAGAATAATCTGCGTATTAAAGTTATGTTTTATCTTATTGTTTTTAGAGCAGAGATTGGTGTATAATGTTACTAAATTAAGTAAATAAGGAGATTTACATATGGTATACGACAATAACAACGGCGGCGAATACGGAAAATATTTTGTACAGAACAGTCCCGGTCCTGCTATGGACAGTGAATTTAAGGCCATATACGACCAGTTTGCAAAGCGAGTTCTCTGGATGGACGGCAATGTATGCCCCGGCGCTTTCCAGATGAACACCGCATGGTATTTTGACGCAGCTCCCCGTGACCCCATGTTTACAGAGCATTCCCATAGCGACACCAACGAACTTGTTTGCTTCTTCTCCAGCGATCCCGAGAACCCCTATGACCTTGGCGGCAAGATTGAATTTGCAATTGAGGGCGAATCCCATCTTTTGACAAAGTCCACCATGATTTATATCCCCGCCGGTCTCAAGCATAATCCCATGCGTATACTTGAGGTCAACCGCCCCATCTTCCACTGCTCCATCATTATGAAAGAATCTTATGACGAGGACAGTACCTACAGATAAGTTGTTAAGATAAAAAAGAGAGAAGCTTTCGCTTCTCTCTCTTTTTATTTACTGCTGCTTATAGGTTTCAAGGAATTTGCCCATGCGGAGCATTGCGTCATAAATAACGGGAGCTTCGGGGAGCATTACGAGGCGGAAATGATCAGGTTCAGCCCAGTCAAAGCCGCTGCCGGGGATGAAGAGAATATTTGTGCCATGGAGCACATCCATTGCAAACTGCTTATCACTGGTAATATTGAAGCGCTTTGCATCGATTTTGGGGAAGAGGTAGAATGCAGCCTGATTCTTCACATAGCTGATACCGGGAATCTGGTCAAGAGCGCGGCAGGTTGCTTCGCGCTGCTCATAAATTCTTCCGCCGGGTACCATCATAGCCTGAGTGCTTTCGTTATCGGCAAGAGCGGCAGGAATAACAAGCTGGGTGAGAGCATTGCCGCAAAGGCGCATTGCTGCTATCTTCTGGATGTTCTCGACAGCCTCACGTCTGAAGCTTTCGGGACCAGAAACGCAAAGCCAGCCGCAACGGAAGCCGCAGATGATATGGCTCTTGGAAAGGCCGTTGAAAGTGATAACGGGCATATCGGGAGCAAGAGCGGCGGTGGAGGAATGAGTGCGGCCGTCCATAAGAAGGCGGTCATAAATCTCATCGGAGAGAAGGAGCAGGTTGTTCTCGCGGGCAATCTGAATCATACCCTGCAGAATCTCATCGGGATAAACTGCGCCGGTGGGGTTATTGGGGTTGATAATGAGAAGAGCCTTGGTCTTGCTGGTAATCTTGCTGCGGATGTCATCAAGGTCGGGATACCAGTTGCTTTTCTCATCGCAGATATAGAGAACGGGCTTTGCTCCTGCAATATAGGTGATATTGGTCCAGAGAGAATAACTGGGGCTGGGGATGAGTATTTCATCGCCAATCTCGAAGAAGCTGGTGCTTACCATCTGGGCAACTTCGCTAACACCGTTGCCGATGAAAATGCAATCGGGATCAGTGGTGTGAATTCCTTTACCAACATGGTAGTTATAAATTGCGCGGCGAGCTTCAGGCATACCCTTGAGGTCGCAGTAAGCAACTGCCTTATCAGCGTTTTCAATAAGGGCATTACGAACGCTATCAGGCATTTTGAAGCCAAAGGTGGCGGGGTTGCCGGTATTGAGCTTGAGGACATCTATGCCCTGAGCGGACATTCTGTTAGCCTCTACAAAGATAGGGCCGCGTATATCGGAATGGACATCAGTCATTCTTTCAGCAATTTTTATATTCATTGCGCATTACTCCTATTATACAGTCTAAACGGAAGTATATCACAGATATTTGAAAAATCCACAACAATTTACATTAGAAATAAAATTTCTGTTAAATAGTCAAGTCTTCTCCCCCCTGCCCGCAGCCTTTTGTTGACTATAACCGCAATTTAGTTTAGAATAATTAAACAAAATATTTTTCGGGAGAAGAATATGGATTACAGAAGCAATGCTCCTAAAATTCTCCGTGATTTTCTGATATATCACGAGACTATAAAGGGTCACTCCAAAAACACAGTTGATGAATATTATTTGGATCTGCGAACATTTTTCAGATACCTTAAACTCAGCCGTGGACTTGTTGACCGCAAAACCGACATTGAGGATATTGACATCCGCGATGTCGATCTTGCTTTTGTTAAAGATGTAAGCCTTACAGAAGTATACGAATACCTTTCCTATCTCAGCCGCGACAGAGTTCGCAACCAGCGCAGTCGCGATGCAGAATTCGGCATCTCCGCCGCCTCCAGAGCGAGGAAAATTGCTTCAATAAAAAGCTTCTACAAATACCTCACCGTTAAAGCAAAGCTCATCGATGTAAATCCCGTTCAGGACCTTGATTCTCCAAAGCTTCCGAAAACCCTGCCCAAATATCTCAGCCTTGAGGAAAGCCAGCGACTTCTCTCGGCTATTGACGGCAAAAACAAGACTCGCGATTACTGCATTATCTGCATTTTCCTCAACTGCGGTCTTCGAATAAGTGAGATTATAGGACTAAATCTCTCCGATATAAGAGTTGATAATCTCCGCGTCATAGGAAAGGGCTCAAAAGAACGCGTTGTTTACCTCAATGATGCCACTGCCGCTGCCCTCAACGACTATCTCAAGGAAAGAAAGGATATTGCCGCCATTGACCGCAATGCCCTTTTCCTCTCCAACCGCCGCGTGAGAATGAGCCGCGAATCCGTCCATTCCATGGTGAAAAAAAGCCTGCTCAAAGCAGGTCTGGACAGCAGCAAATACTCAAGCCACAAGCTTCGTCACACCGCAGCAACACTTATGCTTCAAAACGGTGTTGATGTCCGCACTTTGCAAGAGCTTTTGGGGCACGAGCATCTTAATACCACCCAGATATACACCCACGTGGATAACTCCCAGCTTCGCAGCGCTGCCACCGCAAATCCCTTGGGCAGCTTCAATCCCAATAAGGAGGAAAACTAAAGCATGGTATTTTCAAGCCTGCTGTTTATGTTCATATATCTTGTAGTCGTACTTGCCGTATACTACATTGCCCCTTTGAAATGGCGTAATCTTTGGCTTTTCATAGTCAACCTTGTTTTCTACGCATGGGGCGAACCTTTCTATGTTCTTTTGATGCTCTTCTCCATCTGCATCAACTACGCAAGCGGTTTTCTCGTTGACAAATACCGCACCGATAATCAGGCAAAGGCTAAAAAGGTTCTTGCCGTCAATGTTGTTATCAACCTTGCACTTCTTGGATTTTTCAAGTATTACGATCTTTTTGCCTCCACCCTCAGCCTCATTCCCGGTGTTAATATTCCCACGCTCGGTCTTACTCTGCCCATCGGCATAAGCTTCTACACCTTCCAGACCATGAGCTACCCCATAGATATATACCGCGGAGATGCAAAGCTTCAGCGCAACTTTATCTCATTCGGAACCTTTGTTGCTCTCTTCCCTCAGCTTATTGCAGGTCCCATTGTCCGATATAAGGACATTGCCGACCAGCTAGGCTTTCGTGCAAGCAGTATTGACCAGTTCGCAAACGGTGTCCGCCGTTTCTGCGTTGGTCTTGCCAAAAAGGTTCTCATCGCAAACAACATAGGTATGCTTTGGGATATTTACAGCGCCCAGTCAAGCGCTGAAATGACCGTTGTTGGCGCATGGATGGGTATTATCGCCTTCTCATTGCAGCTTTATTTCGACTTCTCTGCTTACAGCGATATGGCCATAGGTCTCGGCAGAATGATAGGCTTTGAGTTCCTGGAAAACTTCAACTATCCCTACATATCCAAGTCTGTTACCGAATTCTGGCGCCGCTGGCACATCAGCCTTGGCACATGGTTCAAAGACTATGTATACATTCCTCTCGGCGGCAACCGCTGCAGCAAAAGGAGACAGTTTTTCAATATTCTTGTTGTCTGGGCTCTCACCGGCTTCTGGCACGGAGCAAACTGGACTTTCCTCTGCTGGGGTCTTTATTACGCCATCTTCCTTATGATTGAAAAGGCCTTCCTCCTCAAAAAGCTGGAGAAAGTTCCCTTCATCGGTCATATTTACACTATTATAGTTGCAGTTTGCGGCTGGGTACTTTTCGACCTTCCCTCTCTCAGCGCAGCGGCAGACTACTACACAAGCATGTTTGGCTTTGCTCAGGGCGGATTTATAAGCGCTACCGATCTTTTCTACCTCAAAAACTTCGGTCTTATGCTTGTTATCACCATTATAGCCGCACTTCCCCTCGGCAAAAACCTCTACAACGCGCTTCCTAACAAGGTAAAAAGTATCGTCACGCCCATTTTGATTGTTCTTTCCCTTGTTATTTCCACCGCTTATCTGGTTGACGCCAGCTATAACCCCTTCCTCTATTTCAGATTCTAAAGAAAGGAGATGCTGAAATGAGTAAAAAAGCTCTTTGGCTTCAAACCCTTATTTTTCTTTGCTTTATCGGCGTCTTCTTTATCCTGAATATTGCAATTCCCGATAAGGACTTTTCCGAAAACGAAAACCGCAAACTTCAATCCCTTCCCAAATTCACATTCGAGGATCTTTTTGAAGGTAAGTTCACAGCGGATTTTGAAGACTATGTAACCGATCAATTTGCCTTCCGCGACCGTTGGACTGCCCTCAAAGCTCGCTGCGAGCTTGCTCTCGGCAAGGATGAAAACAAAGGTATTTTCCTCTGCGATGACCAGCGTCTTATCGAAGCATTTGAAACACCGAACATGGACGATATTGACTTCAGCCTTGAATCTATCGATATGCTTGCACAGTCTTCTGAGGCAAATGTCTATTTCGCTCTTATCCCCTCAGCATCTGAGGTTTATTCCGAGCTGCTCCCCAAGGGTGCACCCAATGCAAGTCAGCTTGATATAATAAACCACGCTTACGCCAGCGTTGGAGCTGTAAACGTGGATGTTTACTCAAAGCTGATGGCTCATAAGGACGAAAATATATTCTACCGCACAGATCACCACTGGACCACCCTCGGCGCATATTACGGCTACACTGCAATTGCAGAAGCCATGGGCTTCGAACCGGTGGATATAAACTCCTACACTGAAGAAGTTGTTAGCACTGAATTTCTTGGTACCACCTTCTCCTCCTCCGGCTTTGGATGGGTGAAACCCGAAAGCATCAGCCGCTACGTACCTCAGGGAGATATGGTAATCACCAACTATCCCAGCGGCAGTCCCACCGAAGGAACAATGTATGACGATAGTTTCCTTGCAGTGAAGGATAAGTATTCTTATTTCTACGGCGGAAACACTCCTCTTCTTAAAATTGAAACCGGCAAGGAAGGACTTCCCTCTCTCCTCATAGTCCGCGACAGTTATATGGACTCTCTCAGTCCTTATCTTACTGAGCATTTCTCCACTATCCATATTGTTGACCTCCGTTATAACAATGCAAGTCTCAAGGGATATATAGCCCAGAACGATATTGATAACATCCTTGTCTGCTACAGCGTCCCCAACTTCAGCACAGACGGAAACATCTTCCTTGTTGCATACTAAAATCAAAGAATCCCGAAGCCAAAGCTTCGGGATTCTTTATACTATTTTAAATGATTGCATTCAGTATAAAGAATACACAAAGTGGAATGTCAAGCAAATTTCAAAATAATTATACCATATATTTATTTTTTATGTTACAATGAAGTTTAATGATTAAAAATTAAGTGTTTAGGAGAATATAAAATGATTACAGTTGAAAATTTGGGTCTGCAGTACGGCGGTCAGGTTCTTTTTAATCAGGTTGACCTCCAGTTCACCCGCGGCAATTGCTACGGCATAATCGGTGCAAACGGAGCAGGCAAATCCACCTTCCTCAAAATTCTTTCCGGCGAGGTTGAGTCCACCAATGGACACGTATACATCGACCCCAAGGCGAGAATGAGCGTACTGAAGCAGAATCAGGGCATGTATGACGATTATCCTGTTCTCGAAACCGTTATCATGGGCAACATGAAGCTTTATGAATGCGGTAAGGAAAAAGACGCAATTTACGAAAAAGAGGATTTTTCCGACGAAGACGGCATCCGCGCCGCAGAGCTTGAGGAGCTTTACGCAGAGCTCGGCGGTTGGGAAGCTGAATCCGATGCAAGCAAAATTCTGCAGGGTCTTGGAATTCCCACCGAGTTCCACTATACTCAGATGGCATCTATGGATCCCCGCCAGAAGGTTAAGGTTCTTCTCGCTCAAGCTCTTTTCGGTAATCCCGATATAATCCTTCTTGACGAGCCCACCAACAACCTTGACCTTGCCAGCGTTGTTTGGCTCGAAGACTTCCTGATGGACTATGATGGCACCGTTCTGGTTGTCAGCCATGACCGCTACTTCCTCAACAATGTCTGCACCCATATCGTTGACATCGACTACGGCAAAATCAAGATGTATGTCGGTAACTACGACTTCTGGTATGAGTCCAGCCAGCTGATTCAGAAGCTTATTAAGGATCAGAACAAAAAGGCTCAGCAGAAAATTGAGGAACTGCAGAACTTCATTGCTCGCTTCTCTGCAAACAAGAGTAAATCCCGTCAGGCAACCAGCCGCAGAAAGCTCATTGACAAAATCAGCGTTGAAGAACTTCCTGCCTCCTCCCGTCGCTATCCCTGGGTTGGTTTCAAGGCAGAACGCGAGCCCGGCAAAGACAGACTTTTTGTTGAGGGTATCAGCAAAACCGTTGACGGAGTGAAGGTTCTCAATAATGTCTCCTTCATTATGGGTAAGGAAGACAAAATTGCCATCATAGGCTCCAATGAGATCGCCATCACCACTCTCTTCAAAATTCTTGCAGGAGAAATTGAGCCCGACGAAGGCACCGTTAAATGGGGCGTTTCCACCACCCAGAGTTATTTCCCCAAAGATCATGAACATCTTTTCGCCGGTTGCGAGTACAACCTCATCGATTGGATGCGTCAGTTCTCCGTTGATAAGCGCGAAAGCTATCTGCGTACCTTCCTGGGCCGTATGCTCTTCTCCGGCGACGAGGTTTACAAGAATGTAAGCGTTCTCTCCGGTGGTGAGAAGGTTCGCTGCATGCTCAGCAAGATTATGCTTGAAGGCAGCAGCGTACTTATGTTCGACCAGCCCACCAACCATCTTGACCTTGAAAGCGTTCAGGCTCTCAACAACGGTATGGATGCCTTCCCCTTTAACATTATTTTCACCAGCCACGACCATCAGCTTACTCAGACCGTAGCTAACCGCATTATTGAAATAACCCCCGACGGCATCATCGACAGAATGATGAGCTACGATGATTATATGAATCTCTACAAAGCAGAATAAAGATAAAAACCCGATATACCTTCGATAAAGGTATATCGGTTTTTTTCAAAACTTTCCTTTTGCTCTGAAAGCGCGAAGAGAATTCAATGTGAGAAGAATTGCTATGCCGCTGTCAGCAAAAACAGCAAACCAGAGAGAGCTGATTCCAAACGCTCCGAGGATTATAACAACAAGTTTCAGCAAAACTGTTGCAATAATATTTTCAATGGCAATTCGTCTTGCCTTGGTGGATATTTGATGGGCAATGGCAAATCTTTCCTCGCCGCCAATCACAACAAGGTCAGCAGCCAGTTCCCTTTTTTCATACTCATCAAGGAAAACAATGCTCTCCCCATGTCTGGAACTGTTTCGAGGACTGAGTTTATCTGTTGCGACGCGGTCAATAACGCTTGGGCCATGGAAGAAAACACCTCTTCCGGCGGCAGCTGCTATACCTGCAAAGTAAGCCATAGGAACGGAAATGACAACCGCGCAGGGGCAAGCCAGAACAAGGAAGGTCAGCGCTCTGCAAACTCCATCGCGGAGTGAGGTTTCCCCAAGAAGAGGAAGGGCTACAGCAATCAAGACAGCGCAGGCAAGAACAATGGGGGTATATATCTTTGCAAAGCGGGTTATAAAACGCTCACTTTTTGCCTTTTCCTGCCCTATGGGCGCATAAGAGCCGGTGACAGACGCGATTTTCCGTCTGCTATGGCGTATAGCGCAATCCTGAAATGTTTCTCCAACGCGATAAAGGAACATTACCGCGGCAGCTTCATGATAATTGCCGATTATGAATGCAGCAGCCGCTGCAACACTCATGAGAATATATTCGTTAAAATATTTTCCCTTGAAAAGATTTTTTACTGCAGAAATAAGAACATCATATCCTGCTATGATGGTAACAGCCGCAAAGAGAATTATCTCAATTACTGCATTATCATGGAGAAATCCCTCAAAAATCCAGTGGCTGAAGAAAAGAATTGCAGAGACAATAAGTCTTGCGACCATCATCTTATCTACTCCGTGATGATGCTGTATTTCATGATGGTGGCAGCAGCAGGTGCCGTCATCATGGTGGTGATGAGCATGTCCCTCGCCGTCACATTCCTCCGCGTGGCTATGATGAGTGTGCTCATGCTCGTGCTTATATTCATTTTCATGTTCATGACTATGATGGTGTTTATGCAAATTTATCACCTCAACAAAAAAGACAATTCATCCCCGCAAAAAGCTGCGGGGATGAAATAATGTTACTTCTTCAAAACCTCACAGAGAAGACTGATATGATTTTCCATTCTGCGTGTTATATCAAAATCGGCTCCATGTATACACCAGTTATAACATACGCCTCTGAATATATCAAAAATATATTCAACAATTTGTTTTGATTTTATGTCAGTCTTCAATTCTCCCGCTTTCTTTCCCTCTTCGATCACATCATAGATCAGGTACTGCATCGGGCGGGCAAGGGCAAACCATTCATTGGTCGGATGGAAAAGAACTCTCATAACATCTATGCCCGTCTGCACATTCAGCTGGGCATAATGATACGCAAATATATGAAGCTTTTCTATGGAAGTTTTTCCTGCGAATTCGCTTTCAACGGCATCATGTATGTACTTATCGCCGTGTTCATATATGCTTTTAAGTATATCAATTTTGGACTTGTAGCAGTTATAGAAAGTGCCGATAGGAATATTGGCCTCAGCGCAAATATCACGTACGGTGGTACCCTGAAAACCCTTTTCGCTCATAAGCTGCATTGCTTTATCGAAAATAATCTTCTGGGTTTCAGAGGTCTTTCTATATGCTCTTTTTGTCTTTTCATTCATGACGTTTTTTTCCATTACCATACTCCGGAATAAAAATAACAAAAGATATAAAAAGACCTTTTACACTTTAACGGTAAAAGGTCTTTTTGGCACCCTCGACTGGATTCGAACCAGCGGCACATGGCGTCGGAGGCCATTGCTCTATCCATCTGAGCTACGAGGGCTTATTTTTACCGAACATGGGACATTATATCCCACAATTTTGTAAAAGTAAAGCCCATTATGTCAGAGTTCAAGCCGAATTCAGAACAAAACGTACATTATAATTGGGATCGAAATCAGGGACACGAGAGTGGTCATAAACACACCTCTGCTGGCAACATTTATGTCAGCACCATACTCAATGCTGAACATAGAAGCCAGAACCGCAGAGGGCATCGCGGAAGTTACAACCAAAATTCCAAGATAAACGGGATTCGTAATAAAAAGACGGCAGATAAAGAAAATCAGCACGGGAGAAATAATAAGTTTAAGAAGGCACAGGCCGTACATTCTCAGATCCTTAAGCATTTCTCCAAGGCGGCTCATACCGAGGTTTGCACCGATGCACACCATAGAAAGAGGAATCAGAATTGCTGCGAGACCGGATGCCGCATCAAGAACTTCAACGGGCAGAGGCAGCTTGGCAACAAAC
The DNA here is from genome assembly GCA_045631645.1 of Oscillospiraceae bacterium. Classification (GTDB taxonomy): domain Bacteria; phylum Bacillota; class Clostridia; order Oscillospirales; family Oscillospiraceae; genus SIG459. The sequence continues at coordinate 58,800 of JAZQVC010000038.1, forward strand.
AGAATAATGGCGGCAAAAGTTGCTACAAGAGCGGGATTGAGCAAAAAGTTAAAGCTCAGTTTAGCGCCAACCTGCCCGCCTTTTATCATGACAATTCCAATGGTATAGGTTGCAAGGAAGAAGGGTATCAGGCAAATGGCTGCAAGGAACACGGCGTCGGGTCCAAATAAAGCCGACACGATAGGAAAGCCCATGAAGCCGACGTTGCCGAAGGCCACTAAAAACTTGAAAAGACCTCTGTCGGCTTTTTTCCTCACAAAAATCGGAACTAAAATATATGCAATGGCAAGGAGCAGCAGCTGCATGATTACCGCATACAGGAAAAGTTCTCCTATATCCCGAATGCTCATGGTAAGCCGTGTATCCAGCACGGATGAAATTATCATTGCAGGCTGGCCTATATAAAGCAGAACAGTATTAACTTTTTTAACTGTATCGGCCTCAATTTTTTTCACCTTGGCAGCTATAAAGCCAACGATGATATAAATAAAGAGTACGATAAGCCGACTAAAGAGGTTGCTGAGATCCATTTAATTCCTTTCGCGCTATGCTCCAAGCAACAATCTGGCAATAGAGAAATATATAAGCAGGGAGACAGCGTCAGTTAGGGTTGTAATAATGGGACTTGCCATTACGGCAGGGTCAATACCTATTTTCTCGGCCAACATGGGAAGTGTGCAGCCAACTATCTTCGCAAATACAACAACAAAAAGAACGGTGGCGCTGACAGTGAGGGCAATCATCACATTAATGTCGCTGTTGCCGAGAATGAGCTTATCCAAAAGGAACATCTTGCCGAAGTTAACTATTGCAAGGCAAAGTCCGCAAAGAACAGAGACTCGAACTTCCTTCCAAAGCACCAAAAGCACGTCTCTGGGCTCAGTGTCACCTATGGAAAGGCTACGGATAACGGCTGTTGAAGCCTGACTTCCGGAGTTACCGCCCGTACCCATCAGCATAGGCATAAAGGCAATAAGCGCAGCCTGAGTTGCAAGGGCATCCTCAAAAGAGGTGAGAATCATGCTTGTGAAAGTTGCGGAAAGCATCAGCAGCATAAGCCAGGGCAAGCGGTTTCCAAAAATCTCCATTACGGGAGTTCGGGAATATGGCTTATCCGAAGGGGTGATAGCTGCCATCAGTTCGATATCTTCTGTGGCCTCCTGTTCCATAACGTCCATGACGTCGTCAACAGTTACTATACCCACAAGACGGTGCTCTTTATCCACAACGGGGATAGTGAGAAGGTTATAGTCGGAGAACATGGTGGAGACATCTTCCTGGTCGTCCTCGGTTGTTGCATAAATGAGAAGCTCATTCATGATGTCCTCGATAATGTCATCCTCTTCTGCCATTATCAGGTCCTTAACCGTTACAACGCCCTCAAGCTTTCTGTCCGCACTTGTAACAAAGCAGGTGTAAACAGTCTCCTTGTCCGCACCGATTCTCTTGATGCGGGCAAAGGATTCCTTTACGCTCATATACTTTTTAAGGTCTATAAACTCCGCAGTCATTATGCTTCCTGCGGAATTTTCGGGATACTTGAGATACTGGTTGATAAGCCTTCTTGTTTCCGGAGTGGAAATACGCATGACACGGGCAACCACGTTTGCGGGAAGCTCTTCCATCATATCCACAGTATCGTCCAGAAACAGCTCATCAAGGATGCTTCCAAGCTCTGCATCGGTTACAGAGTTGATGATATACTCCTGCTCAGGAACATCAAGCTCCGCGAAAACATCCGCTCCGTGTTCCTTGCTCAAAACACGGAAAACCTTTATCATCTGCTGCTCAGGAAGCTCCATGAGAAATTCAGCAACGTCGAAAGCGTCACTGGCTTCAAGGTGCGCCTGAAGAGCTTTAAGCTTTTTTTCCTCCAGAAGCCTGTGCATTTCCTCAAGCTTCTGTTCCTGTCGGGTTTCAAAGTCCATGGATTCTTCGTTTATCTCTTCAATGATTTCCATATCATCCATGAATAAGCACCTCCCCCGAAAATTAATTATAAAGCGGTGCTACCGCCTGCAAAATCAGATGCCCAGATACTCCATCTGCTCGGCGCTGAGAGTATCAATAGTGATACCGAGAGTTTCAAGCTTTTTGAAAGCAACAGCCCAATCGGTCTCTTTGGGAACAGCAATAACGTCAACGGGAACATTGCCACGGTTATCAACGAGATACTTTGCGGAAAGAGCCTGAATTGCAAAGCTCATATCCATAATCTCTGCGGGATGTCCGTCACCTGCTGCCAGATTGACAATTCGGCCTTCGCCAAGAACATAGACGGTGTTGCCGGTGGGCAGAACATAGGCATCAATATTATTGCGTGCTTCATAAGTGGATACGGCATAGTTTCTGAGGCAGGCCATATCAACTTCAACATCGAAGTGACCGGCATTGGTCAGAATAGCGCCGTTTTTCATTTTTGCAAAATGTCTCTCGGTGATAACACAGTCGCAGCCGGTAACGGTGCAGAAAATATCACCTCTTGCGGCAGCTTCGTCCATAGTCATAACGGTGAAGCCGTCCATATGTGCCTCGATTGCCTTGACGGGGTCAACCTCGGTGACGATGACGCGGGCACCAAGACCCTTTGCGCGCATTGCAACACCCTTGCCGCACCAACCGTAACCTGCAACAACAACTTCCTTGCCGGCAACAATAAGATTGGTAGTACGATTAATTGCATCGAATACAGACTGACCGGTGCCGTAGCGATTATCGAAAAGATGCTTGCAGTCAGCCTCATTAACCATGACCATGGGGAACTTAAGAGTTCCTGCCTTGGCCATTGCCTTCAAACGAAGAATACCGGTTGTGGTCTCCTCGCAGCCGCCGATTACATCGGGGATAAGATGGGGGAATTCGGTATGCATCATATGAACAAGGTCGCCACCATCATCGATAATGATGTTGGGACCCCACTCCAGAGCTGCACGAATATCAGCCTCATACTGCTCCATGGTTACACCGTGATGGGCGAAAACCTCAAGACCGCCTGCAACAAGTGCTGCGCAGACATCATCCTGAGTGGAAAGAGGGTTGGATCCGGTTACGCGCATCTGTGCGCCGCCCATTGCCATAACGCGGCAAAGATAAGCGGTTTTTGCCTCAAGATGGACGGAAAGGGTACATTTCAGACCAGCAAAGGGCTTGGTCTTCTCAAATTCCTCAGCGATAGCGCGGAGGATGGGCATATTGTTTTCAACCCACTTTATTTTCTTTTCGCCTGCGGGGGCGAGATTGATATCGGTAATACTGCTCATGTTAATTCCTCTCTTTATTTACAAATTAATTTAACAAAATAAGACTATTTTATTTTATCACCGCAGTATTACAAAAACAACCTTAATATGAAAAAAATTCTCACCACCTAATAGGTAGTGAGAATTAAATTTACAGTACATTCAAAATGATTATTGTTACAAATATTCCTACTGCCGCTCCCAGGGCTGAAAAGAACAAAGGAGGCATATTTGACAAGAATTTTTTCGGCTGAGAAACATAATCTCTCACATAATCATCGGCCACTCTTTGGGCTTCTCTCAGCACTTCTCCTCCCCTTTCCCCTTGGGGCTCTTTAAGTATAAAAATAGCCTGCTCAAAAAATTTGGGGTCGGGAGATTTCACCACCACTACCCTTTTACTTGTTCCCTTTACCACTTTTCTGCCCTCCTGTCTTGGAAATTTTTCTATTTGTTCCCAGTTTACCCGTTTATTGGAGGGATTATTCATTGCGCCTTTATAGAACTTTGTTCTCCTGATCGCAGTAAAAAAATTCACCTTTCCCAGCACCTCACACACGCTTTTCAAGTTTAACCGCAAGTACAGTCATATCATCTCCCGCTCCATATCGGGTATATGCTGTCTGGAGAGTTTGCCGCGCAAGATTTTTTGCGTCCGCGCCATCATATTCGCTCAATATTTCTCTGAGCCAGTCATCATTGGTTTCGGCAACAACGCCATCACTGGCTACAATGGCAACACTTCCCGGTTTTAATCTCATTTTCACAATATCAGGTCCGTCACCCTCTCCAACAACAAGACCGGCAGCAAGATTCTCGCTCCTCACTCTTCTTACTGTTTTTCCGCTTTTCACATAGCTAGGCGCTGCTCCGTATTTATAAAAATAAGTTTCACCACTAAAAAGATCTATACACATCAGATCAACCGTTGCAAATCCCCACTCCTCTCCGTTTTTCAGCAACATCATTGAGTTTAAGATTTTCATTGCAACCACAGGATCCACTCCTGCTCTCAAAAACCGCTCCAAAATTCTTACGGCAGCGACGGACTCCTTCGCCGCATTTTCACCGCTGCCCATACCGTCAGACAAAATTATGCAAAGCTTTCCCTGATCGGTCTTAAAGTATGTTCCCCTGTCTCCCGATACTGCTTCGCCCCGCTTTTTCATTGATGCAATTCCAACGCTTGCGCTCAAAGGCTCTGCCTCAAGCAGCACGATTCTTCCTTCTCCGGTATTTTCTTCGCTTACAGGTCTGCAGAGTCTTAATCCAACGGCAGCAGAGAGCTTATCCAGATAGGATTTATCTCTAAGCAACTGATTAAGCTTTGTGCTTTCTATTGTTATATGAAGTCTTCCGCTTCTATCCCGGAATACAGAAACATCAGCTTCAACGTCAATGCTTCCCAAAAATCTTAAAATCCGTCTTTGACTGAGCATATCTGGTCCATAGGAATTAAGCAGCTCTTCTGATAAATCCTGAAGCAATTTGGAAAGATCTATATACTGCCCGTAGGCCGCAATTGCGTTTTCCCGAATTCTTGCTCTGAACTGTTTTCTATAAGTTTTCGCTCTAAGTTCACCGTTTATTGCTCCAACAAGTTCACCAATGCTTGGGCATTTCATGGCAAAATGTTCTGCAACATCGCTTTTAATAACCATTCCCCGACTTTTTATAACAGGAGTAACATCATTAAATACAGAGAGTGTATCCATATAGTTATTATTCCAGCATTCATTTTTCTGCCTGCAATGGGCGCAAACCGCATCTGCAGCTCTATCGAATATTGCTGAAATATCCTCATCATTGCATTCTTTTCCCAAACTTTCATCAACGGTATAGAAAAGTTCTTTCATAGCTAGGGCAATTTTTTCAACGCGTCGGGCTGCATACTTTCTAAGCCCCGATTCCCCCTGACTTAATTGTTGAGGTTTCAAAAAAGAACCTAAATAATTTTGAACACCGGAGGGCAAAAGCATAAACACCACACTTGATGCAAACACCTCATAAAAGACGCCCATCTCTCCGGTCTCTCCCATAGTCCCCAATGCAGCAACAGCCGCCGAAACTATAAAACTGATAACAAAAAACAACTTGCCGTGGCGGGAGAAAAGCCCCGAAATAAGCCCCGCAAAAGAATAAACAAATGTCATACCGGCCGATGAAGCGACAGATATATCCATTGCAAGGCCCAGAGCCGTTCCTGCAGCAGCGCCGGAGAGAGTTCCGCCCTTAAATGCGGAAACCATTACAACAATAAGTGCTATAAATCTTCCTATTGATACAAGTCCCATTATTTCTATTCTGTTAAGACTCATCATTATTGCTGCCAAAAAGATAATGACAGCAACTCCATGACGTATCTCAGCAGATTCTGTATCCCGCTCCCCCGTGCTGAGCGCCTCACGGAAAAAGTAGGCTCCTCCTCCCGCCATAATTACTTTCCCAATAAGAATACTTAAGCCTTCAAAGCTTTCATTTATATCAAGGCTGCCGAGAATTCCAGTTACAAGAGTGAAAAAGGATGCAATCATCGGCATAAACCATAGCTTTTTATAAATTTTTAAATCCTGAAAAATATACACCGATGTAAAAACGAGAAAGACTGCCGCAACGCACTTGATTCCCTCAGTAAATGGAAATCCCACCAGATATGCAACAGATGCACCAAGCGCGCAAAAAAAGCCCGAGAGATGCGCTCCCGATTGCGCTGCGGCAGCAATCCCCAAACTTCCGCATCCACCAAAAACCGGTATTATTCCCAGAATAAATCCCAGCAAAAGATTAAGAGACCATCCAAGCGCCGTTGATAGCTGCGGTCTTTGTCCCGTAATTGAGCCGCTTACCAATGCTCTTCTCAGCTCCATCATTCGTGGTTTAATTTTCACATTATTGCCCCCTAAAATAAGTTTACATAAATTATAGAGGACGGCACTCGGAAAACCTGTCATAGGGTGCTGTTGATAAATATTGTTTATGATATGGAAATGACGGGAAATATGTTAGTCAATTTTCCCCTAATCCCAAGCTTATTGATTTTTGCACGAAAATGTGTAAAAATAAGCTTATAAAATAAGTGCGAATGGAGGGATTTATCGTGGAAAGCAAATATAAAATCAGCGGAATGCACTGCGCTGCCTGCTCCGCTGCCATAGAGCGCTTTTTAGGAAAGCAAAACGGCATTGAATATGTTTCCGTCAACCTTGCCACAGAGAAAATGCTGGTAAAATACGATGAATCCATATATTCCTGCTCCGATATAGAAGCACTTGTTGAAAAACTGGGTTATGGCTGCATGGAACAGTCCGCAGCTGAAGCTGCCGCTCTGAAAGCGAAAATGCAGGAGAAGGAAGCTGCCGACAAAGCTCTGCAAAAGCAGATTAAAAACGCCCTTTTTGCCCTGTGCTTTGCCATTCCCCTTCTTTATGTTTCCATGTTTCACATGATGGGCGCTCCCCTGCCAGAGTTTATAGATATGCATCGCTCACCCGTTGGGCATGTTATTGTGCAACTTCTGCTCACGCTTCCCATTCTCATTTGCGGACGCAGCTTTTTCACAAGCGGCTTCCCCTCTCTTTTCCGACTTCATCCCAATATGGACTCCCTCGTTGCAGTGGGCACAGGCGCTGCATTTCTATTCAGCATTTATGTTAGCATAAGAGTGTTCATCGGAGACAACCAATATATCCATTCTCTATGCTTTGAATCCTCCGCCATTGTTATCGCCTTTGTTATGCTTGGAAAGGCTCTTGAAGCTCGCAGCAAAAAGCGCACAGGAGATGCCATAGCCCGTCTTACAGAGCTTGCGCCTGAGACTGCACGCGTTGAAAGAAATGGCGAAACCATTATAATTCCTGCTTTTGAGCTTAGTCCCGGAGATATTGTCACCGTTCTTCCCGGAGAGCGTTTCCCCTGCGACGGAGTGGTATTAAGGGGAGAAGGCAGCGTAGATCTGAGTATGCTTACTGGCGAAAGCAAGCCCGTTAATGTCACAGAAGGCAAAGAAATAATAGGCGCAAGCATAAATCTGGACGGCAAAATCGTATTCACCGCCACAAAAACCGGCGCCGACACCGCACTATCCCAGATAATAAGAATGGTAGAGGATGCACAAAGCCGCAAAGCTCCCATCGCGAAACTTGCCGATACAGTCGCCGCCTTTTTTGTACCCACAGTTATTGCAATTGCCTTTATCGCTTCGGCGATTTGGGCTATGGTAGGCAAGAATTTTGAATTTATACTGAATATTTTTGTTTCTGTTCTTGTTATTGCCTGCCCCTGCTCTCTTGGTCTTGCCACTCCCACAGCAATCATGGCTGGCACAGGCAGAGGCGCTGAAATGAAGATTCTTTATAAGAGCGGAGAGGCTTTGCAGCTTCTCAGTCGTGTCAACACCGCCGTTCTTGATAAAACAGGTACGGTAAGCGAAGGCAAGCTGAAGGTCAACAGCGTCATTCCCGAAGATGGCATTGAGGAGAAAGAACTTCTTCTTTACGCTCTCTCCGCTGAAAAGGCAAGCATTCATCCTATAGCTGCTACAATCATCTCTCACGCCGAGGCTTTGGAAGTCAAAGCAATTGAATCAGAAAGCTCCATCGTCATTCCCGGAAAGGGAATTGAGAGTCGCATCAACGGAAAACGTGTTCTCGCAGGCAATCAAGCCCTTATGGTTGATAACAATATCCCTATTCCCAATCTTGAAGACATCTCCGGCGCGACACTTATTTATGTGGCAGCTGACGGGAGGTATATGGGTCTTATTTCTGCCAAGGACTGCATTAAGCTCGATTCTTCCGAAGCTGTTGAAGGCTTGAAAAAGCTTGGAATCTCTTGCGTTATGTTAACCGGTGATAACGAAAGCTCAGCCCGTGAGATATGCGAGCAGGCAGGAATTGAAAGCTGGAAAGCCAATGTTCTGCCCGGCGACAAGGCTAAGGTTGTTGAAAGTCTTCGCGGCTGCGAGAGCAAGGTTTTGATGGTGGGTGACGGAATTAATGATGCCCCTGCCCTTGCCGCAGCGGATGTTGGAATCGCAATCGGCAGCGGCACCGATGTTGCCATAGAGTCTGCAGATATAGTTCTCATAAGCGGCGGACTCAGTTCTCTTTATGACGCTGTGAGACTCAGCAAGGCAGTTATGCGTATTATAAAGCAGAATCTTTTCTGGGCATTCTTCTATAATTGCTGTGGCATTCCCATTGCTGCTGGATTATTATTCGCTTTCGGAGGCCCTCTGCTGCCTCCCATGTTTGCAGGCGCAGCAATGGCACTGAGCAGCATAAGCGTTGTCAGCAACGCTCTCAGACTAAAAAGATTTAAATAAAAAAATCCGAGCTTAGCTCGGATTTTTTTTATTCATCTATCACAAGGGGATTTAAGAACAAATCATCATCAATACGAAGTCTTCCGTCAGCATATTTAAGACCATATTGGCATTTTTCTGCAATAAGGAATATGCGGTGGCCGTCAAGACCGATGAGATTATCCACCTTATCCAAAAGAGCATGAGCATCGGGATGGAAGGAGGAAATTGTCATATAAAGTCCTCTGGATCCCTGCTCTGCACATACCGCGCCATAAAATTCGCGGACATCCTTAGGAGTTATAATCGCATTGCGGTTTTTCATCTGCATGAGGATGGTTTCCTTGAATCCAAGCCAATCTTCCGTTTCTATAATGCCGTCAATGCCGCCGTCATCACTTCCGCCGCATACAGAGGCAGAAATGATATTTTTGCCGCAATCCATGAAATATTTCTCAAGCAGTTCAACAGCATAAAACTCAAACCACTCACCGCCCATTGTGTGGACTGATTTAAGGAAGCATTTTTCCGTATCTCCGCCCAAAGCGGCTTCGCGGAGATAACTGCCCAGCTCAGTGCTGGGATAATCCAGATTATCGGAAAGGCATATTTTCTCTCCAACACGGACTATATGACCTTCATCTTCAAGACGGGCAAGAACCTGACCCAAAATTGAGCGGAGGACAAGATTCTTATCCTCGGAATTCATCTGGCACTGACAAAAGCGCTCTTCCGCATATCGAAAAAGTTCCTGCTTCGAAAGACTCTTTCCGCCCTGCAGGGCATCCACCACATAGTCGCGGCAGACATACTTGGAAACGAACTTAATTTCCGCAGAATTCAGGCTCATAAAGCCCAGTTCATCCTCAAGAATATATCCCGATTTAAGAGCCGCAGAAAGGATCATGCCTATTCTGCTCTTGGCGGATACGAGAGGGCTTCCAGGAGTGGTATTCTGAAGCTGCTGATTATTGAATTCTATGCGGCTTACAACAGCTTCGATAAGCTGCTTTCGTCTGAGCCTAGGCATTTCAGAAAGGCACTCATAGAGCATATTTCTGATTTGTTCCTCGTTGGCGCGTATAAACTCTTTATATGTCATAGCACTCACCCCGCAGGTGTTTTTTGCCAGTATAACACATTGCACATCGCTGCGCAAACCATATGTGCAAATAGGCGGTAAAAAAGCCGTATAAACCTTGAAATTCCGTTATTTTTCTTCTTGTATGTTAGAAAAAAATGTTGTATATTCTATCCTTGGAAATAATGAAAATTAAGAAGGTATATATATGACGTTTATGTTTTCCATCGCGGTTGCCCTCATCGTTGGTCTGCTGATGACCCGCGTTATGAATGTGCTCAAACTCCCCGATGTCACCGCCTATCTGATAGCAGGTATTATTATTGGTCCTTTCTGCCTCGGCAGACTGGGAATTGAAGGCCTCGGCTTCACCAGCTATGAGGCAATCCATTCCCTCAGTATGATAAGCAACCTTGCCCTCGGCTTTATAGCATTTGCCATCGGCAACGAGTTCACTCTCGGCAAACTCAAAAGCACCGGCAAGCAGGCAGTTGTTATTGCTATCTGCGAAGGCTTAGGTGCTGTCATCCTCGTTGAAGCTGCCATGATCGGACTCCACTTCGCTTTCCCCGAGACTCTCTCCCTCCCTGCTGCCATCACCCTCGGCGCTATCGCAAGCGCCACTGCTCCCGCAGCAACTCTGATGGTTGTCCGTCAGTATAAGGCAAAGGGTCCCGTCACCGATATTCTTCTCCCTGTTGTTGCCCTTGACGACGCTGTTGGTCTTGTCTGCTTCGCAGTTGCCTTCGGCATTGCCCGTGCTCTCCTCGTGGGTGCTGTGGATATTATCTCCATCATTGTTGAGCCCATGATTGAGATTATCGGCTCCCTTATTCTCGGCGCTGTTATGGGCTATGTCCTCAACGCTATCGAGAAGCTTTTCCATTCCAACAGAAACCGCATGACACTTATTATCGGCTTCGTTATTCTCACTGTTGCCCTCTCCACCCTCAAGTTCGAAATCGGCTCCGTCACCGTCGGCTTCTCCACCCTGCTTGTCTGCATGATGCTGGGTACGATTTTCTGCAACACCTGTCCCCTTGCCGATGAACTTATGGAAAAATCCGACCGTTGGACCGCTCCCCTTTTCGCCCTCTTCTTTGTCCTCAGCGGTGCTGAGCTTCAGCTCAACGTATTCTCCGATTACCTTATGGTAGTAATCGGCTTAGTTTACATAATTACTCGCTGTGCCGGTAAATACTTCGGCGCAGGACTCTCCTCCCGCGTAATGGGTTGCGCCGCTCCCGTAAATAAATATCTGGGCATTACCCTTTTCCCCCAGGCGGGCGTTGCTCTTGGAATGAGTCTTACCGCCGCCACCTATCTTGGTCATGACGGAATGATAGTTCGCAACATCATTCTTCTCGGTGTACTCGTATACGAACTCTTCGGACCTATGATGACAAAAATAGCCCTCACCAAGGCAGGTGACATCAAGCCCAAGAGCGATGATGTTAAAAACCGCCGCCAGAATCAGATTGACGCTAAATCCAAAGCTTGAATATAAAAAAATGCACTGCTTAGCAGTGCATTTTTTTATTTACTTCATCTGTTTTCTGCGGGCAAGGTTTATCATACCATCCTGCATACGAGGAAGTTCGCGGAGCATCTTGCCGGCGCCATAGGCTGCGCAGGCGAGAGGATCGTCAACCACAACCGCCTCAATGCCGGTGCGGCTGGTGATAAGCTTATCCAGACCCCATACAAGGCTGCCGCCGCCGCTGATGACAATTCCGTTTACGGAAATATCACCAACGAGCTCGGGAGGAGTGCGCTCAAGAACCATGTGGACAGTTTCCAGAATGGTGGTGATGGGCTCTTCAAGAGCTTCGATTATATCATATGAATTAACGGTAACTGTTTTGGGAAGACCGGTGAGAAGGCAGCGTCCCTTAACCTCCTGAGCGGAAACTTCCTTACGGGGATAAGCGCAGCCAATGTTTATCTTGAGCTCTTCGGCGGTGCGCAGACCGATAAGAACATTGTGCTTACGTCTTATGTATTTCACAATGGCCTCATCAAAAGCATCACCCGCAGTTTTGATGGATTCGCACTCAACAACGCCGCCAAGAGAAACAACTGCGATCTCAGTAGTGCCGCCGCCGATATCAATAACCATATGGCCTTCGGGCTTGGAGATATCTATACCTGCGCCGCAGGCAGTTGCAACAGCAGTTTCAAGGAGGTATACCTTTCTTGCGCCAGCCTCGATGGTAGCGTCGATTATAGCGCGCTCTTCAACGCCGGAAATGGAGCTGGGAACGGTTATAATAACACAGGGCTTAAAAAAGCTGAAGCTTGTGACACGGGAAACAAGCTCATGGAGCATCAAAGTTGTCATATCATAGTCAGAGATGACACCTGCTGCGATAGGATGAATGGCAACAATGTTTGCAGGAGTGCGCCCAAGCATCTTATGCGCCTCGTCACCGACTTTAAGCATCTTGCCTGTGGTCTTGTCAACCGCAACTACAGTGGGCTCACGCATTGCAACACCCTTTCCGCGTACATAAAGACGGGTGCTGGATGTTCCAAGGTCTATGGCAATATCACGCTCAAATATGACAAATCTCTCAAGTATACTCATTCAATTCACCTCAAAATTTATTATAAACCCTTTGTTTTATTAATTAGTCACGGCTTCTTGCAAGAGTTGCGCACATAACCTCCGCTGCACCTGCAGCGCGAAGAGTTCGGGCGCATTCACTCAATGTTGAGCCGCTTGTGATTATATCGTCTATCAGCAGAATCCGTTTTCCCTCTATAAGCTTTCTATCGGCCGCTGAATAAGCACCCGATATGTTTGCCCTGCGCTTTTCGGGAGAACCCATTGTGGACTGCTTTTGTACATGCTTTTTCTTTACCAAAGTGCAAACGGCCACATCACCAAGGACGGCAGCAACGCCTTTTGCCAAAAGCTTTGCCTGGTCGTAGCCTCGCTCTTTATAACGCTTTTTGCTGAGAGGAACCCACGAAATCAAATCATAGCGTCCGGAAAGCTCCTCGGATATGGTTTTTGCAAGATACGCAGAATAAACGGGTGCATAGGCCGTTGCTTCATGGAACTTATAACGCAGCAAGCTTTCTCTGACAGAATCCTCATAGTAAAAAGACGAAACACAAACGGAGAAAAAATCTCCCTTTTGGGAAGCTTTGCTGCCTGTTTCCGGAAGAGTGCCCATGCATTTATCACAAACTTTTATACCGCCCGAAATTATCTTTCCGCAAAATGGGCATTTCGGCGGAAAAAGAATATCAAGCAATGAAGAGAAAATGCCCAAAGTTCATTCCTCCAATGCAGCTCGGACTTAAACTCCTTCCGCAAGGCGAGCTCTCAAGCCGCTGTATCTTCTTGTCTGCTTATGGTTATCAATCATATGGTAAACAACCTGGTCGTCGCCAACCACAATGAGAAGCTCTCTCGCTCTTGTAACTGCAGTATACAAAACTCCTCTATGGAGAAGCTGCTGAGGTCCTTCGCAAAGGCAGAGGACTACTGCGCGGTACTCACTGCCCTGAGACTTATGAACGGTCATTGCCCATGCATGTTCAAGCTCACCAAGCATATCGAAGCCATAGCTCGCAAGACGACCGTCAAAGTCAACTATCAGCATTTCTTTGCTGTAGTCTATGGAAAGTATATAACCCACATCTCCGTTAAACATGCCTGTTCCTGAGGCTGCTCCCGAAGATGCGACCCATATTATATCATAGTTATTTCGAATTTGCATCACCCTATCGCCTTCACGGAACACAAAATCACCGAATTTTTTCTCTTTTTTTGTGTCGGAAGCCGGATTAAGGGCATTTTGCAAAAGGAAATTAAGATTTGTAACACCAACGCGGCCTTTTCTTGTGGGGGTAAGCACCTGAATCTCATCTGCGGAAATTCCCATATTATTAGGCAGACGAGTGGCACACAAGTCGCAAATAAGCGATGCTGCAGCTTCCTGATTTCCGCGGCGCATAAAGAAAAAGTCGCCCTTATTTTCACTAAGCGCAGGATGCTCACCGGAATTTATCATGTGGGCATTGCGCACTATACGGCTTTCCGCGGTCTGGCGGAAAATCTCTGTAAGGCGCACAACGGGAACAATTCCGCTTCGAATTATATCGGAAAAAACATTGCCCGGTCCAACGCTGGGAAGCTGGTCAGCGTCTCCAACCAAAACGAGACGACATTCATCGGGGAGCGCAGCCAGAAGGCATCGCATCAGCACTATGTCTATCATTGAACACTCGTCCACAATAAGAGCATCGCACTTAAGTGGCTCGTCCTCATCTTTCTTAAAAACAAGGTCAAAGCTATCCTCGGCATAGCCCGCTTCCAAAAGTCTATGGATGGTTGCAGCTTCATGTCCGGTCAGCTCCGTCATGCGCTTGGCTGCGCGACCGGTTGGAGCCGCAAGAAGAACCTTCATATCCAGCTTTTCAAACATGGCAATAATTGCCCGAACGGTTGTTGTTTTACCAGTTCCCGGTCCGCCTGTTATGAGAGTTACCCGATTTTTCGAGGCTATATCAAGAGTTCGTCTCTGCATAGGAGCATAACGAATTCCCTGCTCATTTTCAATTTTTTCAACGATGCCGTCTATATTCTCCGCTGCAACTTTGGAGGCGCACATTCTCCGCAACTTCTCGGCTGTATAGACTTCCGCATCATAGAGATTACTGAGATAGCAGCCCTGGCAGCCGGCGATACTCTCGCAGACTATCTCTCCGCTATCCATGAGAATATCTAGTCCTTCTTCTACAAGCTCTTCCTCAAGGTCGATGAGCTGAGCCGTTGCCATTATAAGCTTTTCCCGGGGAATAAAAACATGTCCGTTTCCGCTGTTATGCTGAAGCTCAAAAACTATTGCGGCAACAACGCGCTCCGCGCTGTCCCCGTCCAGACCCAAATCAAGAGCAAGGGCGTCAGCTTCCGCAAATTCAGCGCCAATGTGCTGCATGCACATTATGTAGGGATTATCGTTTATAATACCAAGCGCATCGTTTCCGTATGCGCGGTAAAGGCGCATGGCATACTGGGGACGCAGACCGTGGCTTCCGAGAAATTCCATCAAGCGTCTCAGTCCCAGCTGGCGCTTGAGATTTTCGCTCATCTCAAGGGCTTTTTTCATACTTATACCACGAAGACCTGCAAGCTTTTGGGGTTCGCGCTCGATAACATCCAAAGCTCTCTCCCCGAATTCGGAGACAATTACGGAAGCTGTCGCAGGTCCGATACCCTTTATAACACGGCTGGCAAGATACTCATAAACAGCATCAGCCCCTTTGGGCATATGGCGAAGAGCATACTCCGCCTTAAACTGCTGTCCGTGGCTTGGATGGCGCACCCAGCTACCGCCTGCCTCAATCTGCTCTCCGGGAGCAGAAAAAGGCAGACAGCCCGTTACGGTTATGCTCTCTCCCGAATCGGTTTCAAGACGAAGAACGGTATAACCGTTTTCTTCATTTGTATAGATAATTTCGTCAACAGTTCCGAAAATCTCAATTAATTCTTTGGATTCCATAAAAACCTCAGTTGATGATTTCTATATGGTTGATTGCCGCAAGTTTTTCAGCCCACAATTTTATTTCCGCATCTTTCAGGCATAGGCGAAGATATATTCTCCCGCACTCTCCTTTGCTTTTAAGCCTTTTAAGGAGCAATTCAAGTTCGGGCACATCTCCGTAAACGGAAACAAGGGTATCCACCCTAAGCTTATCCGAAAAAGTAATTTTCCGAAAAAGCGCACGCTTAATGCATTGAAAAATAAAATAAATTCCTGCGGCAGAGAAAAAAGCAATTATTGCACATATAAGCACTCTCCATCCCTCCATTACAGGCTATGAGGAGAGCACTAATTATGTTAAAGAAGCTCTTTCAGATATTCTCCCGTGGCGCTTTCGGGGCAGTTTGCGCAGTCTTCGGGAGTTCCGGCAAAGACAAGTCTTCCTCCCCTATCGCCGCCTTCAGGTCCAAGATCAATAATATGATCGGCGCATTTTATAACATCCATATTATGCTCGATGATAACAATGGTGTTTCCGGCGTCAACAAGTTTTTGGAGAACATCTATAAGGCGGTGAACATCCGCAATATGAAGACCCGTTGTGGGCTCATCAAGGACATAAACCGTACTGCCTGTACTGCGCTTGCTCAGCTCTGTTGCAAGCTTCACGCGCTGGGCTTCTCCTCCGGACAGAGTGGTCGAGGATTGACCCAGTTTTATATATCCGAGACCCACATCATAGAGGGTCTGAATCTTGTTTCTTATTTTGGGTATATTTTCGAAATATTCGAGAGCCTCTTCAACGGTCATATCCAGAACTTCGGCTATATTCTTTCCCTTATAGCGAACTTCAAGAGTTTCCCTATTATATCTCTTTCCCTTGCAAACATCGCAAGGCACATAAATATCGGGAAGGAAGTGCATTTCTATTTTCAGAAGACCGTCACCGGCGCAGGCTTCGCAGCGTCCGCCGCGGACATTGAAAGAAAATCTTCCCGGTCCGTAGCCGCGGATTCTTGCATCCTGAGTATCTGCAAAAAGATCACGAATATCGCTGAAAACTCCTGTATAGGTAGCAGGATTGGAACGGGGCGTGCGTCCGATGGGGCTTTGGTCAATGGCAATAATTTTGTCCACCTGTTCAAGGCCTTCAACTCCGTCACATTTGCCGGGGCGAAGCTTCATGCGGTTAAGCTCAACTCCGAGAGTTTTATAAAAAA
Source organism: Oscillospiraceae bacterium (assembly GCA_045631645.1). Taxonomy (GTDB): domain Bacteria; phylum Bacillota; class Clostridia; order Oscillospirales; family Oscillospiraceae; genus SIG459. Next base: position 75,140 of record JAZQVC010000038.1, read on the forward strand.
TCTCGTTAATAAGGCTGGACTTACCGCTTCCAGATACGCCCGTGACGCAGGTCATTACTCCAAGGGGAATTTCAACATCAATATTTTTGAGGTTATTTTCCCTTGCACCGCGTATTGTTAAATGCTTTCCGTTGCACTTTCTGCGTTTTACAGGAACGGGAATGGACTTTTTGCCGCTGAGATACTGTCCCGTATAGCTCCTCTCGCAGGCGCATACCTCCTCAAGGCTTCCAGCGCAGACAACCTCGCCGCCATGAACACCGGCTCCCGGACCTATATCAACGATATAATCGGCAGCGCGCATTGTATCCTCGTCATGCTCAACGACAATAAGAGTGTTGCCAATATCGCGGAGATGCTTGAGTGTGTTGATAAGCTTATCATTATCCCTCTGATGGAGACCTATTGAAGGCTCATCGAGAATATAAAGCACGCCCATAAGGCTTGAACCGATCTGGGTTGCCAGGCGAATTCTCTGACTTTCGCCGCCTGAAAGAGTGGCGCTGGAACGGGCAAGGTTAAGATAACCCAGACCAACGCTTTCAAGAAATTCAAGGCGGGAGATGATCTCCTTAATTATCCGCTCGCCTATCATTGCCTGTTTCTCACTAAGCACAAGCCCGCGGATAAATTTAAGCTCGTCTTCAATGCTCAGGCAGGTGAAATCATAAATATTCATTCCACCAACGGTTACGGCAAGAGCCTCCTTGCGCAGTCTGCGCCCCGCGCACTTGGGGCAGGGAGTTTCGCTCATGCACTGCTCAATTTCCTCTTTGACAAGGGCGCTCTGGGTTTCGAGATAACGGCGGTTAAGATTATTAACAACGCCCTCAAAGCTTTGAGAAAGAGTGCCGTGGCCGTTTTTACGTTCATAGAAAAGCTGAAGCTTCTCTCCTCCCGTGCCGTAGAGAATGGCATTTATTGCTTCCTTGCTCAGATTGGATATGGGCTCGTCCATATCAAAGCCGTATTTCTTTGAAAGGGCATCAAAATACATCTTGGCAATGCTGTCACCCTTTACACTGTTCCAGCCGTTTGCCACAATGGCACCTTCTGAAATGGACAGACTTTTATCAGGTATTATAAGCTCGGGGTCAACCTGCATCTGAGTTCCAAGACCGGTGCATACAGGGCAGGCACCGTATGGATTGTTGAAGGAAAAAAGTCTGGGGCTAAGCTCATCAATGCTTATTCCGCAATCATCGCAGGCATAGTTCTGAGAAAACATAAGCTCACGCTGTTCGCCCACAATATCAACAACGATTATTCCGCCCGAAAGCTTACCCGCAGTCTCAATAGAGTCGGTCAGGCGGCGAATAATATCGCTTTTGATAACAAGGCGATCAACAATTACCTCGATAGTATGCTTTTTATTTTTATCCAGCTTTATCTCTTCGCTCAGCTCATAGCTTATGCCGTCCACCCTTGCACGGACATATCCGCTTTTACGGGCATCATCAAAGATTTTGCTGTGTTCACCTTTTCTTCCCCTTATAACTGGAGCAAGAATCTGTATTTTACTCCGCTCCGGCAAAAGCATAACCTGATCCACTATCTGGTCAATGGTCTGCTGGCGAATTTCCTTGCCGCACTTGGGACAATGGGGTGTGCCGATTCTCGCCCAAAGAAGACGGAGATAATCATAAATCTCCGTAACAGTTCCAACGGTGGAGCGAGGGTTTTTGCTGGTGGTTTTCTGGTCAATACTTATAGCGGGAGAAAGACCCTCGATATAGTCCACATCGGGCTTTTCCTTCTGTCCGAGAAACATTCTAGCATAGGAGGAAAGGCTTTCCACATAGCGACGCTGACCTTCAGCATAAATAGTGTCGAAGGCCAGACTTGATTTTCCCGAGCCAGATAGGCCGGTGACGACAACCAGCTTGTCTCTCGGGATCTCAAGGTCAATATTCTTCAGGTTATTTTCCCTGGCGCCTTTTATATAAATGCTTTCGCGCATTTTGCTTTCTCCTTAATCAATAACATCTGCGAAGCTGCCCTTTATAACTGCGGCAAGATCCGCAGGGGCACACTCAATCTGAGCGCCTATTTTTCCGGCGCTGAATATAATGCTCTCCTGTTCAAGAGCGGAAGAATCGATTATCGTTCGAAATAACTTTTTCATTCCAATGGGGCTGCATCCGCCTCTGACATAACCAGTGAGAGCAGTCAGTTCAGATAAGGGAAGCATCGCAACCGATTTCTCCCCCACCGCCTTGGCTGCTTTTTTTAATTCCAGTTCATGGGAAACAGGAATTACGAAAACATAATTTGTCTTACTTGCGCCTCTCGCAACAAGAGTTTTGAAAACGCTTGCAGGATCTCTTCCTATGGATGCAGCGGCGGTGATACCGTCAACCGCCTCTCCTCCGTGAGAATATTCATGGGGTGTATACTTTATCCTTTTCTGGTCAAGAATACGCATTGCATTGGTCTTTTGCTCTTTCACGGACACAATCACCCCATTTTCTTTCTATTTTAATATTATACACATAATCTCCATTCAATTCAATATCGCTCTTAGGGATGAGATGCAAAATATTAATAAGGAAAGTATTGACAAGACATAGAGCTTATGCTAATATATTTGGGCGACCACATTTGGAGAAGTACCCAAGAGGCCGAAGGGGCTCCCCTGCTAAGGGAGTAGTACGTGTTGAGCGTAGCATGGGTTCAAATCCCATCTTCTCCGCCAAAAGACGCCGAGAATTCTCGGCGTCTTTTCACTAATAAAATATGGAGAGTTACCGAAGTGGTCATAACGGGGCGGTCTTGAAAACCGTTAGGCGAACAGCCACAGGGGTTCGAATCCCTTACTCTCCGCCAAAAAGAACAGTCACCTTTATGGTGGCTGTTTTTTTCTTCTCACTCACATCATTGAAATGCATAAGCATAGGTGATATAATAAGTTAAACTATGGATCAGGAGGCGATACTGATGTCATCGAAGCTTTTCTTTGAAGCAATTATTAAATTCCTTCTCGGAGTTTTGCTTGTCGGTATCCTTATTTTCCTGCCCGCCGGAACACTTGCTTTCCAAAACGGATTGCTGCTTATGACGCTTTTGTTTATCCCCATGTTTATTGCCGGGATCATCATGATGACAAAAAATCCCGCTCTTTTGCGCAAGCGTCTTAACGCCAAAGAAAAACAATCTGACCAAAGCCTTGTTGTAAAGCTCAGCGGCTTAATGTTTCTCGCAGGATTTATTATCGCGGGACTTGGTCACCGTTTCGCTTGGTTTATGCTACCCAAAGTTTTCGTCATTATAGGTGCGGTAATATTTCTGATCTCCTACGCTCTTTACGGGGAGGTTTTGAGAGAAAACGCCTATCTCAGCCGAACGATTGAGGTTCAGGAAGGTCAAAAGCTTATCGACACAGGTCTTTACGGCATAGTAAGACACCCCATGTATACTGCAACGCTTTTCCTGTTCCTATCAATTCCTCTTATTCTCGGTTCTCTCTACGCTTTTATAATTTTTCTTATTTATCCCTTCATTATTGCCAAAAGACTTTTGAGCGAAGAGGATTTCCTTGAAAAAGAGCTTGAAGGCTATAAAGAATATAAGAGCAAAGTCAGATGGAGACTTATTCCATTTATCTGGTAAAGGAGCGTGAAATATGGATAACAATATCACTATCAATGATCTTGATCTTAAGGTCAGAAGCTATATGTTCCTGAAGAAAAATGATCTTTTTATCCTTCCCGATATTTGCAAAAAGCTTGACGAAGGTATTGAGGAGCTCTTAAAAATGCCCTTCGTAACCGAGAAAGTTTCCATCAACATTCTCATGGCGGTAAAGACCTACGGCTACCCTTCCGAAAAGCTTGTTGACGAATATCTCGCGAAGCACAGAAGCGACTACGGTGATAAAAGCGAGCTTCTTGCCCTTTGGGATGAACTTCAAAAATATCTGCACGAATTTGTTCCTGCAGAAGAAATATAAAAACAGGAGGATACTTATATGGCACCCTATTACAACGGTTTTATGCATGATTTTTCCGATTTCGGACTTGCAAACCCAGATCTAAAAATATTCCTGATAATATACATCGCAGTTATCGCTACTGTCCTGCTGCTGTTTTTACTTCCCCAGTATATAATGCTTTCCATTAGCTATACCTGCATCGGCAAACGCAGCGGAGTTAAAGCCTCCTGGCTGGCATGGATCCCCGTGGCAAGATACTGGACCATCGGCGCCATTGTGGATAAATATGACGAGCGCGTTCTCGGCGTGAAGCGCCGCTTCCGCATTGTTCTGCTCATTTTCGCAATCGTTTATATTCTCTCCATCATATCTTTCATCAGCGGTATATTATCCTTGATTCCCCTTATCATTAATGCCATTCAGGGAAATTCCACCGATGTTTTCGCCAACATTATGACCCTTATACTTGGCCTTGAATCCGGCATTTCCGGCATGACTTATTCGAGCCTCATTCTCGTCGCTCTCTACTATGTCTGCCTTTACAAAATTTTTGAATCTCTCAGCCCCAACAATGCAATTTTGTTCCTCGCTCTGAGCCTTGTAATTCCCCTGTTTATGCCCATTTGCCTCCTTGTTATCCGCAAAAAGGGCTATTGCGCAGCCGATGAGAAGGCCGAAGAAATTTCCGAAGCTGTCCGCATAGGCTGGTATGAAAGCTGATATGGTAAACACCTCACCTGCCGCCACCATATTGAGCAGCTCCCCCTGTCTTTTGGGCGAGGAAAAGCTCAACAGCGCTAACGGCTTCACTGACACTCTTTCCAAACATCTACCCTCACCCATTCGCTGTCTCTTCATAAGTTCCGACAGAGATAATCATGCGTTTACAGAAGGCCATGGATACGCCATAAAACGCAGCTTTGAAGCAAGCGGATTTGTTTTCTCCGACTACACTCTGCTTGACGGGCAAAACGAAGCTCAGGCAAATGAGCTCATCTCCTGCGCAGATCTCATTATTCTTGCGGGAGGACATGTACCCACCCAGAACCGTTTTTTCGCCCATATAAGCCTTCGCGCTCTTCTTAAGGGCTTTTCAAGGATCATCCTCGGAATCAGCGCAGGAAGCATGAATTCGGCCGATACAGTTTATGTTCAGCCAGAAGAAGAGGGAGAGAGCATTGACCCCGATTTCATCCGCTTCACACAGGGGCTTGGTCTTTGCAAGGCGCAGATACTCCCCCACTATAATCAAGTTTGGGACAGTTATCTTGACGGAAAACGCCTTTTTGAGGATATTACATTTGCCGACAGTTACGGCAATCGCTTCACCGTTTTGCCCGACGGAAGCTACGTTTTATGCGAAAATGGCACAGAAACGGTTCACGGAGAAGCCTATATAATCGAAAACGGCTCAATGAAAAAAATCTGTGAGAACGGTAAATTTGTAAAACTATAAAAAACAGAGGACTTAAATAGTCCTCTGTTTTTTATTAGAATCTTTTAAGTTTTTGATTAGCCTTGAGAACCGCCCTATATATAGGAATCTCAAGTTCTTTTTTAACCTTTTCGAGTTCTGCAGGAATATCAATTGTCTGCGGACAATGCTTGACGCATTTACCGCATCCAATGCAGTTTGACGCAGGTGTGGGCGTTTTTCTAAGCGCAGTGCACATTGCGTAGTCAAACAAGCCCCAGAACTTTGATTCAGTATATCGTCTGTTGTAAGCAGAAAAACAGCCCGGTATATCAACATTCTTCGGGCAAGGCATGCAATAAGCGCAACCGGTGCAGCCAACTTTCATTTTGGAGTTGATAGCTCTAACAACCCTCTGCAGCATCTCGGCATCTGCATCGCTCAGCTCACCGATCTGTGCATTGGAAGCCGACGCAGCATTCTCTCTTATCATATCCATTGAGTTCATACCGGAAAGAACACAGGTCACTTCCGGCTGGTTCCAAAGCCATCTGAAAGACCACTCGGCAGGACTGCGTTTAACTGGATAAGAACTGAATATATGCTTTGCCTCCTCGGGCAAGCCCTTTACAAGCTTACCGCCACGGAGAGGTTCCATAATTATAACAGGAAGTCCCTTGGAGTTGGCATACTGGAGACCTCTTCTGCCCGCCTGAGAATGCTCGTCCATATAGTTATACTGAATCATGCATATATCCCAATCATATGCATCCACCAAAGCGCAGAACATATCGGAATTGCCATGATAGGAAAAACCAATCTGCTTTATCGCACCGCTTGCCTTTTTTTCAGCAATCCAGTCCTCAATGCCCATAGCTTTAAGACGATCAAAAGTTCCGGTATCAGTAAGCATATGCATCAGATAATAATCAATGTGGTCGGTGCGCAAACGCTCTAACTGTTCCTGAAAATGCCTTTCAAGCCCTTCCCTGCTGCGAATGAGATAGTGAGGAAGTTTTGTCGTTATGTAAACCTCATCGCGAACTTTGTTCTTTTCAAGAAGCTCGCCGAGAACGCTCTCGCTTCCCGGATAAACATAGGCGGTATCGAAATAGTTCACACCAAGGGCAATAGCCTCCATCAGTTCTTTTTCAGTTTCTGCTATATTAATTGCCCCAAGTTTGCGCTGAAAACGCATGCAACCGAAACCAAGGGTGGATATCTTATTGCCGTATTTATCAAGACGATAATTCATGTTGAACTTTGCCCCAGTCATTAATTTGAATAAACCAATTCTAACTTATCTTCCTGTCTTTTGCAACGGCTTAAAACGGAAAAAGGAGCAGCATATGCTGCTCCTTTTTTTATTTAGATTTCACATCAATGACATAAATTTCGCCATCAGAAAGCTCCAACTTCAGGTCGCATAGTTCCAACGCGGCGCTGCGGTGGGTAACAGCAACAATCGTCCTTCCGGGGAGATCAGAAAGCCGCTGAAGCACAGTTTTCTCGGTATCCTCATCCAAAGCGGATGTGCACTCATCCAAAAGCAATACCGGAGCACCGCCCAGTACGGCTCTTGCAATTGCAAGGCGCTGAGCCTGTCCCTCGGATAGTCCCGCGCCGCTCTCGCCGAGGACTGTATCCAATCCATCGGGCAGCGGCGACAGAAATTCATCCATGGCGCTGGCATATATAGCCTCTTCCAGAGCCTTTTCATCGGCATCGGAACGAACAATGGTAAGGTTTTCGCGGATAGTGCCGCTGAGAAGCAGATTTCCCTGAGGAACATAGGCAAAAAGCCGCCTTGTGCTGCGGTCAATCGCTATGCATTCTTCGGACTGCAGATACAGCTTTCCGCTATCAGGCTTAAAAATACCAAGCATGAGCTTCAGCAATGTGCTTTTTCCTATACCGGAATGACCGGCAATAACGGCAAAGCTGCCCTTCGGTAGTCTGAAGGATGCATCATTAAGAATGGCGTCGCGATCATAGGAAAAGCAAAGATCTTCGGCGCATATGCATTCCAAATCATTATAAAGTTCCTGAGCATCAGCATCGATAGGCTCCGGTTCGCCCTGAATCTCCTCAAGCTCCATAAGACGCTCGGCAGAAGCAAGCATTGCCATATATTTCGGAATGATACCAGAAAGACCAACAAAGGGAGACTGAAGCTGAGCCACCAATTGGGTAATGGCGGTAAGAGATCCAAATGTCATCTGTCCAAGCAGAAGACGGAAAGCGCACCAAGCCAGAGCAAGAAAGCCCAAGCCATAGGACAAAATACTAACTCCCATGTTGGCGCCGAGAGAGAGATTTTTCCTCTTCCTCTCCGCCTCGTAGCGCTGGTCGAGAAGCTTGTCGCTGCGCTGTTCAAGCTCAGCAGAAGCATCCATGGCCTGCACCATCAGAAGCTTTTCAATAGCCTCCTGCAAAAGTCCGGAGACTTTTCCGTTATGCTCGGCCACACGCTTATGAAGCTGTTTTATTTTCTTTCTCAGCAAGCCGGTGGCAAGAATTGCAGCAACGCCGAGAGCCACAATAATGAGGGTGAATCTTCCATCAAGAGCCGCAAGAACCGCAACCGCGGCCACTACACGGACAAGCATTGCCGAAAGGCCGGGAAGGACACCCAATATCCCCTCATCAACCGTGCGTACATCGTTATTAAGACGGTTGAGAAGCTCAGCACTATGATAAGCGGAAACCTCTGAGTAATCGCCGTGGAGAAGTCCATGGAGAATATTTTTCTTCCAGTCTCTGTCCAACTCTGCTTGCAGTCTGTCATGAAAATGGCGATAGATGGCAAGGCAGAGAAGCAACGCAACGATTATAGCCGCCTGAACAATGCAGGCGTGAATAAATTCCACGCGCAGACCGCTTACTGCGCTGTCAATTACATTGCGGCTGCCCAAAGCGAAAAGAACGCCGAAAACCGCTTGCCCAATATGCGCAAGGCACATTAGCAATATCGCCGGAATTCTCCGGCGAATACGCTTTATCAGCCATATAAGAGCTGTTTTTTTAATCATTTCAAATGTCTCCGCAGCCATGATTTTCCGCGGCGCCAGAAACGCCGAAGAGCTCTTGAATGGTGCCAAAACCGGCAATACAGGCGATAGGCGGTCTCGTTAACAGAGTGGCGCTTCTCGCCGCGGTAAAACTCGGTGACAACAGCGATCATCTGATCATGCCGAAGTCCCGGCTCGGCAACGAACTGGTTGTCGCCCATGCAGGTATATGTATCACCAGCATCTATAATGCGGTGGAGTATGTACTTGCCGTCATCGCGTCTATAAAGAGGAAGATCATACTTCTTCAATTTTCCGCTGACCGGCGCAATTATAACGCTGTCCACATGCTGCCGCAGCATAGGCAACATGCTAATCCCCTTTGGGGAAAAGCGCACAGTCTGTCCGGCTGCGAGCCTTTCCATAAAGAGGGGCATCAAATCCCCCTGCATGGAGAATTCTTCCACTCTGCGAGGCGTGTTATCAACCATTGCCGCCGCCCAGAATACTGTCGAGATCTATGGAGCCGTCACCCACATCGATGGGGGGATTTTCAGCCTCGTACTTGGCTTTAGCGGCGTTATACCATGCAAAAAAGGCATCAATATCGCCATAGCTCATCATATATGCCTGCTGTTCAGTGCCGCTCATTGCCTGATATGCCTCATAGCTCATTCCTGCAGGAGGAGTGCTGGGCTTCTCGGAAGGCTGGGTGGGTTTCTCAGAAGGCTGAGCAGGCTTTTCAGAGGGCTGAGTGGGTTTTTCAGAGGGGCTCACCTCGGGCTCGTCCTCATCAGGCTTCTCGGAGGGCTCGGGACTCTCCTCGGGCTCTTCTTCAGGCTCATTTTCGCTCATATCTTCATCATCGAAAATATTGTCCTCAAGGCCGGGGATATCAGGTTCAGGAGTGGGAGTGGGCTCAACGGCCTCAGGTGTGTTGATCACTTCAACAGCGGGAGGAGTTGCCTCAGGCTGCTGCTCAGGCTCATTTTCCGGGATATGCAAAACTCTGGCAATTATAAGCAGCAAAGCGAGAACTACCGCGAGAACAATGACTAAAACAGTAATTTTCTTATTCATATTGGAACCTCTAAATAATTCAATGGGTCTCTATCAGCCAAAAATGTTGTCCTCCATGCCCATATCACCTTCAACTTCTTCAAATTGCTCTCCGGTAGAGGGTTTATTTGAAGGGCTTGGAGTTGCAACCGGTGTGGTGGTCTGATTAGGAGTTGGAGTAGGCGCAGGTGTTGTCGCGGGCTTGGGAGTCACAGTTACTGAGGGAGTACTGGTTGCAGAGGGTATTGGTGTCACTGTGACTGTGGGGTTGTAGCTTGGCTGGACAGGGCTTTCCACTGGCTGTGAAGCTTGAGGAGCTTCGGACTCCTCAACATTATCGGACATAACGGGAGTAGTGTTCTCCGGAAACTCGCTCTCATCGACAGCAGGAAAAACATCCTGATCGGGAGTTGTTTCGGGGGGCTCAATTTGTGATGAACCGGGCACTTCTCCCCCACCCTCATTTTTATTATTGAAGGCTCCGTTATCCAAAAGTCTTGCAACATGGATTACAGCAATAAAAATTAAAATGGCCAGAATCATTGCAAGAACGGACATAATTCTTTTGTAAGTCATAAGAAAAACCTCTTATATCAGCTTATTCAAGGCAGCCGGCGGAAGCAAGCTTGCCCAAAAAGGCGTCCACATCGGCGGAAGCCACATCCTCGCTTACATCATATTCAGCGGTGAGGGCTGCAACAAGACCTTCGCGGTCTGCTCCCTTTTCCAGTTGCTGCCAAAGCATTGCGCCGGATTCATTCAAGGTGATCATACCGGTGAAATTAACGGTCTGCTCCGCCAAAGGGAGAACAACCCAAGTGTCCGCCACCTGACGCAGTACAAAATCTTTCTTCAATTTCATAATCCGGCCTCCTCTGCGCCGCGGCGCATAGTTTCATAGCTTAACCGGGCTGCGGACAGCTCCGGAACATTTTCAAGTTCATATACAGGGATTGTGCGGAGGAAATCCTCCATAAGAGCCAGCATCTTGTCAAGTCCCTGCACATCCGGGAATTTACGGATTGTCTGGGGCAAAATGTGCTCAAGAGCCTCCCTGAGACTAAGCCTTCGGATATTATTCTCAGGAGCCTTCTTCATAAAGCAAACGCCGGCCACAGGTGCCTTTGCGTTTGTATTAATGCCATCCTTGCCGCACCATGGTGTGCCGTAGGCATACCACACCCCGTCAATAAGACGGAGGGCGGGCTTATCGTCGTTGATAATAACAGCATCAGGAAAAAGTTCCTGATAAAGACGGGCATGGGTGGACTTTCCCGCACCGGGATGGCCGGAAAGCAGGTAAGCTTTTCCATCCACAACAACTGCGGAACAATGGAGATAAAATCCGCCGAAATTCAATAGCTGCCTATAAAACTGATAG
>JAZQVC010000039.1:0-21198 GCA_045631645.1 Oscillospiraceae bacterium
GTTTCTCTGTCTCAATGGCAAGCCGCCGGTCGAATTCCTCCCGGGGGCGAATGTTGGGGTTATAGAAGAAAACGGTAACGTCAAAATGCGGGGTGAGATACTCCAGGCAGGCGCTGGAGCAGGGGCCGCAGCAGCTGTGCAGCAGCAGGGAGGGGCGCTTGCCCTCCAGCTTGTCGATGAGGCGGGCCAGCTCCCGGTGATACTGTCTTTGGTTCAAGGGCGCCGCCCTCCTTTCCAAAAAATCATTGTACCATAAACGAACTTGTTTGAAAACCGTTGACGGAAAGAAAAGAAATCGGTAAGATAAGAAAAAACCTTACAAAAAAGGAAGAATTGTTATGGATAAGAGACGCAGCAAGATTCTGTACTATCTGGACATTGCCGATGCCGCTCAGGCCCGGTCCACCTGTCTGCGCCGTCGCTTCGGTGCCATCATCGTGAAGGATGATGAAATTGTTTCCACCGGCTACAACGGAGCCCCCCGCGGCCGGAAGAACTGCACCGACATGGGTTACTGCGCCCCCAACCGGCTGAATGTTCCCGCCGGTGAGCGCTATGAGCTTTGCCGCAGCGTTCATGCCGAAGCAAACGCCATTATCTCCGCATCCCGCAGAGATATGATAGGCGCAACTCTCTATCTCGTTGGCAGAGATGCCAAAACCGGCGAGCTCCTCCACGACACCACCAGCTGCTCCATGTGCCGCCGCCAGATCATCAACGCAGGTATCGTAAAGGTTGTTGCCCGCATCGGCGAAAACGATTTCACCATTACAAATGTTGACGAATGGATCCTCAAGGATGATTCCGTTCCCATGAAGTAAAATATATACTTAAACTTCAAGCACCCCTCATCAGATGGGGTGCTTGAGTTTTATTATTATAATCGGCATTTTCAACAATAATACTTGCAAATTATTTTATATAATGCTAAAATTTAAGATTGTGATTGAACAAACTATATTTTCTTATAAGTGAGGTCTGAGACCATTGAAAAATCTTAGAAATGTTGCAATAATTGCCCACGTTGACCACGGCAAAACCACCCTTGTTGACGAAATGCTCAAGCAGGGCGGAGTATACCGCGAAAATCAGGAAGTTCAGGATCGCGTTATGGACTCCGGCGACCTTGAGCGCGAGCGCGGAATAACCATCATGGCAAAAAACACCGCCGTAAACTATCGCGATGCAAAAATCAACATCGTTGACACCCCAGGTCACGCTGACTTCGGCGGCGAGGTTGAGCGTATACTGAAGATGGTAAACGGCGTTATTCTTCTCGTTGATGCTGCTGAAGGCCCCATGCCCCAGACCCGTTTTGTTCTCAGCCGCGCACTGGAACTGGGTCACAGAGTCATCGTTGTTGTAAACAAGATTGACCGTCCCGACGCCCGTATTCTGGAGGTCATCGACGAGGTTCTTGAGCTTCTTATGGACCTGAACGCCACCGACGAACAGCTGGACAGCCCCATGCTCTTCTGCTCCGGCCGTCAGGGCACTGCAAGCTACTCTCCCGACGCTGCAGGCACCGACCTTCAGCCCCTTTTCGACACCATTATGGAGTATATCCCTGCTCCCGAGATGGACACCGAAAAGCCCTTCCAGATGCTCGTCAGCTCCATTGACTATAATGAGTATGTTGGCCGCATTGCCATCGGACGTATTGAGCGCGGCTCCATCCGCCAGAACGAGGAGATTGAGGTCTGTAACTATCACGACAGCGAAAGCGCACCTATGCGCGCCAAGGCAGTCAGCCTCTATGAGTTCGACGGTCTGGGCAAAATTCCTGTCACCGAAGCTTCCGCAGGCAGCATCATCGCAATGAGCGGCATTGGCGATATCTCCATAGGCGATACCATCTGCGCCCGCGGCTTCAGCGAGCCCCTCCCCTTTGTGCAGATTTCCGCTCCCACTGTTGAGATGACCTTCTCTGTTAACGATAGCCCCTTCGCAGGACGCGAGGGCAAGTTTGTCACCTCCCGTCAGATTCGCGAGCGTCTTTACCGCGAAACCCTCAAGGACGTTTCTCTCCGCGTCACCGACATGGACGGCTCCACCGATTCCTTCAATGTTGCAGGTCGCGGCGAAATGAGCCTTTCCATTCTTATCGAAACCATGCGCCGCGAGGGCTATGAGCTTCAGGTTTCTCCCCCCCGCGTGCTTTATAAGGAAATTGACGGCGTTAACTGCGAGCCCATTGAGCGCGTTGTTGTTGACGTGCCTCAGGAATATGTGGGCTCTGTTATCGAAAAGCTTGGCGCACGCAAGGGCGAGATGCTGGAAATGACTCCCGTGGGCAACCGTATGAAGGTCAGCTTCCTCGTTCCATCCCGCGGCCTTTTCGGCTATCGCAACGAATTCCTCACCGCCACCAAGGGCGAAGGAATTATGGCAAGCGTTTTCGAGCGCTATGAGCCCTTCAAGGGCGATATTGCCCGCCGCAGCTCCGGTTCCCTTGTTGCTCACGAAACCGGCGAAAGCGTTGCCTATGGCCTTTTCAACAGCCAGGAACGCGGCGCTCTCTTCATCGGACCCGGCGTGCCTGTTTACGCAGGTATGGTTATCGGCGAATGCCCCAAGGCCGAGGACATCACCGTAAACGTCTGCCGCAGAAAGCAGCTTACCAATATGCGCGCTTCCGGCTCCGACGATGCTCTCCGCCTCATTCCTCCCCGCCAGATGAGCCTTGAGCAGTGCCTCGAGTTCCTTGCCGACGATGAGCTTCTTGAGGTAACCCCCAAGACCCTCCGTCTGCGCAAGAGCATTCTCGACCACGGCCTGCGTATGAAGAGCGTCCACGGCGGCAAAAACCGCTGCTAAATAAAAAAAGAACTCCCTCATGAGAGGGAGTTCTTTTTTTATCAATAATAGAGTTGGCGGATTACCGCTTCGCACTGAGCGTAGTCCATACCGGTCTGTATGGAAGGATGATAGAGCAGCTGCAAAATAAGTTTATCAACAGCGGTAAAATCATAGTTGGAGTTGCTCCACTGATACGCAATGCTGTCTTCGCGCATTGAGGTATCCTGCACAGAGCCAAGACCGTTAAAAAGTTCTTCGCCGATTATACTGTCTCGGGCATCCTGAGGAATATCCGTTCTTATGGAAATAGTCTCCGTATAAATCTGGCTGCGGCCATCGAACCAGAATGTGACGCCGCCCCAGCTGCCAACAAAATCGCTGCCCATAAGAGATTCAAAGTTGGCCTGGTCATAGAAATAAATTTCCAGATCTGCTCCGCTTTCAACAGGATACATGCCGGGGAAATTCTCTATGGCGTTTATTTCCGCCACAAAGCGGGTCAAAACCTCCATATCTCTGTCTGTGGGCTGACCGTATACAGTATAGTAAAAGGGCTCAACCCATTTGCGGATGACGCTTCCGCTGGTCTTGTCGCCAAACTCGGTATCCAGACACAGCTCCGCAAAATACGCTATGGCATCGTCAACGCTGACGCCCTCAACATAAAGGGGGGAATGCGCCGTAATCTCATGCTTGGGAATAAGACCCGTTATGCGCGCCAGCATAAGAGCAAGGTCTCCGCGGCTCATAAGCTCATCGGGGGCGAAAACTCTCTCTTCAACGCCGTTGAGCACACCTGCGCGGATGAGATAATAAGCCGAATAACTGCGAACATCGTCCTCGGCAAAATCCGTGAAATAACCCGAGGGAACATAATTTATCTCCTGCATGAGGACTGATTTCATCACATTGGCGAACATATCGGCAATCTGATTTCTTGTAAGGAGCATGCCGATGTCCTCAGGTGCATTGGCGGCTATGTAATTTTCAGAAGCATACTGAATATATGGCTTATACCAAGGGTCTGCAGTTTCATCAATGCCGTAAACTTCCTCGCCCTTCAAATATTGGGAGGTGCGCACGGCAAAGGCAAGTGCCTCCACCCATGTTACGGCAATATCGGGCATGAATTCGCCCTCGCCGCGTCCGTAAGCAAGACCGGCCTCACCCAGCGCGGCAATGGCTTCGCTGCGAGGATCTGCAGCTTTGACATCCTCAAAGGAGAACGCAAAAGCGTTGAGTCCCATAGAGCAGACAAACAAAAGGCACAAAATAACACTAATAAATTTTTTCATAGTGTTGCCCCCTTTCTTAATCCTGATTATACTCCCAAATTTTAAGCCGCACAATGAAAATCATATGGAAATTTTTTGGGAAAATGCAAAAAACTCCGAAATAAACAAAAAATCCGAACCGCTCTCCCACAAGGAAGACTCGGTTCGGATTATATTGTTTTGGAGCTGGTGGCGTGATTCGAACACGTGACCTTCTCATTACGAGTGAGATGCTCTACCGACTGAGCTACACCAGCATTGACCCGAGTGGGGATTATATCACAAGAGAGGAGCAAAGTCAACTGCGCCCCAACGCAGGAAAGTGTGATTACAAGGTGTAATATAACAAAAAAGCCAGGATTCGCCTAAATGCGACAGAATTTGTCAATATGGTTATTTGCACAAAGATTTGGAGAAATAAGTTGAAAAAACAAGAGCTTTGTAGATTTTAATATTTCTTATAAGGGAAATAAGGGCGGTTATGCTTTACATAAGAAGGCAAAATAAGAGGCTTGCCAGTGAGTTATCAACACTTTCCACAAGCTTATCAACAAGGGAAAAAGCTTGGAATATCAATGCTTTGAGGGATAATTTCCAGTATTTTACAATCGCTGCAATCGATATTTGACCCTGTTGCAAACATGTTTATGAGTTTGCATAACCGAAGATATGGCGCATTCTTGCAGTGAGCATATTGCATAAAGAAGCAGGGGGTGTTACCCTCTGCTTCTTTAGATGTATGTTATTTTTCCTTGCGGTGGAAATAGCCGCTCTCGCGCATGGAAACGTATTCGTCTCCGCTTACTATGATGTGGTCCACGAGGCATACGCCGATGCTGGCGAGAGTGTCCTCGATGAGCTTTGTGGCGGCTGCGTCGGCGTTGGAGGGAAGAGCCACATCGCTGAGATGGTTGTGGGCAAGTATCATATAGGCGGCGTTATCTCTGATTGCTATTTCAACTATTTGCCTTGCGGAAAACTCAACGCGGTTGATCATGCCGTTGGCCAGCTGATGGCAATGAATAACGCCTCCCGCGCTGTTTATGCTCAGGGCAAAGGCAAGCTCATCCTTTGCATAAGCGAAAAGGGGCTTAAGATATTCTCCTGCCGCCTCGGTGCTTCGGAGAATATTTCTTCCGCCGCTCCTCTCGCTACTGAGATAGCGGGCGTTGGTTTCGCTTACAAGACGAATGAGCAGCGCGGCATTTTCACCAACGCCTTCAACAAGCTTCAGTTCGCTTATATCTGCCTCCATAACGGATTTATAGCTGCCGAAGCGCTTTAAGAGCCTGTGAGCAATCTCGTTGGTGTTGCAGCGGGGCAGAGCATAGAAAAGCAACAGTTCAATTGCTTCTACATCACTGAATGCCTTTAATCCGTTTTCACGAAAGCGTTGTCTGAGTCTTTCACGGTGTCCTTTGTGAAGATTGTCTTCCATCATCTGCCACCTGCGCGGTCAAGATCCATGCTGGCGTAGGCGTTCAGGTTGCTGTGAGCGATGTTTCCTGCCAGATATTCGTAATAGGCCTGAGCGCCGACCATGGCGCCGTTATCGCCGCAAAGGCGAAGAGGGGGCACAAAAAGCTGAAGAGAGTTTTCTTTTGCGGCGCGCTCAAAGTCGCTGCGGATGCGGCTGTTGGCGGCAACGCCCCCTGCAACGACAAGCTTATCGTAGCCAAGTTCCTTTGCCGCGGCAATGGTGCGGGGGACAAGGCTGTCGCTGACTGCCTTGGAGAAGCTTGCGCAGAGGGAGGGCTTATCCAGTTCCTCGCCCTTTTGCTGGGCGTTATGAACAAGGTTGATAACGGCGGTTTTAAGGCCGGAAAAGCTCATATCGTAGGGGCTGCCGTCGATGTGGGAAATGGGGAGGACATATTTGCTGTCGTCTCCGCCGCGGCTGAGCTCGTCAACGGGCTTGCCGCCGGGATAACCCAGACCGAGAACTCGGGCGGTTTTATCGAAGCATTCGCCTGCGGCATCGTCGCGGGTTGCGCCAACGATGCTCATATCGGTATAAGAGCGTACATCCACGATGATGGTGTTGCCGCCGGATATGGCAAGGCAGACAAAGGGAGGCTCAAGCTCGGGATAGGCAAGATAGTTTGCCGCCATGTGTCCGCGGATATGGTGCACGGGGATGAGGGGCACACCCAGAGCGCTTGCAACGCTCTTGGCGAAGTTGACGCCAACCAAAACCGCGCCGATAAGTCCGGGGGCATAGCTGACAGCAACGGCATCTATATCGCTCTTTTTAATACCTGCGGCCTCGATTGCGCTGTCAGCCAGTTGATAAATAGCCTCAACATGGTGACGGGAGGCAATTTCAGGCACAACGCCGCCATAAATGGCGTGAAGGTCGGCCTGAGAATAAATCTTGTCTGCGAGGATTTCACGTCCGTCGCGCACGAGGGCAACGGCGGTCTCGTCGCAGGTGGATTCAACGCTCATAATTATCATCTTTCATCTTCCTCCTCTTCGGAATCGGGACGCTCGTCCCAGTCTCGCCTTGAAAAAGGCTTTTCCCCCTCTTTCAGGGGCAGCTGTATGGCGGAAGCATACATTTTTGGAGTAAAGTTGCGGCGGTAAAAGCCGTCATGGCGGCGGCAGACTTCCTCTTCGGGAAATTCCCCCTTATTCCAGACTATGCATTTATAATGCACGCCGAAAAGGGCGCAGTCATAGCCGAGGGTCTCAGCGCCGCAGCGCTTATAGAAGTCTAATCGGCGCAGGATAATGGCGTCGGCAGCACTGTCTCCCGTGGGAGCTTCCGCTTCGCCGATGAAAACGGTGTTTTCGGGATAAAATTCGCGGATGAGCTTGAGCATTTCTGC
The DNA here is from genome assembly GCA_045631645.1 of Oscillospiraceae bacterium. GTDB lineage: Bacteria > Bacillota > Clostridia > Oscillospirales > Oscillospiraceae > SIG459. Next base: position 6,905 of record JAZQVC010000039.1, read on the forward strand.
TCCAAGACCTCCGTTGCGGAATCGGCAATCCACGCAGAGATAGTCGATGAGAACAAAGGGCATATCAAGCCAGCAGCAGATATAGCCAAGGCTCTCTTCGCCTTTATAGAGGCCGAGGATGTCATATTGCCCCTCCGCGCTCATTTTTTCCATTAAAAAAAGAGGTTTAAGCTCTTCGGGAGGGAAAGCCTCCCGAAAAACCTTCTCGTATGCTTCCCTCATTTCGGGGGATGTGAGTTTTTTCAAAGTATACATTACAGATTCAAATCCATAAGCACCGCATCCTCGCGGGGCTTTTCATAATAATTTTTTCTTCTGCCAACTTCCTCGAAGCCGAACTTCTGATAAAGGGCAATGGCGGGATCGTTGGAAAACCTTACCTCAAGGGTAATGCGGACAAGCTCGCCCTCTGCGCGAAGGGTCTCGGCACATTCAAGAAGAGCTTCCAAAAGTCTTTGCCCGATGTGCTGACGGCGGGCATCTGGGGAGACGGCAACATTGAAAATGTCAAGCTCATCCAGCACCTTCTGGGCGCTTATGTAGCCCAGCGCAAGATCTCCGCAAATTGCGGCATATATAAAGCAGTTTTCGTTTTCAAGCTGCCTTATAAGCTGATCGCGGCTTATGGGAAGAGAAAAGCAGCATTTTTCAATTTCCAGTATGCTTGCGATAATTCCCTCGGAAGCGGAGGAATCCAGACGGATTATATTTATATCATCTTCGCATATTCTGTCGGGGGACGCGCCGCCGTCTTCAAGCTGAAGTTCCAGAGTTTCCTCGTTTATAACGGCGTGGAGGCGCTCAAGGGCTTTTTTCCAACCGAAGCGAAGCTTGGGGCGGAGAATATCCGTTTCGTCGGCGCAGAAAATTTTTCGCTCGCTGCCGGGGAAACGCTCCAAAAGCTCGTCCATCTGGGCAAGGGTCATGCACATGACCGCGTCAAATTTCTCAAAAAGCTCTTCGCTGAGAGCTTTGCAACTGTGGGCGGAAAAATCTGCGCCCATGGCCTCGGCGGCGGTGCGGCAATCTTTGTTCAATTCTTTGCCCGCTTCAAAAATGCCTGCGCTTTCCGCGGGGATATCGGGGCAGCGCTGGGCGGCATACATCTCAAAAAATGCCTTAGCGGCAGGGGCGAGGGAGGTGTCGTCGTCATCCACAAAGAGCATGCTGCCAACAAATATGCCCTCTTCGTCCATTTCGCTCCAGATAATTTCCTGAAGGTCATCCCATTGTTCCAGACTTCTGTCTCCTGCCAAACCCTCTATGTGGTGGGTCAGCTCGTGGTGGAGGGTGCTTTTGAGTCTGCGCTCAAACTGCATGGGGGGGATATCTCCGTAAAGCTCGGTGAAAGAGCCGTAGAAGATCTCTATATAGCGCCCCATCATGTTGTTGTGGTAAAGACCGAGAATATAGCCGCCGCGGGAGTCGCTTTTGGCCTTCTCAATGAGGTTAACCCCTCCGTTGAGCCCGTCAAAAATGCCCTGAGGGAGAGCCTCCATGGCCTTATCAAGCATTTTGCCTGCTTCTTTGTAGCTTACCATATCAGTGCGCCTCCGCCCATGTTTTGCCTGACGCAGCTTCCGCCGTCAGAGGAACATCAAATTTGGCGGCGTTTTCCATCTCTTCTCGGAGGAGCTGCCGCACGGTTTCTGCCTCGTGCTCAGGCGCTTCAACTATAAGCTCGTCGTGCACCTGCAAGATGAGCTTTGCTTCAAGATTTTCCTTTTTAAGTCTGCGGTGGACATTTACCATGGCGATCTTGATAACATCGGCGGCGGTTCCCTGTATGGGCATGTTCAGGGCAACGCGCTCACCGAAAGAGCGCATGGCGAAGTTGCTTGATTTAAGCTCGGGGAGGGCGCGCTGTCTTCCGAAAAGGGTGGAGACATAGCCATCTGCCTTTGCCTTTTCAACAATCTGCTTCTGGTAGGCGTGAACGCCGCTGTATTTTTCCAGATAAGCATCCATATATGCCTTGGCCTCGGCAGGGAAAACGCCTATATCCTGAGCCAGTGACCATGCGCTTATGCCGTAGACAATGCCAAAGTTAACGGCCTTGGCGGCAGAGCGCTGCTGGGGCTGCACCTGGGCAAGAGGAATGCCGAAAACCTGAGAGGCGGTGACGGCGTGAATATCCTCTCCGCTGCGGAAAGCGTTTATCATATTCTCATCGCCGGAAATATGGGCGAGAAGGCGAAGCTCAATCTGGCTGTAGTCGGCGTCAATGAGTGTTTTGCCCTCGCCGGCAACAAACATGCGGCGGATTTGTGCGCCGAAGCTTTTGCGGATGGGGATATTCTGCAGATTGGGCTCGGTGGAAGAGAGTCTTCCCGTGGCGGTAACGGTCATCTGGAAGGAGGTGTGGATGCGCCCGTCGGGGGCGATAACCTTCAATAATCCCTCCGCATAGGTGCTTTTCAGCTTTGTGAGGGTGCGGTATTCCAAAATCTCGTTTATAATCGGGTGTTTGCCCTGAAGCTTTTCAAGGATATCCGCGTTTGTGGACCAACCCGTTTTTGTTTTCTTACCATGGGGCAGCATCAGCTTTTCGAAAAGGATAACTCCAAGCTGCTTGGGGGAATTGACGTTGAATTCCTCGCCCGCAAGATCCCATATGCTGCGCTGCAGAGCGCTTATGCTGCCTTCAAGGTTTTCGCCGAACTCATGAAGGGCGGCCTTGTCCACCTCAAATCCCTCGTTTTCCATATCTGCCAAAACTGCGCAAAGGGGCAGCTCCACATCAAAATAGAGCTTTTCCATGCCCTTTTCACGAAGAAGGGGCAGCATTTTCTCCTCAAGGCAGGCAATTGCCGCCGCCTGAGAAGAAAGAGAAGCTATGCGCTGAGCGTCGTCGGGAGCATCCAGAAAACTCATCTGACCAAGCTCCTCCTCGCTGCCGCTTGCAGGCTCAAAGCCGCAGTAGCGCACGCAAAGGCGGTTTATCTCATAGCTGCCAGCGGTGGAGTCCAGAAGATAGGCCGCAAGGGCGCTGTCGAAAACCCAGTTTTCGCTCTCGATACCGAGGGCGAGAAGAGCGCGGAGGGTATCTTTAATATTGTGACCGGCCTTTTTTGCGCCGGAAGAAAAAATGGCGCGGAGGGCGGCGGTGTAATCGTCTTTAAAGTTATCTATTTCCAGCACGAAGGCATAAGCCTCGTTTCCGAGAGAGTATTCAAAAACAACAGTATCAAGACCGTTTTCAAAGGTGAAATAGAGAGTTTCCTCTCCGGCTTTTTCAAGGGCGGGGGCTATCTGAGAAAGATGCAAAATTTTCTCGCTGCTGCACTGACCCTGAAAAACTTCTCCCTGTGCAGGAGCGTCTGCCGAAGGAGTGAGCTTATATTTCTCTATAAACTTTGTAAAGCCCAGACGGAGGAAAAGGGAATAAAGACCATCCTGCCAGCTTTCGTTCCATGCGGTGGATTTGGGGGCGAGGGTGAGAGGTGCCTCCGTTATAATGGTGGCAAGCTCATAGCTCATTTTCGCGGAGTCTTCTCCCGCTATGAGCTTTTTGCGCACGCCCTCTTTTATATCGGGGCTTTCCACATTGGCGTATACTCCCTCAAGGCTTCCGAAGCGGTGGAGAAGGTCAAGGGCGGTTTTCTCGCCCACGCCTGCAACGCCGGGGATGTTGTCGCTGCTGTCGCCCATAAGGGCTTTCAGGTCTATCATTTTGATAGGCTCAAAGCCGTATTCCTCTTCAAAACGCGCTTTGGTATAGTTTATGGTCTCCGTCTGACCCATGCGGGACTTGACGTGCAAAACTCTTGTTTCGTCGGTGATAAGCTGGAAGGAGTCCTTGTCGCCGGTGACGATGACGCACTCATCCCCGTCTTTTTCGCAGATGCGGCTGAGTGTTCCCAAAAGGTCGTCGGCCTCGAAGCCCTCTTTTTCTATGCGCATAATGCCCATCTGATCCAGAACTTCTTTCAGAATAGGCATCTGTACGGCAAGCTCCTCAGGCATACCCTTGCGCTGAGCCTTGTAGCCCTCGTAGCGGAGATGGCGGAAGGTGGGGGCGCGAAGGTCAAAAGCCACGCAAATGCCGTCGGGCTTTTCCTCATCAAGAAGGCGCTGGAGAATGGTGATGAAGCCGTATATTCCGTTTGTGGGTGTGCCGTCGGGGGCGTTGAGCATGCGGATGCCGTAAAAGGCACGGTTGACTATGCTGTTTCCGTCGATGGCGAGAAGCTTGAATTTCTTCATACTGGGCTCCTTGATACATTTATTCATAGTATTATACCACCTTTTGAGCCGCTCTGTAAACAATTATCCGTTTGCAAAAAGGGGCTTGCCGTGCTATTATGAAAATTAAAATATATGGAAATTTGGGGATGACCAAATGGGAATAAGTAAGATAATCATGATAATCATGGCGGCCTTCTTTGTCCTCGGCGCGCTGGATCGACTTTTCGGCAACAAGCTGGGCATGGGCGGCGAGTTTGAGCGCGCCTTCGGCCTTATGGGACCCACCACTTTGACCGTTGTGGGACTTATCTGCCTTGCCCCTGTGCTTGCTCCCGCTTTGCAGAAAATTGTTGAGCCTGTTTTCAATCTTATCGGTGCAGACCCCGCAATGCTCCCCGGTGTGCTTTTAAGCTGCGACGTGGGTTATCACATTGGCGCGGAAATGAGCGCAGAACCCCAGATCGCCCTCTACGGAGGACTGGTTGTGGGCTCTGTTATGGGTTTTGTAATCTCCTTCACCATTCCCGTTGCCTGCGGACTTATCCGCAAGGAGGATTATCGCTATTTCTCCGGCGGCGTTCTTATGGGCTATATCTTTGACCCCATCGCCTGTTTTGTGGGTGGCATATGCATGGGCATTAAGCCTTTGGTGGTGCTTATAAACCTCATCCCCGTTATCGTTGTGGCGCTGCTTGTCATCGTGGGTCTGCTTTTTGCCCCTGAATTCACCATGAAGGTCTTCAAGTGGTTTGCAAAGCTGCTTCTGGCCATTATAACCGTGGGTCTTTGCGCCGCGGCCGTGGAGGCTATGACGGGCTTTGTTGTGATAAAGGGCATGACACCCATCACTCAGGGTTGGAAGACCATAGGCACTATTGTCTTGAGCTTGGGCGGCAGCCTGCCTTTGATGCATGCTCTGAGATGGGCATTTGCCAAGCCAATAAATAAGCTTTCTGCCAAGGCCGGTATCAACGATGTTGCGGTGTTCTCCATCGTTCTTGCCTTCACAAGCCTTGTTCCCGGTTATTCCAAGTTCCATGAGATGAATCCCCGGGGCAAGCTTTATTACGCAGCCTTTTCCGCCAGTGCGGGCTGCATGCTGGCCTGCCATCTGGGCTTCACCTCCTCCATTGACCCCGAGGTGGTAACTCCCATGCTTATCGCAAAGGTGATAGCAGGCGTTTTGGCAATGGTCTCCGTTGCCCTGCTTCATAAGCGTATTTTCAAGAAAGAGGAACTGGAAGAGCTCCCCGCACAAGTATAAGCTGATAAAAACGGTACAATCCCTTGAGATTGTGCCGTTTTTTTCATTGACGCGGAGGTCTTACCATGATAATATAGCTTGTCGTATACCCTCTATACGAAATATAAAAAACGGAGCGTGAAAATCCACTATGGATGATGGCAGTATAATACAGGCCATTATAATTATTCTTGTGCTGCTTTTCTTTGCAGCATATTTCGCTGTATGCGAAACCGCTTTTGCGTCCGCAAGCCGAGTAAAGGTGAAAGTTGCCTTTGACCGCGGCGACCGTCGGGCGAAAAAAGCGCTGCATGTCCTTGATAATTTTGACAAGGCCATTACCACAATACTTATAGGCACCAACATTACCCATCTTGCAGCGGCAAGCTATGTAACCGTTATGGTCACCCGTGCTTTTGCGGATAAGCCCGAAAGTGTGAATTTGGCGGTAACTATCAGCACCGTCATCACCACCATTGCCGTTTTTATGATTGGCGAGATGCTTCCCAAGAGCATGGGTAAAAAATATGCCCACCGCTTCTCCCTTTCCACCGCAGGGTCTTTGAGCTTCTTTATGCTCATCTTCACCCCCATCAGTTATGTCCTCACCGCCATCGGCCGTTTCTTCGCCGCTCTCACCAAGGGCGACAAGGAGATCACCGTTACCGAGGATGAGCTTCACGAAATAATTGAAGCTATGACCGATGAAGGCGAATTGGAAGAAGAGCAGGGCGAGCTTGTTCATTCCGCGCTGGACTTTGGTGAAACCACCGTGGACAGCATACTTACCGCCCGCGTGGATCTGGATGCTATCAATGTTGCATCAGCCCCTGGGGATATAGTTGCAAGAGTGAAGTCGGCCATTCATAGCCGCATTCCTGTATATGAGGATAGTGTGGATAATATCATCGGCATAATGCAGGTGAGAAAATTCATCCGCGCATGGCTGGCTGAGGGGGAAAATATGGATCTTCGCTCCATTCTGGACGAGCCCTATTTCATCCATAGCTCCACCAACATTGACGAGCTTTTGCAGATTATGAGCGCCCAGCGTCACCCCATCGCCGTTGTAACCGATTCTTACGGCGGAACCTTGGGCATCGTCACCGTTGAGGATATCATCGAAGAGCTGGTTGGCGAAATCTGGGACGAGGATGACGAGGTCGTCGAGACCATGGTTGAAAACGCCGACGGCAGCTTCTCCTTCCTTGCCGATGTTGATATTGAAGATGCCTTCTCTTTCATGGATTATGAAGATCCTGATGACTTTGACTTTGAACATAAGCTTCTGGGCGAATGGGCGTATGAGCAGTTTGATCTCATCCCCTCTCAGGGCGATAAGTTTGAGTATAACGGACTTGAAGTCTGCGTGGAGAGAATTGAAAACCGCCGCATACTCAAGCTGCGCATAACTCTTCCCCTTTCCGAAACCGAGGAAGGAGGCGAGGACTGATATGACAACATTTTATATCGTAGCATCTGTTGTGTGCGTGGTGCTTTCCGCCTTTTTCTCCGCCAGCGAAATGAGCCTTTCTTCCGCCAACCGTATGCGTCTTGAAAACCTTGCCGAGGACGGCAACCGCAGCGCTGCTCTTGCCGTGAAGATCATTGACCGCTATGACAATACCCTTTCCGCGATACTGATTGGAAATAACTTTGTCAACATAGCCCTCTCCAGTATTTCCTCCCTTATTGCCATTATGGTTTTCAAGGCCGAGGAACTCACTTGGGTGGCAACCGTGGTATGTACCGTCGTTGTTATCATCTTCGGCGAGACTATGCCCAAAATTGTGGCAAAGAAAAATGCAAACCGCCTTTCCACCATTGTTGCATGGCCCATCCGCTTTTTGAGCATAATTCTCACCCCTGTCATTTTCGTTGTTGTGGGTATAATCCGTCTTATTACTGCGCCTTTCAAGGGCGAGGAGGAAGAGGATGATACCGATGCAGCGGTGGAAGAGCTCCAGAGCATGATAGAGACCGCCGAGGAAGAAGCCGTTCTGGACGAAGACCAGAGCGAGCTTGTTCAGGCAGCGCTGGACTTCAACGATATCTCCGTCAGCGAGGTTATGACTGCCCGAGTTGATATGGAGGCTATTGACATTGAGGATGACTCCGACGAGCTTCATGCCTATCTTTTGAGCACGGATTATTCCCGAATCCCCGTTTATGAGGGCAGCGTGGATAATATCATCGGTGTGCTGCGTCTTAACCGCTATCTGAAAGCTCTTTTGGATGAGCCCAGACCCGATATCCGCAAGCTTCTTATCAAGCCCTGCTATATCTATAAAACCACCAAACTGCCCAATGTTCTTGAGCAGCTGAAAAAGGCAAAGCTCCATCTTGCTGTTGTCACCGATGAATACGGCGGCTGCACAGGCATTGTAACCATGGAGGATGTTCTTGAGTGCATAGTGGGCGATATATGGGATGATACCGATGAGATTGAAGCCGAGGAAGTTATCGAGCTTCCCGACGGCGTATATGAGCTGGACGGCGACATGGCCATCGGCGATTTCATCGAGCTTATGGATTATTCCGAAGAAAGCTTCGAAACCGAAAGTTCCACCGTGGGCGGCTGGACTCTGGAAATGTTCGGCGCTTTCCCCGAAGAGGGAGAGAGCTTCGAATACGAAAATCTCACCATTACCGTTCTGAAGATGGACGGCTTCCGCGTTGAGCGCGTGAGCATCAAGCGTGAAGAGCCCTCCGAGGACGACGAATAAGTAAAAAAAGGAACAGACAAGAGTCTGTTCCTTTTTTGTTGCTAATTGGGCATTATAAGTGTAAAATAAAGCAAAGCAATATTCACCACTTGGAGGAAAAAGCCATGTATGATGTTCTTATAATCGGCTGCGGCGTATCAGGCGCTGCCTGCGCTTATGCCCTTTCCAAATATGAGCTTTCACTGTGCATGATTGACGCATCAAACGATGTATCCAACGGCACAAGCAAGGCAAATTCTGCCATTATCCACGCAGGCTATGACCCCAAACCCGGCAGCCTGATGGCGAAGCTCAATGTTGAGGGCAACGCAATGGCAGGGGATATCTGTGAAAAGTTGGATGTGCCCTTCAAGCGCATTGGCAGCCTTGTGCTTGGTTTCAGCGAGGCCGATAAGGCGCATATCCAAAAGCTCTATGAGCGTGGTGTGGCCAACGCCGTGCCCGGCATAGCTCTCCTCTCCGCGGAGGAAGTGAAGGCCATGGAGCCCAATATTGCCGATAATGTTGTGGGCGCTCTTTACGCCCCCTCCGCAGGCGTAATCAGCCCTTGGGAGTACACTCTGGCCATGGCTGAAACCGCCGTGAAAAACGGCGCCGAGATACATCTTTCCACCCGCGCCGAGGCCATCGAGGCCATTGAAGGCGGCTACAAAGTCAAAACCAATAAGGGCGATTTCGAGGCAAAATATATCATCTCCGCTGTGGGTGTGGATGCCGATGCAGTCCGCGCCATGCTGGAAGAGCCCGAATATAAAATAGTGCCCACCCGCGGCCAGTATTTCCTGCTGGATAAAAGCGAGGGCGGAATAGTGAATCATGTTATTTTCCAGTGCCCCGACGAAAAGGGCAAGGGCGTACTGGTTTCTCCCACCGTCCACGGCAACCTTATAGTGGGACCCGATGCGGAAAAAACCGCCGCCGAGGACAGGGCGACCTCCACTGCAGGACTGGATAAAATTGCCGCAACCGCCCGCCGCAGCGTACCCACGCTGAATGTGCGTCAGAATATCCGCAACTTTGCGGGTGTCCGCGCAAACTCCGATAGAGACGAATTTATAATAGAAGAATCTGCCGCCTTCCCCGGTTTTATCGACCTTGCGGGCATAAAAAGCCCCGGTCTCAGCGCCGCACCTGCCATTGGCGAGTATGTTGCCGACATGATTAAAGCGGGAGGAAAGCTGACTTTTGCCCTGAAAGAAAACTTTATTGACAGCCGCAAAAGAGTCCGCTTTGCTGAGCTCAGCCACGAGGAAAAGGCAAAGCTTGTTGCGGAAAATCCCGCCTATGGACGCATTGTCTGCCGCTGCGAAACCATAACCGAGGGCGAGATTGTTGCGGCCTTGCATGAGGCCATTCCTCCTCTCTCCGTCAATGCTGTGAAGCGCCGCGTGGGAGCGGGTATGGGCAGATGTCAGGGAGGTTTCTGCTCCGCAATTGTCCATCAGCTTATCTCCCGAGAGCTTGGCATTCCTATGGAGGACATCCCCAAGGAGGATGAGGGCAGCTATATCCTCACAAAGGAGGGTGAATAAATGAAGAAGTATCAGCTTGTTGTAATCGGCGGAGGTCCTGCGGGACTTGCAGCCGCTGTAAATGCATGGAATGCGGGTTTGCGAAGCGTGCTTATAATCGAAAGAGGCAGCCGTCTGGGCGGCATTCTTAACCAGTGCATCCATAACGGCTTCGGTCTTCACTATTTCAAGGAGGAGCTGACGGGACCCGAATATGCCCTCCGCTTTATCAAAATGCTGGAGGAGACCGGCGTTGAGGTTATGACCGACACTATGGTGCTGGGTCTTGATAAGGATAAGAAAATCTATGTTTCCGGAATGGAGACGGGCTATCAGTGCATCGAGGCGGAAAGCATAGTCCTTGCCATGGGCTGCCGCGAGCGCGCAAGAGGCGCCGTTGGTATCCCCGGCGACAGACCCTCCGGCGTTTTCACCGCAGGCACCGCCCAGCTTTATATGAACCTGATGGGCAAAAGCGTGGGCAAAAAAGTTGTCATCCGCGGCACAGGTGATATCGGTCTTATAATGGCTCGCCGCATCACTCTTGAGGGTGGACAAGTCCTCGCCTGCATAGGTGCAAGCGACCATGCCGACGGTCTCACCAGAAATGTTGTCCAGTGCCTTGAGGACTATGATATCCCCCTGCTGCTTCGCCACACCGTAACGGAAGTGCGCGGCAAGGATCGCCTTGAGCAGGTGGTGGTCATGGAAGTTGACGAAAACCGCAACACCATCCCCGGCACGGAAAAGGTTTTCGACTGCGACACCCTGCTGCTCTCCATCGGTCTCATCCCCGAAAATGAGCTTAGCCGTCAGGCGGGCATAGCCATGGATCGCCGCACCAACGGCGCGGTTGTTTATGAAAACATGGAAACCTCCATCCCCGGAGTTTTTGCCTGCGGCAATGTTGTGCAGGTTCATGACCTTGTGGACTATGTCACCGGCGAGAGCATCCGCGCCGGCAAAGCTGCCGCGGAATATGTCCTGGGTGAGGGTCTTGAAGAGGGTGAGGTGCTGAGCCTTGTCAACGGTGACAAGGTGGGCTACACCGTGCCCATGAAGATAAGAAAAGCCAATGTGAAAGGCAATGTGGAGGTCTTTTTCCGCGTGAAGAAGGTCTTCGGAAAGTCCGCCATCGTGGTAACTCAGGGAGATAAGCAGATAGCCCGCTATAAAAGAAGCTATATGCTCCCCAGTGAGATGGAGAAAATCATCCTGCCTAAGAAAATTCTTGATAATCTCAGCAGTGCGGACGGCGAAATCAGCATCAGCGCAGTTGAAGAGGAGGGCTGAAAAATATGAAAGAACTTGTTTGCATAGTCTGCCCTCAGGGCTGCCGCCTCCGCGTGGATGAGGATGGCACTGTCAGCGGCAATGCCTGCGCCAATGGCGCAAGTTACGCCCATACGGAGCTTACCGCCCCCACCCGTGTTCTCACCAGTACTGTCAATATTCTTGGCGCGGAGCTTCCCCGCTGCCCCGTTAAAACCGCGGGCGCAATTCCCAAGCATCTTATGTTTCAGGCTATGGAGTCTCTCCGCAGCGTGACAGTGTTCGCCCCCGTAAAGGCGGGTCAGGTCATCATAGCCGACATCGTCGGCACAGGCGTCGACCTCGTCTCCACCGCCGATATGGAAGAGAAATAAATGAAAAAGATAATTGGGTTTGCTGTTGCGGCGGCAGTTGCTGCGGCAATCATTCTGGCTATCATCTTCGTTCCGGAAAGAGTTGATATTCCTGCAAACTCTCCTGCAAAAGTCATTTATAATTACGGCGGCAAGAATATCGAAGTGATGTTAACGGAAGAAGAAAGCCAAGAAATCGCCCAAATTTTCAGAGGCAGAGCGTATAAGCGCTTTGAAATTCCTGCCTGTATGTTTTCGGAATTTGCTTCTATCTGGTTTGGGGATGACTATTCCTATGGCTTCTATCCCGCTTTTGACGGATGCAGTAATGTTTATGACGAAGAGTTGGACGAATACTTCAGCATATCTTATTTCGGCCACATAAAACTTCACAAAATATTGGATAAATATGGCATTGAGTTTTCCTGAGTGAGGCGCGATGCTCTCATGGCGCCTGCTCGGCGCCACGAGGATTGCACCTCGTACCCTTTGTAGGGGCGGAGCGATGTGTCCGCCCGCATAAGCTTTGAGAAAGGAGCGTGTATTGCTGTGATGAGAAAAATGTTGTGTTTGTGTCTTGCGCTTTTGCTCTGCCTTTCCATTTTTGCGGGCTGTGGGAAGAATACCGAGCCTGCCGGTGATGCGGAGGATTATTGCAAGTCTGCTTTCCATGAACTTGTGGAGGCCGAGGCTCTGCACTATACATACGAGATCCATATCAATGGTGAGCTAAGAACCGACCTGCCCCGTAATGAAGGCTGGTTCTTCGGCGAGGATTGGCTGCTTGTCAGCACCGCAGATATGCCCGATGCCATGCGGAGTCAAACCATTGCGGAAGTTGACGGAGTGCAATATGTGGTCAGCGGTTTGGGTGATGAGCAGACAAGCCCAAGCTGCTTTTACGCCGGAGAATTTGATGCCTACGGTAAAAAGCCAATTGAGGACTTTATAAACTATGATTTGGAGTTTGTGTCCGAAAGCGATACAGATGATGGCAAGGTTTATAACTTTACTGTTTTGACCGACGGAGTAGGAACTGATAATCTCCAAAGCTATATTTTTGATAAATCAGGACGCCTCACCGAGGCGCGTTTCGAATCGGAAACTATTGAGGCGGTTTTAGACGGGGTGCCCCAGTTTGCAAGCCAGACGATTATCATTTCCTTCCCTGAAACTTCCCCGCAGGAGTGCCGCGACGCAATAGACAAGGCTTATGAAGCCATTATGGCGGAGGCCAGCATCAGCGGCTTTGACAATGCGTAAGACGGCATTACGCCGTCTAACAGAAAAAATGACGATAAACAAAAAAGTTACATTCCCGGCAGAAAGCTCTGCCGGGAATGTTCGTGTATATTGTATATATTGCAGCGATTTGATAGAATAGACAAAACAATTGGATAAGCTTGAATTTACCTAACTGATTAAATCTCGGAGGTGTATTATGGAAAGAAGATATCCCACAAAAATGTATTGGTTCTTTGTTCTTACCAATTTCCTGTTTCACTTTTTCTATCTGTCGATTCCTGGAATTATCCTTTGTATTGTCGGAATTTGGGTGAAGACTTGCCTGTGGATTGGCCTTGCCATCTTGGGGCTTGATGTGATTCTTTCCATCATTGAACAGTTGCGCATTCGCAAATTTGCCCTGACACCCAGCGATAATCCTGAAGTCAACGAGTTGCTGGATGCATTCTGCAGTCCGGATGGACCTCGTGCTGTTAGAAAAATTATAGACGAAAAAAATAAGTCTACATCTCCCGTGGAACCTCAAGAAGAGGAAAACTAATACAATCAAATTCCAATTTGTCCAACTAATTCGCACTGCACCTGTGCAGCAAATTTGAATTTGACTATTTGATAAATCTGGATTTGGAGGTGCAATCGGAATGAGAAAGCTTATAATACCACTGGTTTTGATTATGTTGCTGATGAGCGGATGCATGATCTCGTATAACGATAGTATAACAAACTCTGCCAAGCCGAATGCAGATGACATACTTGCGATGAAGGACATCGATATGTATGATGCTATGATAACAAGATTTATGTTTGCAGAACCGGACACCCTGAACCGGAAGCAGCTGACCGTTGCAGCACTAATCACTTTTGATGCAGAAATGATGAATGGCGGTTTATGCCAATTCTTCGCAAATGACCATAATGGTTATGCGCAGTATATCAGTGATGCATTGGGAGAAGTTGGCGCAACTGAAATGCAGGAGCACTATTCAGCCTTTATAAACCAAAATGAAATAGATGTTACGCAAATGGACTCTTTCCGTATCAGGAGCGTCAAAGACTATTTGGAACAGTATGAACGTTTTCCCTACGAATCTTTTGATAATACATTTTCAGAAATATACCTGAAAGAAAATGTGGGTGATTTACTGCTTGCCTATGTCCGACTTCACGGAGATGAGATTTTAAACTGAAATGATTGTATCAAGAAGCCCTGACTAATTCGCACTGCACCAAAGCCTCCCCTGTGTAAGGGGAGGTGGGCAAAATCTTTGATTTTGCTCGGAGGGGTTGTCAATCCCTCAGTCAGCTTCGCTGACAGCTCCCTTTACACAAGGGAGCCTTGGGCGCTCCCGCGCCAGTGCGTTAAACTTGAATTTGACGAAGGAGTGTGATTGTATGTATAAAGAAACAACAGGAATGGTTATATCAGTTAGCAGTATTCCGTTGTTAGGTGTTCGTCTTCCATTTTCGGATTGTTTTATGTGTCCACATATTATTAAAGTTAAATATACTGCAGATGGCAAAGACTATATTAAGAGATTATGGATTGGTAGGGACTATCCCGTTCCTGATGTTGGAAGTTCAGTGAAAGTTATCTATTGTGCAGCGAAGCCAACAAAAGCAAACTTTTACTAATATAGTCAATCTGATAAACAAACTTGAAATTGGCGGGGGCCGTGACTGAATGAAAAAAATGATGGCATTAGCCTTAATAATGATTTTTGTGATAGGTCTAGTTGGTAGTAGTCAAAAACTATAT
>JAZQVC010000040.1:0-21917 GCA_045631645.1 Oscillospiraceae bacterium
AGGCGATGTAGATGTTGCCGTCGTCGTTGATGTCGATCTTGCAGCCGGTGTCAGCGGTGATCTTCTGGATGACCTTGCCGCCGGAGCCGATGACTTCGCGGATCTTCTCGGGGTTGATCTTCATCTGGATCATCTTGGGAGCGGTCTCAGCCAGCTCGGCGCGGGGCTCGGAGATGCAGGGGAGCATGACCTCGTCGAGGATCTGGAAACGGGCCTCGCGGGTGATGTCCAGAGCCTCCTTGACGATCTCGTACTTGAGGCCGTCGTTCTTGAGGTCCATCTGGATGGCGGTGATGCCCTTCTTGGTACCTGCTACCTTGAAGTCCATCTCGCCGTGGAAGTCCTCAACGCCCTGAATGTCGATGAAGGTGGTGAAATCGTCGCCGTCCTGAATGAGACCGCAGGAGATACCTGCAACGGGAGCCTTGAGGGGAACGCCTGCGTCCATGAGAGCAAGGGTGGTGCCGCAGATGGAGCCCTGAGAGGTGGAGCCGTTGGAGGAGAGAACTTCGCTGACTACGCGGATAGCATAGGGGAAGTCTTCAACCTCGGGAATAACAGCCTCGAGAGCCTTCTCGACGAGAGCGCCGTGGCCGTATTCGCGGCGGCCGGTGCTGCGGGCAGCGCGAGCTTCGCCGCAGGAGTAGGGAGGCATGTTGTAGTGATGCATGAAGCGCTTCTCTTCCTCTTCCCAAATGGTGTCCAGCTTCTGGGACATGGAAAGGGTGTTGAGAGTTGCGATGGAGAGAACCTGAGTCTGTCCGCGGGTGAAGAGGCCGGAACCGTGAACGGCGGGGATGAGGCCAACTTCGCTGGCGAGAGGACGGATCTCGTTCATCTGGCGGCCGTCAACGCGCTTGCCGGCAAGCAGCCACTTCTTGACAACCTTCTTCTGGAGCTTGTAGAGAATCTCGTCCATGTACTGCATGAGGTCGGGATGCTCTTCAAGATACTTTTCTTCGATAGCGGTGATCCACTCGTTGACGCGCTCTTCGCGAACGTTCTTGTCATCGGTGTCCATGCAGTATTCCATGCCTTCGAACTCGTTGGCAACGAGCTTCTCGAAAAGCTCATCGTCGAAGGAAGCCTTGGAGTACTCGAACTTGGGCTTGCCGATTTCCTCAACCATCTTGTCGATGAGATCGAGGACGCACTGGAGCTTCTCGTGAGCCTGGAGGATACCCTCGAACATAACGTCATCGGGAACTTCCTTGGCTTCGGACTCGATCATAACGATCTTCTTGTGGGTGGCAGCGATGGTGGTGGTCATCAGGTTGCGCTCGCGCTCTTCCTTGGTGGGGTTGAAGAGATAGTTCTCGCCGTCCCAGCCGAGGACAATGCCGGCGATGGGGCCGTTGAAGGGAACATCGGAGATGCTGACAGCTGCGGATGCACCGATCATAGCGGTGATCTCGGGGCTGCAGTCGCGGTCAACGTTCAGAACGTCGCAGGAGATGATAACATCGTTGCGAAGATCTGCGGGGAAGAGGGGACGCATGGGGCGGTCGATGAGGCGGGAAGCCAGAACTGCGGGGAGGGAGGGCTTTGCCTCGCGGCGCATGAAGGAGCCGGGGATACGGCCGACAGCATACATCTTCTCGTTGAAGTCAACAGAGAGGGGGAAGTAGTCGATGCCGTCCTTGGGGCGGGCGGATGCGGTGCAGGTTACGAGAACGGTGGTCTCGCCGTACTGAACCAAAACAGCGCTGTTGCAGAGTTCTGCCATCTTGCCGACCTGCATTTTCAGGGGGCGGCCGCAGTACTCGATTTCGTAGTTTTTAACGTCAAACTGCTTCTGTCTGATAATCATTTGTGTGCACTCCTTTTTATTATTTTCTTTTGTTTATGGAGCGCCCATGGCTTTTAGCACTTGGAAGCGCACCCGAAGGCTTCGGATTCATTTCCAAATACTAAAATATGGGGCTCCGCTGATTTTGTTCGCAGGGGTGGTAAAAAATTATGGGGACAATATTAAATTGTCCCCATAAAATAAACCTTCATAACCTTCAGTAGAAGGATATTCGCAAAATAACTTACTTGCGGATACCCAGCTTTGCAATGATTGCACGATAACGCTCGATGTCAGTCTTGATGAGGTAGTCGAGCAGGCGGCGGCGCTTACCAACCATCTTGTACATGCCGAGACGGCTGTGGTCGTCGTTGGGATGGTTCTTCAGATGCTCGGTGAGCTGCTTGATGCGCTCGGAGAGGATAGCGATCTGAACTTCGGGAGAACCGGTGTCGGTCTCGTGGGTGCGGTTGGATTCGATAACTACGGTCTTCTGGTCTTTGGTGATCATAATAAATACATCCTTTCTTATTTTTCATACCCTGCAGCTAAGTATTGGGGCAGAAAGGAGCACCCAAAACTGAGCTTGCGGGCACAAGCTCATATACTTTACCATATTAATCTCCTCTTGTAAAGAAGTTTTTACCGCATTTTTTAGAATTATTCAAACTTTTTACCTATATAAGTTTAAAACCATTGCAAAAAACGCTTTTTTGGAGTATACTTTTTGCGCGTATGAACAATACAATTAAATATTGGAGAAACTTTCAAAGGAGAAATAACACCTCATGAAAAAATTCAGGAAAATTCTTTCCCTCCTTCTGGTTGTGCTTATGCTTGCTGCTGTACTCTGCGCCTGCGGAGACGGTGAGCAGCCCGCCGCTCAGCCTGAAGACAATGAAAGCGGCTCCGCAATAAAAGAGCCTGTCTATGGCGGCGAAATCACCGTAGGCATAGCTCAGGATTTGGACGACAGTCTTGACCCCCACACTATGGCGGTGGCAGGAACCAGAGAAGTCCTGTTCAATGTATTTGAAGGCCTTGTTAAGCCTGATACTGACGGAAATCTGATCCCCGCTGTTGCCAGCGACTATGTCATTGGAGAAAATGCTGACACCTTCACCTTTACCCTGCGTGAGGGCGTTAAGTTCCATGACGGAAGCGAAGTGACGGTCGGGGATGTTGTTTATTCCATCTCCCGTGTTGCGGGCTTCGACACCGGCGTTCCCCTTGTTTCTACCTTCTCTGCTGTTGAGAGCGTGGAGGCTATTGACGACAAGACCGTTGTGGTCAAAACCTATGAGCCCTACCTTGAGTTCCTTGCATTCCTCAACTGCGCCATCATTCCCGAGGGCAATGTTCCCGCTGAGGACGGCCTCATCGGCACCGGCCCCTTCAAGTTTGTTTCCCGCAAGGCTCAGGAGAACATCATCATTGAAAAGTTCGATGATTACTGGGGCGAGAAGGCATATCTTGACAAGGTCACCTTCAAGATCATCGAAAACGGCGATACTCTGGTAATGAGCCTTAAGAGCGGCGCTGTGGACGTCTGCGCCCATCTCACCAGCACCCAGATTACCGGTCTGGAGACCGATTTCAACGTTCTCGATGGCAGCATGAACCTTGTTCAGGCTCTCTTCCTCAATAATGCCTATGAGCCCCTGCAGGACATCCGCGTCCGTCAGGCTCTCAACTATGCCGTTGACCGCCAGATGATTCTGGACTTCGTATCCGATGGCAAGGGCTTCATCGTGGGCAGCAACATGTATCCTGCCTTCGCAAAGTATTATGAGGATCTCACCGGACTTTATCCCTATAACCCCGAAAAGGCCAAGAGCCTCCTCACTGAGGCCGGCTACCCCAACGGCTTTGACTTCGTCATCACCGTGCCCTCCAACTATCCCTTCCATGTGGACACCGCTCAGGTAATTGCCGAGCAGCTGAAGGCTGTTGGCATCAACTGCAGCATTGACACCGTGGAATGGGGCACTTGGTACGACGAGGTTTATAAGGGACGCAATTACCATGGCACAATCATCGGCTTCGACGCCTCTGACGCCATGACCGCCCAGAGTCTGCTGGCTCGCTACGAAAGCGACCACAGCAAAAACATGAATAACTATGTCTCCGAGCGCTATGACGAGGTCTTCAATGCCGCTCTCGCCTCCACCGATGAGGCAGAGCAGGTAGAGCTCTATAAGCAGGCACTGAGAATTCTTGCCGAGGACGCTTCCAACGTCTATCTTCAGGATCCCTGTGACTTCGTTGCCGTCCGCAAGGGACTTGAAGGCTATGTCTTCTATCCCATCTATGTTATGGATCTGGCCGGAGTGCACTTCACCAAGTAAGAAAATACAATATATAAACTTAAAGGAGGATGACTATGCGTTACATACTGAAAAAGGCAGGCGTGATGATAGTCACCCTCCTTATTATTTCTCTTCTGGCCTTTCTGGCCTTCGAGATAGTTCCTGCCGACCCTGTGGACGTGATGCTTGGCACCGACTACACGGAGGAACGTGCCGCAGCCCTGCGAGAGGAGCTGGGGCTCACCGGCTCTATGCCCCAGCGCTACTGGACTTGGTTCAGCGGCTTCTTCACCGGCGACCTTGGCATAAGCTACGGCTACAGAATGCCTGTGGAAGAGCTTCTGGAAGGCAAGGTGTTTGTCACCGCTTGTCTTTCCGTAATAGCTTTCGTGCTTGTTGTTATAATCTCAATCCCCGTGGGCATTTTCCTTGCCCGCTTCCGCAACGGAGTAATAGACCGCGTTTTCTCGGTGCTCAACCAGATAACAATGTCCATCCCTCCCTTTTTTATCGGCATACTCTTTACCAGCATATTTGGTCTGGCCATGAAACTTTTCATAGTGGGCGACTTTGTAAGCTTTGCTGAAGACCCTTCGAAATTTTTCGTGTATCTCTTCTTTGCCGCCCTTGCCATCGCTCTGCCCAAGAGCGCAATGACGGTTAAGCTGCTGCGCAGCAGCATTATAAATGAAATGGGCGAGGACTATGTCCGCACCGCCCGCGCCAGAGGCAACACAAGCTCCGGCATACTTTGGCGCCATGTACTTAGAAATTCCATGCTTCCCGTTATAACCTTCCTCGCCGTAACGCTGGCGGATATCGTTGCGGGCAGCATTATTATAGAGCAGGTTTTCACCATCCCCGGCATAGGCCGAATGCTCATTATGAGCATAGGCAACCGCGATTACCCCGTGGTGCTTTCCATTATTATGCTGATAAGCGCCCTTGTGCTTTTCGTCAACTTCCTCGCCGACGTGGTCTATCAGTATGTAGACCCCCGCATCCGTCTGCAGTAAGGGTAATTCACCCTCTCACCGCCAAAAGCCATCACTTGTAGGGAACGGTCTTGACCGTTCCGAAAACGGAAACGAGGAGAAATTCCCGTGGCGCCGAACAGGCGCCTCGAGGCAGCAGCGTCCCGAGCGGAAAACGTCGGGGCGTTAAGAAAATGTGCCGGTGGCACATTTTTAGCCGCCGACCGCAGCGGCTATGCCGCGAGGAGGGAAGTTGTTCGGTGCGCATATTCTTTTCGGCCACTCGAAAAGAATATGGCCGTCGGAGACACAGAATTAGATTGCAGTGACTGTATCGCTATTACAAGGAGTTTATAAATATGAAATCTCTCCGTGAACTTTACAAAATAGGCCGCGGCCCTTCCTCTTCCCATACCATGGGACCCGACAGAGCTTGCCGCATCTTCCTTGAGGAAAACCCCGAAGCTGAGTCCTTCAAGGTTATCCTCTTCGGTTCTCTTGCCCGCACAGGTCTTGGCCACTGCACCGACAGAGCCGTTCTGGATGTGCTGGGAAAAGAACGCACCGAGCTTATCTTCGATACCGAGCCTAGAGACTTTGCCCACCCCAACACCATGGAGCTTTATGCCTATAAAGACGGTGAGGAAATCGCAAAAATGCGTGTTCTCAGCGTTGGCGGCGGCGCCATCGAAATTGAAGGCAGAGAGAGCGTTGAAGGCGCGGATATATATCCCGAGAACTCCTTCGCGGAGATTGCGGGCTTTTGCCGCGATAACGGCATTCGTATAAGCGACTATGTTGAACTGCGCGAAGGTCCCGAAATCTGGGATTACCTCCACAAGGTCTGGAATACCATGGTTTCTGCCATCAATCAGGGACTGAGAGAAACCGGAACTTTGCATGGTGGTCTGGGCGTTGAGCGCAAGGCTCAGTATCTTTTCAATAAGCGCCATATTGATGAATCCCACGCAACAAAGGAAAACCGCATTGTCTGCGCTTTCGCCTTCGCTGTTGCCGAGCATAATGCGGATGCGGGCGTCATCGTAACCGCACCCACCTGCGGCGCCTGCGGCGTTGTGCCCTCTGCCCTGCGTTATATGCAGCTTGAAAAGGGCTTTTCCGATGAACAGATTGTCCGCGCCCTTGCCGTTGGCGGTGTTATCGGAAATCTTGTTAAAGAAAATGCCTCCATCTCCGGCGCTGAGTGCGGCTGTCAGGCAGAGATAGGCACTGCCTGCTCCATGTGCGCCGCCGCCCTTGCGGAGCTTTATGAGATGGGTATAGGACAGATAGAATATGCTGCCGAGGTGGCTATGGAGCATCATCTGGGTCTCACCTGCGACCCCATCAAGGGTCTTGTCCAGATTCCCTGCATTGAACGCAACGCGGTTGCCGCCATTCGCGCCATCAATGCGCTGCGCCTTGCAAACTTCCTTGCATCCACCCGCCGCATCAGCTTCGACATGGTTGTGGAGACCATGTATGAAACAGGACGCGATCTCCACCGCCATTACAGAGAAACAAGTCAGGGCGGTCTCGCCAAGCTTTATATGTGATAAATCCCCCCTCGCCGCAAGAGAAAGATAAGGAGAAAATTATGCTGAGTCTTCTGGCAAAGCTTTTCATTGCCGACAGAGAAAACTATAAAGACAGTGCAGTGCGCACCCGCTACGGGCTTCTCTGCTCTGCCATGGGAATAGCTTTGAATGTTCTGCTTTTCATAGGAAAATATATTGCGGGCGTGCTCAGCGGCTCCGTTGCCATAGCTGCTGACGCTGTGAACAACCTTTCCGATGCGGGCAGCTCCCTCATAAGCCTTTTCGGTTTCCGCCTTGCCTCCAAAAAGCCTGACCCCGACCACCCCTTCGGTCACGGAAGAATAGAGTATCTCTCCGGCCTTGCTGTCAGCGTTCTCATCCTTCTGATGGGATTTGAGCTTGGCAAAAGCTCCGTTGAAAAGATAATTTCCCCCGAAGATGTCAACGCAAGCTGGCTGAGCATTGGAATTTTGCTTGCCTCCATTGCTGTGAAGGTATATATGTGGGCTTATAACCGCTCTGTGGGCAAAAAGATAAACTCCGCCGCAATGCTTGCCACGGCAACGGACAGCCTTTCCGACACGGTTTCCACCGCCGTTGTCCTTGTAAGCATGCTCATTGCCCGCTTCACGGGAGTGAATATAGATGCCTATGTAGGTGTTTTGGTGGCGATCTTCATCCTCCGCGCAGGCTATCTTGCCGCAAAGGACACAATTGCTCCTCTGCTTGGCAAAGCCCCCGAGAAAGAGCTTGTTGAAGAGATTGAAACTATCGTTATGTCTGCTTCCGAAGTCTGCGGCATACACGACCTCATTGTCCATGACTATGGTCCCGGACGGCTCATAGTTTCCCTCCACGCGGAAGTGGACGGCAGCGGAGATATTTATGTTCTCCACGATGCCATAGATAATCTTGAGCGTCGCTTGCAGCGGGAAATCGGCTGCATAGCCGTTGTGCATATGGATCCCATCGACCTTCGCGACGAGGTTACCGCAAGCGCCCGCGCTGCCGTTTCTGAGGCGGTGAAGAGCGTTGATGAGCGTATAACCATTCATGATTTCCGCGTGGTGCCCGGCACCACCCACACAAACTATATCTTCGACGCTGTGTTGCCCATAAACTGCGCCCTCAGCGACGAGGAAGCAAAAAAACTCATCGAAGCAGAAATTGCCCGCTCCTTCCCCAAGTGCTACGGAGTGGTGAACATAGACAGGGATTATACTTAAGAGAAAAGGACTCGCTATGAAAAAACGCCGGAA
Organism: Oscillospiraceae bacterium; assembly: GCA_045631645.1. GTDB lineage: Bacteria > Bacillota > Clostridia > Oscillospirales > Oscillospiraceae > SIG459. The sequence continues at coordinate 7,870 of JAZQVC010000040.1, forward strand.
TTACAACTTAATATTCGGCTGCGCAATCACCGCATTTATGATTGCGCTTATTGTGCTGGGCTTTTTCTGGACTCCCTATAGCCCCACAGCTATGGATGCCGCCGCCCGCAGCGACGGACCCAGTCTGCAGCATATTCTGGGTACGGATAACTTCGGACGCGATATTTTCTCCCGCGTGCTGGAGGGTGCAGGCACAACCCTCATCATTGCCGCTTCCACCGTTGCCATCGGCCTTGCCCTTGGCATTTTTATAGGCGCATTCACCGGTTATTACGGCGGTTGGGTGGACGAAGTGCTGATGCGCATAAGCGATGTTATAACCGCCTTCCCCAGCGTGCTGATGGCCATGGTGCTGATAAGCATTCTGGGCACCGGCAAGTATAATATCATCATTGCCCTGAGCATTTTGTTCGTTCCCTCCTTCGCCCGTGTTGTGCGAAGCGAGTTTGCCAAGCAGAAGCAGCTTGACTATGTCCGCGCCGCAAAGCTTATGGGTGCAAAGGATTTGCGCATAATGTTTGTCCATATCCTGCCCAATGTTATCCCCGTGCTTCTCAGCGCCGTTGCCATAGGCTTTAATAATGCGGTTTTGGCGGAGGCAAGCATGAGCTTTCTGGGCATAGGCGTTCAGCCCCCCGACCCCAGTTTGGGTCGCATGCTAAGTGAAAGTCAGAGCTTCCTCTCCGAAGCCCCATGGTATCCCCTTAGCGCAGGTATTACCATAGTTTTGCTGATTCTGGGCTTCGGCCTCATTTCCGATGGATTGGGAGGCAAGGGTGATGCTTGATATTAAAAATCTCTCTATCGAATTTACCGGACGCAATGCAGCCGAGGCTGTCCACGGCATAGACCTCCATATGGACGAGGGCGAGACCCTGGGTCTTGTTGGAGAAAGCGGCAGCGGCAAAACCGTAACTGCCCTTTCCGTTGCGGGACTTCTCCGCGGCGATGTGCGCATATCCGGTGAAATAAACTTCTGCGGCAAGAATTTGCTCTCTCTTTCCCCTGCTCAGCTTCGTCAGGTGCAGGGACGCGAGATAGGCATGATTTTTCAGGAGCCTATGACCAGCCTCAACCCTCTTATGCGTGTGGGCGAGCAGGTTGAGGAAGTCCTCCGCATCCATTCGGATGTGCCTGCAAAGCGCAGGAAGGAGCTTGCTCTTGAACTTATGGGCAAGGTGGGTCTCCCCGAGCCTGAGCTTATATATAAAAAGTATCCCCATCAGCTTTCGGGCGGTCAGCGCCAAAGAGCGATGATAGCCTCCGCCGTTATAATCGACCCCAAGCTGCTCATTGCCGATGAGCCCACCACCGCCCTTGATGTGACGGTGCAGGCTCAGATAATCGAGCTGCTCAAGCGTGTCAATAAAAACCGCGGCGTGGGCATACTCTTCATAAGCCACGATCTGAACGTGGTGCGCAAGCTTTGCAGCCGCGTTGCCGTTATGCATAACGGAGTCATTGTGGAAACCGGACCTACGGAGCAAATTTTCAATGCTCCGCAGGAGGAATACACCAAGAAACTTATCGCCGCCATACCCAAGAGGGAGAAAAGGAAAGACTGATGGCAGAAAAAGTCCTTGAAGTCAATAATGTGAGCGTTGAATATTCCGCAGGGGGAGTTATCACCCGCGGAAAGATTCAGCATGCCGTTAAAAATGTCAGTTTCTCCGTGGAAAAGGGCGAGATTTTGGGTCTCGTGGGCGAAAGCGGATGCGGCAAGTCCAGCCTCAGCAAGGCGATTTTGGGAATGGTGCCCTATACGGGCGAGATAATCCACCATACCCCCCGTCCCCAGATGGTTTTTCAGGATCCCTACGGCAGCCTCAACCCCTCCAAAACCATAGGTTGGATTGTGGAGGAGCCTCTTCGCCTTTACGGAAAATATGATAAGGCGGAACGCCGCCGCCGTGTGCTGGAGATGCTTGAGCGCGTGGGTCTGGGCGGAGATTTTGCAAACCGCTATCCCCGTGAGCTTTCGGGTGGACAGCGCCAGCGCGTCAGCATAGCCACCGCCCTTATCCGCCGCCCCCGATTCATCATTGCCGATGAGCCCGTCAGCGCATTGGATGTTACCATTCAGGCTCAGATACTGGAACTGCTTCGGGAGCTGCACAGAGAAAAAGAGCTTAGCTATCTTTTCATAAGCCACGACCTGAACGTTATTTATCAGCTTTGCGACCGTGTTATGGTTATGAACGGCGGCGAAATAATCGAGCAGGGCACTGTGGACGAAATTTTCGATAATCCCAAAGAGGAATATACCAAAAAGCTGCTTGATAGCATGTGAGAAAGCTAAAGGCACAGCGGTTCAACCCGAACCGCTGTGCCTTTTGTTGTGCCGGAGTATGGAATGTGGTATGATTGAGAAAACGAATCGACAAACTGTTCATAGGACTTTAATTTGTAGGGGGATATCATGTTATTTCATGTTTTTAGTTCACAAGAAGAACGGAGAACATTTGACGGTTCCGCCTTTGTCGAAATACAATTTTGTAAATTGCCTATAGGAACAAAAGAAAAGAAATTGGTTGCAGTTAGAAGCATAAACAATTGGGAAAATGATTCTCTATACATTTATGTAGAGGATTTAGATACCTTTCACCGGGAGTACAATCCCATTCTGTCTTGCGATATTTGTGGCATAAATTATTATCCACCTTCATCAATCGATTTGTTAATTGAAAAACTTAACATGGATAAACCCACAGATTTCGAACAGTTGATAGCGTGGCTTATCGAAGCTAAGCACCATAATGGCTTTTATATTTTAGGAATATAGACAAACTCCGATTTATCCGACATATTCGCACCGCGCCAAAGCCTCCCTTGTGCAAAGGGAGGTGGCACGGCGAAGCCGTGACGGAGGGATTGTGCGATAAGCACTTGTTATATTGCAACACTTATGCGAAATCGTACTGCGGCAACAATCCCTCAGTCAAAAATCAGAAGATTTTTGACAGCTCCCTTTACACAAGGGAGCCGTGGGCGCGCCTGCAAATTTCGTTTGTCCGTTAAATGGGACAGCTGCTTCCCTATAATAAAGACAGAAAACAGGGAAGGGAGCATCAACGATGAGAGGTTACTACACTCAGACAGGCTATTGGGGATATTTTGAGGGACGCTATATGCTCTTTGCCAGCGAGGAGGATTTTCGGGACTTTTTAGAAGACTAAAGTCCTCTTGACTTGCGGGAAAAGCCATGTTAGAATAGCCCACGCAAATGAATACGGCAGGTTTCCACAACCCTGCCCGCGCCTAAAAGGTGCGAACAAAAAATGGACTGCAGCAAAATGTCTGCTTTTATTAGAGCTATTGCGCCTCCATTTTTTGTTATCAAAAAATGGAGGCTTTTTATTATGAAAAACAAAAAATCTGTTCACCGTCTGGCGCTTTCCGCTCTTGTGGCAGCTATCTATGCCGCCCTTACCATAGCTCTTGGCTTTATGAGCTATAACGGAATTCAGTTCCGCGTGGCGGAAGCCCTCTGCGTGCTGCCCTTCTTTTTCCCTTTCACCACTTGGGGTCTTTTCGTTGGCTGCATTCTGGCAAATCTTATGAGCCCAGCTGGTCCCTTGGATGTGGTTTTCGGCTCTCTCGCCACTCTCCTCTGCTGCCTTGCAGCCGCCTCTCTTGGACGAAGTGGCAACTACGCAAGAGCTTGGAGAAAGCTTCTTGTGTGCCTCGCCCCTGTTGTGAGCAACGCCATCATCGTGGGCGCCGTGCTGGCTTTCACCATTGCCGATCCGGGCATGGCTTTCGGCACTGCTTTCCTCATATTTGGAGGACAGGTGGCTTTGGGCGAAGTTGTTGTGATGTTCACCCTCGGTCTGCTGCTCCTTCGCTATTTGCCGAAATCAAAGTTCTTTCTGAACATAAAAGAAAAAGTCTGACTGTAAAAACAGTCAGACTTTTTTATTTGCTGCAACAGGCTTGGCTTAGTATGCTACGCCCCAGTAAATCATGTGCTTTGCCTTCTTGCCGCAGATGGGGCAGACTTCGTCAATCTCATCCTGCTCGAAGGGCATGCAGCGGCTGGTCATACCGGCTTTTTCCTTCATTGCCATTTCGCACTCAAGGTCGCCGCACCACATGGTCTTGATGAAGCCGCCCTTTTCTTCCTGAAGAGCCTTGGCTTCCTCGAGGGAGTGAGCTTCGAAAATGTGGCTGTCCAGATTGGCCTTGGCCTTCTCGAAGAGGCCTGCCTGAACTGCGTCAAGGAGCTGGGGAACGGCGGTTTCAAGCTCGTCCAGAGACACGATGGTCTTTTCGCCGTTGTCGCGGCGGCAGGTCATGCACTGGTTCTTCTCCATGTCCTTGGGACCGATTTCGATGCGGAGGGGGATACCCTTCATCTCGTACTCAGCGAACTTCCAGCCGGGGCTGTTGTCGCTGAAGTCGCCCTTGACACGGATGCCGGCAGCCTTCAGGCGGTCGATAAGCTCCTGAGCCTTCTCGATAACGCCGGGCTTATGCTGGGCGATGGGGAGAACAACAACCTGGATGGGGGCGATGCGGGGAGGCAGCACGAGGCCGCTGTTATCGCCGTGGGTCATGATAAGACCGCCGATCATACGGGTGGAAACGCCCCAGGAAGTCTGGTGGGGATAGTGGAGGGTGTTGTCCTTGCCGGTGTAGGTGATGTCAAAAGCGCGGGCAAAGCCGTCGCCGAAATAGTGGCTGGTGCCGGACTGGAGAGCCTTGCGGTCGTGCATCATGCACTCAACAGTGTAGGTCTCTTCTGCGCCGTTGAACTTTTCCTTGTCGGTCTTGCGGCCCTTGACAACGGGCATAGCCAGAGTGTTCTCAAGGAAGTCGGCGTAGATGTTCAGCATGCGGTGGGTTTCTTCAATGGCCTCCTCAGCGGTGGCATGCATGGTGTGGCCTTCCTGCCAGAGGAACTCGCGGTGGCGGAGGAAGGGGCGGGAGGTCTTTTCCCAGCGGAGAACGCTGCACCACTGGTTGTAGAGCTTGGGCAGGTCGCGCCAAGAGTGAATTATATTTGCATAGTGCTCGCAGAACAGAGTTTCGGAGGTGGGGCGGATGCAGTAACGCTCCTCCAGCTCCTCGCTGCCGCCGTAGGTGACCCATGCGCACTCGGGGGCAAAGCCCTCAACGTGATCCTTCTCCTTTTGGAGGAGGCTCTCGGGGATGAGCATAGGCATAGCCACGTTCTCGTGACCGGTCTCCTTAAAGCGTGCATCCAGTTCCTTCTGGATGTTTTCCCAGATGGCGTAGCCATAGGGACGGTAAATGAACATGCCCTTGATGGAGCTGTAGTCAATGAGCTCAGCCTTGCGGCAAACATCGGTGAACCACTGGGCGAAGTCCACTTCCATATCGGTTATCTGCTCAACTTTTTTATCTTTTGCCATTTTTGAATTATCTCCTTTCGATCGGGGGCCCTTCCCCCCATCATAACCAATTTATTCTATATCTCATCATGGGGAATGTCAATAGAAAGAGAATTGAAAAAAAGATAGCGGTGTGTTATACTGTGACGCAGCAAGAAGTTGGCAAAGGAGGCGAACTGTGTATATGAAAAAAGGAATTTTATTTATACTTATTGTGCTCTTTGCCGCTGTGGCAATTTTTGCCGGATATAAAGTTCTGAACACATTGCTGGCTTATGGCGAAGGGGAAAATGCCTATGATTCCCTGAGACAGAATGTTTCTGTTTCCGCAGATGAGGGCGCTTCGCAAAAGCCCGATTCCGCGGAGGAGAAAATCGACGATCCTCAACAGAGTGAAGTCCTGCCGGAGGAAACTCCCGATCCTCATGCGGGTATAGATTTTCCCACTGTAGACTTTGAAGCTCTGCTTGATATGAATAGTGACGTGGTGGGCTGGATATATATGGAGGATAGCCCCATTGATTATCCCATTGTTCAGGGCGAGGATAACGATGAGTATATAAAAAAGCTCCCAGACGGCAAATATAACAGCGCCGGCAGCATTTTTATGGATTATAGAAACTCCGGGGATTTCAGCGATAACCATACGATAATCTACGGCCACCGCATGAACAATAACTCCATGTTCGGCACCATAGTGAATTATAAAAATCAGGCTTGGTATGATGAGCATCCCCGCTGCTTCATTATGACTGAGGATGAAAACTATGTTGTGGAGTTCTTTTCCGGATATGTGATGAGCGTGGACGGAGAAGCATGGAAACTGGACTTTGAATCCGATGAGGAGTTCGACAAATGGGTTTCTCGCGCAAAGGCAAGATCCGAATTTGAATGCGACGTTGTTCCCGAAGCAGGAGAGCGGGTAATAACCCTCTCCACCTGTACAAGAACCAACAGCTATACACGGTATGTCCTTCTGGGCGTTGTGCGCTGAACTGAAAATAAATAAGAAACAGCAAAAGGCTCCACAATTTTTGTGGAGCCTTTTGCTGCAATAGCATTTTATTGAGATTACAGACCGTACTTCTTGTTGAACTTATCAACGCGGCCGCTGGTGTCGACGAGCTTCTGCTTGCCGGTGTAGAAGGGGTGGCACTTGGAGCAGATTTCAACAGTGATGTTCTGCTTGGTGCTGCCGGTGGCGATAACTTCGCCGCAGGCGCAGCGGATGGTGGTCTGTTCGTACTTGGGGTGGATTCCGGGCTTCATAGTAAATTTCTCCTCATATTAGGCTGTCTTGAGTACGCTCAAAAAGGGCATGGTTACAAGACGCAAAATGCATTTTAACACACATTTTTCTTTAAATCAAGGGCTTTTTTTCTTATTTTTCAAGGCTTTCGGGGATTGTTTGCCGGCTCAGACCTCGATGCTCACTCCCAGTCTCAGGAAGTGGATGAGCACAGTTTTCACCTTCTTGCCGAAGATGCGCTGGGCGCTTCTGGCATACGCCCAGAGCTGGCTTTGATAAAGCTTTGCACGCTCTATGGCCTGCTCGGGAGTAACGCGGTCGGTTTTATAGTCGATAATGCTCAGGCTGTCCTCTTCCTCAACAAGGCAGTCGATAATACCCTGAAGAAGAATTTCCTCGCCGAGCACATCCTTGCCGAAGCATTCGGAAGCATCGCTGAGAAGGGTGAAGCGGAATTCCCGATGCACTTTTCCCTTTTTGAGCAGCGCTCCTGTGGAGCTATGGAAAAAACTCAAAAGAGATGCGCAATCAATGGCCTTTGCCTCATCGCCGCTGATAAGACCCAAGTTTTCAAGGCGGATAACTTCCTCCTTCAAATCCTCAAGACAGGCGGTTTTTTGAAGATCCACATACTGCAAAAAGCTATGGGTGGCAGTGCCGAAGGCGCTTGCGGAAAGCTTGGTGGATTTTTCTGCCCCAAGCTTGGGACGGCGAAACTCAAATTCGGGCATTTCCCAAATAAGAGCGGCAGACTCCTGGGCGCTGTCGTCATCATAGTCATGCAGGGCGGTTGCGCTCACTTTGGTGGGAAGCTCTGTGGCGGCTTGATGAGGATAGACAAAATCCAGTCTTTCCCTGAGCTGCGCCAGCATTTCGGGACTTGCGCTGACGGCAGAAGAAGCTTCGGCGGCCTCTTCCTGACTTTCGTCTGCCTGTGCAGGGGCGACAATCTTCATATCGATAAGACCTTGCGTGTCCGTCAAGGCGGCATAGATGAGCCAGTGAACCATGCTGCTTGCGCTGCCAAGCACTGCGGGAGGCATGGGCGAATCGGCATTGCCAGCCATTTTTTCAAGGCGCTTTTCGGGGTTTGTGAACACCGCGCTCATGATAAGTCTTTCTTTCGCGCGGGTCATACCGACATACAAAACGCGCATTCTCTCGCTGAGGGTTTCCTTGTCTATCTGCTTTGCGATTGCGCGGTGGGCAAGACCGGGATACTCAATCCCCCTTGCAGTGTCAGTGATTTTGGGCCCAAGACCAAGCTTGGAATGGAGCAGCACGGGGGCATATTCGTCGGACTTGTTAAAGCCGTGGCTCAGGTCGCAGAGGAAAACGAAGGGGAATTCAAGACCCTTGCTTCCGTGAATGCTCATTATGCTCACATAGTCGCCATCTTCGCTGCGCTGGGGCTCTTTGTCGCTTTCCGCCATGCGGCGCAGCCATGCGATAAAGCGGAAGAGACCACGGTAGCCCGATTCCTCGAAGGAACGAGCCAGTTGGAAAAGGGACATGAGATTGGCGCGGCGCTCCTCTCCGCCGCTCATGGCCGAGCACACCGCAAAAAGCTCCGTCTCGGAGTAAATGCGCCATAAAAGCTGATCGAGACTTAAGTCCGGAGCGGCCTTGCGAATGGCAGAGAGCTTTTCGGCAAAGCTGCGGCAGCGCTCGTTGCCATTTTCTGCGCAGGATAGCAGCGCAGTATAGAAATCCGCATTTTTGTTGGCTGCGCGGATGGAAGTAAGCTCGTCTGCGCTGAAGCCAAAAGCGGGAGAGCGGAGAACGCTTATAAGAGAAACATCCGCGTGGGGGTTATCGATAACCGTAAGCATGTCCATTGCAATACCCACCTCCAGAGAGGAGAAAAATCCTCCTGCCTGACGGGATTGAACGGGTATGCCTGCGCGGCTGAGTTCGGTATGGAAAATGCTGCCCTTACCCTTGGGAGAGCTCATCAAAAGCACAAAGTCGCTCCAGCGGCACTTTCGCGCGCCGCCGCCTTCGTGAACGAGCGTGCCCTCCGCCATCATTTCCTTTATTCTTTTGGCAATATAGCGGGCTTCCATGGCAGCTTTTTCGGGGCTTTCTTCGCTTTCCTCACCCTGAACGGGGTCGATAAGACAAAGCTCAACGGGTGTGTCGCTGCCTTCGGGATAGGCGGAGGAGCCATAGCGCAATGCTGCGGCATCGTCATAATCCATCTCGCCCAGTTTGACGCTCATAATGTTGGAAAAAACCTGATTTGCGGCATCGAGAATGGACTTGCGGGAGCGGAAATTTTCCTGCAGCAAAATGCGCAGGGGCTCATCCTCGCTTTTTGCGCAGCCGAAATCTGCGTAGCTTTCGTATTTTTCCAGAAAAATGGTGGGGTCGGCAAGGCGGAAGCGATAAATGGACTGCTTCACATCGCCCACCATGAAAAGGTTTTTGCCGTTTTGGGAAAGGGCGCGGAAAATGGTGTCCTGAACTTCGTTTACATCCTGATATTCGTCAACCATTATCTCGCGGTAACGGCGGCTCAGCTCCCGAGCAAGATCTGAGGGGCTGCCGTCTGATTTGTTAACAAGAATCTCGCAGGCCATATGCTCAAGGTCGCCAAAGTCCACAAGACCGTCGCGGCGCTTTTCGGCGGCATAAAGGCGGTCAAAATCGGCGCAGAGATCCAGCAACGCCTCCATTGTGGGCGCTGCGGTACTCATTTCCCGAAGCTGTTTTTCGGAAGAACTTTCAAGAGCCTTGCGGAAGCGTGCAGCCTCTTTTTTATAGTTGTTGCGAACCTCGGTGACGCGGTTTTTGAGGGATTCGTTTTCATACTTGGTGAGTCTGCCGAGAGCTCTGAACTTTTCGGGGGGCAAGAATTCCCTTGCCTTATCCCAGCCCATATCAAGAGCGCGGACAAAATCCCGAAGTATGGCGGCGTCTTCCATGAAAACCTCGCCGTAAGCTTTGATTATTTTTTCGTCTGCGCTGTGGATTTCCAGCACTGCCTGATCCATTCGCCCTGCCCAATAGGATGCGGAGTCCTGAATATCCTGCAAAAGCACTCTGCCCCACTCGGTGTCGGCAATATCACTCACTTGAGAAAGGGAGCTAAGAAGAGCCTTTTGCTGAGCAATCCAATCGTCGGGATAGGTGTGGCTGCGGATTTTTTCGTAAAGGCGAAGGAGGGTTTCACCAAGGCGGCGGTCATCTCTTCCTGCGCCAACGCTGTCGGAAAGGCTCTTGAAGCCGGGATAGCGCTCCATGTGTTCGTAGCGGCTTTCCAAAAGACTTTCGCAGAGACTGAGCTTGGTTTTTTCTGCTCTGTCCTCGTCAATAACCTTGAATGCCGGAGGCAGACCAAGGAGATGGCAATGCTCGCGAAGGAGAGTGGTGCAGAAGGAGTGGATAGTGCCGATGGGCGCCTGATAGCATTTATCCTGCTGGCGGCGAAGGCGGCGGTCGGAGGGATTTGCGGCGGCAGCGGCGGCGATGGAATCCATAATGCGGCTTCGCATCTCTCCTGCGGCGGCGCGGGTATAGGTGATTATCAGGAAGCGGTCAATTTCCTCGCTTTCCTCGGGATCGGTTATATAGCGGAGAACTCTTTCCGTGAGAACGCGGGTTTTTCCGCTTCCTGCGGCGGCGCTCACAAGAAGGCTGCGGTTTCGGGTTTCAATGGCTTGTCTTTGTCCTTCGGTGAATGAAAAGCTCATTCCTCTGCGCCTCCTTCCTCCAGCTTTGCCCAAAATTCCGTGGGCTTGAGATTTTCAAGATAGCGGATGCGGTCCTCTTCGCCGCCGAAATGGCAGGCGGAGGCATAGTCGCAGAAACGGCAGGCATTCTCCCGCTGGTTGCGGAAGTAGGGGTCGGCGGATATGCAGCCGCTATGAAGCTCCTTTGCCATTTCGCGGAGGGTTTTGTCTATGTGTTTGCTGAGAAGACCAAGGCGCTCGGCGCTTGCAAGGCTTTCGCCTGTGTACTTGTCGTTTTTTATGCTTACGGGGATATAAACGGGGGAATCGGAGTTTTCCATGGCCCGGAGAATATCCTCGTCATCAAGCAAAAGACCGCTGCGGCGGCGCTCATCAAGCTTCTTGCTCAAAATTTCCTCATCGCTCATATCCGCTTTGGCGCTGATAAGCACGTCGCGGGCAGGTATATACATAACTCCTGCAGGCACTATCTCTGCATCATAGCGCTTTTCGCCGTTGCGGCTGAGGGCAAAGAGATAAAGAAGCATCTGCAGCCCCATGCCGTACCAGATGTCGGAGAAGGAGAAGCTCTTTCGACCTGTTTTATAGTCAACTATTCTCACATAAAGCTTGCCATTGTGGTAATAACCGTCAATTCTGTCGGCAATACCTGTGAGGACAAGCTTGCTGTCCCCGTCGCCAATCTCAACGCTGGGCATATTGCTTATTTTGCCGAAATCCAGCTCAAAGTCCAGAGGTTTGAATTCGCTTCGGGCAAGTTCTGCCGCCATATCGCTGACAACTGTGCGGACATTTTTAATAAGACGGCGGAAGAGATATTCAAAGCGTGGGGATTTTTCGCGGAAATCGTCCAGCTCCTCGCGGATATAGCGCTTAACATATTCGTCGCAAAGGGCGTTGACTGTTTCCACGCTAACTGCGGCAAAGCCGCCCAAATCGTTTATGTCGCGGGCAACATTTTCAAGAACATAGTGCATAAAAGTGCCCATTTCGGGGGCGGAAAACTCCGCTTTCTGGCGGGGCTTTGCTTTCAGGCCGTACTGGAGGAAATAGGAGAAGGGGCAGGAAGCCATTTTGTCTATGCGGCTTGCGGAAAGGCGAAGCTTATCGCCGTAAAGGGCACGGACACTCTGCTTGCTTAGTCTGCCGCGGCTGAGTCTGGCGGCATTTTCTATCTTGCGAAGCTTTTCCTCCGCGCCTATTTCGGAAAAATACTGCTTTGCGGCTGCGGTGAGGGGAGTGCCGTCGGAAGAGGCGGCAAGCTCCAGCGCAGGAGCTTTTGCGCGGGAGCGACACTCAGCAAGGTCAATTCTTCCGCACTCTATGCCGAAGATATCCTCAAGGCGGCTAATAACAAAGCTGGGCATTGTCTTGCCGCCCTCGGCGTTGGCGGCGCACCAGCTGACATAAAGGCTCTCCGAGGGGAGGGTCAGGCAGTTATAAACAAGGGCGAACTCGCGGTAAAGACGGTCGGAGGGACTATCGCCAATATCTATGCCCTCCAAAAGCAGCTCCGCTCTGTCGTCGTCGGAAAAAATGCCGCTGCCCGGTTCGGTGGAGGGGACGCGGCTACTGTCGCAGCCCAGAACGATAAGGTGCTTTATGCTGCGGCGGCGCATTCTGTCCATGTCGCCTGCGGAAACCTTGTCGGCGGAGAGGGGGATGCTGCCCAGAGAATATTTGCTCAAAAGCAGGCAGAAAAGCTTGCCGAAGCTTTCCATATCCGTTTCCATATCTCCCAAAACGGCGGCGCACTGCTCCGTTGCCTCTGCGATTATTTCCCAAAGCTGGGCATACTCGGCGGCAAGGGTCTCCTCGCCGCAATCTTTAAGCTCTTTGGCTCTGTTGGAGAGAGTTTCGGGCAGAGCCAGCGCCTCGTAAAATTCGGAAAGGGCGCAGCAATGATCCGCGGCGGTGGTGCCCTTTTTGCCCAGATGTTGCAAAAGGGCGAGAGGTGCGGCAGCCTTGCGGCGCAGGCGGTTTATATATCGGAGCTTTTCCCATGTTTCGTCAGTGTATTCTCCGCCAAATCCTTCGGGATGAGCCCGCCAAGGATCCTCCTTTGTCCATGCGTTTCCACGTATGGACCAGAGGAAAACATAGTTTTCAAGCTCGTCGCATTCTTCTATGCTCAATCCGGCGAGGCCTGTTTTAAGATATGTGAACATATCCTCATAGCTCCAGCCGCCGTTTATAACGGCAAAGGCAGATTGAATGAGGGCAGGGACGGGCTTTTCAAAAATATCGCTCTTACGGGCGGAAAAAAGTGGGATTCCATAGAGGGAGAAGATGTTTTCAAGGGCGGCGCGGTAAGCATCGAAGGAGCGGACAGCGATTGCAATATCCCGCCAGCGGCAGCCCTTTTCCTGCACAAGGCGTAGGCAGTGGGCGGCGGCTGCTTCGCATTCGGCGCTTATACTTGCTGCGCAGCGCAGCTCAACAGCGCCCTCGGCGTCTATGTGGGACTTACCGAAAGCGAAAAGCTGCTTTTCAATATGCTCCATAGGTGTGGAGGGGGAGCTTTTCAGCGCGGAAACAATCTCATGGGGTACTCCTGCGTCCTCTGCCTCACGGATAAGGCTGAGTGCGGCGCGGCGGCTGGGCTCGAATATATCGTGGCCTTCGCGAAGACCCTCGCAGCCGAGGCAAACGCTGATTGAGCAGCCGTTGCGGAGCATGGCGGAGATGATGTCAAGCTGCTGGCGGGTGAAATCGGTGAAGCCGTCTATGAATATGCGCTTTCCTGCGAAGGCGCTTTTATGAAAGTTTTCTGCAAGAAGACCCAGCCTGTCGGAGGGGTCAAGGGCGCTTTTTGCGCAAATGGCGTTGTATGCGGAAAAGATAAGGCTTATATCCCTGAGCTTGTCGCCGAAGCTGTCGCTGCGGTTTTGGGCGCAGCGCTCAAGAGATTCGGGTGAAACGCAGGAACTTTTCAGCTCGTCAATTGCGGAGAGGAGGCTTTCGGCAATTGCAGTCTGGCGGCGAGCGGCAGAATAAACCTTCAGCCTTGAACCAACGGCGTCAAGAGCGAGAGCCATGCAAAGAGCTCTTCCTCCGCCGTCGAGAAACTTTTTCCCACCCAGTCCGCATTCTTTCAACGCTCTGTGAGCCATGCGGGTAAAAGAGAGAACCTCGGCGTGGAGGCTGAGACTATCGCCGCAAAAGCGCAGCGCCTCCCTCTCTGCTTCGTGGCTGTATTGTTCGGGAACAAGGAGAACCATGCCTTTTTCGCCTAAGGACGCAAGGCGGCTTATCTCTTCCATAATGGAGCGGGTTTTTCCGCTTTTCGCGCGCCCGAGAATGAGCTTGAGCATGTTTATACCTCCTTTACAAGTGTTTGGATAATTATATCAACTATTGTGTCCGATATCAAGGACAGCTAAAGGAGCAATTTGAGCTCTTCCTCTCAAGGGAAAGGCTGTCCGCGGCGGGAGTAAACCCCCGCCCTACGAAGAGCGCGGAAATATTACGAGGTGAAATCCCCGAGCTGCCGAACAGGCAGCTACATGCAGCAGCGTCCTGAGCGGCATACGAGGGAAAATCTATAGATTTTGGATTTTGATTATGTGGCACACTATTGTTTCCCTATCCGCACTTGGGGAGTTTCCAAAGAGGGGCTTTCTGCGCCCCTCTTTGTTGGACTTTTCTTTCCATTTTCTTTTCGGACACACGAAAAGAATATGGCCGTCGGAGACAACGCAATCCCTCCGTCTTTTGCCTGCGGCAAAATCCACCTCCCTTTTCAAGGGA
>JAZQVC010000041.1:0-27390 GCA_045631645.1 Oscillospiraceae bacterium
GCGGTTCGTAACACCCCAGGCAGCCATGACTTTCTCCTGCCACGGCATCAACGGCATGGCCGCCAATTTCCATGATTTTGTAAACAGCCATATCATTCCCAGACGCTTCCGCTATGTCCAGCGCCCGGTGGTGCTGAACAACTGGGAGGCCACCTTCTTCGACTTTGACCGGAAGAAAATTCTGGGCATGGCGAAAAAAGCGGCGGATCTGGGTGTGGAGATGTTTGTGCTGGACGATGGCTGGTTCGGCAAACGAAACAGCGATACCGCCGGCTTGGGCGATTGGACGGTGAATAAAAAGAAATTGCCTGGCGGCATGCGGAAGCTGGCCCAGGATATCAATCATCTGGGCCTGCGGTTTGGCCTTTGGTTCGAGCCGGAGTGTGTTAACCCGGACAGCGATCTTTATCGCGCCCACCCGGATTGGGTGATCCGCATTCCCGGCAGAGAGCCCAGCCTGGGCCGCAATCAGTTGACGCTGGACTTAACCAGAGCGGATGTGCGGGATTATATCGTCAGTGCGGTGGATAAGATCCTGCGCCATGCCCATATCGAATATGTCAAATGGGACTATAACCGCCATATCAGCGATGCTTTTGGCAGCCAATTGGCGCATCAGGGAGAATTCTTCCATCGGTATATTCTGGGCCTTTACGAGGTGCTGCGCCGCATCTTTGTGGAGAAGCATCCCAATGTACTGCTGGAAAGCTGCTCCTCCGGCGGCAACCGTTTTGATTTGGGTATGCTGTGCTACAGCCCCCAGATCTGGACATCGGATGATACCGATGCCCGGGAGCGGCTGGATATTCAGCGGGGCATGTATTGCTTCTATCCGCCGTCAGCCATTTCCTGCCATGTTTCCATGTGTCCCAATGCCCAGACCCTGCGCACCACGCCTTTGTCTACCCGGTTCAATGTGGCGGCTTTCGGTGTGATGGGCTATGAACTGGACTTTGGCGAACTGACACCGGAGGAACGCAGACAGATTAAGTCGCAGATCGCATTTTATAAAAAGCACCGCCGAACCTTCCAGTACGGACAGTTCAGACGCACAGAAGGCACAAGAAGCGGTACAGAGGTATGGCAGGTTGGCGAGGGAGATAAATGCATCTGTGGCTATTTCCAGAGAGGATATAAGGCCGCCCCTGCAGGAGACATTATGCCTGTGGCCGGTCTTGAAAAGGACAAACTCTATACCCTTGCTGCCAAGGAGCAGAATGTTTATCTTCGCTCTTTCGGCGAGCTTATAAAGCATCTTCTGCCATTTTCCCTGAACCCCGAAGGCTTCATTTTCCGCACAGCCGATGCCCTTGTAAATCTTGTGGACGGAGCGGAGAAATACACCGCCCGCGGAGATATGCTTATGGAAGGCGTAAGGCTTGAAAATCAGTTTTTAGGTACGGGCTATCATCCCAATATAAGAGTCTTGGGCGACTTTGGCTCCAATCTATATTCCATTGAACAAATTGAAGGAGAATAAAAAATGAAGGCATATGAAAGATTTTTGAAATATGTTCAGATAAACACCGCCAGCAGCGAAACAAGCGAGACCACTCCCTCCACCGCTTGCCAGTTTGACCTTTCAAACCTGCTTGCAGAGGAGATGCGCGAGATTGGCGTCAGCGAGGTTTACGTGGATGAGCATGCCTATGTCTATGGCGTAATTCCCGCAAGCGAGGGGCTCGAAGATGCTATGAGCATCGGCTTCATTGCCCATCTGGATACCATTCCCGATTTCCCCGGCGAGAATGTTAAGCCCCGTCTTATCGAGAACTATGACGGCGGCGACATCGTCCTTGGCGATAGCGGAAGAATCCTTTCTCCCGTGGATTTCCCCCACCTGCCTTCCTTGAAAGGCCGCAGCCTGATAGTCACAGACGGAACAACTGTTCTGGGCGCTGACAATAAGGCAGGCGTTGCAGAGATAATGGAAATGGCAGAAACCATCATAAAGGAAAATCTTCCCCATGGCCGCATCGCCATCGGCTTCTGCCCCGATGAGGAGATTGGCCACGGCGCATCTCTCATGGATCTGGAGCGCTTCGGTGCAAAGGTTGCCTACACTGCCGATGGCGGTGCAGAAGGCGGCGTTGAGTATGAAAACTTCAATGCCTGCGGAGCAAAGGTTTCCTTCAATGGCTTCAATGTTCATCCCGGCTCTGCCAAGGACACTATGATAAACGCAAGCCTCGTTGCCATGGAGTTTAACTCCATGCTGCCTGCCGGTGATACCCCCAGAGATACCGAGGGCTATGAGGGCTTCTTCCACCTGACAAGCATGGAAGGCGATGTGGAGAAGGCCACTCTTAACTATATCATCCGCGACCATGATGCAGGCTCTTTCGAAGCCCGCAGAGCATGCCTTGCCCATGTGACCAAGCTGCTGAACAAGAAATACGGCGAAGGCACAGTAGCACTTGAGATAAAAGAGCATTACCGCAATATGTGCGAAGCTGTGAAGCCCCATTTCCATGTGGTGGAAAACGCTCTTGAGGCAATAAAGGAAGCTGGCATTGAGCCCACCGTGGAGCCCATCCGCGGCGGCACCGACGGCGCCCAGCTCACCTTCCGCGGTCTGCCCTGCCCCAATCTGGGCACAGGCGGCTATGCCTACCACGGACCTTATGAGCATATCAGCCTTGAGGGTATGGATATAAGCACCCGAATCCTTCTCAACATCGTGAAGAGGTACGCAAAGTGAGCGGAAAAGTAATCCTTTTTGACTTTGACGGCACACTACTTTATACCATCCCCGATTTGGGGGATGCAGTGAACTATGGCCTTTCAAAATTCGGCTATCCCACCCATGATTATCCCACCATTCAGTCCTTTGTTGGCAACGGAGTGAGAAAACTTGTGGAGCGAGCCCTCCCCAACGGTGAGGAAAATCCCGATTTTGAAAAGGTTTTTGCCGCTTTTAATGAATACTATGATGTCCACTGTGTGGATAAAACCGCGCCTTACGAGGGCATTATGGATATGCTCAAGCTTCTCCACCTCAGGGGAGAGCGCATGGCCATAGTCACAAATAAATATCAGGCCGCTGCCGAGGAACTGAGAGAACGCTTTTTTGGAGAATATATCCCAATAATAGAAGGCGATCGCCCCGGCAGAGAGCGCAAACCCAACCCCGCGCCTGTACTTGCCGCCATGAAGGCGCTTGGAGCAGAAGGGGAAAAGGCTGTGTATATAGGAGACAGCGAAGTTGACTATATGACAGCGGCAAATTCCGGCACGGACTTCATTGCCGTTGCATGGGGTTACCGCGATGTGGAATTTCTCAAATCCCTCGGAGCGGAAAAAATCGCATATACTCCCGCAGACATCCCTGATATGATTTAACTTATTATCTAAAAAAGGGGGATTTGCCATGAAGGGCAAAACCGCGCAGGACAGAATCGACAGCCGTAATAAATATTTCTTTGGTCTCGGCACAGTTGGCCGCGATATGCTCTATAGCCTTGTGAGCATGTACTTCATCTCTTTCGCCACCGAGGCGCTGGATCTCAGCGACTCCGTAATGTGGTGGATGAGCGCCGCCTTTGTCATTTTGGGTGTTTTCGATGCCTTCAATGACCCCATAACGGGTATTGTGGTTGATAACACCCGCACACGTTGGGGTAAATTCAAGCCTTGGATAGTTCTTGGCGCGATTGCGGGCGGCATTCTCACAATACTGCTTTTCTCCGACCTTGGTCTTACAGGCCCTGCCTACATAGTTTTCTTCGTTATTGTATATGTCCTTTGGGATCTTATCTATGGCCTTAACGATATTGCATACTGGACGCTGATGCCTGCTTTGACCCTCGACCAGAAAAAGCGCGAGAAGATAGGCTCTTTTGCCCGAATCTGCGCCAATGTTGGTATGTATGCGGTTGTCCTTTCCGTCACCGCCCTGACGGATAACTATACCTCCAAGAAAGGCTTCTTCCTTATGGCAGTGGGTGTAACCGTTATCACTTGGCTCTTCCTCTGCTTCACCGTTTTCGGTGTCAAGGAGAATAAAATTGCCACCAAGGACGAGGAGAAAACTCGTTTCAAGGATATTTTGGTGGTGCTCAAGGAAAATGACCAGCTGCGCATCACCGCCATTGCCATGGCTCTTTTCATGATTGGCTACTGCACAACCACGGGCTTTGGCACTTATTACTTCAAGTATGTTTTCAAAAATCCCGATATGTACACCGTTTTCGCAGGTGTTCTGGGCGTGAGCCAGCTTGCGGCGCTTCTGCTTTTCCCCAAATTCTCCAAGCGATTCAGCCGCCGCCAGCTTTATACCGCCGCAACCATTATGGTCTTTGCAGGATATATTATCTTCTTCTGCGGCGACGGTAAAATGGCAGTTGTAGGCGTTGCCGGACTGCTTATCTTCGCAGCTCAGGCCTTTATCCAGCTTCTCATGCTTATGTTCCTTGCTGACACCATCGAATATGGCCAGTGGAAGATCGGACGCCGCGATGAGGCTGTCACCTTCTCCGTTCAGCCCTTTGTCAACAAGATTGGCGGCGCAATAAGCAAGGGCATCGTGTCCGTTACCCTTATAATATCCGGCATAAACTCCGCTGTAAGCGTTGACGATGTTACGGATACCGGCATTCTCATTGTGAAGCTTGCAATGCTTATCCTGCCCCTTATCAGCATAGTTGCGGGCTTTTTCGTATACCGCAAGTATTTCAAAATTGACGATAAGCTTTTTGGAAAGATTGTTTCCGAACTTAAGGCGCGCGGAGATATAAACGCATAAGAGGAGGGAAAAGCCGTGAAAAAGAAACTGGGCGCAAGAATTTGGTCCGTGCTTATATTGGTTGGACTTTCGGGCCAGTTTGCATGGACGTTGGAGAATATGTATTTCAACGTATTTCTCTACAACACCATATCCACAAATCCTGACTATATAGCCGCAATGGTGGCGGCTTCTGCAATCACTGCCACCCTTGCAACCTTGATTATGGGCGCACTCAGCGACCGCGTGGGCAAGCGCAAGGCCTTTATAACGGCCGGATATATCCTGTGGGGTATAACCACTGCAGCCTTCGGCTTTGTTACTCCCGAGTCTGCGGGAAAAGTGTTCCCCGTTGCCAACGCAGCCGCTGCTGCGGCAGTTCTTGTAATCATTCTGGACTGCCTTATGACCTTCTTTGGTTCAACCGCCAATGATGCCGCATTCAACGCCTATGTTACGGATAATGTCCCCAACGATAAGCGCGGCAAAACCGAGGGCGTGCTTGCAATTCTGCCTTTGATTAGCATGCTGGTTGTTTTCGGACTTTTTGATGGCTATACCCAGAGAGGCGAGTGGAAAACCTTCTTCAGTATTTTCGGAATAATGGTCACTCTTGTGGGCATTATATCCCTCTTCATCGTGAAGGATTCTCCCACTCTCAAGCCCCGTAAGGATAGTTATTTCAAAAATCTTCTCTATGGTCTGCGCCCCTCCGTTATAAAGTCCCTTCCCGGCCTTTATTGGGCAATGCTGGCTCTTTGCATTTTCTCCATAGCCGTTCAGGTTTTCTTCCCTTATCTGATAATCTATATCCAGACTTATTTGGGAATTACCGACTATGCAATAGTTCTGGGAGCGGTTTTGCTAATCGCCTCCGTTGTTTCTGTGGCAACAGGCGGCATTGCCGACAAGGTGGGCAAGCTTCGCTTCCTTCTGCCTGCAGGGGCTTTGATGCTGGTGGGTCTTGTGGTGATGTTCTTTGCAAGAAAAATGCTGGCGGTTATCATATGCGGCTGCGTTATGATGAGCGGTTATATGATGCTCTCCGCAACTCTCAACGGTATCCTCCGCGACCATACTCCCGAGGGTAAGGTTGGTCATTTTCAGGGCATACGCATGATTTTTTCCGTTATGGTGCCCATGATAATCGGACCTTTCATCGGCTCTGCCGTTATTAAGAACAGCCCCCTCACTTATATGGAAATGGGTCAGCTGAAAAGCGTACCCACTCCCGGAATCTTCCTTGCAGCTGCGGTGACGCTGCTCTTTGTCATCATTCCCTTTGCCGCGCTTAAAAAGCGTGAGAAAAACTGAAACTCAAAAGGAGTGCTTAATATGCTTACCCCTTGGGGAGAAAAACTGGATAAAAATAATATTTTGCAGGAATACCCCCGTCCTCAGTTTCGAAGAGAAAGCTATCTTAACTTAAACGGAGAATGGGAATACACCCTCTCCTCCTCTGCGGATATGCCCGAGGAATTTCCGGAAACTATTTTGGTGCCCTTTTCTCCCGAAAGCGTACTTTCCGGAAAGGTGAGCCGCCCCACAAAGCGGGATTATATTTGGTATCGCCGCCGCTTCAAGCTGCCCGAGGGCTTCAATAAGGGCAGGGTGCTGCTCCATTTCGGAGCGGTTGACCAGATGGCAACTGTGTTCGTAAACGGGAAAGAGCTTTGTAGCCATGTGGGTGGCTTTACCCCCTTCTCCGTGGATATAAGCGAGGCGCTGAAGGGCGATAATGTTAGCCTTGCTGTGAGAGTTTTGGATATAACGGATAGCTCCTGGCATTCCCGCGGCAAGCAGTCCTCAAAGCGCGGAGGAATTTGGTATACCCCTCAAAGCGGAATATGGCAGACGGTCTGGATGGAGTCCGTGCCTGAAAACTATATTCAGGGTCTGCGCATAATCCCCCATTTTGATGAGAGCAAGATAGAACTTTGGGTAGCGGGCGAAGGTGAAGGCCTTGTTACTGTGGAAGGGGAGGAGCATAGCTTCGTGGCGGGTTCCCCCGTGGAAATAGCGCTGAAGGAACTGCACCCTTGGTCTCCCGAAGATCCCTATCTCTATGATTTCAGCATTGCGCTGGGAGAAGATAAAGCGGAGAGCTATTTTG
Source organism: Oscillospiraceae bacterium (assembly GCA_045631645.1). GTDB lineage: Bacteria > Bacillota > Clostridia > Oscillospirales > Oscillospiraceae > SIG459. Next base: position 6,837 of record JAZQVC010000041.1, read on the forward strand.
CGATGCGCAAATTCTCCGTGGAGCGGGACGAAAAGGGCAAAAAGCGCCTTTTCCTCAACGGCAAACCCTATTTCCATAACGGACTTCTGGATCAGGGCTATTGGTCGGACGGAATGCTGACAGCTCCCAGTGATGAAGCATTGATATTCGATATAAAAACCGCAAAGGATATGGGCTTCAATATGCTGCGAAAGCATATTAAGCTTGAACCCATGCGCTGGTATTATCATTGCGATCGCCTTGGAATGCTGGTGTGGCAGGATATGCCATCGGGCGGCACAAAGTATAATCCTCTTGCAATATCCGTGCCCCTTGTTACAAAGCGCCATTCCAGAGATAATAAATATGCTTTCTTCGGCCGCAAGGATGCTGCAGGCAGAGAGCAGTATTTTGCCGAACTCAGGGAAATGATAAATGCCCTTTATAACTGTCCCTGCATCGCCATGTGGGTGCCCTTCAATGAAGGCTGGGGTCAGTTTGACGCCGAAAAGGCCTGCAATTTCATCCTCAGCATGGATCGCAGCCGTACCATAGACCATGCCAGCGGCTGGCATGACCAGGGCATAAGCGATGTGAAGAGCTGGCATGTCTATTTCAAGCCCTATAGATATGAAGAGGACAAACTGGGACGCGCTGTTGTGCTTTCCGAATTTGGCGGCTATAACCACCGAGTCCACGGCCATAGCTTCAGCAAAAAGGACTTTGGATATAAGCGCTATGAAAGCGCCAATAGTTATACCCACGCCTTCCGCTCTCTCTATAAGGAGCAGATTTTCCCCGCATGGCAGCAGGGACTTTCCGCCGCTGTCTATACCCAGCTCAGCGATGTTGAAGACGAACTCAACGGCCTTGTCACTTATAACCGCAAGGTGATAAAGATTGCTCCTTCTACAGTGAAAGCAATTATAAGTGTAGACAAATAAAGCTCCAACGCCTCCCTTTTTAAGGGAGGCGTTGCTGCGTCTCCTGAACGTCCCGTGGAGGCACTCAACTCCCCTCCGTAGGGAACGGTCTTGACCGTTCCGCTTTTACGCCCTTGCCTTCCTATATTTTGTATGTGAAAATAAAAACTTTCCACAATATATTGCGTCAGACCCCTACTTTGTGTTACAATATGCCTGCTGCGAAAATGGAGGTGAAAGGGATATGAAAATTTGCGGTTTTCAAAAACTTACAGCGCTGGATTATCCCAGCAAAATTGCCTGCACGCTGTTTACTCCCCATTGCAACCTCCGCTGCGGATTTTGCCATAATGCCGCCCTTGTAACTGCAGGGGAAATGCCCGAAGAGATTGACCATGAAGAAATTTTTTCCTATCTCCGCAAAAGAGCGGGCATTTTGGACGCCGTGGTGCTCACAGGCGGCGAGCCGCTGCTGCAGGAGGGAGTTGCGGATTTCCTCCGCAGAGTGAAAGAACTTGGCTACCTTGTGAAGCTGGATACAAATGGCTGCTTCCCCCAAAAGCTTGAGGAGCTTTTGCGAGAGGGGGTTGTGGACTATGTGGCTATGGACATAAAAAATTCTCCCGAAAAATATGCACTGACCTGTGGCGTGGAGAGTGTGGATATGAAAGATATATTAAGCTCCATTGCCATTATTAAGAGCCTTGCCCCGGACTATGAATTTCGCACCACCGCCCTTGACTGTCTTCACTGCGAGGACGATTTTTATGCTATGGGCCAGCTGATAAAAGGCGCAAAGCATTGGTATATCCAGAAATTTGTGGATTCGGGAGCGCTTGTGGGCGCTGGCTTTGCTGCGCCCGAGGATGCAGCTCTTCGGCGCTTTGCGGAAATAGCCGCAGCTTTCGCAGAAACTGCCGACACAAGAGGACTCTGAATTAAACACAATATATTGTGTTCGATATTGACAAAACTTACTAAATATGTGATAATTATACTGCTCGCCTATGCGCAGAGTTTTGGTGATTATATAAGCCCTAAGGGACTTTATGGAGGTATATGATGTATAGAACACTTAAGCGCGATGGCAAGATAGCCGATTTCAAGCTTGAGAAGATCAGCCTTGCCATTATGCTGGCCTTTGACGCCTGCGAAAGACAGTATAACAGCGATGTTATCGATTTTCTTGCGCTCAAGGTCACCGCAGATTTTGAACCCAAAATAAAGGACAAGCTTATTGCCGTTGAGGATATTCAGGATAGCGTTGAATCCGTTCTCATCAAGGGCGGTTATGACGATGTTGCCAAGGCATATATTCTCTACCGCAAGCAGCGCGAGAGACTTCGCAATCTGAAGACCACTATGCTGGACTACAAGGACACCGTGGATAGCTATCTTAAGGTTGCTGACTGGCGCGTTAAAGAGAATTCCACCGTCACCTATTCCGTAGGCGGTCTTATCCTCTCCAACTCCGGAGCTATAACCGCCAACTACTGGCTCAGCGAGATATATGATCAGGAAGTCGCTGACGCCCATCGCAACTGCGACATACATATCCATGACCTGAGCATGCTCACCGGCTATTGCGCAGGATGGAGTCTTAAGCAGCTTATCACCGATGGTCTCGGCGGCGTTCCCGGAAAGATCACCTCCAGACCCGCTGCCCACCTTTCCTCTCTCTGCACCCAGATGGTCAACTTCCTGGGCATTATGCAGAACGAATGGGCCGGCGCTCAGGCCTTCTCCAGCTTCGATACTTACCTTGCACCCTTTGTCAAGGTGGATAATCTCAGCTATAAGCAGGTTCTTCAGTGCATCGAAAGGTTCGTCTTCGGTGTGAATACCCCCTCCCGTTGGGGCACTCAGGCACCCTTCACCAACATCACTCTGGACTGGACAGTTCCCAAGGATCTTGAAAATATGCCTGCAATCGTAGGTGGCAAGGAGATGGACTTCACCTACGGCGACTGCAAGGCAGAGATGGATATGGTCAACAAGGCATTCATCGAATGCATGATAAAGGGCGACGCCAACGGACGCGGCTTCCAGTATCCCATTCCCACCTATTCCATCACCCGCGACTTCGACTGGAGCGATACCGAAAATAATCGCCTCCTCTTCGAAATGACCGCCAAATACGGCACTCCCTATTTCTCCAACTATATCAACTCCGATATGGAGCCCAGCGATGTCCGCAGTATGTGCTGCCGTCTGCGCCTCGATCTGAGAGAGCTGCGCAAAAAGTCCGGCGGCTTCTTCGGCAGCGGCGAAAGCACCGGCAGTGTTGGTGTTGTAACCATCAATATGCCCCGCATTGCTTATCAGTCTGCTTCGGAGCAGGAGTTCATGGATCGTCTGGATCGCCTTATGGATGTCTCCGCACGCTCTTTGAAGGTTAAGCGCGATGTTATCACCCGCTTCCTCGATGCAGGTCTTTACCCCTACACCAAGCATTATCTGGGCTCTTTCAATAACCATTTCTCCACAATCGGTCTTGTTGGTCTCAACGAAGCCGCTCTCAACGCCTGCTGGATACGCAAGGATATGACCCATAAAGAGGCTCAGGAATTTTCCAAGCGTGTTCTCAACCATATGCGCGAGAGACTCAGCGATTATCAGGAGAAGTATGGCGATCTCTATAACCTTGAGGCAACTCCTGCGGAGAGCACCTCTTTCCGTCTTGCAAAGCACGACAGAAAGGATTTCCCCAACATCATCACCGCCTCCGAGGGCAATACTCCCTACTATACCAACTCTTCTCATCTGCCCGTTGGCTACACCGAGGATATCTTCACCGCTCTGGATGTTCAGGATGAGCTCCAGACCCTCTATACCTCCGGCACCGTTTTCCACGCTTTCCTTGGCGAGAAGCTGCCCTCCTGGCAGTCCGCCGCAGCGCTGGTGCGCAAGATCGCGGAAAACTATCGCCTGCCTTATTATACTCTCAGCCCCACCTATTCCGTCTGCCGCGAGCATGGCTATCTCCCCGGCGAGCAGTTTGTTTGCCCCCACTGCGGAGCAAACGCAGAGGTTTATAGCCGCATAACCGGCTATTACCGTCCTGTTCAGAACTGGAACGACGGCAAGAGTCAGGAATATCGCCAGCGCAAGACATATAACATCGCCAACAGCTCCTTCAAGGGCGAGAAACTCGCCGAGAAAAAGGCGGAGGAAGCAGAGCAGGCTGTTGCCGCTTATGCAAAGGGCACTATGCTCTTCACCACCAAAACCTGCCCCAACTGCCGCGTGGCTATCTCCCTCCTTGATAAGGCTCAGCTTGGCTATGAAAAGCTTTTGGCTGAGGAGAATGCAGATGCCTGCGCAGCGTTTGGCATCAATCAGGCTCCCACCCTCATCGTCAGCGATGGCGAGAGCTTCAAAAAGTATGCCGGCGTTTCCGATATCCGCGGATATCTGAGAAGCATAGGCGCATAATAGATTAAAAAACTCCAAGTGCCACAGGGCGCTCATCAAAAGCCCAAAGGTTTTTGATGAGCGCCTTTACTTTCAAAGGAGAATAATTATGTATGACATTATAATAATAGGCGCAGGACCTGCGGGTCTCACCGCCGCTATATACGCTCTTCGCGCTGGAAAAAGCTGCCTTATAATTGAAAAGGGCGCATTTGGCGGACAGATAAGCCTTTCCCCAAAACTTGAAAACTATCCCGGCTTCACCGAGATAAGCGGAGCGGAATTCTCCGACCGCCTTGTGGAGCAGGCAATGGCTCTTGGTGTGGAATTCGAGCTTGACGAGGTCACCGATCTTGAAGATAAGGGCGATGTGAAAATTGTCACCACCTATTCCGGAAGCTATGAGTCAAAGGCCGTTATTGTTGCCGCAGGCGCAAAGCACCGCCGCCTCGGCATTGAAAGGGAAGAAGAACTCACCGGTATGGGCGTAAGCTACTGCGCCGTGTGCGACGGCGCATTTTTCAAAGGTCTCACTGTTGCGGTTGTTGGCGGCGGCAGCAGCGCATTGCAGGATGCGATGCTTCTCTCCGATATATGCGAGAAGGTTTATCTTATCTATCGCAGCACAATCCGCGGCGAGAAGAAACTGGTGGAAGCTCTTGAAAAAAGGGCCAATGTTGAATTTATTGCCGGCGGTATCGTAAGCGCTCTGAAAGGTGAAAATGAACTTGAAGCCATCACTGTCAGCGTTGGGGAGCAGGAACGGGAAATTGCCCTTCAGGGACTTTTCGTGGCCGTTGGCTATGCTCCCGATAATGCTCCTTTCGCAGGGGTGCTGGAGCTTGATAAGTGGGGCTATGTTGCAGCAGGAGAGGATTGCCTCGGCGCCACCGAAGGCGTTTTCGCAGCGGGAGACTGCCGCGCAAAGCGCATCCGTCAGGTTACCACCGCCGTTGGTGACGGCGCAGTTGCGGCTCTTGCCGCCTGCGAGTATATAGATAGCCTTTGAGAGGGGCAGCTATGAAAAATATTGATATAAATCGCTTTTCGGAGCTTTATACCCTGCGCCGCCTTGGCGTGGAGGACGCGGAAGCGGTCAGGGAGATAGCCAAGGAAAACCCTGCTTTTGAAGAATACGGCATTGAAGAGATATGCAGAGATATGTCTCTTCTGCCTCCTGGAAAGGAAGCAGAGGAAAAGTATTATCTTGGCTATTTCGAAAAAGAAGAAATGGTGGGAGTGCTGGATTTTATAGACGGCTATCCCGAAGCCGATACGGCTTACATAGGCCTGTTCATGCTTTCAAAATATGAACAGGGCAAGAAAATAGGCACAAGTCTTATAGAAGCCCTTGCCTGCTATTGCAGAGAGCTTGGTTATAGGCGTTTGCTTCTTGGCTATGATAAAGCAAACCCTCAGGCATCGGGATTTTGGAATAGTCTTGGTTTTGAAAGCGTTCGCGAGGTTCCGCGGGAAGAGGATATAATCGTGGTGGCGGAGCGCGCTCTTGCCGGAGAGAGCAGGATAGGAAGCTTTTCTCACTATCTCCGCGAGCAGTGCCGGATCCACCCATCAATGCAGCCGAGAGACGCGCTGAAAATGTGCTATCAGGCAGCTTATGGAGCGGAGCATGGGATCAGTGATCCTGCATCGGCAAGAAAATATCTCCGCACGGAGCTGTCTTCGCTTTCCTTCAGAGGTTATGAGTGCCTTTATGAGATAATAAGTCCCTCCCTTTGCAGAATAAATCTCCGTGCATGGCGCCGAAGAGGACTGAAATGGCAGTGGCTTTATAATATGTTTGCCGCAGCCAAAGGCAGCGGCAGTATTGAGGAATATTTCGCCGCGGTGAGAGAGTGCGCGAAGGCGGAAAAGCTGCCCTTCTCCCTTGAAGCTTGGGAGGCTGAGCTTGAGGCATGGGATGGAAAACCTGTCAGTCACAGCGCGGCTTATCGGGCGGCGGAAGAGCCTGCCTACCGCATTGCCCCCGCAAGCTTTATAAATGCCATGAGAGTTCTTGAGAAAATGGCAGAGCATAAAGACGGCTGCGTTGTAGCCATTGACGGGCGCTCCAACTCCGGCAAAAGCAGCCTCGCAAAGGCCTTGGCGGAGATTACGGGAGCCGGAATAGTCCATATGGACGATTTCCTCATGCCCGGTGGAAAGATGACTGTTGAAGCTCTGGGGCTTCCCGGCGGCAATATTGCCTATGACTTATTCAAAGACGAGGTGCTGAATAATCTTCGCTCTCCAAAGGCCTTCAGCCACAGATATTTTGATAATCATAAGATAAATTTCAAAAAGAAAAAGAGAGTCAAGGCCTCGCCTTATCGCATTGTTGAGGGAAGCTTCTCCCAGCATAGTTATTTCGGTGGGTATATGGACATAAGGGTGTTTATGACAGTGGACAGCGCTGAACAGCGCATGCGCGTTGTGACCCGTGACGGAGAAGCCATGGCTCCCAATTATTTCAGGCTCTGGATTCCTATGGAGGAGGAATACTTCCGCTTCTTTGAGCTAGATAAAAAGGCCGATGTGCTTATCGCAACATAATAAAAAGCTCCCTGATGCCATGGCATCGGGGAGCTTTGATTTTTTTCTCAGCCTTCTTCGGAAGGTGGTGCAGGTGGCGGCGCTTCGGGCACAGGCGCCTCGGGAGGTGGAGCCTCGGGTAAGGGCGCCTCAGGTGCAGGGGTGGGAGCGGCGGAAGGAGAGGGGGATGGGGTGTGGAAGGCGCTGTAGTCAATTGTCAGGTCAGGTCCGTTCCAGCTGCCATCAAGCTTGCTCATGGCGCGTTCATATTCTGCGCTGCCCTCTTCGTAGGGCACGGGCTGGTAGTTATTATAATCAGCGCTGCCGCTGAGACGGCAGGGGATAAGTTCGAGGGAATCTATGCTTATGCTGCCGTCAATATCACGCTTTACGCTTACGCGGGCAATGGCAGTGTCCTTATCTCTGGGGTTGGTGTTGCCGCCAAAACTCCAGTTGCCGAGGGAATAGAGGATAAGTCCGCCCTTATATTCTTCGGTGCGCTGAAGTACGTGGGGATGGCTGCCGTAAACTATATGGGCGCCTGCGTCAATGGCGGCGTGACCCACATTCTGCTGGTCGGCGGTGGGGCGGTAAGTGCCCTCAAGTCCCCAGTGAAGCCCTGCGATAATCAGTTCGCAGCCCTCGCTTTTCAGCTTTTCCACACCTGCGATAACCTGGTCAGCAGTGGGGTAAAGCTTGGAGTAAACGCCAACTTTCAATCCACCGGGTTTTTCATAAATTCTGCAGCCATTGTCCTCTGCCCAGAAAATACCCTCTGCGTCAAGGGAAACTTGAGTGTCAAGCCGTCCCTGATTGAGGAAGTCGCCGGAATGGTTGTTGCCCAGCACAACCATCTCGATGCTGCCCTCGGTGAATATCTTTGCGTATTCGGGGTCGGATTTGAAAACGAAGGTTGCACCGCTGGATGTTGCTGCCGTGGTGAAGCAGCCTTCCATATTGGCTATGGAGAGATAATCGTCTTCAAAATACTGCTTTGTTTTTGCAAAGGGATAAGCAAAGTCCCCGTTAACAAAGCTTTCGAAAGCCACGGAAGTGCCCTTGTGGTGCTGACTGCTTGCAAGGGTGCAGTCGCCCACCATGCTGATGGTGAAAAACTCAGGCTCAGGTGTGGGTGTAGGCGTTGGTGTGGGAGTTGGTGTGGGCGTGGGTGTAGGTGTGGGAGTAGGAGTAGGCGCCGGCGAGGAACTGGGGGAGGGAGTTTCCGCGATTGCGGGAGAATTTTCCGGCGCGGCAAAATTGCCGCGGGCCAAAACAAGGGCGCTCGCGGCAACAATTGCAATTATTAAGATGATGAGAAGTATGATGCGTGAAGCTTTCATATCTTTATCTTCTTTGTTTTATTTTTTTACTCGTTGCTGGTGTAACCGTAACCGATGGAGAGGTTTTGTCCAGTGAAGGAACCGTCCAGCTTGCTGAGAACGCGCTTATACTCTTCGCTGCCCTCTTCGTAAAGAACGGGACGATAGTCGTTGCCGTTTTCAATGCCGGAGCAGGCTGCGGGGAAGTGTTCTCTTTCGATAACACTCACCTTGCCGTCAGGAGTTTTTTCGAGGGTAAGACGGAGGATAAAGGTGTCGTTATCTCTGGGATCGGTGTTGCCGCCGAAGGTCCAGTTGCCCATGGAGTAATAGATGTATTTGTCTTTATAAACCTCGTAGGGCTGGAGGGTGTGGGGATGGCTTCCGTAAACGAAGTCCGCGCCCTCGTCGATGCAGGCGTGGGCAAGCTTTATCTGTTCGTTGTTGACGGTGTAGCTGCCCTCGTCGCCCCAGTGCATTGCGGCAATAATGAAGTCGGGCTCAAGAGCTTTGAGTGCTGCCATGCCCTCTTTGATCTGGGTGGTTGTGCCGAAGGAGAGTGCGTAAACGCCAACGCGAAGTCCGCTTTCGGTAACATAGAGAGCGTATTCGTCGCGGCCTGCATAGGTAATGCCAACAGCGTCGAGAGCCTCTTTGGTGTCCTTGTAGCCGCCTTCGCCGTAGTCGAGAACATGGTTGTTAGCCAGAGTGACAAACTCAACATTGCCCTCCACCATGATGTTGGCATATTCGGGACCGCACTTGAAAGTGAAGGTCTTGTCGGTGCGGTTATCGGAGTCGGTGAGGGAACATTCCAGATTTGCGAAGGTCATATCGTCATCGGCGAAATACTCCGCGGTGAGAGAGAAGGGGTATGCCCAGTCGCCGTTTATAACGGTGTCATAGCCCTGAGCAGTGCCCTGATAATGGCTGACGGAAGCAAGGGTGCAGTCGCCAATCATGTTGATGGTGAAAAACTCACTTTGGGGAACGGGCGTTTCCTCAACGATGGGCGCTTCGGACACTATGGGATCTTCGGGCTTTGCCGCATTCTGCTCTCCGTTCTGCTCAGGCTGGGAGGGGAGAGCGGCGGAAGGAACATTGGCATCGGGAACATTTACTTCCGGACGCATCTGAGCAGTGCCGCCGAAAACCGCAAGTATCAGCACCAGTAAAATGCTGATAATTTTTATCTCGTTTCTTTTCATAGTGTTCCTTATTTCTTTGCGTTCATACTCAGGTATGCGTTGATGAAGCCGTCAATGTCGCCGTCCATAACAGCGCCGATATTGCCGTTTTCAAAGGCAGTGCGGGTATCCTTTGCAAGGGTGTAGGGCATGAAAACATAGGAGCGGATTGCGGAACCGAAGTCAATCTTCATCTGAACGCCCTTGATGTCGCTGATCTTTTCAAGATGCTCGCGCTCTTTGATCTCGGCAAGGCGAGCCTTGAGCATGGTCATGCAGGCGTCGCGGTTCTGGAACTGGCTGCGCTCAACCTGGCAGGAAACAACAATGCCAGTGGGCTTATGGATAAGACGGACAGCAGAGGAGGTCTTGTTAACCTTCTGGCCGCCTGCACCGGAGGAGCGGAAAACCTGCATTTCGATGTCTTCCTCGCGGATTTCGATGTCGTTGTTGTCGTCCATTTCGGGCATAACCTCAACGGCGGCAAAGCTGGTCTGGCGGCGGCCGGAAGCGTCAAAGGGAGAGACGCGGACAAGGCGGTGAACGCCGCTTTCGCTCTTCAGGAAGCCGTAAGCGTTTTCGCCTTCAATGCGAATGGTGGCGCTCTTTATGCCGGCTTCTTCGCCGTCCTGCCAGTCGAGGAGGGTGTACTTATAACCCTGACGCTCGGTCCAGCGGGTGTACATACGGTAGAGCATGCTTGCCCAGTCCTGAGCCTCGGTGCCGCCTGCGCCGGGATGGATGGACAAAATGGCGTTGTTGGAGTCATATTCGCCGCTGAGAAGGGTCTGGAGACGGGTCTGCTCCAGCTTCTTTTCAAAATCGTCATAGCCGGCAACAAGCTCTTCCAGCATGCTGTCGTCGTCCTCTTCTATTGCCATCTCGCAGATGGTGTAGAGGTCGTCCCAAGTATTTTCAAGCTTTGCATAGCCTGCGATTTTGTTTTCCAGCTGCTTGCTTCTCTGCTGGTTTTTCTGGGCGGCCTTAACGTCGTTCCAGAAACCGTCGCGCTCGCTCTCCTTGCGGAGGGCATCAAGCTCTTCGCGGCTCTCGTCAAGCTTGAGAGCGGCTTCGAGATCCTTGAGGGTGGGGTGGAGGGCATTGAGCTTTACTTTGTATTCATCAAATTCGATAATTGCCATAACTTTGGATTCCTTTTCTCAAATTTTTATTTCTTTATTGCTATAAAAAAGCCGATTTGCTTAACAGCGCATAGCTTTTCTCCTTTGCATAATTTAACCACATTATTATATACAAAAAGCCCCAAAATGTAAATATCAAGATATGAATATTTGCGCGGAATATGTGCCACTGGACATAATGGCCAAAGAAGAATGAAAAATATTGAATAAAAAAGGCAAAATCATATCTTTAAATTTCCAAATCATATTGATATAATGGTGAAGATGATTTAAGACCAAAAAAGCGCCTTGAACAAAATAACAACAAGAATAAAGAGAGGTTATTGCGTTATGCTTAATTACGGAAGAGAAATGAAGATTTTCACCGGCAATTCTAACCCCGCCCTCAGCAAGAGCATTTGCCAGAGTCTCGGCAAGGAACTGGGCAAGAGTGAGTGCAAGCACTTTGCAGACGGCGAGTGCTCTGTTTCCGTTTATGAGCCCGTCCGCGGCAGCGATGTTTTCCTTATTCAGTCCACCTGCAAGCCCGTAAACGATAATCTTATGGAACTGCTGGTTATGATTGACGCTATGAGACGCGCCAGCGCAGGCCGTATCACCGCAGTTATTCCTTACTTCGGTTATGCCCGTCAGGACCGCAAGGCAAAGAGCCGCGATCCCATCTCTGCCAAGCTGGTTGCCAATATGATCACCGCTGCAGGTGCAGACCGCGTCCTCACCATGGACCTCCATGCAAACCAGATTCAGGGCTTCTTTGATATCCCTGTTGACAACCTCATGGGCGCACACCTCTTCGCTAACTATTTCGTAAGCCGTTTCGGCAAGGGCAACGAAGATGTTATGGTAGTTTCTCCCGATGTTGGCTCTGTTGCCCGCGTTCGTGCATTTGCTCATAAGATCGACATGCAGATGGCTATCGTTGACAAGCGCCGCGAGAAGGCCAATGTCTCCGAAGTTATGAACATCATCGGCAATGTTGAAGGCAAGACCGTTATCCTCCTTGACGATATGGTTGACACCGCAGGCTCTCTCTGCGGCGCAGCAAAGGCTCTTATGGAAATCGGCAAGGCAAAGGAAATCTTCGCCTGCGCTTCCCACGGTGTTCTCTCCGGCCCCGCTATCGAGCGCATTGAGAACAGCTGCATCAAGGAACTCATTCTCCTTGACACCATTCCCTATCCTGCAGGCGCTCCCCAGTGCGACAAGATCAAGTATCTCCCTGTAGGCCCCATGTTTGCCGAAGCTATGGAGCACATCCACGAGGAAACCTCCATCGCATCTCTCTTCGAATAATAAATAATAAAGGCGGTTTTCAAAATTTTGAAAACCGCCTTTGTCAAAGGTGTAGTAATGTTGAATTTTCTGAAAAAATCTTCCGGCGGTGTAAGCTGGATCGTTGTGTTTCTGGGAAATCCGGGCAGCAAGTATGCGGGCACAAGGCATAATGTGGGCTTTATGACTGCGGATAAGTGCGAAAAGGCCACAGGCGCAAAAATCAACCGTTCCCGTTTCAAAGCTCTCACCGATCAAATAAAGGTGGGGGACGAGAGCGTTCTGCTTATGAAGCCCCAGACCTATATGAATCTCTCCGGTGATGCTGTGGCTGAGGCTGCCAAGTTTTATAAAGTTCCTGCGGAGAGAGTGATTGTAATTTCCGACGATGTGTCTCTTCCTGTGGGTAAGCTGCGCATCCGCGCAAAGGGCTCCGCAGGCGGACATAACGGCCTTAAAAGCATAATTGCACGTCTGGGCAGCGATGCTTTCCCCAGAATCAAAATGGGCGTTGGTGCGCCTCCCCATCCCGACTATGATATGGCCGATTGGGTGCTGGGAAGCTTCAAAAATCAGGATGCGGTGGATATAGACGCCGCAGCCAAAAGAGCATGGGAAGCGGTGGAAGCCATTATTAATGACGGCGTTGAAAAAAGTCAGAGCCGGTTTAATTAAACCTGATGGTTTCACATTAAATTTAACAGTTTCTTATATCAAAAATGTTAATATTTTTCAAAGGCGGGGCTTGTTATTTCCCCGCTTTTGTCATATATTTATGGTATGAAAGGAGATGTGGCAATGAAGAAAAAGTGTGTTGCTATGCTTCTGGCAGGAGGACAGGGTTCCCGACTCTATGCCCTCACCAGAAATGTGGCAAAGCCCAATATGCCCTTTGGCGGCAAATACCGCATTATAGATTTCCCCCTTTCCAACTGCGCAAATTCCGGCATAGACACCGTGGGTGTTCTCACCCAGTACCGTCCTCTCCAGCTCAATGCTTATGTAGGCAACGGCTCTGCATGGGATCTGGACTCTAACGGCGGCGGAGTTTATATCCTGCCTCCTTACCAGACCTCCGGCGAACAGGGAAGCTGGTTCCGCGGCACTGCCAACGCTATTTACCAGAACATAGGATTTTTGGATATGTATGAGCCTGAGTACGTTCTCATCCTCTCCGGCGACCATATCTATAAGATGGACTATGATGATATGCTCCGCGTGCATATCGAAAACAAGGCCGACTGCACCATAGCCGTTTTGCGCGTTCCTATGAGCGATGCAAGCCGCTTCGGCATCATGACGCTGGATGATACCGGCCGCATCTGCAAATTCACCGAGAAACCCAAAGAGCCCGATAGCGATCTGGCAAGCATGGGTATCTATATCTTCACATGGGATAAGCTGCGCCAGTATCTTATCGATGATGAGAATACTCCCGGCAGCGATAATGACTTCGGTAAGAATATAATCCCCAATATGCTCAATGCAGGCGAACGCATGTATCCCTATCATTTTGAGGGCTACTGGCGCGATGTCGGTACAATCGGAAGCTATTGGGATGCCAATATGGATATGCTCTCTCCCGAAGAGTTTGACCTTTACGACAAAAAGTGGCCCATCCGTGCCCACAGCCCCATTTCCGTTCCTCAGTATATCGGCGAAACCGCCAGCATTGCCCACTCCATCGTAACCGAGGGCTGCGTAATTGAGGGTGAACTGGAAAATGCTATTCTCTCCAATTCCGTCAAAGTCGGTAAGGGCGCCAAGGTGCGCTACAGCATCCTGATGCAGGGCGCTGAGATTGGCGAGGGTGCCGATATTGAATATGCCATCATCGGCGAGAACACCAAAATCGGCGCTGGCGCCTGCGTAGGCGAGAGACCCAGCGGCAAAGCAGGCTGGGGAATCACCACTGTCGGCCCCGACATCACTGTCGGTGCAGACTGCTCCGTAGAAGCCGGTGCAATGGTTTATGACAGCGTGGAGGTGGCAAAATGAAAAATGTTCACGGAATAGTTTATGCCTACCATTCCTTCCCCGAGCTTAGAGAGCTTGGCGCACTGCGCACCGGTGCCTCTCTGCCCTTCTGCGGAAGATACAGACTCATTGATATTGCTCTCTCCAGCCTGCAGAATGCCGGCATCCACGATGTGGGCGTTATTATGCAGAAGGGCTATCAGTCCCTGATGGACCATCTGGGCTCAGGAAAAACCTGGGATATGGCTCGCAAAGAGGGCGGCATGAATATGCTTCCTCCCTATGGTCTGCCCGATTCTCACAAGGGCTCCTATGAAGGAACTATGGAAGCTCTCTCTGCCATCCGCAGCTATCTTGATGATATAATCAAAGCCGATTATATCCTTGTCACCCGCGGAGACCTTTGCGCCAATATTGATATGGAAGAGCTTGTCAAGAAGCATATGGAGGGAGACGCCGATATCACCTGCGTTATCCATCCCGATGTCACCAACTATATCCACCACAGAGTGGAGGTTGACGAAAATGGCGTCGTAACCCAGCTTCTCTCCCGCCAGACCACTGCTGAACGCGGTTACGCTATGCTGGAGACCTATATGATCTCCCGCAAAAAGCTCGTTGAAATGATAGACTGGTGTGCCGAGGGCGGCAGACTCCATTTCCACAAGGATGCTCTTCAGCATTTCATCAATGAGGGTTGGAAAATCGCCACCGTTATGCATGAAGGCTATGCCCGCCATATCACCTGCGTGGATGATTACTATCAGTCCAATATGGATATGCTGGATCCCGAACTTCGTGCTCAGGTATTCCCCGCTGAGAGACCTGTTTCCACCCGTGAGCGCAGCGATGTTTCCACCTATTATGCCGCAGGCAGCAAGGTGCGCAACTCTCTGGTTGCCGATGGCTGCGTAATTGAAGGCGAGCTGGAAAACTGCATCGTATTCGGCGGCGTAAAAGTAGGCGCCGGCAGCGTGCTGAAAAACTGCATCGTCCTCCACGATAACGTGGTGGGTGAGAATGTCAGCCTCAGCTGCGTAATCTCCGATAAGAACGTCAAGATATCTCCCTATAACAGCCTCAAGGGCAACCGCCGCCTGCCCATCGTCATCCCCAAGGGCAGCAAGATATAAGTTATATTGTCCGCATAAAAACAGGCGCAGCAGATTTTCTGCTGCGCCTGTTTATGTTTTTTGCAAAATCACCCCTTGACAAAATAGGTCTATTATTATAGACTGCAATTAAAGAGGTCTATGACTATCAACCAAAGGAGGTAACTATATGTCAAAGGAAATGACTCTTTGCGAAAGTGATTACCGCTTTATGAGCGTCATTTGGGATAATGAACCCCTCACATCGGGAGCTTTGGTGGAAAAATGCGCAGATACTCTGGGCTGGAAAAAGTCCACCACCTATACAATGCTGAAGAAGCTCTGCGAAAAGGGTTTTGCTCAAAACGAAAAAAGCCTTGTTACAAGCCTCGTTGCTCGGGAAAGTGTACAGAAGGCGGAGAGCGAAAGAATAGTGGAGCAGACCTTTTCGGGCTCTCTTCCCGGCTTTCTCGTTGCCTTTTTGGGAGGCAAGACAATTTCCGAGAGGGAGGCCGAGGAGCTGAAAAAGCTCATAGATTCCCATAAGGAGGTGTGAGGCAATGGAGAATATCCTTGTGAGTGCATTTCTGAAAATACTGAATATGAGCATAACGGGTGGCTATATCATTCTGGCTGTGATGCTTGCGCGGCTGATTCTCCGCGCTGCCCCGAAAAAATATTCCTATGCTCTCTGGGCGGTGGCTCTTTTCAGACTTGTCTGTCCTGTCAGCTTCAAATCCGTTATATCTGTCTTTGCCCTAAGACCCTTTGATATTAAGCTGGAGGATACTACTCTTTCCTCTCAGACCGCTCAAATAGTACATATCCCGGAAAACATCGGCATGATGACACAGCCGGAGATACAGACGGGCATTTCTGCTGTGGATGCGGCGGTGAATGAATCTTTGCCTGTGGCAACGCCTATGTACAGCGCCAATCCTTTGCAAATATGGGAGTTTGTTGGAATGCTGCTCTGGCTTGCAGGAATAGCTGTGTTGCTTTTCATAAGCTTGATCGGTCTTTGGCGGCTTTGCCGCCGCCTGCGCACGGCAACCTTGCTTGAGGGCAATGTGTGGCAGAGTGAAAATGTACAAAGTCCGTTTATCATCGGTTTTTTCAAGCCGAAAATTTATATCCCCTATGGTCTTGAGGGAGCAGCTTTGGGCTATGTGCTTGCCCACGAGAGGGCGCATATAAAGCGCGGCGACCATATAATACGCACTTTGGCATATCTGGTGCTGTGCCTGCATTGGTTCAATCCCCTTGTGTGGCTTGCCTTCTGGCTTGCGGGCAGGGATATGGAGCTAAGCTGCGATGAAAAAGTGCTCGGCCGTATGGGCGGCAGGGCGGAGTATTCCGAAACTCTCCTTTCCTTTGCCTCTCCCCGTCGCTTCCCTGCGCCTACGCCACTTGCCTTCAGTGAGAGCAGCGTTGGGCGCAGAATAAAGAACGCACTGAAATGGAAGCGCCCTCGGCTTTGGGTCAGCGCTATTGCCCTTGTGCTTTGCGCAGTGGTCATCGTCGCATGTGCTGCGAATCCTGAGGCGGAGGACGACGGCTGGGAACTTGCGGGACGCTGGGTGCCGGTGGAATGTGTGTACCAAAGCCCCGAGTACTCATATTTTCCTGTTGGCGGAGATAACGGATATATTTATGAAATACATGAGTACGGAGACGGACTGAGAATTATTGACCAACAAAGCGGCAAATGGCGAGGCGGCTATGCTCCTGTTGGTGAGTGGAAATGGCAGAAATTTCCATACTCCGATGCTGAGTGGGAGAGTTTATTTGTACTTTATGAAAGCACTTTCAGTCAACCAATAAGCAGTCTATACGATGAGATTCTCTACATGCCCCTTATTGGCAATGATACAGGCGAGCCTATAGATTTGAGTGAGGCGGAAGTGGACTGCTTTCTCCTTGGTTTGGATGGCGAGCTTTGGTTTGTAAGCACAACGAAGGACTCGAAGGAAAAGCGCTGGGTCAGCAGCATCTATGCCTTGCAAAAGGAAGAGATCAAGGGCAGAGAACTCAGCGGCCGATGGGTAGCAGTGGAGAGGATTTGCACCGACGGTCTCAGCCCGGTTTATTTAAGTAGCGTTAACGACAATGTATACGAGTTCCACCAGGAGGGGGATGGCCTCCGCATTATTGACCGCCTAAGCGGAGAACGGCAGAGAGACTATGCCCTTAGCGGAGTGTGGGAGGAGTTTCCCTACACCGACGAGGAATGGGCAAAGCTGTCTGAAATGCTGTCTGTTATGTATGGCACGACTTTTTACAAGCCTCTTAGCGAAACCTACGAGGAAATCCTCTATATGCCCCTTATTGGCAACGATACCGGAGAGCCTATAGTTATCAGCGAGGCCGATACGGATTGCTTCCTCCTTCGTGTGGACGGCGAGCTCTGGTTTGTGACTACTGAAAAAGATTCCGGAGGCACGCAGTATATACGGGATATTTTCGCCCTTCAAAAGGAAGAGGAACTTGGCAAGGCAGAATTTGTCTATTCCGACGGCACAAGCAATGAGCCGGGAATGAAAATAGAATTTTCTGAGGGCGTGGAGAGCGTTTATGCCTTCTGCAGCAATGGCGCTGTTGCTATGTACATGCAGGGAGAGCTTTTTGCGTGGGCAGACGGATCTATGACTGTGCCGGGGGTTGACAGCATATTCTGGACTCCCGTGCAGAGGGACAACAATTATCAGCGGCCGGAGTCCGATGGGATCGCTGAAAGCGATTTTATACGCCTTGTGGTGCATTTCAGTGACCAAAGCAGTATTATGTGCAGCATTTATGTGGAATGCACTGAGGGCGTCTACACCTTCCGCCCCGTGGGCAGGGGAGTTTATATTGAGCAAAAGGGCGAAGGCAAGGCAATTTTGAGCTTTGACCGCAGCTATGCCCATCCCAATTCCGTCAATGCCGACACCACAGGCGATGTCCCCGATGGTTCTCCATGGGAGCCCTTGGCGGAGACGACCGCCGTGGAGGGGGACTATGACATTCTCGGCGGAAAAGCGGAGGATGTGACGGGTATAGAGCTTGTTTTGCCCGAAAGAAACGTTATTCTCGGAGAGGAGCTTGTTGTGCTGGCTCTTGAAGTGTTCTCCCAGGGAGAAAGCAGCACCGAGGTATATGTTGCAGACGGGGAGGCAATAGACAATATAAATTATGCCCTGAAGGTGAACTATGCTGACGGCAGCAGTGAGCTTTTGTACATAGACACACAGGAGGACAGCTTCAACCGCTATACCCAAAGCAGCGACGGTAGGGGCGATTCCATCCGCATGAGTCTGGCCTGTTCCGAGCTTTGGACTTTGCTGAAAGAACAGGCGGGTATTGTGGAAAGGGACGATCTGCCAGAGTTGATCATTGGTTTTGTCAACAATAGCGATACCGAAGCAAAAAAACTTGAAATATGCTTAGGCTCCGGTGAATCCTCGAGCTATAGCGCAATCAGCAGCATCACCCGAGGCGGTAATACAAGCAGCGCAAACATTAAGCCCATGGAAAAAGGCGAGGAGTATTTTGCGAACTTTAGTGCAGAAAGTCTGGGCGTTGTGGCAGAATATGATGTGATTCGCATCGACTTCGTGCTTGATGGCACTGAGATTGGCAGCTATACTTTTGACCGCAGTAAAATATGGGGTGGTTATCTGAGCTGCGAGCTGCGCTCTGATGGTGTGTTCACCGTTCATGCCCGTGGACCGAACAGCGTGAGTTTTGCTTATGACTTAGCGAAGAATAGCTCCCTGCAGCTTGACTTCGGCGAGTGGGATAGCCTTGAACTAACATACGATGGCGGAACTATGATGTTTACATCCGATGCCGTAGGCTGGGGCGATTTCGCTGGCAGCAGGGTATTCTTCGAGGATGAAGATATTTTCTGGTCGCCCATGGATCCGGTGTACGATGAAAATGTGCCGGCAAAGCACACTGACAGTGCCGTAGTGGTGTTCGCATTTTCTAGAGACGGAACTACCTATGGCGGTGCCTTAAGCATCAAGGGTGAAAACGGACTGTATACCGTGAGCGCCATGAGCGAAGCAATCAATCTGGGTCTGGGCTCGGACGGCAGAGTTGTGGTGATTTGGGATTGATTGTTTCTGAGGGAGTAGCGTGGCGTTGCCCTAGGACTTGACTCAAATAGTCGCAAATGGTTACGTTAAAGTAAATATTAGGGGGGAACGCGGTGGTAAATAGTTCCAGAATTAAAAAGGTACTGCTTCTAGTACTTACCTTCGTTATTGTCCTTACAATTGCGTACAGAGTTATTCCTTATGAAATGCGGCTTCGGCAATATGTTGATTATGATACCGTTATTATGCAGCACGGCATATTCTCTGTTGTTCATAATGAGAAGGAGAATTGCATTTACTTTGTAGGGATTACCAATGCGAATAACATTTTTATTCCTAAAGAAAAAAAGATTTTTCTATTTACGAAATTTAATTTAGATACGAGAACTGTGGAAAATGAATACTACAAAATTCGCAATGATGGCAAATGGAGTAATGAGTTTGCCGAAAACGCGCGAGAACTTTATGCGTATATGACTTACCTCCAAATTAAGCATGGTATCCCCAAGTACAACATGTATATGGGAATAACTGAGAAGCAACCTAATTATGAGTCTCTTGGTACGGGAATAACCGAACTTCAATACGTAGAAATTGATGGATTATTTGTTTTTATGTTTCTTGAAGAATTTGCGAATGCTACTGAGTCTCTACCTCGGGATGAAACTTCAGAGCAGTTTTTTAATGGCACTATCAATATAAACTTAACCGAAGATACATATATGGCGTTATTTGCGTGGCCCGTTTCTTCTTCACAGGGAAATCCAATTGATCTGGATAGAGAAAGCATGAATATGGTTGCGGATACGGTTAAGGCTATAACGGTTAGAGAAATACATGAGCAGGATTCGGAATTTAATGCAGACCTGTATAATCTGGTGAATGCTGGTGACTCGCTCGCTATGGACAGGCTGGATAACTACATATTTGTCCACTCCTACGATTACCGTAATGATTTGGTTGACCTGTTAAATAACGCTGAACATGAACAGCTGGATAGGCTAATAGCACCGGAATGTATTATAGTTCATGACTACAATATTGAGAGGCAAACAGATTACGCTTATGTGATTTTTGATGGCAAATACTATTTGGTAGACGAAGAAAGTGTTCATTATATAATTACTATGTTTAATGCTTTGTGTGAGCAAGTCGATACATCGCCATCCATCGCCACTGTTGGCATCAAAGAGCAGGCTGATTGTTATCTGCATTTTCAAAGTGCGAGAACCTGGACTGGAGACGGATGGCTGTACAGCGATGGTATTCCATTGGCTTGCGTCCTTGAAGAACCCCACGTAAGTAAGATCCCAACGGTGTCCTACTCTCCTGAGCTTGAGTACAAAGCGGCCTATGGAATACGTAAGCCTATCGAGGTGTACGACGAGAATATGATTCCTGTGCAGAATGGGAATGCGGAAGAATACATACTATCCGATCTCGCCCCCGGCACTTATTATTGTGTATTTACGGTGGACGGTCCTCCGGGAAAAGTTATTCCAGGCGAAGGTGAGGAGTATATCATATATAAGGCAATATTCCGACTTGTTGTAGACTGATTACAATGAAGCTTTGTCTATATGGGTCGAAGGCAGTATTGGAGATAATCTCTATAACAACAAAAAGCCGCGTCACT
>JAZQVC010000042.1:0-46659 GCA_045631645.1 Oscillospiraceae bacterium
TCGTCGTCTTCCTTTGCCCAATCATACATATTCATAATTGCTTTGGTCTCTTTGGGCCATTTAACAATCAGGGGCTGACCAGTCCAGCCGCTTCCGGACCATACAGCGCCGTTATGAGTGAGCGTGCCGGTGGTGTAATTCCATGCATCGTTGAGCCGGAATTGCTCAAGATTTGCATAGCCGTAGGAGCCGCCATCGCGAAGGTTGTTTCCGCGGAAGGTGATTACACCGTTTGCGTCGGTATAGTCATCGCCGTAGCCAAAGAATATCTTTTCCTCTTCGCTTGCCTCATATTTTTCGCCATCAGCAAGAGTTGTTCCGTCGATGTTGATTCCGACGGTCTTGATAAGGTTTTCGGGCAGTGTGCTTTCAACAGCCTGAGGAGCGAAGCTGGGAGGAGGAGTGGGGGTAGGGGGAGGAGTGGGAATAACAACACCCTCAAGAGGATCGGATTCATCGACTGTGGGGTCAACTGTGGGAACATATCCCTGATGAAAATAATAATCGGGGAGCAGATCCACATAAGAGGGGTCAACACCTGCAATTGTAGTGGGTACACTGTGATGCTTTGAAACAAGTCCAAAGAAAACTCCTATAAGGACAAGGAGGACAACTACTTCTATAATGATTATCGGAAGCCTGTTTTTGATTTCCGCAGAGATTTTATTGTTACGATTCATATATATTAACACCTTGCTTTTGAGAGTTGGGGAATTCGTTTTATTAACCTTTATAATATAACAAATACTTACATGAAATGCAATCTTGTTGTGTTAAGTTGACAAAAAAATTATGCTCATAATGAATTTCGTAATGTTACTTCTTAATGTTATGCTTATAGGCGCTGCGATAATGCTTATTGTTTCGGACAAAGTAGGTGCGAGTTCACTTATGTTTTTTGGTTTGATTTTTGAACTTATATTTGCCAAAAATAATAAAGAAAATTAAAAATTACTATTGACAGCCGATCCTTAATGATATATAATCCTAATTGAAAAAAACAGACAAAGGAGGTATATATGAAGGAACGCAACACTGTTCAAAAGGAAATCATATATTCTGCCCTTTGCCGGATGGCCAATCACCCCACGGCCGACGAGGTTTATCTATCGGTGCATGAGAGTCATCCATCAATAAGCAGGGCAACGGTTTTCAGGGTGCTGAACAAAATGGCTGAAAACGGCTCTATTATGAAGGTCAACATTACCAACGGAGCCGACCATTTCGACCATCAGGTATTCAATCATTATCACGCTCATTGCAAAAGCTGCGGCGATGTTTGCGATGTAAGGCTTGCTCCTCTTGTAATGCTTGAGGAAGGGAAGTTTGAAGCGGATAACAGCTTTAACATAACCGGCTACTCACTGCAGTTTGACGGTTTGTGCAGAAAATGTACTGAAAAAGAAGGTGCTTGATTTTGGATTTCAATGCATTCAGAAAAATGAGCTATGGACTCTTTCTTCTGACAACAAAGCATGACGGCAAGGAAAATGGCTGCATCATAAACACTGCGATTCAGTGTGCTTCCGAGCCAAGAATGATCTCGATTTGCGTGATTAAGAATAATCTCACAAACGAGCTTATTGAAAAGTCCGGAAAATTTAATCTGACTGTTCTTTCTGAGAATATACCTTATGAAACATATAGAGTATTTGGAATGACAAGCGGCAGGGCAGAGGAGAAGTTCTCATATTTCCCGAATGCTCCTGTTTCTGAAAATGGTCTGAGATATTTGGCTGAAGGTAATGCACTCTTCCAATGCAAGGTGGTTTCCTCTCATGATTTGGGAAGCCATAAGATGTATATAGCTGAACTCACTGGAGCTAAACTTCTTTCTGATGAAGCATCTGCCACATATGCATATTATCAGACTGTGATTAAGAACCAAGCTTCTAAGAGCGATAAAAACGGATGGCGCTGCAAGGTTTGCGGCTACATCTATGAGGGAGAGGTTCTCCCTGAAAATTACGTCTGTCCCCTTTGTAAGCACGGCACCGAAGACTTCGAAAAAGTCGGTGCAGCTAATATAGAAATTAAAATTAATAATAATGATAAAGGAGATTCAACTATGAAAAAGTATGTTTGCAAAGTTTGCGGCTATGTCCACACCGGTGATTCCGCTCCCGCTGAGTGCCCCGTATGCCATGTCGGCTCCCAGATGTTCGAAGAAGTCAAGGGCGAGATGAAGCTTGCTGCAGAGCATGACTACGGTGTCTACGCAAAGACTGTTAAGAACAACCCCGATATCTCCGCTGAAGATAAGGCATATATTTTCGAGCAGCTCATGGCAAACTTCCAGGGCGAGTGCAGCGAAGTTGGTATGTACCTGTGCATGGCTCGCATCGCACACCGCGAAGGCTATCCCGAAATCGGTCTCTACTGGGAGAAGGCAGCTTGGGAAGAGGCAGAGCATGCAGCAAAGTTCGCAGAGCTCCTGGGTGAGGATCTTGAGCCCAATATGAAAGCTACCACCAAGGATAATCTGGCATGGCGCGTTGATTGCGAGTTCGGCGCAACTGCCGGCAAGGTTGACCTCGCTGTCTGCGCAAAGAAGAATGGCCTTGACGCTATCCATGACACTGTTCATGAGATGGCTCGCGATGAGGCTCGCCACGGCAAGGCCCTTAAGGGTCTGCTGGAGCGCTACTTTGGCTAATAAATTGTTATAATATAAAGAAGGGAACGGTTTATACCGTTCCCTTCTTTTATGTTCGCTTTTTTAATTTCTGAATATATAATTTTCAAGTTTTTTGATCAACGCTTCGCCTTCAGGTGTCTGATCAGTTACCTTTCTGCAAATAAGATTTTCGGAACTGATTAAAGCGTCATAATCCTCGATCGTATACGTATGAGGAGCACCGTTTTTGCAATCAGGGTGATTCCACTCAACACTTCTCATGTTGCCGTTGTGGGTTGTGTTTATATAAGGTGAAGAGGCTAAGATGGTTTGCAGGAAGAGTTCGTCAGCGCATAGAGAGAAAGAAAAGTTTTTGCGGATTATATCCTCGTGCTCAAGAAGATACTGAGCGAAATTATGGGTGATACTAAACCAGTTTGCGCCGGACTTAAGTGAAATATCGGTTTTATTTTTAAGTCTGTCGACATGTATTATATTTTGTTGCAATTTAACGAGCAGAGAATTGAGCCAGTATAAAGGATTTCTTTTGTTTCTTCCGCATAAATTTCTGAAGGGATGATAAACGGAAACTCTGTAAGCGTTCGCGGCGGTGAATTCATCAGAGGCGATTGAAACAAATTCATAACCGTTATGTTCTTCAAAAAAACGGTGAAAAATGTGCATAGGCTTTGTAAGGAAGTCTGCGCCGCTGATCAGGTGGTAATAGTCAAATTTCATAGGAACAGCAGCCTCTAATATCCTTAGTTCTCCGTTTATTTGGCTATATCCTCCCCAAGTGATTTTATGCCTCTGTGTGAAATGAACAGGCGAGAGGGAACAGGACGAGCAGAGCATATTCACATTGTCTTCTGATAAATATGATTTTTTATCTATATGAATGAATATTGTATTATCTTCGTGATCAAGTGTTTTTAGTATCCTGGATAGAAACGGAAAGTTGGAATGAGCGATAATTAAAAAAGCATGCTTCATAGTGTCACTCCCTAAATTTACATATCCATATTTTACGATAGCGAATAAAGCTAGTCAACACATGAATTGTTGATGCTGTTTATTGATCTACTTGTTTTTGAAAATAATGTAAAATGAAAAGCTTGAATAAAGTAATTATTTGATGTAAACTTATGTAAGAACAGCAGATGTTCAAATAGATAAGGAGGAGACAATATGAATTTCACTGCGAATTATATTCAGGGCGTGACTGCCGTAATTAAGGAAGCTCAAAAAATCAAGCAGTATAAAGCAATGCCTCTTGCATTTGCGATCGTTATTGGTGTTCTTATGCTGCCCTTTGCGATCGCTGCACTATTCTTCGCTATTTCCATTTATATTTTTGGATACCTGTTTTCCGTTATCTCTGAGCCCGTTCAGAAGCTGCATGAGCTTCTCAAAGGTGAAGGACGCGAGCTGAAGCATGCATCCCAGTTCATCATTTATTTCCTTTCCTGGAGTTTTATCTTCAGCGCTTACGCATTCCTTTCCATTCTCTCTGTAATTCTTAATATTCTTTATAGTATTTTTGCTATCCTTACATATATCTGCACTCTTGGCGGAATAAAATTCCATGTCTTCGCACGCAACGAGGATATTTCCGTTGAAATTGACGGAAAGCACAATCTTATTGTTCTTATAGTTTTCGTTGCGGTTATGGGCGTTCTGCTCATTCTCCTGCCTCTTATAAATACCATCGTGTTTGCTGCCAAATTGCCTGAGGGAATTCTCACCTTCAAGATTTTCTTTACTATCTTCGGCGCTAAGATTATGGCACTCAATGGTTGGAGAGCTTTGTTTGCAGCCGTCTATTCTGCATTCGTATTTGCTCCCATGACCAGAAAAAAGATTGAGGAATAATTTCTTAAATTACTAATTTCATAAATAAAAAACAGGAGCCAATATAGGCTCCTGTTTTTTATTTATTTAGCTTCGATGATTGCGGCCGCTCTTGCAAGTGCATCATCTATATTGTCACAGAAGTTTTCCTCACCGATTTCTTCATAAATACCGGCTTTATGGAAGAACTTCAAAGGCTTTTCATTGACATGGCTCAGAATGAGAGTAATGCCTTTTTTGCGGCAAGTTTTGATAAGAGTCTCAAAGCTGTGAATTCCGGTTGCATCTATAACGGGAACGGATCTCATACGAATAATAACAACCTTGTTTTTGCTCTGGCTTATAACTCTGGTGAGCTTATCAGCTGCTCCAAAGAAGATAGGACCGGTGATTTCGTAAACCATAGTATTGCGGGGAACAGACTTAAAGCGGATTGCTTCGGGGTCATTATCGTCGTTGACGGTTTTCCAGCCTTCGATGCTGGTTTCGTCGCTCATCTTTTTCATGAAGAGAACAAGAGCGAGAACAAGACCTGCAACAATTGCAACAACAAGGTCGAAAACGACAGTCAGCAGGAAGGTGGTAATGAGAACAAGGTAATCGGTGGGAGGAGCTGCCTTGATAATTCCAACAAATTCGCGCCACTCACTCATGTTGTATGCAGTAATGAAAAGTATTGCGGCAATAGCGGGCATGGGAATAAGCTTTGCATAGGGCATAAGAATAACGAGCATTGCGAAAAGAACAACAGCGTGCACCATACCGGAAAGGGGGCTGCGTCCGCCGTTTTTAACGTTGGCAGCGGTTCTTGCAATTGCGCCGGTTGCAGGAATACCGCCGAAGAGGGCAGAACCGATGTTGCCTACGCCCTGGGCGATAAGCTCGGTGTTGGAGTTGTGTCTTGTACCAACCATACCGTCAGCAACGACACAGCTGAGAAGGGATTCTACTGCTGCGAGAATTGCGATGGTGAAGGCATCGGGAAGAATGTCGGTTATTGTTGCAAGAGTGATACCCTTGGGAAGTGTAAATGCAGGGGGTGCGGAGGTGATATCGGGATAAAGAGTGCCGATAGTATTAACAGGCAGATCAAAGATACCGACAACAAGGGCACAGATTATAACTGCAACGAGAGAGGGGGGGACTCTGGGGAGCAGTCGGGGGAGGAATATGAGAATTGCAAGTGCAATAAGTCCAACAAGAACTGCCCAAAGATTAATTGTATGGAAGCTTTTGAAAACCTCAATAAGCTTTTCGAGGGTTTCTACAGGGCTATGGCTAAAGGTGAGACCGAAAAAGTCCTTGAGCTGACCGATAAGAATGGTAACGGCAATACCGCTTGTAAATCCTGTTGTGATAGTATAGGGAATAAACTTGATAAGCGCGCCAAGCTTGAAAACACCCATAAGAATGAGCATAATGCCGGCGAGAATTGTTGCGATTGCCAGACCTTCAATTCCCTTGGTTGCAACAATACCGGCAACAATGGTTGCAAAAGCTGCGGTGGGACCGCTTATCTGAACGCTGCTGCCGCCGAGAAGGGCGCATATGAAACCAGCAACAATAGCAGTGTAAAGACCGACAGCAGGACCAACGCCGGATGCGATGGCCAGGGCGATGGAGAGGGGAAGGGCAATTATTGCAACGATAAGACCTGCAATAATGTCATTTACAAACTGTTTTTTGGTGTATTTTTTCAAACCGCTGAAAAAACTTGGTTGGAAAGTTTTCATTGTTTTATATCTCTCTCTTTTAATTATATTATTTTTCTGAAAAGCCAACTAATTATAAACTTGTTGCACATAAAAAGCAACTATAATTTGAGCAATATAACAAAATTATTTCAAATATTAAATTTATAACTGTATTAAATCAAGATTGATTTTACATCAATTAGATTGTATAATTTATTTGAAATGATTAATGGAGGTAGATTATGAATATATGGCACGGAATTGATCCCAAACGCATCTCTCCTGAGGATTTTATTGCCGTTATTGAAATTAGCAAGGGAAGTAAGAAAAAATACGAATTGGATAAAGAGACCGGTATGCTGATTCTTGACCGTGTTCTTTATACCTCCACCCATTATCCTGCAAACTATGGTTTCATTCCCCGTTCCTATGGCGATGACGGAGATCCCCTTGACGTTCTCGTTATTTGCTCCGAGGTTCTTGAACCTCTCACTTTGGTGCGCTGCTATCCTATTGGATATATATCTATGCTTGATGGTGGTAAGCGTGATGAAAAGATAATCTGCATTCCTTTTGCAGACCCTGTTTACAACACCATTAAGGATATAATGGAACTGCCCAACCATACATTTGACGAGATGGCACATTTCTTTACTGTTTATAAGGCTCTCGAAGGTAAAGAAACTGTGGCAGGCGATGTCAGCGGCAGAGAGGGTGCCGTTAATGTTATAAAGGAAGCTCTTGATAACTATATTAATAATTTCTGCAAATAAAAATAAAAGAGACAGGCACATAGCCTGTCTCTTTTATTTTATTAATCACCAAGTATATAGGCAAGAAGAAGGTCGAGTGTAGCATTCAGACCATCAATATGAGTTCTTTCCATTCCGTGGCTGCAATAAACTGCCATACCGAATGCAGCTGCTCTGAGGTTATTGCCTGCGCGCTGTGATGCGTTTGCGTCCGTTCCGTAACGATAGAAAATATCTACGGCGTGATTTATGTTGTTTCTTTCCGCAATTTCAATAAGCTCGCTTGTAAGTGCGTAGTTATAAGGGGCGGTGTTATCCTTGGCGCATATGCTGACGGCTCTTTCATTTCCATCAAGATCGGGACCGATAAGACCAATATCGACGGCGACAAAATCGCTCACACCCTCTGGAACATAAGTTCCTCCAAGACCGACCTCTTCGGCATAGGGGAAGGCGAGAATTGTTTTATATTTGGGTTTGAGATCATTATCTTTAAGATACTTGATCATGTTAAAGCAAATTGCAACAGCGGCCTTATCGTCTATGTAACGGCTTTTGATGTATCCGTTGTCGGTGAATTGGAAGCGCGGGGAAATGGAGATAGGGTCGCCATGACGAATTCCGAGAGAAACAACATCTTCTTTGCAGTGAACATCCTCATCGAGAATTATCATAATATTTTCTTCATCTCTGCTCATTGTGCGTGCGTCGTCAAAAACATGTACAGAGTGAGAAGACACTGTAACAAGACCGGAGTAGCATCTGCCGTCGCGAGTGTGAATATAAACGGTTTCGCCCTCTATGGAACTGAAATTTATTCCACCAAGCTGACGAACGCGAATCATACCGTCTTTATCAATGCGACGAACGATAAGTCCGATGGTATCAAGATGAGCTCCCACCATAACTGTTTTGCTGTTATCTTGTCCGTCAAGAGTGATATAGGCGGTGTATTTGTTGTCGTAAGTAACATCACATCCGAGTGTAGAAGCAATTTCTTCAATTATTGGATTCATATCTCTGAAATATCCAACGGGAGAAGGAACATTAACTATTTTTTCGAAACAGGAAACAGTGTACATTGGGTCATAGTTGTATCTCATATTTATGCCTCCAACAGTAATGATGGCTGCATTATAGCATATTGCCGGAGAATAATAAAGTAAAAAAGGAGCTCAAAATGAGCTCCTTTTTGTAATTATTTGGGAAATCAGGGGCGAAGACCCATGCCGCCTTCAAGAGTGAGGGTTTCACCGGTGAGATATTTGAAATCGGGATGAGCCAGCTGAACGCAAACGCGACCAATTTCGGTTTCGACATTTCCGTAGTGGCCCATGGGAGGCATTTTAACATTTGCCTTGAATGCTTCGGGATAGGCGTTTGCCCAATTTTCAAGCTGAGCGGTCCATGCGAGAGGGCAGATTACATTAACATTGATGCCGTCAGGACCCCACTCGGTGGCAGCAACGCGGCTGAGACCGCGAATTCCTTCTTTGGCTGCTGCGTATGCAGACTGGCCGAAGTTGCCGAAAAGTCCAGCGCCGGAAGCGAAATTTATAACGCTACCGCGGGATTCTTTGAGGTAAGGATAGCATGCCTTCATGTAATAGAATGCTGCATAAAGGCCGGAATATAGGGCAAGATTAAACTGCTCGGTGCTGTGGTCGGCGAGGGGGACGCCGGAAGCGGAAGCCTGTGCGTTATTGATAAGGACATCAATGCCGCCGAAGGTTTCAACAGTCTTATCTATAACGGATTTAACGACTGCCTCGTTATCAGCGTCTGCGGAAACGTCAGCCTGGATGGGGAGAACTTTTACACCGTAAAGAGATTCAAGTTCATTTTTGGCATCCTCAAGTTTTTTTATATTGCGTCCGGTAATGACGATGTTTGCGCCTTCTTTTGCATATGCGGTTGCAATGCCATATCCGATAGAGCCGCAGCTTCCGTCAGAAAGAGTGGCACGACCGGCGCCGGTAATGATGACGGTTTTTCCGGTTAAAAATCCCATAGTTTAATTCCTTTCTGTTAATTAAATTTTCTCTGATTTAATTATAAAAGTTTGTAGCTTTTTTGTAAATAGCTTGTTCAAAAGTTAATTTTTTAATTATTTAATTATGTTTTTACTTATATTTCTTGTTAAAAAGTTATTTAGCATTTTGGCATAAAGGAAAGTTGAAAAATGAAGATTTTTGCTTATGGCTGCAGACCTTATGATGAAATGGTCTGTTTTGAAAAGTATTCAAAGCAGTTTGGTATTGAAACTTGCTTTACAAAGCAATCGGTTAGTCTGGATAATATAAATCTTGCAAGAGGCTATGACTATGTTTCGGTTCTTACGAATCCGGTAACTGCAGATATGCTTGATTCGTTCAAGGACATTGGCGTTAAAATGATTGGCGCCAGAACTGTGGGATTCGATCATATTGATTGTGAATATGCAAAGAAAATAGGTATTAAAATTTCAAACTCATGTTATAGTCCTGATGCGGTCGCAGAGTTTGCCCTTATGCTGAGTCTGATGAGTCTCAGAAATATGAAGCGTATAATTCAGCGTTCATCTATAAATGATTTTACACTCAAGGGATTAAGAGGGGCTAATCTATCAGAAAGAAGAGTAGGAGTAATCGGTACAGGATCAATCGGAAGAAGATATATTGAGCTGATAAAAGGTTTTGGTTGCGAAGTATTTGCCTGCGATTATTCATCGCAACGAATTGAAGGAGTTAAATATCTCCCTCTTGACGAGCTCTTCAAGACTTGCGACTTGTTTTCTCTTCATACTCCTCTTAATGGTAGCACAGAGCATATTATAGATAAGCGAGCTTTGGATCTTATGCCGTATGGTTCAGTGATTATAAACACAGCAAGGGGAGCTCTTATAGACAGCGCTGCATTGATCGACGCGCTGATTAAAGGAAAAGTGGCAGCCTGTGGACTTGATGTAATAGAGCATGAATTTGATCTATATTACTATAACCGAAAATCTGATGTGATAAATAATCCTGCTCTATCAATTCTTCGTGATATGCCGAATGTAATCATTTCTCCGCATATAGCTTTCTATACTTCAAGGTCTGTCGATGATATGGTCAGGAACTGTATTCAGGCGTTTATTAATGATGAGGCGGGAGAGATAAATCCTTTCAGAATTGTATAAGTAGCAACTGTTCTAATTTAGAGATTGATATAATGAGGATGGTATGATATAATTTTAATGCAAAAAGAAAAAGGAGGCATTGAAATTATGATAGGATCCGGTCTGAAAAAATTCGCAACCGAAAATGGTTTGAAGGTTTCTAACGGAGTTGCTTACGGAAGACTTCGTAACTTCGCTGCTACTATGTTTGAGGGTTCAGGGTTTAAGGCCATTATTATCACAACCCGCTTTTTTGATGCTGAAAAGAAACAGCAACTAATGAATGTTGTTAATGAACATAATCTTATGAAAGAATTCCGAGTTCAAAAGCTGGAGTTTACCTTTGATGCTGTTCTAATCACTTTCCATGATAATCCCGGTACTATGAAAAAGATTTCTGCGTTTGTTGATTTCTTCATGCCTCTTCTTTCTGAATACGAAGCAAGTCCTGCAAATGTGTGCACTCAGTGCGGTATGGAAATTTCCAATGACAATTGGATGCTAATTAATGGTATTGCATATGACCTTCACCCTGCGTGCGCTGAAAAAATATCTGTTGAAGCGGAAAACGAAGCAGCTGCTGCAAAAGCAGAAAACAAGGGTTCTTATGTTGGTGGCTTAATCGGTGCTGTTATTGGAGGTCTTATCGGTGCCGTTGTTTGGGCTATTGTTCTTTATATGGGTTATATGGCTTCCATTGTTGGTATTGTGATTGGATGGTTGGCCGAACGCTTTTACAGACTTTTTGGAGGAAAAAATGGCAAGGGTAAGGTTGTTATTTTGGCCCTAGCTGCAATCGTGGGCGTTGTGGTCGGTACCTTTGCATCTGATTACTTCACAGTTGCACAGATGATAAATGCCGGCGAGCTTCCCGGATTTGAGATGAGAGATATATTTTATATTATTTCAGTTCTTCTTGCGGAAGATGCTGAATATCTGCGTATCACTCTTTCCAATATTGGTTTGGGTCTTCTCTTTGCCTTCCTTGGTGAGTGGATTTTCCTTAAGCGCGCATACAAGGAGAGCAAGAGTTTCAATATGAAAAAGCTTCAGTAATAATTAAAAGAAGCATCGGACTTTGTTCCGATGCTTCTAATTTTTTTATTCGGTTTGATTATTGGTAAATATGATGCTATATT
Source organism: Oscillospiraceae bacterium (assembly GCA_045631645.1). GTDB lineage: Bacteria > Bacillota > Clostridia > Oscillospirales > Oscillospiraceae > SIG459. The sequence goes on from JAZQVC010000042.1 coordinate 11,193, forward strand.
AAATCCAAGACTATATAGGAGGTATGTGCAGTGAATGATAGAATAATAGCATGGGCAAGAGAACTTCAAAGCATTGCTCAGGCCGGTCTTTATTACAGTAAGGATAAATTTGATATAGAGCGTTTTGAGCGAATAAGAAATATTTCTGCGGAAATGATTTTAGAGATAAGCGACAGTCCTATTGAAAAGGTTAAGGATATATTCTGCTGCGAAAAAGGGTATCAAACTCCAAAGGTTGATGTACGCGCCGCTATTATCAATGAGGGTAAAATATTGCTTGTCAGAGAAAATAATGGATTGTGGTCTTTACCGGGAGGATGGGCAGATGTTGGGCTGAGTCCTGCTGAAAATGCCGCAAAAGAAGCTCGTGAGGAAGCCGGTGCAAATGTCAGGACAGAAAAACTTGTTTCGATACAGGATTGGCAGAAAAATAACGGCAAAGGATTAGAGAGCGCCATAAGCGTGTATAAAATATTTTTCCTTTGCAGCTATATTGACGGAGAATTTAGAGAAAACATAGAAACCCTTGCAAGAGGATGGTTTTCCTTTGATGAGCTTCCCGAGCTTTGCCTTGTCAAAAATACAAAAGAGCAGATAAAGCTTTGCTTTGAAGCTTATAATAACTCGAATTATATATGTCAATTTGATTAAAAAATCCGCAGACAATTTGTCTGCGGATTTTTTATCAGCTCTGATATTCAAACTGGAGATAGTACATTGCAACGGTATCGCCGTCTTCAATGCCCATTTCTTCAAGACGGTCAAACACACCGGCTTCGCGGAGAACGCGGTCGAAGTAGATTCTACCGTCAACATCGTTAAGATTAGTGCTGTCGAGAAGCTTTTCAAGCCAGGGACCTTCAACAATCCAGTAGCCCTCCTCGGGATTTTCGATGGAGAGTTCTGCGCTTGTGTCAATAGTGGGGACAGGGGGAACATAGTTGGCTTCGTAATGAACAACAGGGGGGAGGCTATCAAGCATGCCTGCTGCGTGCTTAACGAGTTCGCGGGTTCCCTGATGTGCAACTGCACTCATTTCAAAGAACTGGTAGCCCAATGCCTCAACATGAGCCTTGAATCTCTCAATGGGTTCGCGATCATCTCCAAGAAGATCACACTTGTTCGCAACAACTATCTGAGGACGAGATGCAAGTTCCTCACTATAATCATGAAGCTCCTTGTTGATAGCGTCAAAATCTTCTACGGGGTCTCTGCCTTCACTGCCTGCAACGTCAACAAGGTGGATGAGCAGTCGGCAGCGGTCAATGTGACGAAGGAAATCATGTCCAAGTCCTGCGCCTTCACTTGCACCCTCGATAATACCGGGGATATCAGCCATTACAAAGCTGACGCCTTCGGTGACATATACAACACCGAGGTTGGGGAAGAGGGTAGTGAAGTGGTAGTTTGCGATTTTAGGATGAGCCTTGCTGACAACGGAGAGAAGAGTGCTTTTGCCAACGTTGGGGAAGCCGACAAGTCCTACGTCTGCAAGAAGCTTGAGCTCGAGAATTATCTCGCGTTCTTCACCGGGAAGACCAGGCTTTGCAAAACGGGGAACCTGACGGGTGGGGGTTGCAAAATGCTGGTTGCCCCAGCCGCCTCTGCCGCCTTTTGCTACAACGAAAGGCTCGTTATCAGACATGTCGTGGATGATGAGTCCGGTTTCTTTATCGCGGATAAGTGTACCGCGAGGAACCTTGATAACAAGGCTTTCACCGTCGCGTCCGGAGCAGCGTCTGCCCTGACCGTCCATTCCGTTGGAAGCAACATATTTGCGCTTATAACGGAAGTCCATAAGGGTGGACATATGGTCATCGACAACGGCGATTATATCGCCGCCTCTGCCACCGTCGCCGCCATCGGGACCGCCGGCTGCAACATATTTTTCGCGGTGGAAGGCAACAGCACCGTTGCCGCCCTTGCCTGCGATAACTTTTATAGTAGCTTTATCTACAAAGGAAGTTGCCATATATATGACCTCCTTACTAATTTCTAAGTATATTATATTTCAAATCCCCATTCATAATCAAGAGGGAAGAGAAGATATAAGCAAAAATAAAGACCGGACGCGATGAAAATCGAGTCCGGTCTTTCAAATCCTCAATTACTGAGCGATTTCGTAAACAGAGACCTTCTTGCGGTCCTTGCCCATGCGCTCAAACTTCACAGTGCCGTCCACAAGGGCGAACAGAGTGTCGTCGCCACCCTTACCAACGTTGGTGCCGGGGTGGATTTTGGTTCCGCGCTGTCTGACAAGGATGTTGCCGGCCAGAACGAACTGACCATCGGCTCTCTTGGGTCCGAGACGCTTGGACTCGCTGTCGCGACCGTTACGGGTAGAACCCATACCTTTTTTATGTGCCATTAGGTTACACCTCCATGTGTCAAAATAATACTCGCGGAAAACTTATGCGTTGATAGCTTCGATCTGAACCTTGGTATAAGGCTGTCTGTGACCCTGGGTCTTACGATAACCCTTCTTGGGCTTCATCTTGTAGACGCGGATCTTCTTGCTCTTGCCGGTCTTGATAACGCTAGCGGTAACGACAGCGCCCTCAACAACGGGAGTTCCGAAAACGGAGGACTCTTCGTCGATGACTGCAAGAACCTGGTCAAACTTAACGGTCTCGCCGGATTCGACGTCGAGCTTCTCTACGAAGATAACGTCACCCTCGGCAACACGATACTGCTTGCCACCGGTTACGATGATTGCATGCTTCATTTGGTTGCACCTGCCTTTCTTTTTGCAGACTCGCTTTTAAGGTGGAAACCACATTTCACTTAAACCTTCTCAATGCGGCCATAATAATATAACACGCCTATTTGTCAATGTCAATAGATTTTCAGCTATTTTTTCATTGAAAAATCACAATATTTGGGGGTGCTCAGCGGTTAACTGAACACCCCCACGATACGAGTTGGTCTATAAGCCGGGTTCTGTCTTAAACGACCATCTATCTGTGGCCTGTCGTTGCCAACAGGCTCAAGCCGCCTCCTCGGAACGGTCGGGTCAACCTATGTGTTCCTCCACGGCGTTGCTCCGGATAGAGTTTACAGCGTCAACATGTCTCCATGCGACGAGTGGGCTCTTACCCCACTTTTCCACCCTTACCTCAACTGGTTGAGGCGGTATATTTCTGTTGCACTTGTCCGAGGGTTACCCCTGGCGGGCGTTACCCGTTATCCTTACCCTATGGAGCCCGGACTTTCCTCACGCAGAGCCTTTCGGCTCTTGCCCGCGGTCGTTCGGCCTACTCGCAAATGAGATTTTACTAAAGTGAGGGAGTAAAGTCAATAAAAAGATTGTTTTTATATTAGTATTGGTTTATAATTAACGAATTAAAGAGGTGAATAATTTGACACTTAATGAATATGTTTTTGGACTTAAAAATAAATCCATCGCCGTTATCGGAATTGGCGTCAGCAACCTTCCCCTTATTCGTCTTCTTGCAAAAGAGGGCTGCAACGTAACTGCCTGCGACAAGCGCTCTGCAGATGAATTGGGATCTGTTTTCGAGGAGCTTTCTGCTCTCGGTGTTAAATTCAAGCTTGGGGAAGACTATCTTTCCAATCTTGATTTTGAGGTCATTTTCCGAACTCCTGGACTTCATCCTATGTTCCTTGATAAAGCAAAGGAGCAGGGGAGCTATGTAACAAGTGAGATGGAAGCGTTTTTTGCACTTTGCCCCTGCAAAATAATTGCAATCACCGGCTCGGATGGCAAGACCACCACCTCCACTCTTATTTCTGAACTTCTAAAAGCTGAGGGTTACACGGTGCATCTTGGCGGCAATATAGGAATGCCTCTGCTATGCGAGATTCCCGAAATGACTAAGGATGATATAGCTGTTCTGGAGCTCAGCTCTTTCCAGCTTCACAGCATGGCCTGCCATCCAAATGTTGCGGTTATTACCAATATTTCCCCCAATCATCTTGACGTTCATCCTTCTTATGAGGATTATCAGTTTGCAAAGAAGAGTATTTTCCTCGCCCAGAATGGGGAAGACCGTCTTGTGCTTAATCTTGATAATGAGCTTACCGCCTCTTATGCAGATGAAGCCGTCTCTTGCGTAAGCTTTTTCAGCCGCTTCAAGAACGTAGATAAAGGATGCTGCATAAAAGACGAAGCTATATTTCTTAACGGAGAGAAGATTGTAGATAAGGCAGATATTCTTATCCCCGGCGAGCATAACGTTGAGAACTATATGGCAGCCATAGCAGCCACTGAGGGACTCGTTTCCAAGGAGAACATTATCTCTGTTGCCAAGAATTTCGGCGGCGTGGAGCACAGAATTGAGCTTGTACGCGTACATAAGGGAGTTCGTTATTATAACGACTCTATTGCCTCTTCCCCCAGCCGCACGGTTGCAGGTTTGAAGAGCTTTAAGGAGAAAATAATCCTTATTGCAGGCGGATATGATAAGAAGATTGGTTTTGAACCCCTTGCGGAAGAGGCCATCAAAAGCGTCAAGGCGCTTTATCTTTGCGGACATACTGCAGAGAAGATCAAAACCGCCGTTGAGAGCGCCGAAGCTTACGATGCTTCTGAACTACCTATATTCGTATTCGATGACTTTACCGAGACTGTGCTGGCTGCTGCAGAGTCCGCTGAAGAAGGCGACATTGTTATAATGTCTCCTGCCTGCGCATCCTTCGATAAGTTCAAAAACTTTGCCGAACGCGGCAAAAGATTCAAAGAGATAATAGGAGGACTTAACTGATATGCATCTTGCCGATCTTACTCTTGAGCTTTGCTCTGCTGCAGGTCCTGCAGGATTTGAAGAGTCCGTGTCACGCCTTATCGAAGAAAAGATAAGACCCTATGTTGACGAAGTTAAGACCGATGTAATGGGAAACCTCATTGCCGTTAAGCGCTGCGGTAAGGAAAATGCACCCGCTGTCCTTCTTGATGCGCATATGGATGAAATCGGACTGATGGTTACAGGTCATGAAAACGGCTATCTGCGCTTCAACAGCCTCGGCGGTGTTGACCCAAGAATGCTTCCGGCTGCAGAGGTAACGGTTCTTACCGAGAAGCCCATCTATGGTGTTATCGACGTTATGCCTCCCCATGCTCTTTCTTCTGCTGATATGAGCAAGACCATCGGAATTGATGATCTCTACATAGATATCGGTATGGACGATGATGAGGCTAAAGCGGCTGTTCCCGTTGGAACACCCTGCGTATACGGTGGTGGTGCATTCCGCATGGGCGAAGAGTCTATTTGCGGAAAAAGCCTTGATGACCGTAGCTGCGCAGCAATTATTATAAAGACCATGGAGACTCTTTCCGAAAAGTCTTGCGATGTTGATGTATACTGCCTCTTCTCTGTTCAGGAAGAGATTGGCCTTCGCGGAGCTGTTACCGGCGCATTTGGAGCCGCCCCCGATTATGCCATCATTCTTGATGTAACCTTTGGAAAAACTCCCGATGTTGCTGCTCATAAGTGCCTTAAGATGGGCGGCGGCCCAGCAATCGCAGTGGGACCCAATACAAATCGCAGTTTCACCCGCAAAATAATCGACAAGGCAGTCAGCTGCGGCATTGATTATCAGCTTGAGGTTCTGCCCGGAAACAGCGGCACAAACGCATGGGCAATCCAGACCAGCAGACAGGGCGTTGCAACCGCGATCGTATCCTTGCCCCTTAAGTATATGCATTCTCCTGTGGAGACCTGCCTTATCTCCGACGGGGAGAAGATAGTAATTCTTCTTACAGAATTTCTCAGCGATGCAGGGGAGGTGCTCTGAAATGCTTGAAACTTTGAAAACACTTTGCTACCTCAATGGTGTATCCGGATTTGAGGACGAGGTAAGAAACTATATTCTTCAGCGCGCACTGCCTTACGCAGAATCTGTAAGCACCGATTCTCTCGGAAACCTTTATATTTTCAAGAAGGGAAAGACCGAAACTTCTCAGAAAATTATGGTTTGCGCACATATGGATGAGGTCGGTTTCATTGTCATGGGCATTACCGATGAGGGATATCTTCGCTTTGGTTGCGTAGGCGGCATTGACCGACGCATTCTTATTGGCAAAAAAGTGTATGTGGGTGAAAACAGAATCCCCGGTGTAATTGCTGTTAAAGCCATTCATCAGACCACTGCTGAGGAGCGGGGAAAAGTTCCCGATGTTGATGAGCTTTATATTGATATCGGCTGCATCGATAAAGAGAGCGCAGAAAAACTTACCTTCCTTGGAGATTTCTGCTCTTTTGACAATAATATTGTTGAGTTTGGCAATGGATGGCTCAAGGCAAAGGCAATTGACGACAGAGTTGGCTGCGCTGCTGCCCTTAAGCTCATAGAAAGCGAGCTGCCCTGCGATGTAACCTTTGTTTTCTCTGTTCAGGAGGAAATAGGTGCAAGAGGCGCAGGCGTTGCTGCAAACAGAATCTGCCCCGATATTTCCCTTGTTCTTGAAGGCACTACTGCAACCGATCTCCCCGGAATTGCAGATTCCAAACGTATCTGCATTGCCGGAAAGGGTATAGTTGTTCCTTTTATGGACGGCGGCACTGTGTATGACAAGACTATGTATTCCGAGATCACTTCCATTGCTGATGAAATTGGCGTCAAATGGCAGACAAAGACCCGTATTGCAGGCGGAACCGACGGATATTCTATCCAGCGCTCCCGCGCAGGTGTCCACACCGCAGCCATAAGCTGCGCTGTCAGAAATATCCATTCTCCCGCATGTGTCCTCAAAATTTCTGAATTTGAGGATATGTATAAGCTCTCCTATGCTTTCCTTGAGAAAGTTGCAGATGGAAAAGTTGTATTTTGATTAAATAACATATTTCTGTCATAAAATTACCGAGGTGATTTTATGGCGGGAAAGACCAGACGAATAAGCTTGAGAAAGATCAGAGCCGGCAAAATTAATATTATGCCGGCTCTAATTATAATTCTTACAGTTTCCGCTCTTGTATTTGGGTTCAAGGCGGTTCTATATCTGCGAAGACTCACCGGCGAAATGGCAATCAGTGATGCAACCGACATGGTTACACTTGCCGTGAACGATACTGTCAGCCATATTATGGCAGATGGTGACTATACTTACGATTACTTCGTGACCATAGAAAAGGATGTAAACGGCAATGTTGCCGCTATCAGTGCCAATATGTCGCGTATAAATGCTGTTTCCGCGCAAATTCTCAAAGAGGTTGTTGAAGCGGCGGAAAACGGTGTACTCAAAATAAGAGTGCCCATAGGAAACCTTTTGGGTTCAAATATTCTTATGGGCAAAGGGCCTGAAGTTCCAGTTGAGGTTATTACCCTTACAAGTTCCTATATTGATATTGAGAATGAGATTATTTCAACAGGGATAAATCAAGCGAAACATAAAATTATATTAAAAGTTGATGTTGATATTGACATACTTATTCCTTGGGATGTTCTGACCACGAGAGTTGAAAGCAATGTTCTTATTGCTGAAACAGTAATAGTCGGAAAAGTACCGGAAACCTATGTTGATGTGGAGTGAAATTTATGACAGCTAATGAAGCAAGAGAGAAAATATTGGCTCTGAGAGCTGAGGTTGAGGAGCATTCCAGAAGATATTATGATGAGGATGCCCCTACCATTTCCGATTTTGAGTATGATAAGCTTATTCATACACTTATGGATCTGGAGGATGCATTTCCGCAATTCAAAGATGCTTCTTCTCCAACGCAGAAGGTGGGAGGAAAGGTCAGCAATCAGTTCAGCCCCGTAAAGCATAAGGTGCCTCTTGAAAGCCTTACTGATGTTTTTTCTCATGAGGAACTTTCTGCTTTTGGTGACCGTATAGAGAAAGCACTTGAAGATAAGCACTCATACGATGTGGAGCCTAAAATTGACGGACTTTCCATTGCTCTTGAGTATGAAAACGGAGTCTTTGTTCGCGGTGCCACAAGAGGTGACGGACAGACCGGCGAGGATGTAACTGAAAACCTTAAAACTATACGCTCACTTCCTCAAAAGCTTATAAACGCTCCCGAAAGACTTATTGTCCGCGGAGAGGTCTATATGTCAAAGGAAACTTTTGATATGCTCAACAAGGAAAGAGAGATAAAAGGGGAGAGCCTTTTGGCAAATCCCCGCAATGCCGCAGCCGGATCTTTGCGTCAGCTCGATTCAAATGTTACTGCATCTCGCCGTCTGGATCTTATTGTATATAATATTCAATACAGCACTCAGGAGTTTTCAAACCATACAGAAACTCTTGATGCGCTTAAATCCTACGGTTTTGATGTTGTTCCCTATAAGGTGTTTGACAGTGTTAATGACTGCATAAGTCATATTGAGTGGATAGGTGAGAACAGAGATTCGTTCCCTTATGAAATGGACGGAGCGGTTATAAAACTCAATGAGCTTTCATTGCGCGAAATTATGGGAAGCACAAGCAAAGCACCTCGTTGGGCTGTTGCCTATAAATATCCCCCGGAGAAGAAACCCAGCAAGGTTGTTGATATCGTGGTTCAGGTTGGCAGAACCGGTGTACTTACGCCTAAAGCTGTTGTTGAGCCTGTTCGCCTTGCGGGAACTACTGTTACAAATGCAACGCTGCATAATCAGGATTTCATAGATAAGCTTGATGTTCGCATTGGTGACACTGTACTTGTACAAAAGGCGGGCGAGATAATTCCCGAAGTGGTTGAAGTTGACTTTAAGCTCAGACCCGAGGGAACAAGCCCGTTTCGTCTGCCCGATGTTTGCCCCGAATGCGGAAGCCCTGTTGTAAGAGATGAGGACGGAGCGGCAATGCGCTGCACGGGCGCTGAATGTCCTGCGCAGAAGCTTCGTAATATCTGCCATTTCGCTTCTAAAGAAGCAATGGATATCGAGGGACTTGGTCCTGCAGTAGTTGAAGCGCTTGTGAATGCGCAGCTAATTAATTCTCCTGCTGATTTGTATTATCTCGAACCCCAGTCCGTGGCTTCTCTTGACAGAATGGGCAAGAAGAGTGCTGAGAATCTTGTGGATGCAATAGAAAAGAGTAAAAGCGCAGGTCTGGCAAAGCTCATATGTGCTTTCGGAATTCGTCAGGTCGGAGCAAAGGCTGCAAAAGTTCTTGCCAGACATTTTGGAAGCCTTGATAATCTCATTAGTGCCAATGTTCTGGAACTTCTTATGGTTCCCGATATAGGTCAGATTACCGCTGAGAATATCGTTGACTATTTCGAAAATCCTCAATCTTTGCATCAGATCGAGCTTCTGAGAACCGCGGGAGTAAACTTTGAGAGCGACGATGAAGTTGTTGACCAGCGTTTTGCAGGTATTACCTTTGTTCTCACTGGAACGCTTCCCAACTACACCCGCGATGAAGCTGCCGCAATAATTGAAAAATTTGGCGGAAAGGTCAGCGGAAGTGTCAGTAAGAAAACGGGATATGTTCTTGCTGGTGAGGCAGCGGGCAGCAAACTTACTAAAGCAGAAAGTCTCGGCATTCCAATTATTGACGAAGATGAGTTTTTGAAAATGACCGAATAAAAAAAGAGTCCTTCTGGACTCTTTTTTTGTTATTAAGAGCTCATATTTTTCATAGAGTGTACAAACACTGTTCGGAGGTTAAATTATGGATGCGCTGAAATTAATGCTTCATAGAAAGAAAAAGCTTTTAAGTGTTCTCTCGTTGGTGATGGTAGTTGTTCTTATTTTTGGAGTAGTGAATAGCCCTCTTGCAATTAGCGCCTCAAAAACTGAGAGAAAGCTGCCTATATACAGCGTAAAACGTGACGATAAGGCGGTATCACTTACATTTGATGCCGCGTGGGGAAATGAGGACACTCAGATTCTCATAGATATTTTGGGGAAATATAATGTTAAGGCAACATTCTTCGTAGTTGGACAATGGGTGGATAAGTATCCCGAATCCGTTAAAGCGCTGCATGATGCAGGACATGAGGTGATGACCCATTCGGATGACCATGCGCATTTTAATAGCCTGAGTACAGAACAAATTGCCGATAATATAAATAAAAGCTGCGATAAAATTGAGGCTGTCACGGGAGTGAGACCGAATCTATTTCGCTGTCCCTACGGAGAATACAATGATAATGTGATTTCAACATTGAATTCCATGGGTATGTATACTATTCAATGGGATGTTGATAGCCTTGATTGGAAAGATTTATCTGCCGCTGATATTAAAGAAAGGGTTTGTGCAGGGGTAGAAAATGGCAGTATAGTACTTTTTCACAACGCGGCTAAAAATACTCCTGAGGCGCTTCCGAGTATAATCGAGCATTTGCTTGCTCAGGGCTATAAAATGATTCCTGTGAGTGAAATATTGTTGAAAGGGGAATATGATATAGATCACACGGGACGTATGCACCCATTAACTTGATACTATAAAGCAAAAAACCGCGTCCCAAAAGGAAGCGGTTTTCATATTATACTGATATTAATATTTTCGGGATTATCAGAGCATACTGAGAAAATGTAATGGTCACTTAGCTCGATATTATAAGTTTCGCATACATAGTTTTCACTTTCAATTTCAAGAATAGAATTAACTGGCATTTCGAGAGTTTTATAAATACTTTCTTTTCTTGTCCATAAAGCTAAGAGATCATTGAGTGAATGGATTTTGGAAATTTCATTACGGGTGCAAATTCTTTTTGCGAGAGGCATAAAATCTTTTGTGCTTTCGGTTCTTTTGCTGAGGTTTTCAATATCGATTCCGCAGCAGTTATTTGATATCACAACTGCAACAGCACCATCAGTGTGACTTAAAGAAAAATAAAACTCATCGCATGTCCATTTTCCTTCTTTTTCTGAAAACTTAACCTCGTCCATTTTTTTGCAAAACGAGAGATTTATAGCCTCCTCAAGTAGTTTCCATACCTTGTAGCGCTGTTTTTTAAGTTTTGTGTTTGAGGTTAATTTAATATATTGCTTTCTTTCGGCAGGATAAACCTCATATATAGGTAAATCATCAGATATTTTACTTATATAAACATTAGTAAAGTTTTTCATATTTGTTGTCCTAAATAAATTTTAATTTAATTTATCACATATATATATTTATAGCAACTAAAGATTAAGTTTTGAATTTTGTCAAATATAATTATAAAATTAAAATTATATTTAACGTGATGCTTGACCTTGTGGCATTATAATTATAAAATACTTATGTTGCGATATATTTTACTGAAAATACAAAATGTAAAATAGGAGGACATAAAAGTGATTAAATCTTATGCAGGCTGGCCCGGCAAAGTTGTTGCAGGCGAGGGTGCTCTCGCTGCAATTGGCGAAGAGGTCAAAGCTCTTGGTGGCAGCAGAGTTGCTGTTTTTTCTGATGGTTTTGTTTCCACTCTTCCTCTCGTAACTCAAGCCATGGATAACATGAAGGCTATGGGTCTTGAAGTTATGATGTTTAACCGCATTGGACCCAACCCCACTGATGCGATGGTTATGGATGGCGTTGAAGAGATGAGAGCCTTCCAACCCGATGTTCTTGCTTGCGTCGGCGGCGGCAGCCCTATGGATTGCGCAAAAGCAGCAAACGTTGTTTATACTCATGGCGGCGAGGTTGAAGATTATAATGTTAACACCGGTGGTGTAATGCGCATTGAAAATAAGCTTCTTCCTTTCATCGCTGTTCCCACCACTGCAGGTACCGGTTCTGAGGTTACCAATGTTGGTGTTATCACTGGACTTAAGAGACATATTAAGTTCGGCGTTCTCAGCCCCTATCTTGTTCCCACTGTTGCGGTTCTTGATCCTCTGATCACTGTCGGTCTCAATCCCTCCATCACTGCTGCAACCGGCATCGATGCTCTCACTCACTGCATTGAGTCTTATGTTTCTGTTGATGATTTCCCCATTGCAAATGCAGAAGCTCTCTATGGCATCAAGATGATCAAGAAAAATCTTCCTATTTGCTATAAAGACGGCGGAAACATCCAGGCAAGAGAAAATATGCTCCTTGCTGCTATGATGGCAGGTGCATCCTTCAATATTAACAATCTGGGTCTCTGCCATCAGATGGCCCATCAGCTCAGCGCTTATTTTGGAATGGCACACGGCGTTGCAAACGCTGTTCTTCTTCCCGAAGTTATGCGCTTTAATATGAGAGCTGTTCCTGAGAGATATGCTGATATCGCTGAGGCTTTCGGTGTTGATATCCGCGGCATGAGCGTTGAAGAAGCTGCCAAAGCAGGTATTGATGCTGTTGAGGCATTCTGCAGAGAGATGGGAATTCCCAAGTATCTTGATGAGCTTGGAGTAGAAAAGGAAAAAGTTCCCGCAATGGCTATTACCGCCCTTGAAGACGGTGTTGGCGCTACTAATCCCGTACAGACCACTGTTAAAGAATGCGAAGAAGTATTCTATAAGTGCTTCAGCAAATAAGAAATATGTAAAAAATCCCGACCTTAATGGTCGGGATTTTTTTATTGGATTTTTATCCTCCGTAAGCTGGGCGAAGCGCCATAATGCTGTCTCCATCGCTTATAGATGCTTCAGCATTAACACGCTTTCCATTGAGGAAAAATACGAGAGAGGAAATGCTGTCAAACAGTATTTTGTCGTCTCCGCACTGTTTTAAGGCGCATAAAAGCGCTTCATAAACTGTGGAAGCGTCTTCCACTTCGTAGTTTCCCGCTGAAAAGCTGCCCATTATTTCGGGACAAATTGGTTTGATATAAACCTTCATATTATGCGCCGTAAAGATCGGCGATAACTTTTTCCATGCTGCCGAGCTTTTCAAGGGTCTCCTTATAGGGGACACTGTCCATGTCGCAGCCAATAGCATTGAAGAAGTTGTCACCCATTTCTTCAACCTTAACAACAATTCCGGCAAGAGGACCTTCCTTAAGGGGAGGCACACCGATCATTCTGTCGGAGATGGTGGTGTCCTTGCGGCGGAAGCCTTCACGGAGGTTGAAAGCATGGCGGATCATGAAGGAACGAATACCGGTGCGGTTAAACTCCTCCTGATCAAAGTTAAAGCCGCTTGCAGCATTAAGATAATCAAGGAGCATTCCGGGACGGTATGCCCAGTCGGTGAAAATGCAGTAGCCGCATGCGCTGCGCATTTCGGTGTCGATGGTACCCTGAACATCTTCAGCAAGTAGGGCAGAGGGGTTATGCTTAAATTCGTCGGGACGTGCGCCTACAGTGCCGCCGCAGCCACCCTTAACATGACGTCCGGGAGTGGGGTCGAACTTATAGGTTCTTGCAAGAGAAGGACCATAGCGAGCGTCGTGCTGGGGGATTTCGATATCGCCGGCAACAACAAGGCATTCCTGACCTTTGCCAAAATGTCTTGCTGCATAAGCGGAGCCGTTGGCCAGAATTTCACCAACACCTTCACTCTTGCAGATTTTCTCGGTGATTTTGACAATTGCATCGGAGTTACCCCAGTCGAGTTCAATGCCGTCAAGCTCTTCTTTGCTGAGTATTCCCTTATCATAGCATTCCATTGCCCATGCAACAGTACCGCCAACAGAAATTGTATCAAAACCATATTCGTTGCAAAGGGTGTTGCAAATGTTAACGCTCATTGCGTTACTATTGAGAAGCAGAGAGCCGAATTCACCGGCGGTTTCATACTCGGGACGACCGGCATGAGCTTCATTATAGCCTTCGCGGGTAAGATCGTAGATTGCACCGCAGCCGACAGAGCAAAGATGGCATGCATATTTTCTGGTCTTGAAACGTTTATCCATCTCCTGAGCACTGGGCTCTTTGGTTACTGCTTCATTGCAGTCAAAGTGGCTTCCTGCCCAGTTCTTAATACCGATATCGCCGGTGTAGATGGAGGATTCGTATGCGCCGTTAGTTCCCTGATTGCGGAACATATCGCCAACAGGCTTAACGGGACCGTTCATTTGCCAGTCAACAGCTTCCTTGTTAAGAGCAAGAACGGTGTTCTTATCAAAGGGAACGGTCTTTTCTTTTCCGCATACAACAACAGCCTTGAGATTCTTGGATCCCATAACAGCGCCACTGCCGCCGCGTCCGGCTGCTCTATGGCCATCATTCATGACTGCAGCCATATGGTGGAGCTTCTCACCGCCGATGCTGATAGAAGCAGCGGTGATTTTCTTGCCGAGCTCTTCTTCAACAGCTTTTTCAAACTGAACGGTTGTGGTCTTGTTCCAGTACTTTTCGGCACTGCGAATTTCAACATTTCCGTCTTCAATGAAGATGTAAACAGGTTTAGCGGCCTTGCCTTTAACAAACACAGCGTCATAACCTGCTTCGCGAAGCTTAGGTCCGAAGGTGCCGCCGGAGTTAGCATCGTTCCAGCCGTTGGTGACAGGAGACTTACTTACAACGGTATAGCGGCAGGACATAAGGGCACCGGAGCCGTTAAGAGCACCGCAGACGAAACCGACAATACTGTCCTCAGAAAAAACAGGGGTGTTGGCGGGCATCTCGTCATAAAGTATTTTTGCACCAAGTGCAGCACCGCCGGGGAAAGCACGAACGGTTTCTTCGCTAAGAGTGCGTACCTCAGTTTCGCCCGTACTGAGATTAACAAACAATATTTTTCCTATGTAAGGATGCATATGTTATCTCCAATCGATGTTTATTTTAATGAATCATTGCATTAAGGCCGTAGCTAAGCATGATTTCTTTGAAATGCTCCATCTTTTCGTCGGAGGGAGGAACTGCTTCTGCCACTGCTTCATCGCTGATTCTAAGGTGCTTGGTAACACCTAAATTATGATAGGGGAGGAGCTGTACTACGGTAACTGCCTCGTTTCCGAGAGAGGCGCAGAATTCAGCGGTTTTGGTTATGTTTTCGTCGCTATCGTTATAACGGGGAATAACAGGAACACGAATCTGGAATTTGCCACCGGCTGCAGCAAGCTTTTTCGCATTTTCAAGAATAGGCTCGTTGGGAACGCCGGTTACAAGTCTATGAGCTTCATTGTCCATGTTTTTCAGATCGTAGAGGTACAGGTCGGTATAGGGGAGTGTCTGCTCCAGTGTTTCCCACTGTGTAAAGCCGGTTGTGTCGAGGGCGGTGTGGAAACCCTCTTCTTTAAGCTGTTTGAGAAGAGCGAGAGTGAACGCAGGCTGACTCATTGCTTCACCACCGGAGATGGTGACGCCGCCGCCGGAAAATTCAAAGAAGGATTTATCGGCGCGTACTTTCTTCATTATCTCTTCAACAGTATACTCCTGACCGCAGATATAGAGTGCGTGGGGGTGGCAAACCTTTGCGCATTCGCCGCAGTTAACGCAAAGCTCTCTCTTAACATGAACAAGCTGAATGTTTTCCTGGGTCTGGGAATTCTTGCCTATAGGACCGTATTCAAGTGCATTGTTGGGGCAAGCCTTTATGCACCGTTCCTCGCAAACCTCGGTGCCGATGCAACGCATAGAGATCCAGCTGAGCTGAGGTTTGAAGGACTGGGATTCGGGACTGTGGCACCAAGGGCAGCGAAGAGGGCAGCCCTTGAGAAAAACGGTGGTTCTGATACCGGGGCCATCCTGAACGGAAAAGCCCTGGATATCATAAACCATACCTTTAATTTCCTGAGACATTCTATTAATCTCCTTTCGTGAGATCAAAGGCCCATCTCAGAGCGCTTGATGAGGTCATCCTGGCAATCCTTGAAGACCTCTACGAAGTAAGCAGAGAAGCCAGCAACGCGGACAACAAGGTCTTTGTAATCTTCGGGATGCTTCTGCGCATTGCGGAGAGTTTCGGCATCAATAATGTTAAGCTGCATTTCCATACCGCCGCGGGCGAAGTAAGTCTGCATAACAGCCTTGAGCTTCTGATTGCCCTGAGCGCCCCTGAGAGAAGTGGGATGGAACTTCATATTGAGAAGAGTTCCGTTGCCGAATTCGCTCTGGTCAAAGTTAAGAACAGAGTTAAGGCTGGCGAGAGGACCGCTCTTATCCATGCCCTGAACAGCAGAAATGCCGTCGGAAAGGGGAGTGCGTGCTTTACGTCCATCGGGAGTTGCCCAAGTTGCGCGACCCATGATGGTGTTGTGAGTTACGGGATACATACCTGCGCTCCAACGGCCGCGAGGACCGCGTGCGGTGTTTACTGCATTGCTATAGGTATGTGCTACGAAGTTAACGAACTGGTCGGCTTCTGCATCGCCGTTGCCGTAATGAGGAACTTCATTGAGAACGATCTGGTGAAGTTCTTCATAGCCTTCCCAGTTCGCCATGATTGCGTCATAAAGCTCGCGGGTGGTGCAGAGCTTCTTTACGAAGCACATGTAATTAATAATGTTGAGAGAGTCAGCGGCGTTGCCGAGACCGATGGCGGAGTTGCCGGTGGAGTTGAACTTAGCGCCGCCCCACATAACGTCAAGACCCTTTTCCATGCAGCCTTCATAGCAGCAGGAGGCAAGGGGCAGGGGAACATGGAACTCGGCAAGAGATTCCCAGATGCACTCGCAGGCTACGTGCCAACGAATGAAATACTCGAGCTGGCTCTTGAATGCGGCAAGAACCTGGTCCATAGACTCCATCTCATAGAGATAGCCGGTGCGAAGGCCGGTGCCTTCTTTAATCTTACCGTCTCTTCCGGGCATGGGGTTGGTACCGTTATTGATGGCCTGCATTACGCAGTTAGCAAGGTTTACGTAGGATTCGCAGCCGCTTCCGCCGGGCTGTGCCCATTCTTCACCGCCTACAGCGGGCTCAACGCAGCCGATAAGGCAGTAGTTGCGTGCGCTTTCCAGGGGAAGGCCGCGCTTCATAAGTGCGGGGATGATAACATCGTCGCTCTCGAAGGTGGGAACGCCGCCTGCAATTTTGGTGGTTTCAAGGGCAAGCTCCCAAAGTGCTTCGGGAGTTTCCTTGTGGATACGAAGAGCGAGAGGAGGAGTATGCAGCTTAAGACGAGCGGCAGACTGGAGCATCATATAGGAAACGGGATTGGTTGCATCGTTACCTTCTCTGTCAACACCGCCGAGAGTCATAAGGAAGCCGCTGGTGTAGCCGGGGTTAGCAATGGTAGCAGGGTCGTAGCGAATCATCTTGTTGGGCTCTGCAACCTTGAGGAAGAAGAGATCCATAAGCTCCTGAGCCTTCTCGGGGGTGAGACGACCGGAAGCAATATCTGCCTCGTAGTACTTGCCAAGGAACTGGTCAAGACGTCCGAAGCTGATACCATGCTGCTGTGCATCGAGGCACATTGCAAGATGATAGAGATAGATGCACTGCATTGCATCGTGGAGATTGCGGCAGGGGTTTTCCATTATCCAGTTGAGGCAGTCGGCCATCTCGAGAAGCTCGGCCTTGCGCTCGGGGCGCTGCTCAAGCTCTGCAAGGCGTTCGCATTCCTTTGCGTAACGCTTGGTCCAAATGATAATACCGCCTGCAACGATGGAAACAGCTCTGTAGAAGTTATAGCTCTTGTTGTTCTTGCCCATGATGCCGCTGAGCTCGAGCTCGCGCATCTTTTCTTCTGCTTCCATCTGGATAGCTTTAAAGCCAACTTCACAGGCCTTGCCGTAGTTCACGGAGAAATGACCAACGGGCGTGTTGGCATTGCGCTGGAGATAATACATGAGAACGCCGTTGCCTGCCACATCGCGGTAGCCTCTGGGAATGTACTCGTCGAAAATGGAGGACATATTGTTCTGAAGCCAGAAATCCTTGACAGAAAGGATATATTCCTTATCTTCGGGAGCAACGATGTAGGGGTCGGATTCTCTCTTGGCAGGATCGCCGGTTTCCAGCTCTTCAACAAGCCAATGGAAGTTGATTTCGGGGTAGAGGGCACTTGCACGGTAGGAAGTGCCCTGTTCGCCGACGATGATTTCGTCATCGTTAACAAGAACGGGAAGGTTCTCGAAGAAGTTTCTCAGGTTCTTTGCGCGCTTAAGAATGCCGGTGAGCTGCATGTTGTTCATATAGAAATCAGTCATCAGCTTGAAGCGTGCAAGGCAAAGCTTGGGGGTGGTGCTGCGATAGCGCTCACGCATTTTCGCAACACGGGGGGTTATTTCTTTCCATTCAACCATATTACTTAATCTCCATGAATTAGATCTTGCACTCGTTACGAGCGATAATGTCGTTCTGAAGGTCAACGCCCAGCTCAACAAAGTAAGCGGAGTAGCCAGCAATGCGGACTATAAGGTCTCTGTACTGCTCGGGATGTGCCTGAGCTTCCTTAAGAGTCTCGGTATCAACAACGTTGTACTGAATTTCCATACCGCCCTTGGCGAAGTAGGCCTTTGTTACCTCTCTGAGCTTCTCGATTCCGGAGTCATTGCTGAGAACAGAGGGGTGCATTCTCAGGTTAACAGCGATACCGCCGAGGAACTTGGTCTGGTCATAGCAGCAGGAGGAAAGGAGAACGGCGAGAGGACCGTTCTTGTCGCGGCTTTGAGCAGGGGATGCTGCGTCGGCAATGGGTTCGGGATACTTGCGTCCGTCAGGAGTACCCCAGGTGAGACGACCCTGATTGATATGGTCGGATGCACCGTAAAGACCGGCTTTATAAAGCTTGCAGCGGGAAGTGTACATTTCCTTGCAGATATCGTAATAGATGTCGCAGCACCATTTCATTTCCTCGTCGGCATAGGGATCATTGTTGCCGAAGTGGGGAACTTCGGCGAGAATCTGCTGACGGAGCATCTCGTAGCCTTCCCAGTTTGCCATAAAGGCATCATAGAGCTCACGGGTGGTGCAAAGCTTCTTGTCGAAGCACATGTACTTAATGGTGGCAAGAGAGTCGGCCAGAGTTGCCAGACCGGTTGCGGTTCCACCGAAGGAGTTATACTTTGCGCCGCCTGCAGTGCAGTCCTTGCCCTGTTCCATGCAGCCCTCAATGGAGAGGGAGAGAACGCTCTCGGGAGCGAAGAAACGAGCGAGGTTCTCAGCATAGTTCTGGGTGGTGATATACATATTCATAATATGTCTGCCAACGGTAATAATGGCTTCCTTTACCTCTTCAATGGAGTTCATCTCGTAGAGGTAGCCGGTGTGGACACTGGACTGAACACCGTTAAGGGGGTTCTTGCCGTCGTTGATAGCCATATCAAGAACGCTGCCCCACCAGATTGCGGCATGAGGGGGATGGAGTCCGTTGGGAGCGGGATAGTCGTTTCCGCAGCCGACGATTTCCTGGCAGCCGATGCAGCCATAATCGCGGGCATCGCGAAGCTCATAACCCATTTCTTTCTGCATGCACTCAATGACAACTTCGTCATTGTAATAAAGGGGGAGACCGCCTACAAGGCGAGAAGTTGCGATTGCAAGATCCCAAAGATCGTTGGGAGTGTTCTTGTTGGTTCTGAAAACAACGGTGGGGTCATGAAGCTTGAGACGGCCGATGGTCTCGAAAACCATATAAGAAACGGGGTTGCTTGCATCTTCGCCGGTGTCGGGGTCAACGCCGCCAATGGTAACGTTCTGATAGGTGTTACCAACGCCGATGGTATCCTTGATGACGATAGGAGCGCCGGAATAGAAGCAGTTGAGTTTGAGGAAGAAGGCATCGATGATTTCCTGAGCTTCATCCATGGTAATTGCGCCCTCTTCGAGATCTTTCTTCAGGAAAGGCCATACATACTGGTCAAAGCGACCGATGGAGGGGCTGGGAGTACGGTCATAAATCTGGATCATGACCTGATACATCATGATTCCCTGAACTGCCTCGCGGAAGTTACGAGCGGGGTTTTCAGAGAGCCAGAGAAGGCCTTCAGCCATCTTTTCAAGCTCGGCCTTGCGCTTTTCATCTTTTGCTTCGGCAGCCTTTTCGAGGCACTTTTCGCCGTAGCGGCGAACAAGGGTCATAGCACCGTCGCAAGTGATAACAGCGGCTTTGTAGAAGATATACTTGTCCATATCTTCGCCCATTGCACGGAACTTGTGCTCATTTATCCAATCCTGAGCCTGCTTGCGAAGTGCTGCATAGCCGGTGGTGATAATCTTATTGTAGCCTGCAATAAGGTGGCCTGCGGGAAGGCCGATAAGGCTCTGTCCGCCGTGTTTATAGTTACTGACATTGAGGTCGCGAAGTTCTTCGAAGCATTCAGGCTGCCATGCATCGGCCATGGTGCCGATTTTGCGATTGAGCCAATAATCCTTAACGGACTTCATGTATTCGTAATCCTGGGGAGCGATGCAATAAGGAATATCCTCTTCCTCGGGATTGTGGTAGAGTCCGTCTTCACGCATAGTCCAGATGCCGGCATCAACTGCATCAACAACCCAATCGGTGCCGCTCCACTCGGGATAAGAGGCGCTGCTGAAAAGTTCGGGTCCCTTGTTGCCGACGATGATTTCGTCGTCGGCAACCAGAACGGTCATCTGTTCGCAGAGGTCCTTAAAGAAAAGAGGACGTCTGATAGCGGGCATAATATGCTCATTTTTCTTGGTGCTTTCGGTTATAATGCGAAGACGCTCGGAATCGTACTTCAGAACGCGATCGCGAATGCGATTTCTCATGCGGAGAATTCGCTCAGTTGCGGGTTTAAACTGATACATAATTTCCTCCTAATTACATATGAAGAATCAAAGGTTTTTGTAAACTTCAAGGCTGTAGTTGAAGAGTTCATCTTCGAATGCGTAGTAGATCTCAGGGCGGGAGCCGATGAGCTTGCATACAGCACCGCTGCCTTCGCAGGTATGAGCACCGTATTTATCAACGATGCTTCTAGCATATTCTCTTGCCTGCTCGGGAGTGGTATCGGGGTTGTACATAATGTAAGGATCGGGGGGATAGATGGGGGTGGTCTTGCTGCCGTACTTATCAAGGATCATACGGATGTCATTGATGGACTGGATCTCAAGAAGGTCAGCCTTAAGGTCGTTGACTATGTAGGGGAGCCATGCCTCCATGAAGCCGCAGCAATGGATCATATAGTGGCAGCCCTTGGAGCGGACAGCCTCGGAAAGCTCAACAGCGGAGTCAAGAAGAGTGTTCTCGAAGGTTTCGGTAGAGAAGAAAGGTGCGCGTGCGTTGGACCAGTCATCGTAGTTGCCGAACATGTCGGGCTTCCATACATCAAACATGTACTTGACGGCTTCTATTTTGTATCTGTCCAATGCCTGGAAGAAGTCTCTGCAGTCATCAGGCTCGAGAAGAATGTCGCAAAGGGCGTTTTCAAAGCCTTCGGACATATGAAGACGCTCAAAAGTACCGTTGCCAAGATGACCCATCTGGACTTTGTCGGGATCTCTTACGAACTTATCAAGACCCATTTTCCAGTCAACCTTGCTCAGGTCAGGGAAAATGAACTTTTCTCTCCATTCGCCGATTTCTTCAAAAACGTTACCCATAGGGGTGGGTCCGGACTGTGCTTCTTCGTACTTATAGAGAGTACCGAACCAGTCATAGCTATCGTCCTTGATCATGAAGTCGGGAGCATCCTTATATGCGGGAGGAACAACAAACTGCATAGCAAAGGTGTTGTTGGGCATCCACATAGGCTTTTCATGACGAAGAGCGCGAAGGAAGTTTTCTCTGGGGGAGATGGGATACTTTCTTTCGGGAGCGGGCATTCTGGGGGGGAGTACGGGAATGGTAAACAGATTGGACATTATTATCACCTCATAAATGATTTCTTTCTTTTGCCGAGGGGAGAGAGGCAGAGCGATTCTCTCCCTATTCTTCCAATATTAGATTATCACACTGTATATATTATTTAAATATACACTTATCTCGTTCAGAACAAATAACTGTTGCCTTTTGGGTTACAGTTTGCTATTATTTGAAAAACAAACATTTTATGAGGGATAAAAATGAGCAAAACAGACGAGATTCGCAATGAAATTATTGAGATGATACGCCTTGGAATTATTGGTCCGGGGGAGAAGCTTCCCTCAATCCGGAAGACGGCAAAGAAGTATGATGTAAGCATCACTCCTGTTAGTGATGCTTATAACGCCCTGGTTTCCCAGCAATTGGTGGAATCCAGGCCTCAATCAGGATATTTTGTTACGTCTTCCATTAAGAAGCTGCAGGAACTCCTTGATCTTAGGCTTCATGTTGGACTTAATAAAAGCGAACATTACAGTATGGTGGATGATTTTTTCGCAGGATACAGCGAAATTGCCTTTAATGTTAATAACGATATAAGATTTTCTTTTGGTTCAACATCTGCCACATCGTCAATATATCCTGAAATGAATTTTAATTCATGCCTTGCCGAGTGCGTGCATGAGCTTAAGGACGCAGGAAATCGTCAGGTAAAGCTTCATGACGAACTCGCTCTGAAAAAGAGTATCTTAAAATGGATGCAGCCATGCTATTGCAAGCAAACTATTGATGATATCTCCATTGTTCGTAGTGTTACTGAGGGAGTTATGCTGGCGGTCAGAGCCTGCAGCAGCAGGGGAGGGCTTGTTGCAATTGAAGCTCCGGGGCATGTCGGTTTTTATTTCATTGCTAAATATTTGGAGAGGGAAGTGCTTTCTGTTCCTTCCACTCCTGAATATGGCATAGATGTTGATGTGTTTGAGTCCTATCTTAAGCAGGGCATCAAACCCTCATGTCTTGTTCTGTCATCTGTTATTTCAAACCCCACAGGCGCTGTTATGCCGGAGGAAAATAAGAAAAGACTGGTTGAACTTTGCAGAGAATTTTCTGTGCCAATAATTGAAGACGATATATTGGGCGAATTATATTTCTCCGAGCAAAGACCACGTCCTTTGAAAAGCTATGACAGTGAAAATGTGATATATGTTTCCGGATTCGGTAAATGTCTGACGCCTACCATTCGCCTTGCATATGTTTCTCCGGGAAAATATAAAAGTACGTTTGCTTTTTATAAACACATATCAACATCTTATACTTATCCTCCTATTCAACATGCAATGTCTGAGTATCTGGATAGAGGAACAGCGTATAAGGATATTTCGTTCTTCCGTAAATGGCTAAAAACCTGCGTGTTAAGTTATAGAAAGGAAATTCTTTCATCTTTTCCGCTTGGTACAAAAGTAAATGAGCCCAAGGGAGGTCCTTATCTTTGGGTAACACTTCCTGAGGGGTGTTCTGCGAACGAATTGTGTGAAAAGGCAAAACGCATAGGAATAACAATTGCGCCAAGTCATCTTTTTAACGCGAAGGAAACTATGTCTGCTTCATTCAGACTTAACTGCGCCGCGCTTTCTATTGATAACGATTCTATGGACGCGGTAAAAAAACTGGGCAGCCTTGCATGCTCTCTTGTAATCAAGTGAACATATTTGGCTGCCCAAGTGAATTTTAAGTTGTTAATTTTCAGGTGCGGGTCTTCATCATTATGACCTGGTCGGATTCCATAATGATTTTATCATTCTGGTTCAGGAGCTTAAGATTCTGTTTGAGAATGCCTCTGCCGGGCTTGGAGCTATGACGAGCCTCGGTAGGAACAATAACTACTCGTATGGTATCTCCAATCATAAGAGGAGCAACATACTTGAGTGTGCATTCCATAAATGCTATTGCAGTTCCTTCATAAAGTCCCATCTGATTGCTGAGACCAGTGGAGATTATAAAGCCAAGAGCACCGTGAGCAATCCTTGTGCCGAACATACCCTTTTTTGCAGCTTCCTCGTCAACATGTATGGGATTATAGTCGCCGGAAAGACCTGCGAAGCTCATTACATCGGCTTCGGTAATAGTTCTGCCGGAGCTGACATATTCTTCGCCAATAATGAAATCTTCCAGATAATGTCCGCGGATTTTGTATTCGCCTGCCATAATAATTTCTCCTTTGTAAATTAGTTATTGAACTTAAAAGAATTATAAGCTATAATTCCGCATATTACAAGACAGATATAATTTTTGATCATTACAGGAGGTTTGTCATGCTCGAAAAAAACAAACAGCATCAGGCGATTCTTGACAGAATGGTTAAGCTTCGCTATCCTGCCGTAGCAATCAAGTTTATTGAAAATGAAGAGGATGTTCCTGAAAATGCTTTTCGTCCCTACAGAGATAAGAAAAAGCATCTTGCCATTTGCCAGGCTTTTGCTCTTGCAAGAAGACAGGGGAAGGTTGTATATATGACCAAAGAGGATCAGTGGTGCTGGAATCCTCTTGTTACATACGGCATGGTTGATTTCAAAAAAGGCAACCCTGATTTTGAGCTTATCGCAAGCTATATGGGTATTCCTGATAAAGAAAAATGTGATGAGTTTGTTGAAGCTTTTCCTAAGCTTCCTTATGGAAAATATCCCGGCACATTGATTGCGCCACTCGATAAGGCTGACTTTGAGCCCGACATTATGCTCATCTATTGCAACAACAGTCAGCTTCGTTTTATGCTGATGGGTGTCATGAGCATGACAGCTTCTATGGTTGACAGCAGCTTCACACCTCTTGATTCCTGCGTATACTCCGTTATTCCTCCTTTTTATGACGGAAAATATCGCATAACTCTTCCTGATCCCGGTGAATTCGAAAGAGCTCTTACCGATGAAAATGACATTATTTTCACGGTTCCTCATCAGAAGGTTGAAGAATTCTTCAATGGTCTTGCTGTTTGGGATAAGCGCAATTTCACTGTAAACAGCTATCAGCCATACATGAAGGAAGATTTTCAGAGACCTCCTTTCTATAACGAAGTGTTTGAAATGTGGGGACTTCAGACCGGAGAACTTTGGGATAAATAAGAGTTCAATTTAATTTATGGCAACAGATTTGCTTAAAACTGACATTTTTTTGACTATTTTGCTAATAGGGCTTGAAACATTTGTTTGAAAGTGTTAATATAGGCGCATATCTATGGCAGATTTATGTCATATTCACAATTGTAGATGACCGTAATAGCGGCTTCTAAATAATTTTCTATTCTTTCTGAGAGGAGAAAACAAAATGCAGAAGAAATCCATTGGCTTCGGTTTCAGAGGCTGGATGCTGATCCTGTACCAGGCAATCGCCTATATCACCTTCCAGGTCTTCACCCAGTATCCCCTGAACATTCTCGCCGACTTCTACGGCGGAGCCCAGCTCGTCTCCAGCATCTACTCCACCTGCGCAATCATCGGCATTGTTATCCAGATCATCATGGTCGGTCTCATTGCCAAGATGAAGAGCATCAAGGCCTTCGGCAGCATCCTCGGTGCTGTTTCTCTGGTCCTCGCATTCCTGGTCATGACCATGATGCCCGGCCCCGTATGGTATGGTGCTTATGCTCTCATCAACATCGTATCCGTTCTGTACTCCACCCTGGCTCTCGGCCTCCTGGTCGGTCAGTGGTTCCCCACCAGAAAGGGTACCGTTATGGGTATTGCTACTCTTGCATTCCCCATTGCAAACGGTCTTCTCGGACCCTTCGCATCCTCCGTCTTTGCCCCCCTTGGTATGGCACAGGCTATGGGTCAGCAGCTTCTTCCTTATCTGCCCGGCGGCCCCATCTTCAATGCCTTCCTGCCCTTCTTCATCGTTTCCATTGTTGGCTGGCTGATCGGTCTGATCTTTGTCAAGGATTACCCCGAGCAGTGCGGTGCATACCGTGATAACGATAAGAGCCTCACTCCCGAAATTGCCAACGCTATCATGCTGGCTGAAATCGAGAACAAGAAGAACTCCGTATGGACCATCTGGAACACCATCAAGTGCAAAGAGTTCTGGTTCGGTACCATTGCAATCGGTGGCCTTCTGTCCTGCGCAATCGGTCTTATGAGCCAGTCCATGCAGATCGTTAATGCCGGTATCGGCGAAGACAAGTACAGCGCTGTTATGGCTACTGTTATGATCTTCGGCTGCATCGGTTCCTATATCATCGGTCTCCTGGATACCAAGATCGGCACCAAGAAGGCTATGATCATCTCCAGCGTTCTCATGGTTATCGCTGGTGTTCTCGGTCTCCTCGGTAGCGGCACCGTTCTCTGGGTCGCTATGATCTTCGTTGCTATGTTCATGGGCGCTTCCTCCAACTTTGGTGTCTCTCTGGCTGCTCAGTACTGGCGCCGTGAGGACTTCGGTCGCGTATTCGCTCTCTCCAGCCCCATCGGCTCTGCAATCAGCTCCGCTTCTCCCGTTATCATTGCTAACCTGCTCTTCGGTGCTACCGGTTACAAGGGTCACGGCGGTGCATTCACCTTCGTTCTGATCTTCGGTATTGTCTGCCTTGTTCTCATGTGCATCTACAATCCCAAGGCCATCAAGGCTCGCGACGACAAGTATCGTGCAAAGGCTGGCAAGGTTCTCGACGATGCTCTCGTTGGCCGCAAGTAAGTCATAAAGTCTTACATAAAACAAAATAGTTTTAAGGCGTGTTCTTCGGAACACGCCTTTTTATACTCTTTGCATTTTGTTGGATTTTAATAATTTTATATAAATTTGAGTTGAATTATATTGTTTATAGTGATATAATTTTTGCTGTCTTGTAGTAACTTGTAAGAGACGTTTGTAACATAGGGCATAAACATTAAATACCTAAGCTAAAATTTTCCAAATATATTAGGAGGGATTTTATGAGAATGGATTGTGCAGCGGAGCAGGTCAAAAAAGTTGCTTTTGTTGCCTGCGCCGGAAGCGCTGCCGGCAAGCAGCGTTTTGCACAGTGCAAAACTTGCGCTGAAGCTGTTGAAATGGGCTTTAAAAGAGGGGAGTGCAAGGACGGATGCGTTGGCGTCGGCTCCTGCATTCATAGTTGCACCAAAGGTGCAATGATGCTCGTTGACGGCAAGGTTGTCATAGACAGAGAGAAGTGCGATGGTTGTGGCGATTGCGCCAAGGAGAGCGTATGCCCCCAGAAGCTTATTAGCATGATTCCCGCTGATGCAACCAACTTCATTCCTTGCTCTTCCACCGAAGAGGATGATGAGCTTGTCAGAAAAACTTGCGGATATGGATGCATTTCCTGCGGTGAATGTGAAAGAGCCTGCCCTCAGGGAGCTGTTTCTATTGTTGATAACCATGCTGTTATTGACTATGAAAAGTGCGTTGGCTGTGTTGCTTGCACTGTCAAGTGCCGTAAGAAAATTATTGTTGATACGCTTCACGATCTGACCAAGCTTAAGAGCAGTGTAGCTTTTATCCGTTGCAATGGCGACGGCAGAAGTGCTGTTATTCTTGATCAGATGGGCATTGGAAGCTGTAAGGAAGGCGCAAAGCTTCAGCTCAGAGAAAAGGGCATGTGCGCTACCGGATGCCTTGGTCACGGCGAATGTGTTGCAGTCTGCAGATATAATGCTATTTCCATCGTAAACGGTATTGCAAAGGTAGACCCCGATAAGTGCGTCGGCTGCCGCGATTGTACATATGCTTGCCCCCAGCATCTTATTACTATTGTTCCGTATAAGGGAATTAAGATGGTTGCCTGCTCCTCCGAGGATGCTCCCGACGAGAAGGCAAAGTATTGCACCACCGGATGCACCCTCTGCGGCGACTGCAAGGCTAACTGCCCCAACCTTGCAATATATAAGGAAGAGACTCATGCATGCATTGATCCCGAAATCTGCGAAGATTGCAATGTTTGCCAGTATGTCTGCACTCGTAAGGTAATCAAGCAGCAGGTAGTCCCTGAGTATATTTTCCTCCAGCATAATGCTGTAAACTCTAAGGAAGGAGATTGAGGCTAATGAGAAAAATTAAGACTATGGACGGCAACACCGCTGCGGCTCATGTTGCCTATGCTTTTTCCGAGGTAGCAGCAATTTACCCCATTACTCCTTCTTCTCCCATGGCTGAGAGCATGGACGAATGGGTATCCAACGATCGTAAAAATCTTTTCGGCGAAGAAGTTAAAATCATTGAAATGCAGTCCGAAGCAGGCGCAGCAGGCGCTGTTCACGGCTCTATTTCCACCGGTTCTTACACCACTACCTTCACCGCTTCTCAGGGTCTTCTCCTTATGATCCCCAATATGTATAAGCTGGCAGGCGAGCAGGCTCCCGCAGTTTTCCATGTTGCTGCTCGTGCCCTTGCAAGCCATGCACTTAGCATTTTCGGTGACCATAGTGACGTTATGTCCTGCCGTCAGACTGGTTTTGCAATGCTTTGCTCCAATTCCGTTCAGCAGGTTATGGACCTCGCTGCCGTTGCTCACCTTTCCACCATCGCAGGCAAGCTTCCCATGCTCCATTTCTTCGATGGTTTCCGTACCTCTCACGAGTACCAGAAGATTGAAGCCTGGGATTATGAAGACCTTCGCGATATGGTAGATTGGGATGCAGTCAAGGCCTTTAAGGCACGTTCTCTCAACCCCAATCATCCCTTCTCTATGGGCTCTGCTGAGCAGCCTGAGACCTTCTTCCAGCATCGTGAAGCCTGCAACAGCGCTTATATTGAAACCGCTGATATCGTTGCAAGCTATATGGATAAGGTTAATGCAAAGCTTGGAACCAACTATAAGCCTTTCAACTATTACGGCGCAGAAGATGCTACCGATGTTATTGTTGCAATGGGTAGCGTTTGCGAAGCAGTTGAGGAAGTTGTTGATTATCTTAACGCCCGTGGTGCCAAGGTTGGTGTAATTGAAGTTCACCTCTATCGTCCTTTCTCCACCAAGCATCTTCTTGCTGTTATGCCTGAGAGCGTTCAGCGCATTGCTGTTCTTGACAGAACCAAGGAACCCGGCGGCATCGGTGAGCCTCTTTATCTTGATATTTGTGCAGCTCTCCGTGGAAGCAAGTTTGAAAATTGCTTTATTTGCGGCGGACGTTACGGTCTCGGCAGCAAGGATACTCAGCCCGGTGATATCATTGCTGTATATGATAACCTTGCAAGCGATGACCCCAAGAAAGTTTTCACCCTTGCTATCAATGACGACGTAACCGGTCTTTCTCTTGCTGTTAAAGAGTATGCCGATGTTGCCCCCGAGGGCACCAAGGCTTGCAAGTTCTGGGGTCTCGGTGCTGACGGTACTGTTGGCGCAAACAAGAACTCTGTCAAAATTATCGGTGACCACACCGACAAGAAGGTTCAGGCATACTTCCAGTATGACTCCAAGAAGTCTGGCGGTACCACCATCAGCCATCTCCGCTTTGGTGACAGCCCCATTAAGTCCACCTACTATGTAAAGCAGGCTGACTTTGTTGCATGCCACAATGCTTCTTATCTCTATAAATTCGACATGGTTCAGGATGTTAAGCCCGGTGGATTCTTCCTTCTTAACTGCACCTGGAACGATGAGGAGCTTAACAGCAAGCTTCCTGCAAAGGTAAAGCGTTATATTGCTAATAATAATGTTCAGTTCTATACCTGCGATGCAGTAAGCATTGC
Organism: Oscillospiraceae bacterium; assembly: GCA_045631645.1. Classification (GTDB taxonomy): domain Bacteria; phylum Bacillota; class Clostridia; order Oscillospirales; family Oscillospiraceae; genus SIG459. The sequence goes on from JAZQVC010000042.1 coordinate 40,276, forward strand.
AAAGGCTGTTGGACTGGGCGCCCGCAGAACTAACTCTGTTCTTCAGGCCGCTTTCTTTATGCTCGCTGATATTATTCCTCTCGAGGATGCAGTTGGCTATATGAAGGATGCTATTATCAAGTCCTATTCCTCCAAGGGACAGAGCGTTGTTGATATGAACTGCGCTGCTGTTGATCAGGGCATCGCAATGACTCACAAGGTTGAAGTTCCTGAATGGTGGAAGACCGCTGAGGATGATGCAGCTCCCGAAGCACTGGTTGGCCGCGATGAATTCCATACCAGATATCTTAACGATATTCTTGTTCCTACCAACACTCTTACTGGTGATAACGTTCCCGTTTCTACCTTCCTTGAGACTGCAAACGGTGTTATTCCCGCAGGTACTGCTGCATATGAAAAGCGCGGCATTGCTGCTGATGTTCCTGTATGGCTCCCTGAAAACTGCATGCAGTGCAACTGGTGTTCCTATGTTTGCCCCCACGGCGTAATTCGTCCCTTTGCTATTAAACCCCAGCAGGCTGAAGGTCATGACGGCATCCTTGATATGAAGGGTGCAAAGGGCACCAAGTTCACTATTGCAATCTCCGCTCTTGACTGCACAGGCTGCGGCAGCTGCTCCGAAGTTTGCCCCGCTCGCAAAAAGGCCATTAAGATGGTTGAGGCAAGCGATGATGTTGTCAATGCACACCAGGCTAAATTTGATGATCTCTTCGCAAATGCGGAAAGTGTTGAAGTTCCCTTCGGTGATGATACTGTCAAGGGAAGCCAGTTCAAGCAGCCTCTTATGGAGTTCTCCGGCGCATGCCCTGGTTGCGGCGAGTCTCCCTATGCAAAGCTTATAACTCAGCTCTTCGGTGAGAGAATGTATATTGCCAACGCAACCGGCTGCTCCTCCATTTGGGGTTGCTCCGCTCCTTCCACTCCTTACACCGTTAACAAGGAAGGTAAGGGTCCTGCATGGGCAAACTCCCTCTTTGAAGATAACGCAGAGTTCGGTCTTGGTATGCGCATTTCCGTAAATGCACGCAGAAACGAGCTCAAGAGCGCTGCTGAACGTCTTGTTGATGTTGTTGGAGTGCCCGCAAAGGCATGGCTTGTCAGCATGAACGATTCCAAGACTTCCGCAAAGACTGGCGAACTTTTCAAGAAGGCTTGCGAAGAAATTGCTGATTCCAACACTGATGCTGCATTCGTTGTCAATAACTCTGATATGCTCGTCAAGCCTTCTATGTGGATATTTGGCGGCGACGGTTGGGCATACGATATCGGTTACGGCGGTCTTGACCATGTTATCGCTTCCGGCGAAAATGTAAATATTCTTGTTTTTGATACCGAGGTTTATTCCAACACCGGCGGTCAGGCATCTAAGTCCACTCCCATCGGTGCGGTTGCACAGTTTGCCGCTTCCGGTAAGGCTGTGAAGAAGAAAGACCTTGCTCAGATTGCCATGGCTTACGGATATGTTTACGTTGCTCAGATAGCTATGGGTGCAAACCCCGAGCAGACTCTCCGCGCACTGCGCGAAGCAGAAGCATACGACGGTCCCTCTCTCATCATTGCATATGCTCCTTGCATCAATCACGGCGTTAAGGCCGGTATGAACAAGGCTATGCTTGAGATGAAGAAGGCTGTCCGTTCCGGTTACTGGCATCTTATCCGCTATAATCCTGCTCTTGCTGCTGAGGGCAAGAACCCCCTGAGCATTGACTCTGCAGCTCCCACCGAGAGCTATCGCGACTTTATTATGGGTGAGGTTCGTTATAACTCCCTGAAGCTTAAGTTCCCCGAGAGAGCAGAGGAACTCTTCAATAAGGCTGAAACCATGGCAGGCGAGCGCTATGAAAGCCTCGTTAGCCGCAAGAACAGTCTTGATAAATAAGAAAGGAGGATAAATATGAAACTTTTTGAGATCACTCGCAAGAGACAGCTTAATGAAAATATGGTCTGGATCAGCATTTATGCACCTCTTGTTGCAAAGCATGCACGCCCCGGCCAGTTTGTTATCCTCCGTACCGATGAATATGGTGAGCGTGTCCCGCTCACCATGGCCGGTCACGATGAGGAAGCAGGCACTGTTGATATTATCTTTGCTGCAGTTGGCCGTTCCAGCGCAATGATGTTCAACATGGAAGAGGGAGACTGTTTCGCTGACGTTGTTGGTCCTCTCGGCAAGCCTACTCATATGGAAGGCCTCAAGCGTGTCTGCGTTGTCGGAGGCGGCACAGGTAACGCACTGGCATATCCTCTTGCTACCGGTATGAAGAAGGCTGGCATTGAGGTCGATATGATTTCCGGCTTCAAGAGCAAGGACTATGTCATTCTTGAGGATGAATTCAGAGCCGGTGTTGATCGTCTTTTCGTTGTTACGGATGACGGCAGTTACGGTGAGAAAAAGCTTACCACTGAAAAGCTGTCTCAGCTTCTCGACGAAGGCAACGTCTATGATGAGATTATCACTGTTGGACCTCCCATCATGATGAAGTTTGTTTGCGCAGTTGCAAAGGAAAGGGGAATACCCTCCGTTGCTTCTCTCTGCGCATATATGATTGACGGTACCGGAATGTGCGGCGGCTGCCGCTGCCGTATCGGTGGCGAGGACAAGTTCGTCTGCGTCGATGGTCCTGAATTTGATGGTGCGCTGGTCGATTGGGATCTGCTCATCAAGAGAAACTCCTACTATGCAGAGCAGGAGAAAGAAGACTTTAAGCATGTCTGCAGACTGACCGGAGGTGTTCGTCACTATGATTAATCTTGTAAAAGAAAAAAATCCTATGCCCGAACAGGCTCCGGACATAAGAAATAAGAATTTCCTTGAAGTGGCCACTGGCTATACCGAGGAAATGGCAATTCGCGAGGCTATGCGATGCCTCAACTGCCGCAAAAAGCCCTGTATGAGCGGCTGCCCTGTTATGATTCGTATTCCTGAATTTATTGCAAAAGTTGCTCAGGGTGAGTTTGAAGAGGCTTATCAGATTATTAGCCAGACCAGCTCTCTGCCCGCAATTTGCGGCCGTGTATGCCCTCAGGAATCTCAGTGCGAAGGAAAGTGCGTTCACGCTAAGAAGGGCGAGAGCGTCGGTATCGGCCGTCTGGAGCGTTTCGTAGCAGACTGGCACGCTGCACACAGTAGCATTGATGATATCGAGAAGGTTGAGTCCAACGGTCATAAAGTTGCAGTTATAGGTGCAGGCCCCGCAGGTCTCACCTGCGCTGGTGACCTTGTCAATCTCGGATATGAAGTAACCGTATTTGAATCCCTCCATAAGGTTGGTGGCGTTCTTGTTTACGGTATCCCTCAGTTCCGTCTTCCCAAGGAAATCGTCGCTGCAGAAGTTGCTGCACTTGAGGCCAAGGGCGTAAAATTTGTCACCAATGCCATTATCGGTCGTGCCATCACCATCGATGAGCTTATTGAAGAAGAGGGCTTTGAGGCTGTATTTATCGGCACTGGCGCAGGTCTTCCTTCCTTCATGAACATTCCCGGCGAGAATTATCTCGGTGTTTGCTCTGCAAACGAATATCTCACCCGTATCAACCTGATGAAGGCATATCTTCCCGAGTATGACACTCCCATTGCTAAGGCTGATCGCATCGCAGTTGTCGGTGCAGGTAACGTTGCAATGGATGCTTCCCGCTGTGCAAAGCGTATGGGCGCAAAGGAAGTTTATATCATCTATCGTCGTGGTGCAGAGGAAGTTCCCGCTCGTGCTGAAGAAGTTCACCATGCAAAGGAAGAGGGCGTTGAGTTCCGTCTTCTCACCAATCCCGTTGAAATTCATGCTGATGAAACCGGTCATGTCACCGGTATCGAGTGCGTGAAGATGGAACTTGGTGAGCCCGATGAGAACGGCAGACGCAGACCTGTTGCCGTTGAGGGTAGCAATTTCATTATCCCCGTTGAAATGGTTATAATGTCTATCGGCACTAAGCTTAACACTCTCATTCTTGACACCACCGAAAATCTTGCTCCTAACCGCAAGGGCGGTATTGGTGCTGATGACGAGGGTGCAACAAGCCGTGAGGGCGTTTATGCCGGCGGTGACGCAGTTACCGGCGCTGCCACAGTTATTAAGGCTATGGGTGCAGGTAAGAAAGCTGCTGCAAGCATTCATCAGTATATCCAGTCCAAGTAAAAGTAAATTAAAAGCTCCCGGATTAATTCCGGGAGCTTTTTGTATAAAAAAACACACCGCTCAAATGAACGGTGTGTTTTTTATTAATGAGATAAATTACTCGCCCTTTGCCTGCTTTGCAGCTTCGATCATCATGGGAACAACCTTGAACAGGTCGCCAACAATACCGTAGGATGCAACCTCAAAGATGGGAGCATCGGGGTTCTTGTTGATTGCGATGATGTTCTCGGAATCCTGCATACCAGCCTTGTGCTGGATAGCGCCGGAGATACCAAGAGCTACATAGAGAGTGGGGTGAACTGTCTTACCGGTCTGGCCGACCTGATGCATAGCGGGGAGCCAGCCAGCGTCAACAACAGCGCGGGAAGCACCAAGAACACCGCCCAGAGCGTCAGCCAGATCCTGGCCGAGCTTGAGACCGGTTTCAACGTCAGAGCTGATACCGTAACCAACGGAAACGATAACATCAGCACCGATGAGGTCAACCATCTTCTTGGTGGACTTAACGATCTCGAGAACCTGAACCTTGATAATATCGTCGCTCAGTTCTACGGGGAAGTTGTCAACTGCAACGTTCTCAGCGCGAACTGCATCGAACTCGGCCTTCTTCATAACGCCGGGACGAACGGTGGACATCTGAGGACGGAAACGGGGGCAGATGATGGTAGCCATCAGGTGACCGCCGAAAGCAGGACGGGTCATCTTGAGGCCCTTATCGTCGTAGTTCCACTTCATCTTGTCAACATCCATGGTGGAGTTCTCACGGAGGAACTCGATGTACTTAGCTACGTCGATAGAGAGGTTGGTGCAGTCTGCGGTCAAACCGGTGTGCAGACGAGCTGCGCAGCGGGGAGCCAGATCGCGGCCGATGTTGGTAGCACCGAAGAGGAAAATCTCGGGCTTGTAAGCCTTGACAACCTTCTCGATAACCTCGGTGTAAGCCTCGGTGGTGTAGTTCTTGAGGAGGGGGTGCTCGCAAACGATGACCTTGTCAGCGCCGTAACCGGCAACATCCTTGATCATGTGCTGGCATTCGCTGCCAATAACGAGAGCATAGACCTCAGTGCCGAGTTCGTCAGCAAGCTTACGTGCCTCGGAGATAAGTTCGAAATCGGTGGGCATGAGAACGCCCTGGCGCTGCTCGCAGAATACCATTACGCCATGGAAAGCAGCGATATCTTTGAAATCATAAGACATAGTATTAAGCTCTCCTTTCATTAGACAATGTGCTTCTTGGTGAGGATACCGAAGAGCTGGTCAACAGTTTCCTGACCGTCGCCTTCAAGCATGACACAAGCGCCCTTCTGGGGAGGAGTGAAAGACTTGTAGACGTTGGTGGGAGAGCCCTTGATGCCGATGGTGTCAGCTTCGATCAGGGGATCATCCTTAAGTGCGTTGTAATCGAGAACGGTGTAGGGCTTGGTGTCGAACTCGTTGATGCCCTTAACGCTCATGTAACGGGGAGTGTTGAGCTCCTTGATGCAGGTGAGGAGGCAGGGGGTCTTAACCTTGAGGGTCATGTAGCCATCTTCAAGCATACGCTTGCAGGTGAGCTCGTTGCCTTCCATCTTGATGTCTGCGCAGTAGGAAATCTGGGGAATGCCAAGCTTCTCAGCGATCTGGGGACCAACCTGTGCGGTGTCACCGTCGATAGCCTGACGGCCGCAGATAACGATGTCTTCATCAGTGAGGCCGCAAGCCTTGAGGCCGGCAGCAATGATCTGAGAAGTAGCGAAAGTATCGGAACCACCGAACTCACGACCGGAGATGAGAACAGCCTCATCAGCGCCCATAGCGAGCATCTCGTGGAGCATGCCTTCAGCCATGAAGGGGCCCATGGAAACAGCGATAACCTTGATTTCGGGATTCTGATCCTTAAGAGCAAGAGCTGCTTCGATACCGTTCATATCGTCGGGGTTGGTAACGGTAGCCATGGAAGCGCGAACGAGAGTACCGTTTTCGTCAACAGCAACCTTACCGGTGGTATCGGGAACCTGTTTTACACAAACAAAAATCTTCATTATAGTCGTTCCTCCTTATTTCAGCAGAGCGCCGGAAATGACCATCTGCTGGACCTGAGAAGTACCCTCGTAGATGGAGATGATACGTGCGTCGCGGTAGAGGCGCTCAACAACATATTCCTTGATGTAGCCGTAACCGCCGTGGATCTGAACTGCCTTGTAGCAAACGCGGTTTGCCATTTCAGCAGCGTAGAGCTTACTCATAGCAAGCCGGTTCGTAGCCATGTCGT
>JAZQVC010000043.1:0-9336 GCA_045631645.1 Oscillospiraceae bacterium
TGTTGAGTGGCTCCGTGAAAAGGGCCTCGCAAAGGCTGCTAAGAAGGCTGGCCGCATTGCTGCTGAAGGCATGAGCTACGCCCTCTGCGAGAACGGCGTTGGCGTCGTTGTCGAAGTTAACTGCGAAACCGACTTCTGCGCAAAGAGCGAGCTCTTCGTCGCATTCGTTAAGGACATCGCCAAGGTCGTTCTCGACAACGATCCCGCTGATGTTGAAGCTCTCATGAACTGCAAGTACCCCGGTTCCGAGCTGACCGTTTCCGAGACCATGCCCGAGAAGGTCATGAGCATCGGTGAGAACCTCCAGGTTCGCCGTTTCGTCCGCTACGCTGAGAACACCTCCGTCGTTTACGTTCACGGCGGCGGCAAGATCGGCGTTCTCGTCAACCTCGCTGTTGAAGGCGGCATCGATGTTACCGAAATGGGTAGAGACGTTGCTATGCAGATCGCAGCTCTCAATCCCCGTTTCTGGGATAAGAGCCAGGTCAGCGATGAGATCCTCGCTGAGGAGAAGAAGATTGCTCTCGCACTCATGGATGCAGATCCCAAGATGGCTTCCAAGCCCGCTGCTGTTAAGGAAAGGATCGTCATGGGTAAGAGGAACAAGTTCAATGAAGAGAACTGCCTGCTCCAGCAGGAGTTCGTCAAGGACGGCAGCTTCTCTGTTGAGAAGTACATGGCTAGCGCAGCCAAGGCTCTCGGCGGCTCTGTCAAGTTCGTTGACGCTGTTCGCTTCATGACCGGCGAAGGCATCGAGAAGAAGGTTGGGGACTTCGCAGCTGAAGTCGCAGCCCAGATGAACATGGGCAAGTAAGCCTTAAAAAACCTATAAACACAAAAGCGATGTCCGCTTTCAAAAACGGACATCGCTTTTTTTATATTAATTGAAAAAACGAAGCTGGGGTGGTACAATATATATACTGCACTTAACGCTTCGGAGACGATCGTAATGAGAGTTAAGAAATTCTTTGATATAACCTTCTGGAAGTTTATTTTGGTGGGGATTGCCAATACGATTTTCGGAACAGGCATAATGTTCTTATTCTATAATGTGTTCCATTTCAGCTATTGGATATCCTCTGCTTCCAACTATATTTTTGGAAGCATATTAAGCTACTTCCTAAACCGAATATTCACCTTCCGTAGCAAGGGACACACAAAGGAAACCGTGCCTCGCTTTATAATCAACATCACCCTTTGTTATCTCGTTGCATACGGCGTTGCCAAGCCCCTTGCGCTGCGGGTTTTGTCTGGAGCGGCTTTGAACATTCAGGAGAATGTTGCAATGCTCTTCGGAATGTGCCTGTTCGTTGGACTGAACTATATAGGCCAGAGATTCTTTGTGTTTAAGAAAAAGAAGGAAAGCGAATAAGAAAACCGCGTATCTTGCGATACGCGGTTTTTTTGTTGTATGTTATTTTTTTGCGGACTTTGCTGCATATTTCTTCTTGAATATCTGCTTTCTCAGCAGGAATATATTCAGCACAACGAAGAGTGCGGCGAATACACAAAGGCACATTATGGTCTTGCCGATGCCCTGGGGGCAAACGCCAACCAGGAGGAAGAGGGGGAAGCCGAAGAGAATTGCCCAAGGCTGGTGGTAGACAAGGTTGTCGCTGGCCTGAGTTTCAAACTTGGGGTCTATCTCGCGAAGGAGAATCATACCTGTGGAAGCGGTACCGGTCTGCATGCCATAGATGGAGAGGAATGCCTCGTGCTCATAATGGGGGAATATGCGCTTGCAGATATAGCGGTGATAAATATAGGTTGCAACCGCGCCAAGAATGCAGATGATGGAAAGGGGAACGATGAAGCTGGGGTTGAGGAAAGCGCTCAGGTCGATGGCTGCGATGGACGCGATAACCATGATGTCGAACATAAAGCCGGAAATGCGGTTGAGCATAAAGGTGTTGGTATAGTCGCGGTGCATAAGTCCGCTTTTGCGAAGCTTGGAGAGAATAAGCTTTACCAGCATGCCGAAGATGGTGGAGAAGAGGAACTGGAAGCCCCAGATCATGCTCTGGATAGTGCCGCCAAGACCGCCGAATACGCCAAGCTCAATGAGGCAGTTAACGCCCTTCATGAAGAGGAAGGCGAGTATGTAAGCGATGAAGACGAGGGAAACCTGAATGGTGAACTTGTCCATGCTCTCGGAAAGGGGTATCTCATTCTTGCCGGCATAATGGTCAATAGTCATATCATCCTGAACATTTTTGCCCAGCTCGCCGGAGATAATGCCCTTTTTCTGAAGTCCGCGAAGGGCGATGACGCCGCCGATGGAGGAAGCAACAAAGCCCATGGAAGCAACGGCAAGACCGAAGGAGGTGCCGTTTGTGAAGCCATAGCTAACTTCATAGGTGTGGCCCCAGGTGTAGGCCTGTCCGGGACCCTGACCGAAGCCGAGGGGGAGCAGAATGCCGGAGGCAAAGAAGCTGCCGATGAGTTTGAAGAGAATAATGGTGACGATCAGACCCACAACAGCCTGAAGAAGGTAACCGTTGACAACGGCAAGACCTGTGTCCATTGCGCCGGTTTTTGAGCGGTTATCCGCTTTTTTGTCAACACTGCGCAGAGCCATAGCGGCAAAGCCGAGACCGAGACCGTGATAGGTGAGGATCTCAAGTATGCCGTTTTCGTAGAGCGGTGTATGAAGAACGTGCTTGAAGAAAGTGTGCACAATGAGCAGGATAAAGCCGCCAAGCACGGAAGAGGGTATCATAAGTCTGCGGAGAGGGGCAATGGTGTTGCGAAGGGTGTTGGCGAGGATCATGGACGCGAAGAGCAAGGTCATGGTGATTATAAAGCTCCACACGCTGTTATCCCATAAATTCATTCCAGTTGTCATATATAATAAACCTCCTTTTTAATGGTGCATTAAGCATAAAAGGTCGAATTCAAAACATTTTCAGTCTATTATGGCATAAATTGCGAAAAAAGTAAAGAAAAAGGGAAATGACTTTACACAGAGAGAATGCAGCAGTATAATGATAAAAAATACAGGAGGCAGAAAATGGAGAAAATAAACGGATATATAGTTGTTGACCCCGACCATGTGTGCTATAACTTCTCCCGTGGCTTTTGGTCATTGGACGAGGAAATGGACGCTTGCCATGGTTGCAACCACTATGATGATGAGAACAGCACCTGCCGCTGCGCAGCAAATAATGAATAAAAAAAGAGACCATCAGGTGATGGTCTCTTTTTTATTCAAAATCCTTCAGATATTCTCTGACGGAGCGGCTCATCTCTCTGGAAAAATCGGAGTTAAACTTGAAATCGCAGAAACTTTTCAGCCAGTCTTCATAGCTGCGTGCGCCTGATTTATAGTTGAGCATTTGACGAAGCTCGGCTTCATCCATATCGCGGTAGCCGTTTTCGTGGACTATATGCTCCATGGCGCAGCGCTGGGGCTTGTTTCTTTGCTTCTGCTGCTCGGTGGGGCGGCCATATACCAGCATGGCTGCAGGGAACACCCATTGGGGAAGAGAGAGCAGCTCGCTCAAAGCTTCTTTGCGCTCCATAATATCCCCTATGTAGCAAGAGCCTATTCCGAGACTCTCTGCGGCAACAACGCTGTTCTGGGCGGCAATATTTGCGTCGGAGACAGCGAGAAGAAGGTCGCCGCAGCCGGGGGCGCGGGCGGCGCAGCCACCGAGGGAGAAGGCCTGATACCATTTTCTGCAGTCAGCAAGAAAGATAAGCACAAGTGGGGCTTTCGCGATAAAAGGCTGGTTGTCGCAAAGTATTGCAAGGGCTTCCTTTTTCTCCTGATCAGTGATATCCAGAATGGTGTAAAGCTGCTGGTTTCCTGCGGTGGGAGCCTGTGCGGCCGCTTCCAGAATAGCGGCTTTCTCCTGGTCGGATATTTCTTCTTCGGTGTAGGCTCTTACGCTTTTGCGCTCATAGAGTGAGCGAAGAATATCGTTCATAAGCCTAACCTCAGTTTCTAAGACTGTGCATGGGAGCGGGGATGCGGCCTCCGCGGGCGATGAAATCGGCGGCAGAGCCTTTGTGGACGGGCATGATGGGGGCAGTGCCAAGAAGTCCGCCAAAGTCAACAGTGTCGCCGACATCCATACCGGGAGCGGGGATGATTCTGACGGCAGTGGTTTTCTGGTTTATAACGCCTATTGCGGCTTCGTCGGCAATAATGGCGGAAATGGTTTCCGCAGAGGTGGAACCGGGAACGGCTATCATATCAAGACCAACAGAGCATACGCAGGTCATGGCTTCAAGCTTATCTATGGTTAGTACGCCTGCTTTTGCCGCTGCTATCATGCCCTCGTCTTCGCTTACGGGGATGAATGCGCCGCTGAGACCGCCAACGTGACCGGAGGCCATTATGCCGCCTTTTTTGACGGCATCGTTGAGCATAGCGAGGGCTGCGGTGGTGCCGTGGGTGCCGCAGATTTCCAGACCCATTTCCTCAAGAATTCTTGCAACGCTGTCGCCGATGGCAGGGGTGGGAGCGAGAGAGAGGTCAACAACGCCAAAGGGCACGCCAAGGCGGTTAGCTGCCTCCTGGGCAACAAGCTGACCCATTCTGGTTATGCGGAAAGCGGTGCGCTTGATGGTATCTGCAACGGTGTCGAAACTCTGACCTTTGACTTCTTTCAAAGCCGCATGGACAACGCCGGGGCCGGAAACGCCTACGTTTATTACGCATTCGCCTTCGCCCACACCGTGGAAAGCGCCTGCCATGAAGGGGTTATCCTCAACGGCATTTGCGAAAACAACAAGCTTTGCGCAGCCAAAGCCACCCTTATCTGCGGTGATGGCGGCGCAGCTTTTTATTATGCGTCCCATAAGGGCAACGGCGTCCATGTTGATGCCGGCCTTGGTGGTGGCAACATTAACGCTGGAGCAGACGATGTCCGTCTCAGCAAGTGCTTCGGGGATGGACTCGATGAGGCGTCTGTCTCCCACAGTAAAGCCCTTGTGGACAAGGGCGGAATATCCGCCGATGAAGTTTACGCCGCAGGCCTTTGCAGCGGCGTCCATAGCCTTGGCAACGGCAACGGGACTGCCGTTTTCACAAGCTTCCGTGACAAGGGCGATGGGTGTGACGGATATGCGCTTATTAACGATGGGGATGCCGAACTCGCGCTCAATGGCGCAGCCCGTTTCAACAAGATGCTCCGCTTTGCGGCAGATCTTGTCATATACCTTTTGGGCGCAGGAGGCCATGTCGGCGTGGGCACAATCACGGAGAGAAATGCCCATGGTGATGGTTCTTATGTCCAGATGCTGGTTATCTATCATGTCCAGCGTCTGGCGGATATCGGAAATCTGGAGCATAGTCAGCGCCTCCTCAAATTCTGTGCATGGCGGTGAAAAGGTCGCGGCGCTGGATGCGGATGGAAAGGCCGCTCTCTTCGCCCCTTGCGGAAAGGGCGGAGGAAATTTCGTCGAAGCTGTGTGAAGAGGTGGCGGTGTCCACCAGTATGGTCATGGTGAATATGCCTTCCATAATGGTCTGGCTTATGTCAAGAATGTTTACGCCCATCTCTGCAAGAAGGCAGCTTACATTGGCAACGATGCCAACGCGATCTTCGCCTATAACGGTCATAATTGCTTTCATTTTGGATTTACCTCCAGTATTATTTATGGTTAAATAATACTCTATTCCGACTTTATTTGCAATAAAAAATGCCGCAGCTTTCCGCTGCGGCATTTTTATGGGCTTACCAGTTATCTTTTTCCTCGGCATAAAGCTGAGGAAGTATTGCGGCAAGATTGCTGTATTCTTTTATGTTATGTCCGTAAAGGGCGCGGGGAACGAATTCGGGGATTGCCTCTCCGTCAGGAATGAGCTTTATAAACTCACCCTTTTCGTTAACTCCGTAGCCCATCCAGAAACGGGAGCAGAACAAAATTCCGCCTTCGGTTTTTCTTGCAAGATGTGTCATAACTGCAGGTGCGCTGCCGATGCCGTAGGCGCAGACCATGGCAAGACAGTCATCGCTGCCAAGTTTGCTCTCGTCATAACCTATATCGGCAGGGCGGCGGAAGCAGAGCAGAAGATCTTCAGGACCGCCAAGTCCGATATTTTCCTTAATCTGGTGATTCATGCCCCATGTTTTCTGAGAAATGGGAACGGAGGGGTCAAGAACATAGGAAGGATCGTGGGCGCGGGCGTGGAAGTGGTCATCATGATCCCAAAGCTTATAGCGCAGATCGCTTCCCACACTGTGCCAGCCAAACCACCAATCGAACATTTCAGCGGTGACGCCGGGCATGAATGTTGTGTTGGCAACAAAGCCCGTTCCGTTGGGAGCAATGGTGAAGCCGTTTTGCAGTCCGGGAACATCGGCGCTTTGGAACAGGGCGCGGTCTTCAAAAGGAAGGGCGCTTTCTGCAGGGGCGGCAGGTCCGTTCCAGATGTCAAGCTTCTCCTGCGGAATGTCGGCAAGAGGAAGATTAAAATACTTTGCGTAGGGCAGGGATGCCTCTTCGGCAGTAAGGATGGGAAGCTCCATAGTTTTTCCTCTCTTTCCAAAAAATATGATTAATAATGTAAAAAAATGTATTTCCAATACTAAGTTATTATCATTTTTGTCTTGTGTCAAGAGGGAGTTTGCGGTATTATTATTTCGTTGGGAAGTCAGAAAAGTGTGCGTCTGTAGCGTACAGGACTATCCCAAAAAACATATAAAGAAGAGGAGATAAATCCAATGAAAGACACCAAAAAGGGACTGAATAGTTTTGGTCTCAAGGGTTGGTGGGTCGTAATCTTCGTTGGTCTGCTTTACTACGTAAGCTCCAACGCAGTTGACCTTCTCAACGTTACTACCACCCTTTTCGCACAGGTAAAGGGCTGGGATGAAAATGCTCTGCTTGTATTCTCCGGTCTCGGCGGCTGGGTAGGCGTTATCCTCACCCTGTTCTTCGGACGCTGGATTGCCAAGAAGGGCGTCAAGCTCCCCACCGTAATTTTCCTTGTCATCTTCGCAGTTCTCTACTTCCTCAATGGACGCGTTAACTCCGTTGCAACCTATGGCGTAGTTGTTGTTCTGCTTTCCGCAGTTTCCAACTGCATCAACCTGGTTTCCACCAACGCTTACATGTCCAACTGGTTCCCCCGCAAGAAGGGCATTGCTCTCGGCTGGTCCACCATGGGTGCTCCCATCTCCAGCGCAACCTGCATTGCTATCTTCACCGGCATTTTCGCAGCTTCCCACGGCAGCCTTGCAAACCCCTTCCTGTTCTTCGCAATTCTGACTCTGGTTGTTGCTATCGTTGCTCTCCTTGCTGTTAAGGCTACTCCCAAAGAGGCCAAGGCATATCCCGACAACGATCCCGCTATGGCTGATATCGCCGTTGAAAATCCCCAGTCTCCCTGGACTGTAAAGAAGCTTCTTGGCTGCAAGAACATGTGGTTCGTTGCCATTTCCTTCGGTCTGCTCTTCATGGCTCTCGTTGCTACCATGACCCAGTTCATCCCCCGTATGATGGCCAGCGGCTTCACCATGGATCAGGGCACCATGTGGCTCTCCATCGCTTCCATTCTCGGTATCCCCGGCAGCTATCTCTGGGGCGTTCTTGACCAGAAGGGTGGCACCAAGCTTGCTGTTGTTGTCTTCGCTATTTACATGGCTGTAATGCAGTTCCTCCTTGCCATCTTCTTCGGCAACCAGATCGTAACCCTTATCCTCATCGTTCTCCTTGGCATCCTCATCGGCGGTATCTGCAACCTGCTGCCCTCCATGGTCATCCAGATCTTCGGCGGCCGCAACTTTGCTGCAGCTAACAGCGTTGTAACTCCCATCGTTGTTGCTCTGCGTACCACCACCTTCATCGTTATGCCCGCTATCCTCGGCGCAACCCACGGCTCTTTCCAGGCTCTCTCCATTTTCTACGGTGTTCTCTCCGTTATCGCTATGGTCTTTGCTCTGCTCATGACCAAGGATACCCTCGCTGAGCCCGAAGCAAAGTAAGCTTAGGCGCCTTATAACTGCATAAATGTTAATCCCCCTGCCTTTTGGCAGGGGGATTTTTTTACTGTATCAAAATCAAAAGGATGCAACAGTTTCCGCAGGGGCGGAGCAGGGGCTAAGCTCGATTATCGTCAGCACGGGGCCAGGACGGTCATAACCGGGATGCTCCTTGATTGCAATAGAGGCGGTGAGCTCTATCCACTGGCTGTTTTTAAGGTCGGAGCGGCTGTTGCCAACGGCAATGAGTCCGGCAAAGGCTATATCGTCGGCGCAGCAGGTCATCATCTGGCGGCCTACGATAAGCTCGTCTTTTTCCAAATCCTCGCTGAGTGCGATCTGAGCCTTGAAGCGAACCTTCTTTCCGTGGTAGCTATCCAGCTCTTCGTTTAAGTCTCTGTACCATACGGCGTAATCGCCATCGGCAATATCTATGAGTTTTGCCTTTTTGTTGAAAGGCAGGGGGTCAACGATGTCGTCATACTTAACGCTGCCGTCAAGAGATTCATAGGCGATGTCGCATGCGCGGTTGGCTGCGCGGACTATTTTGTGGAAGGGCATGATGTCTGCATCTTTGGGGAAGCGGTTGAAAACAATAAGCTCGCAACTTTTCAGCTTGTCGTAACAAAGCTGGCGCATGTTTGCGTTATAAGTGAGGAAGCTTCCGGCGTCTGCGAACATGAATTCCTGATAAACTGCCCAGTTGGGGGGCATGTTCATGTAGAAATCGTCCAGCATCCACATTCCGTTATATTCCACGATAACGCGCTCTGCGTTAGCTTCAAGGAACCAGCGCTGAAGATTTCCCTCGCTGAGATCTTCCACATCATCAACATAGCGGATGAAAACATCGGAAGAGGCAAAGGTGTCGGGAGAAAGCTCCTCGATGCCCTCTTCGCACATAATGAGCAGGGTACGCTCTCCTGAATTAAAGCGGGGATCTTCAAGAGTTTCCTGAAGAAATTTTGTTTTGCCCGCTTCGAGAAAGCCGGTGAAGAGATATACGGGAACTTCAATTTGGGGCATGTCAAAAATATCGTCCTGCATGGCGGTCTCCTTACATACCGAAGAGTTTTTTAAGCTCGGCTTCCTTTATGCCGCTGCCGATAACGCAGAATCTTCCTGTAATACCTGCGCTGCCGCGGCGAATATCGGCTTCGCCGGGAACATAGTCAAAGTGTATCCACTGTCCGTCGGAGGAGTCAACAATTCCCTTTGCTCGAAGGATGATTCCGTATTTCTCGGTGTCTTCAAGCTGTGCCAGAATGGTGCGGACGGATTCATCGCTGAACTTCGCGGCAGTTTCTGTGCCCCAAGATGCGAAAACCTCATCTGCATGATGATGGCGATGCTCGTGGCAGTTGCAATTGGGGTCATGGCACTCGTGTTCGTGATGATGGTG
>JAZQVC010000044.1:0-57812 GCA_045631645.1 Oscillospiraceae bacterium
AACTCCACTTGCCTCCCTGCCACGTTCAAGGTATTCACGAGCAGAACTTTCAATGTCAGGCAGGAATACATACTTGTCAGCTTTCTCGTTCGGCTTGGACTCAGCAAAGGGGAATTTGTTAATTACGTAGAACTTGTATCCACCTTCAGCCTTAACAGGCAGCTGAGCGTTGTCATCGCGGATCATGAAGCGATCCTTGTTAACAACCAGTTTACCTGCGTTGTCTTTGCTATTGTCAACCAGATCACCGAAGCAAGCCATGTAACCAGTCTCAAGAGTGTGGCCGTTCAGGTCGAGGGTTACACCTGCAGGAACAAAGGTCTTGGTGTCCTTGATGTTTTTCAGGATTACTATGGTCTCACCATCCTTAACTACTGCAATCGCCTCTGCGAGAGTCTTGTACTCGGCTTCATCGATCTTGACTACTGCAATCAACTTACTACCTTCATCGGTTTCAAAATAGCTATCTCCGCAGTGGGAGCAGGTATAGGTGGTATAACCATCTTCGGTGTAAGTGGGAGGTGTGACTGTGGCCACGTGGCTGTGCGCAAGAGTCGCAATTATCTCTTGTTCCTGAGTAACTTCACCGCATACAAGACATTTTTTGCCATATGTTAGACCGACCCTGGTGCAGGAGGATTCTTTGCCCAAAACCGCAACTTCACTGTGACCCAGTGCGTCAACCTCGTCAGCAGTGTAGCTGTCGCCGCAGTAACATCCATAGGTGGTATAACCATCTTCAGTGCAGGTTGGAGCCGTGATCTTTTCTTGGTAATCATGTTCATGGATAGCTTCTTCTGCAATTACATATAGGCTGAAGTGGATCGTTTCAAATACCATATGACTTCCTTGTCTGTAAGCACCCATATCAGTAAGTGTACCGTCATCATTTACGCGATAAACTTTGTAACCCTTCGATTTCTGCCAGTCAAGAGGAAGTTTGACCTTAACTGTGCCGTCTGGCTGAACATGCACACCATCAGAGTTTTTCATGGTAACATCAAATGTTTTTATAGTCTCGCTTATCACTTCTCCGCTCACAGCATCTATTGCTTCCTCAACAATAACATATTCTTCGTCGGAAGGTGCTATCTCTTCAACATCAAAGCTTATGCCAGGCTTATCCGCAGATTCGATCTCCACATTGCCGCCGTCGATATTTACATTGGTTTCCATGATTCCGCACAGGCTGCAAGTTCTATAAGATTTATTGCCTTCCGTTATCCATTCTCCATAGCTGTGGGCTTCAGAATTGAGAGAGTCTATCACAGTAATCACATCAGTACCGCCGCATCCATAGACACATTCTGCGATCTTAGTGGCGTCCGCAATACAACTGGCCTCTTTGTATGGCTCGTAATTGATGAAAGAGCAACCAAGAGCAGGGGTCAGTTCCTGTTCCACAAGAACTTCATCGCAGGTTATGCATCTTTCGCCTTGGGTCAATCCAGTTTCGGTGCATGTGGCAGCCTTTCCCGGAATGATAACTGCGCGGCTGTGGCCGAGAGCAGCATCTGTCTCCACAATGTTTTTCTTATAACCACAATCGCAGGTTTCATACGTAGAACCAGCTTCAGTGCAAGTTGCGTCTTCAGAAGCTTCTATCCAATGGTTTTCACCACTGGTGCAAGAATAGTGGACATAGTCAGCCTCAGGGCAAATGTCTCCAAGAGCTACCCATTCCTCTACTGTACCGCCGTAATAGACATCGGTAAGTTCTGTGCAGAAAGAGAATGCTTCAGGATTAATGCTGGTGACACTCTTAGGAATGGTTACTTTCGTCAGAGCGCTACAACCAGAAAATGTTAAATAGCCTATGTTAGTTACGCCACTGGGGATGGTAATTTCCCTTAGGCTGCTACAATCTGTGAATGTGCAGATATCAATAAATGTCACACTCTCCGGAATGTCAATTTCTATCAGACTGCTGCACAAAGAGAATGCGCTTCCCTCAATACTTGTAACACCATCGGGAATAATGACTTTTGTCAAGCTGTTACAATTATAGAATGCGGCAAAGCTGATGTATGTAACCCCCTCGGGAATTGTGATTTCTGTCAGGCTACTGCATCCAAAAAAAGCATGACCGTAAATATCGGTGACACTTTCCGGTATAATGATTTCCGTCAGGTTACTACATCCATAGAATGCAAATCCTCCGATAGAGGTGACACCTTCTGGAATGGCAATTTCTGTCAAGTTGCTACAATTATAGAATGAATAATCTCCAATACTGGTTACACCGGGCTCTATAACAGCTGAGGTAATACTTGAGAGGTTGTCATACCATGGCGCACCTTCCCAACTATTAAATTCCTCCATATCTCCCGTACCGGAAATGACGAGTTCACCGGTCATATACAACACCCATGTCAGATTATCACCGCAGGTTCCGCTTGCGATCTGTTCAACATCGCCACAAACCGTGCACACAAAATCCTCGCCATAATCGTGGCCGAGAGAGGGAATCACTTCGGTCTCGAAGTGGTCGCAGCGAGAGCAATCTTTACGCTTGCTTCCGTCTTCAGTGCAAGTGGGATCATCAGTGATGACCCAATCGCCCATGTCGTGACCGATAGCTGTGCCTGTAGTTACAATGCAATTCTTGCACGAAATTGGCGAAGTGCAGGTTGCGGGACTCCATTCGTGGGCGCCACCGGGAATCTCTTCCGCCAGCGCACTATTGCAGATGCTACACTCCAGTAAAGCTTTATGGGTGCAAAGGTTCTTATCGCTGCTTGCCTCACGAACCTCATCACCTGTTGCACCATAATGGAGAGTGGCATTTGCCAGTTTAGTGTTACCACTACCAATCATAAGAGCATTCCATTGCGCTTCATTGCCTCCATACAACACATGCCACAAACCATCACAACCCAAAAATGCATCATCGCCAATGGATGTAACACTTTCCGGGATGTAGATACTGTAAAGTGATGAGAAATTCTTAAATGCATTGCTTGGAATTGTTGTCACTGTAGAGTCTAGTACTATAGCTGTGACAACTTCATTGTTTTCGTCCAAAACCTTTATTGAAGAGTATGTTCTGTAATCGAGAGGATTCGCCCATTCATTCCCAAACTCGATGTTACACCATGCGCTCGGATTTGTGATGCTTACATAGAGTGTACATGCGTAAAATGCGCTATTACCAATATACTCAACACTTTCAGGTATTGTGATGTTTCGCAAATTGCTACAGTAAGCGAATGCAGAATTGCCAATGCTGGTGACGCCTTCGGGGATGTTGATTTCCGTCAGGGCTCTGCAACTATAGAATGCAGAATTGCCAATGCTGGTGATGCCCTCCGGAAGTGTGATTGATTTTAGGTTGCTGCAAGTTGAGAATGCCCGCTCATCAATGCTGGTGATACCGTTGGGAATGGTAATTTTCGTCAAGGCGCTGCAACCATAGAATGCCCACCCACCAATGCTGGTGACGCTTTCGGGGATGGTGACTTTCGTCAGGGCTTTACAATCCCGGAATGTCGAATAACCAATGGAAGTAACGCCTTCGGGGATGTCGATTTCCGTCAGGCTGCTGCAATTTCTGAATGCTTCATTGCCAATGCTGGTGACGCCTTCGGGGATGGTAACTTTCGTCAGGCTGCTGCAACCAAAGAATGCACTACTGCCAATGCTGGTGACGCTACTGGGAATGGTGATTTCCGTCAAACTGCTGCAACCAGAGAATGCACTACTGCCAATGCTGGTGACGCCACTGGGAATGGTGATTTCCGTCAGACTGTTGCAACCAAAGAATGCACTACTGCCAATGCTGGTGACGCCACTGGGAATGGTGATTTCCTTCAGGCTGGTGCAATCAGAGAATGCAACGCTGCCAATGCTGGTTACGCCTTCGGGAATGGTAACTTTCATCAAGTTGCTGCAGCCAGAGAATGCATAACTGCCAATGCTGGTGACGCCACTGGGAATGGCGATTTCCGTCAGACTAGTGCACCCAGAGAATACAGATCCCCCAATACTGGTGACACTATCCGGGAGTGCAATGATGGTTAGCCCTGAGCAATTCGCAAATGCCCCACCGCCAATGGTTGTAACGCTTCCTGGAAGCGTAATGTTAGTCAAGCCGCTACAATCATAGAATGCATAACTGCCAATACTGGTGACGCCCGGCTCTATATAGACAGAAGTGATCACTGCTCTATTACTATACCAAGGAGCAGTTCCAGAACCCGAAAAAGTATACTCCTTCATATCCCCGGTGCCGGAGATGACGAGCTTGCCGGTTTTGTACAGCACCCATGTCAGGTTTTCACCGCAGGTGCCGCTTGCGATCTGTCCGGCATCTCCACAGACAGTGCATGCTCCATCAGCGCCATAGTCGTGGCCAAGAGCGGTAACCACATCATCGGTATAGGTATCTCCGCAAGCGCAGATATAGGTGGTATAGCCATCTTCGGTGCAAGTGGGAGGAGTGACAACGGCTTCGTGGCTGTGGCCAAGGGCTTCTATCTCAACGATGTTCTTCTTGTAACCGCAATCGCAGGTTTCGTAGGAAGAGCCTGCTTCTGTGCAGGTTGTATCTTTGGAAATTTCTCTCCAATGATTTTCACCGCTTGCACAGGAATAGTGGACGTGGTCTACTTCAGGACTGTTATCACCCAGTGCTGTCCATTCTGCGGATGTGCCTCCAAAATATACATCCGACAGCGCGTCGCAAGACCGGAATGCATATTTGTCAATATTGATGACACTTTCGGGGATGGTGATTTCAGTCAGGCTCCAGCAATTTTGGAATGCACCCTCTCCAATGCCGATGACGCTACCTGGGATGTTAATTTCCGTCAGGTTGGTGCATTCATTGAATGCGTAATTGCCAATACGGGTAAAGCCTTCTAGGATGGTGACTTTCGTCAGGCTAGTGCAACATGTGAATATACCATCGTCCATGCTGGTGACGCTGCCAGGGATGGTAATTTCCTTCAAGGCTTTGCAATTATAGAATGCATACTCGCCAATGCTGGTGACGCTATCGGGGATGGTAATTTCCTTCAAGGCTTTGCAACCACGGAATGCATAATCCGGAATCATTGTTACAGATTTATCTAATGTGATCTCCGTAACTTCATTGCCCTGTGCGTCTATGATATGCAGAGCATCTGCGTAGCACGCAGGATTTGAATAACTATTGCCAAATGTGATTTTACACCATGCACTTGGGTCGGTTATGTATACATCCTTCAGGCCGCTGCAAGCCCAGAACGCATCATTGCCAATGCTGGTGACGCTGCCTGGGATGGTGATGCTTGTTATTGTGCAATACTCGAAACGATTGTCTGGGATTGTTGTTACGGATTCGTCCAATGTGATCTCCGTAACTTCATTGCCTTGTGCGTCTATGATATGCAGAGCATCTGCAAATCGCATGGGATTTGAATAACTATTGCCGAATTCAATTTTACACCATGCACTTGGGTCGGTTATGTATACATTCGTCAAGCCGAGGCAATACTCGAATGCATAATTGCCAATGTTGGTGACGCTACCCGGAATCGTGATTTCCTTCAAGGCATCGCAATAATAGAATGCATAATTGCCAATGCTGGTGACGCTACCCGGAATCGTGATTTCCTTCAAGGCTTTGCAAGCCCAGAATGCATAATCGCCAATGCTGGTGACTCTGCCCGGAATCGTGATTTCCTCCAAGGCTTTGCAACCATTGAATGCAGAATAACCAATACTGGTGACGCTTTCAGGGATATTTATTTCCGTCAGGCTGGTGCAATTTTGGAATGTATAATCGTCAATGCTGGCGACGCCTTCGGGGATGGTGATTTCCGTCAGGCTGCCGCACCCATAGAATGCATGATCGCCAATGCTGGTGACACCTTCGGGGATATTTATTTCCGTCAAAGCCTCGCAACTATCGAATGCATTAAGCCCGATTGTTGTTACACCCGACTCTATAATAACGGAGGTGACATTTGCTCTATTACTATACCAAGGAGCAGAGCCGTAATAATCATACATATCGCCTGTGCCGGAGATGACGAGTTCGCCATTTTTATACAGCACCCATGTCAGATTATCACCGCAGGTGCCGCTTGCAAGCTGCTCAGAATCACCGCAGACAGTACACACTCCATCTGCGCCATAGCTATGACCGAGAGCGTCGGTTTCAACATAGTTCTTTATGTAACCGCAGTCACAAGTTTCATAAGTAGAACCTGCTTCTGTGCAAGTTGCGTCTTCGGAAACTTCGCGCCAGTGATTATCGCCGCTGGTGCAAGAATAGTGGACATAGTCAGCCTCAGGGCAAACATCGCCAAGAGCTGCCCATTCCTCTGCTGTGCCGCCGTAGTATACATCTGTCAGGCTACTGCAGGCACCAAACGCACCATTGCCAATACTTGTAACACTACTGGGAATGGTGATTTCTGTCAGGCTGCCACAACCGCCGAATGCCCATTGTCCAATGCTGGTGACGCTATCGGGGATATTCATTTTCGTCAGGCTGAGGCAAGGAGAGAATGCCCATTCTCCAATGCTGGTAACGCTACTGGGGATAGTGATTTCCGTCAGACCATTGCAGTCAATGAATGCGGAGTTGCCAATACTAGTGACGCTATCGGGGATATTCATTTTCGTCAGGGCGCTGCATTCTAAGAATGCATAATCTCCAATGGAGGTAATGCCATGCTCTATAGCAACAGAGAAAATCTGTGATTTGTATTCATGCCACGGAGCGTAGAGAGGGATGCCTTTGTAATTCGCCATGTCTCCTGTGCCGGAGATGGTAAGTACACCATCCGTGGTAAGCACCCATGACAGGTTCTCACCGCAGGTTCCTTCTGCCACAAGGGTGGCATCCTCTTCCACAGCAATGGCCTGTGCAGGCAGCATACCAACTACCATAATTACAGCCATAAGCATACAGATAATTCTTCGTATACCTTTCATTTCGCAAGCCTTCTTTCTTTTTGTTTTACCAACAAATTTTTGTATCCAAGGATGCAACTATACAAATATAATACTATTCCTAATTTTCTGAAAATTCAATATAAACGCAAGGTAAAAAGGCATATTCAGCGATTTAGAGGATTGAAGATTCATATTTTGTAGAATTTGTCAACGAACCAAAAACTGCGTAAAGACCCGGAACAAGAAAATATGAAAAAAAACAGCTCACCCGATTGGGTGAGCTGTTTTTTGTAAATTTTATAGCACGGGGTCGGTCCATTCGGCTCCGCCACCGCCGCCACCGCCGCCGGTGTAGATTCGGTTCTGGCTTACCACAGAGTTCGCCATATAGCCGATTTCGCCGTTGACGCTAACAACATACACACCGCCGCAATCCCAAAGGACAGTGACAATTGTGTTCATGGCAAGCTGTTTACCCTCACCCTGAAGCAGATAGTTATCATAGATACGGGAACCGTATGCAGCATAGCCATCCCAGGAAGCATAGGCTTCCTCGCCGTTCATCAGGGCAAATTCCATGGGCATATAAGCATAAAGCCCATCAAAATAAAGGGTGTGGTAGCCTTCCCATGCGGGGGCAAAGCCTTCTTCAAGCACAACGGGAACGGCATCGTCACGGTCAAAATATCCGAGAACAACCTGTGTGCCGTCAGCAAGAACTTCGGCTGTGCCGCTGACATCGCCGCTCTGAATCACAAGAGAGAGCAGGTTTGCTCCGCCGAAGCTGAGGCTGATGTCGCCGCCGTCGGCGCCGGCACCACCGCCGCCACCGCCGTAGTAGACTATGCGGGTTTTGCTGAGCTGATCCTTGCTTACATAGCGAAGTTCCTCGCCGGATTGCACGATGTAGCAATAGTCAAGCTCATCAATGACTTTGCATTCGGTGTTGGTGCTGAGAGAGGCTACGGGAGTTCCGCGAAGCTGATAGTTATCATATAAGGCCGCGCCGCTTTTGGCGTAGCCTGTCCAAGCTGCATAGGCCGCTTCACCGTCCATGCGAAGAAGCTGCTTTTCTACCAAACCATAGCCAAACTCTGTTTTGATGGCATAATGCTCTTCATCGAACTCGCCAACCACATCCACCACATCGCCACGGTTAAGAAGCATCAAAATTGCAGGGCTGCGGTCAAGCTGAACAAGAGCCTCCTCGCAATCGGGAACGGGAATGGGAGTGGGTGTGGGCTCGGGAGTGGGAGTCGGAGTGGGAGTTGGGGTAGGTTTAGGTGTTGGTTTGGGAGTCGGAGTCGGTGTAGGCATAGGAGTCGGGTCCGGAGCGGCAATCATCGCATCGGCAAGGGCAGGCACCAATTCTGTGTGCTGTATCACACGCACGCCAAGGGCAACGAGCAAAACAAAGCTAAGCAGAATAATTATAATTTTTTTCATTTAATCTTCTCCTTAGCCTTTGTAATCGCTGTCATATTGGTCGCCGTAGACATGGTGGATAATTTCCCATACGAATTTATATGCCTCCGTGCCGGGCTTGACCGCATTTCTGTTCTGGTAAGCAACATAACCGATGCTGCGGTAGATAGTTCCGCCGTAAATCGTGAACTGCTCTCCCTCTGCGTTCTCCAGAATTATGTAGGGACGCATTGCAAGATCTTCCTTGCACTGGTCAAGATTGAAGCCCACAAGAACATTGGTATACTGGGTCAGGTCGCCCTTATTTGCATAAACGGGGTCGGATACGCCTCTCTTATAGGCATAGTTGGAGCGGGAATAGCTCTTGCCGAGAACAAGGTCACCGTCGCCTTCAACTTCGTGGGCGAAAGCCAGAACTGTGCCGTATTCCACAAGCTTATAGCCTGCAAGTCCCTTGCCCGTAAGGGCGGACTTGGTGTTTTTGTAAAGAGAGGTAATCATGCGGATGCCCTTTTTGCCGGTAATTCGGATGGAAGAGCCGGAATACTGAAGGAGGTTATCCAGTTCCTCAACATAGGTAATTTCGCCGTCGGAAACTATGTAGACCTTCATACCCACAGGATACTGGGTGTGAACATCATCGGGGTCTCCTACGTGGAAGTCATAGGTCACTATGCTGCAGTCTTCCTCGGTGGGGAGTTCAACATAGCGCTCATCGCCGCTGGCAACCACGGGATAGGGCAGGCCGTTTATATAAACGGTGGTCTTGTTGAGGAAGTCCTCGCCCTCAAGCTTGAGCATGTTGTCAACAAACCTTGTGATGCGGGTCTCAAAATGCTCGCAGCGGGAGCAATCCCTTCGATCTTCGCCATCTGCCTCAAGGGTTGCCTCGGTTACAGTGTACCAGTCGCCCATATCGTGAGCGGCGGGAATAACTTCGGTTTCGAAGTGGTCGCAGCGGGAGCAATCTTTGCGCTTGCTGCCGTCGACCGTGCAAGTGGGTTCATCGGTGGTGACCCAATCGCTCATATCATGACCGAGAGCATCCACTTCATCATCAGTGTAGGTATCTCCGCAAGAGCAAGTATAGGTGGTGTAGCCGTCTTCGCTACAGGTGGGAGGAGTGATAGTTGCTTCGTGGCTATGGCCGGTGGCAGGAATGACATCGGTTTCGAAATGGTCGCAACGAGAGCAATCTTTGCGCTTGCTGCCGTTTTCTGTGCAGGTGGGCTCATCGGTGGTGACCCAGTCGCCCATATCGTGGCCAAGGGCTTCGCCACCGTTGGCACCGCAGATATAGCATATTTTATCTTCGGTGCAGCTTGCCTCGATCCACTGATGCTCGCAGAGGTTTTCAAAGACAAGCACAAAGCCAATAGCCACCCCAAGTCCGCAGTCATAATAATAACCTACAGCCATTTCCTCGGCAGTAAGGATATTGCCATCGATAGTTCCGCCAACAACTTCCACCACTTTGGAAACATCAAAGTTCGGAAGTGTGCTCAGGTCAAATTTATTCTGGTCAGCGGTAACAACGCGGATATTATATTGGGGGTCAAGATAACTAAGTTTCAAGCAATTGCTAAGATCAAGGCTCGTTAGGTAATTATAACCGCAATACAGGGTACGCAGCTCAGTGTTCTTACTAAGATCGAGGCTTTCCAGTTCGTTCAAAGTGCACCACAGCACCCATAAAGCCGTACATTTAGAGAGATCCAGACTTGTCAGGTAATTATCTTCGCACCTTAGATCGCTCAGCTTAGTATTGCTCCTAACGTCCAGATTCTGCAGATAGTTGCTGTTGCAATTAAGTGAGGACAGATTTACGCATGGTTTGACATTCAGTTCGGTCAGTAGGTTGTCCTCGCAGTCTATAGTTCTAAGCTCGGTGCATCCATCGAAGATAATGCTTGTAAGCTGATTTGATTTGCAATACACACCCTGAACCCAGCTGCAGCCGCGAAGATTCAGGCTTGTCAGCATGTTGTTATTGCAGTTTACATATGAAAGATGGGTTTTCCCGCTCAGATCAAGACTTGTCAAAAAATTACCATAACACTGTATAGTTTCCAGTTGATTACAGCCGCTCAGGTTTAAACTTGTCAACTGGCTGTTGTTGCAAGTGAGATATGAGAGTTTAGTATTCTTGCTCAAATCAAGCGCAGTCAGCAAAGTTCCGCTGCAATCCAGACTATGAAGTTCAGTATTCTTGCTCAGGTTTATACTTGTTAACCGACTGTTGTAGCAATATAGATATTGGAGTTTAGTATTCTTACTCAAATCAAGTGTAGTCAGCGAAGTTCCTTCGCAATGCAGGGTATTCAGCTCAGTATTCTTGCTCAGATCCAAGCTTGTCAGGTTTTCATTTCCATTGCAATGAAAATACTTCAGGGCGGTGAAGTATTCTATTCCCTTATAACTGGAGATGCCTTTATTGCCAGTATTTATACTCGTGACCTCACTAAGCTCGTCCTTCGTCAACCAGCCATCGGAAGAAGCGATAAAATTATTGCTGACATATTCCCTAAACGCAGCATCGGGGAAATTTTCTTCGCTTACGGAAATCGCGCCGCAAATGATGCAGTCGCCGTTTTCCTCATTATGTTCGCTACCGCACACGCTTTCTCCGCACACGGAGCAAGTTGGGGACTCACCGTATTCTCCAAATTTATGACCGAGGGCACTTACCCTATCATCAACGTAGCTATCTCCGCAAGAGCAGGTATAGGTGGTGTAGCCGTCCTCTGTGCAGGTGGGAGGGGTAACTGTGGTTTCATCATAGTTATGATCAAGAGCCTCTCCATCGAGCAAACCGCAGATAGAGCATTTTCTTGCCTCAGTGCAGCTTGCCTCGCTCCAGTTATGCTGACAGAGGTTTTCCATTACAAGAACAAAGCTTTCAGTTACATCGTTTCCGCAGTCGTAGTAATATTCGACAACCGCATCCTCGGCGGTAAGGATATTGCCCTCCAAGGTTCCGCCTACCACTTCCACCACCTTGGAAACATCAAATCCCGGAAGTGTGCTCAGGTCAAATTTATTCCCTTCAGCGGTGACTACGCGAGTATTATCCTGCACATTCAGCTTTCTAATCAGCGTATTGGTACTGAGGTCAAGGCTTGTCAACGCGTTGTTGCTGCAGTCAATGGTATCAAGACTTGTGCAGCCGCTAGTATTCAGGCTAACCAGCTGATTTTTGCTGCATTTCAATATCAACAGCTCACGGCAGACGCTCACATCAAGAGTTGTGAGTTTATTATTTGTACACTCCAAATCGCGTACTTTGGGGCAAACGCTGAGGTCAAGCTCCGTCAGCTTATTTGAACTGCAATTCAATTTCTGCAGCTCGGGGCATCCGCTGAGGTCAAGCTCCGTCAGCTCGTTTTCTTCACAGTTGAGCGTACCAAGCTTGCTGTTTTTGCTGAGGTCCAGCGTTGTCAAATCATTCTCATTGCACACAAGAGATTCAAGCTCTGTATTGTTACTGATGTCGAGCTCAGTAAGGTTATTGAAGTCACAATCAAGCGCCTCCAGCTTTGTGTTTTTGCTGACATCCAATTCCGTGAGACTGTTTTCTTCGCATATAAGAGATACAAGAGAGGAAAAAAACTCAATACCCTTGAGGCTTGATATACCGCGTTCCCCTACATAAATGACCGTAACCGGTTTAAGCTCTTTCTCTGTCAGCCAACCGTCGGAAGCACCATTGATATTTTTGCTGACATATCTTCTGAAATTAGCATCGGGGAAATTTGTCTCGCTAACGGAAATTGCGCCGCAAATGCTGCATGCTCCGTTCACTTCCTTATGCTCGATAGTTCCCTCGGTTGCGCTGCAAACTGAGCAGATTTTGTCCGCTCCGCATATTCCTTCCTGCCAACTGTGTCCAAGGGCGGTTACTTCGTCACCGGTATATTCGTCTCCGCAGGAGCAGACATAGGTGGTGTAGCCGTCTTCCGTGCAGGTGGGCGCGGTAACAGTTTTTTCATAGGAATGGGTATGGGAATTGCTTGCATACAGGGCTTTAATCGCATCAATATAGCTCTGGCAGCAATCGGATGCTCTTCCCAGATAGAGGTCAGCAGGAAGCTCAAGAAGATTGTTGGCAAAAGGATCTATGGAGCAAGTCTGGCGGTTGAGCCAATCACTGCTGGTAAGAATCTGGAAATCCAGATGGTCAGCATAATAACTGGCAGAGCCGTAGCCCGTGCCGCCGGTTTTTCCCAGAACGGTTTCTCCGCCGACAACCGCAGTTCCCACGCTGAGGGCCTCGGATATTTCATCCATATGGGCATAACGGGTATACAAAGTTATTGTACCCTCAGATGTGGTATATGTATGTCTGAGCATAACTGCGTTGCCGTAGCCATAATCGCCGGCGCCGTTTCTGGTGATCTCGACAACTTCACCGTCATAGGAGGCTACAATATCAGCATTAGTTGTCATCGTGCCTATGTCGATGGAATAATGCTCTCTATCGTCGAAAAAGCAGGCGGATATATTGTGGTAATCAGGTACAGGCCATTTGAAATCACGGTTTCCTTCGATTACCGCTGCGCCGAGCTGTCCGGCTTCCGCAGCCGCAACTTTTGCGTCCATCGGCACCAGACCGAAGACAAAAACAAGCGCCATCAAAGCGCAGATAATTCTCCGAGCGTTTTTCATTTCATGTGCCTCCTTCCTTTTTTAATGTTAAAAAGTCTGTTTTCATAAATTTTCAGCATATATTTTACACCAACAGCCCCTATTAAGCAACCAAATATTGTCGAATTAAAGGTAATGGGAATTTTTTCATAGATATGATTCATTTTTGCATACTCTCAAAATATAGAGTGATAAAATTATAATACTATATAATGTTGTTGAATGCAACACAAAACCTCGTCCGTCTGCCTTCGGCAGCCACCTTCCCCTTTGGGGGAAGGCCTAAATGGTGCGCATTCCGTAGGGCGCGATGACCTCAGTGCGCCGCGAACAATCCCTCCGTCTTTTGCCTTCGGCAAAATCCACCTCCCTTTACACAAGGGATGCTTTGGCGGGGGCCTGTCTCCCGCCGCATGCTTTTTAAGCGCGCAAAACCGGCTCGACAAAAGTCGAGCCGGTTTTAATTTACTTATATTCTTCTATGAGGGCTTTGAAGGCGGGCATGGAGCGGATTATCATATCCTTATCCACGCAGTAGCTTATGCGGATATATCCGGGGCAGCCAAAGTCATCGGCGGGACAAAGGAGCAGCTCATGAGCCTTGCCTCTCTCGCTGAAGGCTTTGGAGTCGCTTTCAAGAGCCTTTACGAAGAGGTAGAAAGCGCCGTCGGGCTTAACGCAGGTATAACCAAGTTCGGTGAGACCGTTATAAAGAATATCGCGGTTTTCCTTATACTTGCTGATATCGGCGGTTGCATCGAGGCATCCCTCGATAACCTGCTGCATAAGGCTGGGGGCGTTGATATGACCCAGTGCACGGGAAGCGCCTGCGATTGCGAAGTTCACCTCGCTGCGCTGAGCCATCTTGTCGCTGACAGCCAGATAGCCGATGCGCTCGCCGGGGATGGAGAGAGCCTTGGAGAAGGAATAGCAGATAACGGTGTTATCATAGAAATTCATCATGCAGGGAACTTCAATGCCGTCATAAACCAGCTCGCGATATGGCTCATCGCTGAGGAGATAAATGGGATGGCCGTATTTTTCCTGAGCGGCATTCATAATGTCGGCAAGACCGCGGATGCTCTCACGGGAGAGGACAACGCCGGAGGGGTTATTGGGAGAGTTTACAATGACGCAGCGGGTCTTCTCGCTGATAGCAGCCTCGAAAGCAGCAAAATCAATCTGGAAGTCCGGCTCTTTGGGGGGTACGGGCACCAGAACGCCGCCGGAAGCTTCGGTGAAAACGGTATACTCGGGGAAGAAGGGGGCAAAGGTGACCACCTCATCGCCGGGCATAAGCACACCGCGCAAAAATGCGGCAAGGCCTGCAGCAGCGCCGCAGGTTACGAAAACATCTCCTGCCTCCAGAGCAGTGCCGTATCTTTCATTGAAATTATCGGCAATGGCCTTGCGGAGAGTGGGACGTCCGGGAGCGGAGGTATAACCATGGAGGGCAAGGGGGTTCTGCTCCGTCAAAAGGCGGATCATGGATTCCTTGATGCACTCGGGGGTGGGTATGCTGGGATTACCCAGAGAGAAATCATAGACATTCTCAGCGCCTATTTCCGCCTTGCGGCGAAGACCATATTCAAAAAGCTCACGGATGCAGTTGCGGCTTTTGCCCCATTTCATTGTTTTCTCGGGAAACATAGTTTTCATCTCATTTCAGGTAGTTTTTCAAATATTCGGCTGCCATTCGGTAGCCCTCAAAGCCGAAGCCAGCAAAGGTTTTGATGCAGGCAAGTCCGGCATAGGAAATTTTTCGAAAATCCTCGCGGCTTTCAATATCCGTCAGATGCACCTCCACGGCAGGCAACGCCACCGCTTTAAGGGCATCGAGAATTGCTATGGAAGTATGGGTATACGCGGCGGGATTTATGATTATGGCGTCTGCAGTTCCAAGCGCGGACTGGATTTTATCCACGATTGCACCCTCATGGTTGCTCTGGAAGACCTCGCAGCCGAAGCCCGCTTCGCAGCAGGATTTTTCCGCAAAGGCCACAAGGGCGGCATAGTCCTGTCTGCCATAAAGTTCAGGCTCGCGAATACCAAGCATATTAAGATTGGGTCCGTTGATAACCAGTATCTTCATCTTATTGCCTCCATAATGGCATCCACCGCTTGCTCAATGCTATCGCAGCTATCCGCACTCACATCGGCAAAGCGCTCATACATAGCCTTGCGGCGCTCATAAAGTTCATAAACACCGCAGCTTTGGGAAAGGGGTCTGCCCTTTACGGCAAGCTTTTCCAAGGGGCGCTTCACCCAAACGATGATGGAGTTCTGGCGGAGGAGAGGATAGTTTTCCTCCCTCGTTACGCAGCCACCGCCGGTGGCGATGACCGCTCCGCTTTTTTTGCCCAGCTGAGCCAAAACATCAGTTTCCATGGCGCGCATGGCGTCCTCGCCAAGCTTTTTTATGGCTTCGGCAGGGCTTATGCCGTTTGTGGCGGTGAAATACTCATCCGCGTCAACAAACTCTCTGCCCAGCCTTTTTGCAAGAAGAGCGCCCTTTTTGCTTTTTCCGCTTCCGGGCATGCCGATAAGCACAATATTTCTCGTGTCTTTTTCAAGCTTATTTCGGATAGAGCCGATTATATCCTCATCTATCCTTTTATTCAAGAATAATTCCGCGGCAGCGTGAGCCTGAGCAACAAGCATGCCAAGTCCGCTGCAGCATTTTATTCCCCTCGCCTCTGCATCCATCAAAAATGCTGTGCGGGCGGGGTTATAGACAAGATCAAGCACCGCTTCGCAGGCGGGGAAAAGCTCAAGTGCAGCAGGTGCAGCGCCATTATTGGGGTACATCCCCACGGGAGTTGCATTTACTATCACCTGTGCGTCAGCGTGGAGATGGAGATTATCATAGTTATTCTCTCCGTTTCGGGAAACAACAACTATCTCCCCTGCGCCCATGTCCTCCATGACCTTTATTACGGTGCGGCTTGCGCCTCCCGAGCCAAAGACGAGAACTTTTTTGCCCCTCGCATCAAGATCTATGCTGCGGCACATATACTCAAAGCCCGCATAGTCCGTATTATCTCCATGCCATCCATAGGGCATACGGACAAGGGTATTGACGCTGCCTATTGCCTCCGCGCGGGGAGAAAGGCTTGCGCAGGAGCTCATAACCGCTTTTTTGTAGGGCATGGTCACATTCATTCCGTCAAGCGTTGTGGACTCCAGAAAGCTTTTCAGCGAAAGGCGGGGCACTTCATAGAGACCATAGTCATAGTCTCCCAGTTGCTTATGTATGGCAGGAGAAAAGCTGTGTCCCAGTTTTTCTCCCAAAAGGCCGAATTTAAGTTTTGCCATCTTAAATCTGCTCCTGATATTTCCTGCTGAGCCTCATAAGTTCTTTCCAAAGCTCAGCGGAATATTCCTCCATGGCTTCGCCACTTTCCGTCGCGATTGCGGAGAGCTTTTCCTGCTCCCTCGCAGGGTCGAAAACTGCCTTTCCCTCTGCTTTTTTCCAAAGGGCAATCTGGCGGCTAAGCTCCATACGGCGGAGAAAAAGTTTCAAAAGTTCGCTATCTACAGCGTCAATTTCATTGCGGAGTTCCTTGATATCCATTATTTCAGTCCTCCCGCCCTTGCTTCCAGCAGGGCATCATAAAGGGCAACTGCCATTGCCGCTTCCATGCATGGCAGCACTCTCGGCACTATGCAGGGGTCATGGCGTCCACCCACGGAAATGGTGGTGTTTTCCATTTTTTCCATATCCACGCTGCGCTGTTCCATTGCAATGGAGGGTGTGGGCTTCACAGCAGCCCTGAACACGATGGGCATTCCTGTGCTCATTCCACCAAGAATACCGCCGTGCTTATTTCCAAGGGTCTTAACCTTGCCATTTTCAAGGCAAAAGGCATCATTATTTTCGCTGCCGCGCATAGCGCCGACGGCCATTCCTGCTCCAAACTCGATTCCCTTTACGGCAGGAATTCCGAATACGGCCTGAGAAATGCGGTTTTCAAGTCCGCCGAACATGCCTTCGCCTATTCCTACGGGCACGCCTTCAGCCACGCACTCAACGATTCCGCCCACGCTGTCGCCCTCGGCTTTCACTCGGTCGATAAGGGCGAACATCTTTTCCTCCTCGGTCTCGCCGCCAATGCTGACAATGCGTGAGGAAATTTTTATGCCCTCTTTTTCAAGCATCTGCAGGGCAATTCCGCCCGCTATGCACAGAGGGGCGGTCATTCGTCCGGAAAACTGTCCGCCGCCTGCATAGTCTCTGCCCTCGCCATACTTTACCATTGCGGGGTAATCGGCATGACCGGGACGGGGAATATAGCGGATTTTTTCATAGTCTCCCGAATGGACATCGGTGTTTCGAATGATAACTTCCATGCTTCCGCCGCAAACACCTTCGCTGTCAATTCCCGAAAGGAATTCGGGAATATCCGCTTCTTTGCGGCTTGTGGAATATTTTCCGCCGGGGGCTCTTCTTTTCAAAAAAGCCTCCAGCGCTTCAATATCTATTTTTTCTCCAGGGGGAAGTCCCTCCAACCTTACGCCCACATGAGGGGCATGGCTGGCGCCAAATATGGTAAAACGAAAAACATTGCCGAAGCTGTTTCCCATTTTTCACTCCTCCAGTCTGACTCTTCCTCCAAGTCGGGCATAATCGGTCCAGAATGCGGGGTAGGATTTTTCAACGCACTCAGCGTTTTCTATGCTCACCTCGCCTATGCAGGCAACGGCAGCTATTGCGGCGGCCATGGCTATTCTGTGGTCGCCTCTTGCGTGGACTTTTCCGCCTTTGAGCATGCTCACGCGGCGAACGGTGAGGTAATCTTCCCCCTCCTCTATATTGGCACCCAGCGCACTGAGCATTTCCGTAACGGTGGCAAGGCGGTCGCTCTCTTTCAGACGCAGACGACCTGCGTTCACAAAGCGCGTTGTTCCCGGGCTTACCGCTGCAAGCACCGCCAGCGCAGGCACAAGGTCGGGCACATTGCGGCAGTCCACCTCTGCGTTGCCGTTCATTATCAGCTCCGCCAGTTCTATGACAGCGGCATCACCCTGAGGGGATTCCATATCAAGGCCTCGGCACTGCACCTTTCCGCCGCTGAGCATACCTGCCACGACCCAGAAAGCGCCGTTTGACCAGTCGCCCTCCACGTCTATCTCGCCGGGGGATCGAAGGCCGTGGGTATAAAGGCTCAGCGTGCTGTCTTCATACTCAATCTTTGCATTGAAGCGGATAAGCGCCTGAATTGTCATCTCCACATAGCCAACGCTTTCAATCTCGCCTATAAGCTCAATCTCGCCGCCGCCCAGAATGGGGAGGGCAAAAAGGAGTCCGGAAATATACTGGGAAGATATATCCGCGGCTATGGAGAAAAATCTCTCCTTCAGCGCGCCTTCAACCAAAATTACGTCCTTTTCGGGACGGCTGAGCTTTGCTCCGCAGCGCTCAAGCTCCTCCCACAGAGGGGAAAGAGGGCGCTCGGGAAGTCTGCCATGCATTTTTATTCTGGCACCTTTTCCGAAAGCGCAGACCACGGGCAGGAGGAAACGAAGGGTGGAGCCGCTTTCGCCGCAGTCCAGCTCCGCCATTTCCACCGCTTCTTTTATAGGCTCAACCTGAAAGCAACCCTCGGAATACTCAATTTTTGCGCCCAGCGCACGCAGGCACTGAGCCGTTGCCTCTATGTCCTTTGATATTTCCGGACAGACAATGCGGCTGGGCTTGCGGCTCAACGCGGCGCATATAAGGTAACGATGAGCCTGAGATTTGGAGGCTATTGCCTCAACGCTTCCGCTCAGAGAGCCGGGAGTGATTACTGCTTTCATATTAAAGTCCTTTGCTTACAAATTCTTTGAGCTCCGCTTCTGTCATGGGAGCTATTTCGCAGCGCCCGATTTCGCGGGGCACTATTATATTCACCTTGCTGCCTCTGCGCTTTTTATCAGAGAGCATAAGGGGCATAAGAGCGTCAATATCGTTTTTGCATTCTGTGGGAAGTCCCAAAGCTGCAAGAGTGGAAACTATTTCCTCGGCGCATTCTTTGCTGCAATAATCCGCTGCAGCTGCCGCGCGGGCAATCACCGCAATGCCTATTGCAACGCTCTCTCCGTGGCTCAGTGCGTAAGCGCTGCATTTTTCAACAGCGTGACCCACGGTATGTCCCAGATTCAGCATCTGTCTTAGGCCTGTGTCAAACTCATCGGCGCAGACATAATCTCTTTTCATTGCCACGCTTGCGCCGACAACATATTCTCTGTCAAAATCCAGACCCTTTTCGCAAAGATGTTCAAAAAGCTCTCTGCTTTCCAGTATGCCGTATTTCAGCACCTCGGCGCAGCCATTGCGCAAAATATCCTTTGGGAGAGTATTGAGTGTGTCGGTATCGCAAAGCACAGCATCGGGCTGGCAGAATACCCCTGCAAGGTTTTTGCCTTCAGGCAGGTCTATGGCAGTTTTGCCTCCCACGGAGGAATCCACCATAGCCAGAAGGCTTGTTGGAAGCTGGATAAATTTCACGCCGCGAAGATAGGTGGCGGCTGCAAAAGCGGCTATATCTCCCACCATTCCTCCACCAAGGGCAATGACCACATCGCTGCGGCTGAGTCCCTTTTCGGCAAGGAAGGACAATAGGGCAAGATAGTTGAGTCCGTTTTTGCTCTCCTCACCGTGGGGCAGCACATATTTGCTCACTTGAAAGCCCGCTTTTTCCAGAGGAGCAACAGTTTTTTCGTTCCAGAGAGCATCCACATTGTCATCTGTGATAACCGCTGCCTTTTCTCCCAAAGTAGCAAGGGCGCGGGCATGCTCACCCAGTTCGGAAAGAAGACCTGAGCCTATGCAAACATTATATTTTTTGCTTGGAGCGGAAATCTCCAGAATTTTCATCTCAATTCTTCCCTTTAATTTCCTTTGACGATTTCTCTAATCTTCAGCATTTTATCTGCAAGGCGGGTAAACTCTTCCCCTGTCAGCGCCTGGGCACCGTCGCAAAGGGCGCAGAAGGGATTATTATGAACTTCAAGCATTATGCCGTCAGCTCCCGCTGCAACAGCCGCAAGAGCCATGGAGGGCACAAGGGCGGCATTTCCCGTTGCATGGCTGGGGTCAACCACAACAGGCAGATGGCTCATTCGCTGCAGCACGGGCACAGCGGAGAGATCCAGAGTGTTTCTCGTTGCCGTCTCATAAGTGCGTATGCCTCGCTCGCAGAGGATTATATTCTCGTTTCCTCCCGCCATCACATACTCGGCGCTCATAAGAAGCTCCTTGATGGTGCCGGCAATACCGCGCTTAAGGAGCACGATCTTCTTGCTAAGGCCAAGTTCTTTCAAAAGCTCATAATTCTGAACATTTCTGGCTCCCACCTGAATGATGTCCACATCCTCAAAAAGAGGCAGATGCTCAATATTCATTATCTCGCTGACAACAGGCAGACCCGTTGCCTTTTTTGCTTCCTTGAGAAGCTCCAGCCCCTCGCTTTTGAGCCCCTGAAAATCATAGGGAGAGGTGCGGGGCTTGAAAGCGCCGCCTCGAAGCACATTGGCTCCCGCGCTCTTAACGCAGGAAGCGATGTCCAATATCTGCTCGCGGCTTTCCACGGAGCAGGGACCTGCGATAATGCAGAAATTGCCGCCTCCGATTTTTGCGTTCTTTCCAATTTCCATGCTGCTGTCAGCGCTATGGGAGAGGCGGTTCACCTTTTTGAAAGGCTCGCTGATGCGATGGACGGAGCGAACTGCAGGAAAGCGCCCCAAAAGATCTGCATCAAGGGCAGAGCTATCGCCCACAAGGCCAAGGACGGTATGTTCCTCACCCTCGGACACATGCACGGTCAGTCCGCGCGCCTCTAGCCAGGCAATAAGAGCATCCCGCTCTGTCTTGTCTGCATTTTTATTCAAAACTGCTATCATAGCTCATCTCTCCCAAAAACCAAAAACCGCACGGGCTTTTCCGCCCTGTGCGGCATCATAAAATCTGCCCGTTATACGGCTGAAAAATCGGGAAAATTATAGCACTTTAAAGCGTCTTTGTCAAACCAATCCGAAACGTAGCCATCCCTATTCCGCGCTCCTTCCGCCCTCTCCTCCCCACTTGTATCATACATTTGTGATAATCTGAACATTTATTGGTACAAATGTCGGGATTTTGTCTGTTTTATGCAGTTTTTATTCCATTTTAACAAAAATCAGGTGTAAATTTTTTGCATTTTTACGCCGTCATTTTACACAAAGGGTAATTGACATCCCAGGGTGTTTTATGTATAATTTACTCAAGAAAAGGATACGAAGTCCGAGAGGACTTTTAAGATAAATGGTAAGAAGGCCATCACTTGAAAGGAGTGAGTCCGGTGACCTGACTCAGAGAGCCCCGATGTTTCTTCGGAGGCTCGCGTAGGCCAAAGGAAGAGGTTAGTAATCTTATCAAATTATCCCTTTTATGCATCCGGAAATTTGAATAGCTGTTCACCGTGACCTTATGATGAAAGAGATCTGACCGAGAGTGGTGCGGATAAACGGTCTGGTTGTTGGGCGGAAATTGCAGTTGAAGGATGTAAATTCAATTCGGGAGGTTTTCCCAGGTGAGTGAACCCAAAGCAGCAGGATAGACCCTTGTTTCCGTTGTGGAACAAGGGTCTATCTGTTTTAAATGATATTTGATAAATAAGAAAGCGCCCCCTTCGTCAAAAGGGAGCGCTTTTAATTATAAATTGATTTTTATTCGCCTACAGCGTCTTCGGCCTCGGGAGTTTCTTCGCTCTCCTCGGTTTCCTCAGTCTCGGTTTCTTCAACCTCGGCTACTTCGGTTTCTTCCTCAACGGGCTCATAGGGAACAAAGCTCAGTTTTTCGATGACTCTGTTATAAGCAGCGCTGCCCTCTTCATAAATAATGGGGCAGAAGTCGTTGGTTGTTTCCTGACTGCTCAAAGCGCAGGGGATAACCTTAACATCAAAGGAAAGTTCATCGTCGGCATTGCGGCTGAGCAGCAGCTGAACGATGGCGCTGTCCTTATCGTCGGGGTTGGTGTTTGCACCGTAGCAGAAATTGCCGAGAGAATAGAACACGGGCATTCCGTCAATGTACTCCATCTTCTGGAGGGTATGCTTGCGGCTTCCTATAACTGCATCGAAGCCGGTTTCTGCAAGTTTTGCAGCAAATTCCTTTGCCCAGTTGGGAACTTCCTCGCCGTCCCAATCCCAGTGGATATAGAGCACGATAAAGTCGCAGCCTTCATCGACGCAATCCTGATAAAGGGGCTTGATGGCATCCATATACTTGCCAACATTGCCTTTTACATTGGTATTATCCACAGTGCTGTAGCTTATAACACCAAGCTTGAGGCCGTCTCCCAGCTCTGCAATGTAGGGAGTTTTGGCATCGGTATAACCCATATTCTGGCCGTTGAGAGCCTCGATGGTATCCTTATAGCCGCCCTCTTTATAGTCCAGAGTGTAGTCGTTGGCAAGGCTTACTATGTCAAAGCCGCCGACAGAGAGAGTCTCGGCATATCTGGGGGCTGCCTTCAGGTTGAAAAGCTTGGGCTTTGCATCGTTGGAATCGGTGAAAACACTGCGGAAGTTACCCATGGTGAAGTTATCCGCCTTAAATATCTCTGCAACATTCTTGAAGGGATATTCATAATTTTCGCCGATAACATGAAGCATATTATGATTGCCTGCAGCTCCCTGCCATTCGCGCACAGTACCAATGGTAACGCCTCCCACGAAGGAAAGAGTCCAGCTGTCCACACTCTCGGGAGTGGGTTCGGGGGTGGGTTCAGGAGTTGCCTCAGGAGTGGCTTCGGGCGTAGGCTCAGGAGTTGCCTCGCGAGTGGGTTCGGGGGTGGGGGTGGGCGTAGGAGTGGGAGTTGCGGGAGGGGTAACAGCCGCTGCCGCTTCCTCGGCGCTCACTTCATACTTGAAGTCCTCAGGCACATAACTGGGGTCATAACTGCTGCTAGAGCCCGTCTGCAGGAAATAGATGAATACTATCGCAGCGAGGCCTATAACAGCCGTCAGGATTTTTCTCTTCATATAGTTTATCTCCTTTACAGGATCAGATTATTTTCCGTCTTGTTATTTTATATCATCGGCATAAAAGTGTCAATTATATAAATACTCCCCGAAGCTTTCGTACTTCAGGGAGCATTTATATTTGCTTATAATGTTTTTACATCCTCGCCGCAACGTCCGTAGAGCTTGCTGAGGCGTCCGATTTTTTCCGTGAGAGCGGGAGTGATTGCGTCAGCACTCATTCTCCAGCACCAGTTTCCGGAGGGAAGACCGGGGGTATTCATTCTTGCGCTGTCATCCAGACCCAGATAGTCCTGCATCTGAGCAACGAAGAGGTCTGCAACAGATGCCATACCGCTGCGGAGAATAGCTTCGCAAAGATCATCGCCCTCGCCTATGCCCAGATATTCGCGGGCGAAGGCAAGAGTGGGCTCTTCTGCAGTCTTCTCCCATCCCTTAAGGGTGGAGTTATCGTGGGTTCCCGCATAGCACACGCAGTTATGAGGATATTTATAGGGCAGATAGTCGCTGGGCTCATGGGGAGCAAAAGCGAACTCCAGAACCTTCATTCCGGGGAATTCACTGTCGCGGAGAAGCTCTCTAACACCATCGGTAAGGTAGCCCAAATCCTCGGCAATAAACATAAGTTCGGGGAAGCGCTCTTTGAGGGCGCCTATGAACTTCATGCCGGGACCTTTGACCCATTTGCCGTTTTTAGCGGTGGTCTCACCGTAGGGTACAGCCCAGTAGGCTTCAAAACCACGGAAATGGTCAATGCGGATGACATCATAGAGCTTGCCTGCGCCCTGCACACGACGCATCCACCACTCATAGCCGTTTTCAGCCATGGCATCCCAGCGGTAGAGGGGATTGCCCCAAAGCTGTCCGTCCTCGCTGAAATAATCAGGGGGAACGCCGGAAACATCCTTGGGCAAGTTCTTCTCATCCAGCAGGAAGCTGAGAGGCTCGGCCCAAACATCGGCAGAGTCCATAGCTACATAGATGGGCATATCTCCGATAACACCCAGACCCTTGCTGTGGATATAACTTCTGAGAGCCTTCCACTGGCGGTAGAAAAGGAACTGAATATAGGTGAAAAGCTCCACATCCTCACGGAGGAGGCTACGGTATTTCTCAATGGCTTCTGCTTTGTGGAGGCGGATATCCTCATCCGCCCACTGAGTCCAGCCTGCCATGCCGAAATGGCGCTTACATGCCATAAAAAGGGCATAATCGGGAAGCCAGCCTTTGTTTTCCTCAACAAATTCCGCAACAGCCTCAGCATCACGCTCCCAGCCGTTTTCTTTGGCAATAGCGAGAAGCTTGAAGCGGTTTTCATAAACCTTGCCGTAATCCACCTTGCCGGCATCATCGCCCCAGTTTATGCCGTCCAGCTCTTCCTTTTCAAGAAGAGCATCCTCAACGAGCATGTCAAGATCGATGAAATAAGGATTGCCCGCGTAGGAAGAAAAACTCTGATAAGGGGAATCGCCCATGCTTGTGGGTCCCAAAGGCAAAACCTGCCACCAGCTCTGACCTGCTTCAGCCAGAAAATCCGCAAAGTCATAGGCCGCCTTGCCCAAGGTGCCTATTCCGTGAGCAGAAGGCAAGGATGATATCGGCATAAGAATGCCGCTGCTTCTTTTCATAGTCGTCTTTTCCTTTCCATAAAATTACATATATCAGCTACGCTTAATATATCCGTCTTTTTCTTTTCCGTCAATCCCATTGGAAGCAAAAAGCATGGAATACTCCCTGCGCGTTTCCCCGCAATTTGCAATCGGTTTTGTCTGCATTCACTAAAGATTTTGTTAAGTTATTTTTCTTGTCAAAAATCCCTTTCATATTTTCAGAAAATTAGCAAAGAAACTCTTGTCAGATTTTCATCGTTATAATATAATTTTTGCGTATGCGACAATATAAAAACAAATAAATGCTAATATGCCACTAAATTTAAAAATGGAGATATAAAAAATGACAACTGTATTGACAATTGTTAAGCTTCTCGGCGGTCTTGCCATGTTCCTTTACGGCATGGAGATCATGGGCGACGGTCTCAAACAGGGTTCCGGCAACGCCCTCAAAAACTTCCTTGGTAAACTCACCGGCAATGTAGTAACCGGTCTTCTCACCGGTCTGCTGGTCACCGCCATCATCCAGAGTTCCACCGCCACCATTGTCCTCACCGTAGGTCTTATCGGCGCAGGCATTCTGAACCTCCGTCAGGGCGTCAGCATCGTTATGGGTGCCAACATCGGTACCACCGTTACCGCATGGATCGTCACCCTTATGGACATCGAGGCAAGCGGCGGTCTGCTTTCCCTCT
The DNA here is from genome assembly GCA_045631645.1 of Oscillospiraceae bacterium. GTDB lineage: Bacteria > Bacillota > Clostridia > Oscillospirales > Oscillospiraceae > SIG459. The sequence goes on from JAZQVC010000044.1 coordinate 25,265, forward strand.
TCAAGCCCGACAACCTCGCTCCTATTGCCCTTATCATCGGCATCATCCTCTTTATGTTCATCAAGGGAAAAACCTCCAAGAGCGCATCTCTCATCGCTCTCGGCTTTGGTATTCTCTTCACCGGTCTTATGCTGATGACCGACGCTGTGGAACCCCTCAGCGAATCTCCCGCCTTTGCCAACACTCTCAGCATGTTCAGCGACATGCCTCTTCTTGGCATTTTCACCGGCCTTGTTCTCACCGTTATCGTTCAGAGTTCCTCCGCAATGGTAGGTATTCTGCAGGCTCTCTCTTCCACCGGCGCTATGGACTTCAACCTTGTTTATCCCATGATTATGGGTATTAACCTGGGTACCTGCGTCACCACCGCCCTTGTCTGCTCCATCGGCACCAACAAGGACTCCAAGCGCACCGGTATTGTCCACATCGTGTTCAACACCATCGGCACCATTCTCTTTATGATCGTTATGACCATCATAAAGGCTGCCGGCGGCTTCCCCAACCTCTGGACCAGCGTTGCAGACTCCGTCTCCATCGCAAGCTTCCAGACCATATTCAATCTGGCAACAGCCATTGTTCTCGTACCCTTCTCCGGTCTCCTTGTCAAGCTCAGCTGCGCCATCGTCAAGGATGACCCTGTCAAAGAGGACAAGTATCCCGAGCTGGCCGCACTGGACAGCAAGCTTATGCACTCTCCCACCGTTGCCCTCGGCGTTATCAGACGTGCCATTATCACCATGGCAAAGGCCGCAAGAGACAATGTTGCCCTCTCTCTTAATCAGTTCAAGGGCTATGACAGCGCCAACTTCGCTGAAATTGAGGAAAATGAGAATCGTCTGGACCAGTTCGCCGACCACGCCTCCACCTTCCTTATTGAACTGAGCCACCATGTGGAAACCGAGCGCGACAGCCGCGAGATAAACCTGCTTATGCAGTGCATCCCCAATATCGAGCGCATCGGCGACTACGCCACCAACTTTGACGAGATGGCTCTCAAGATGCACGAAGGCCAGCTTAAATTCTCCGAAAGCGCAAAGCGCGAGTTTGAAATCATCGGTTCTTCCGTTCAGGAAATCCTTCGCCTTATGATTGAAGCTCTTGAGACCGACAGCGAGCGCACCGCCCGCCGCATTGAGCCTCTTGAAGAGGTTATTGACGACATGGTGCTTATGCTCCGCAGCCGCCACACCGACCGTCTCCGTCAGGGCAAGTGCAGCATTTCCTCCGGTCTGGTATTTATGGACGCTCTCACCCATCTTGAGCGTACCGCCGACCAGTGCAGCAACATCGCTCTTCTCACCATCGGCAAGAACAACAACAAGGTTATGGATAACTACCATAACTACATTCAGGAGCTTCACAACACCACTTCCGACACCAGCTATCTGGCAGAGCTCCGCAACCGCAAGGAGCAGTATCTTGTTCCTCTGGAGAACATCGTATTCTGATATTGTTGAAAACTTAAAAAGACCTGCAGTGCATTTGCACTGCAGGTCTTTTTTTTCATATTTTTCACTGTTTTTCTCCGTTATAGAAGTCACGCAGGCGAAGAAGATGGGCATAGCGCCGCTGAGCGGCAATATGGTTCTTTTCAAAAAGCTTGGTTGCTCTTTCGGGAAAGAACTGCTCCAACGCGCTGTAACGGGCTTCATTGAGCAAAAATCCGATGTATTCATCGGCGCTGCCGGGTTCTCCGGAATCCATGGAGAAGGGTTTTTCCGCAACGGGGTTATAGCGGAAAAGATTCCAGTAGCCACAGTCAACCGCCCGCTTCATTTCCTTTTGGCAGTTGGCCATGCCGCCCCGGATGGAATGCATCTCGCAGGGGGAATATGCAATGATGAGAGAAGGTCCGACATAGCTTTCCGCCTCGCGGATTGCCTTTATGGTCTGGGCAGGATTTGCACCCATGGCAATCTGGGCAACATACACATTGCCATAGCTCATAGCTATCTCGGAAAGGCTCTTTTTGCCTATGCTCTTACCGGAAGAGGCAAACTGAGCCACCTGACCTATGTTGCTGGCTTTGGAGGCCTGGCCGCCGGTATTGGAATATACCTCAGTATCAAAAACAAGGATATTTACATCCTCTCCGCTTGCGAGAACATGGTCCAGACCGCCGAAGCCTATATCATAGGCCCAACCGTCGCCGCCGAATATCCAAACGCTTTTTTTGGAGAGGTAGTCCTTATTTTTAAGAAGCTTGGGCGCAATGGGGAAGCCCATTTTCTCCATTTTTTCCAGTTCCGGTATCAGCGCATCGGTGGCCTCACCGTTTCGCTCGCCGTCTTTGAAGGTTTCAAGATAATATGCGGCAGCCCTCTTGAAAGATTCCACATTGCGGCACTGTTCGCTGCGCAGCATTTCCTGAAGATCCGAACGGAGTTTATCCCGGGTCATTCTCTGGCCGAGGAACATGCCAAGTCCGTATTCCGCATTATCCTCAAAAAGACTGTTTGCCCATGCGACCCCCTTGCCGTTGGGGGCAACGGTGTAGGGCGATGCGCCTGCGGTACCGCCCCAGATTGAGGAGCAGCCTGTTGCATTGGCAACAAACATTCTCTCACCATAAAGCTGGGTCACAAGACGGGCATAGGCAGTTTCCGCGCAGCCGGCGCAGGCACCGGAAAACTCCAGCAGCGGACGGCGGAACTGGCTTCCGCGCACGCTATAGTCGCAGATATCCTTTTTGTCCTGAATATTCTTTACCATATGGTTCCATACGGGCTGCATATTAAGTCTGCTCTCCATGGGAACCATTTTCAGTGCTCCAGCGGAGCAAGCGCCGACACAAACTCCGCATCCCATGCAGTCCAATGTGGAAACAGCGATTGCATAGCTATAGCGCTCCTTACCCTTGCCCTTCATGGGAACAGCTTCGGCTGTTGCGGGCAAAGCGGCTTTTTCCTCATCGGAAATGGCAAAAGGTCGGATTGCGGCATGGGAACATACATAAGAGCAAAGGTTGCACTGGAGGCACTTGCTTGCCTCCCATGCGGGCACGGAAACGGCTATGCCCATTTTCATAAAGTCGCTTGCGCCCTGCTCAAAGCTGCCGTCCGCATGATCGAGGAAGGCAGAAACGGGAAGGCTGTCGCCGTCCATACGCTCCACAGGACGGAGAATGCGCTCCACCATGGAATCAAGAAGGGGTCTTCCGCTGCTTTCATAGCATTTTTCGGCCTTATCGGGTGCATTCAGCCAGGAGGAAGGAACGGAGACTTTCACAAGAGACTCACTTCCTGCGTCAATAGCTCTGTGGTTCAGATGAACAATATCATGACCCTTCTTCAGGTAGCTGGCCGTTGCGGCATCTTTGAGATAACGCAGGACGGTATCCGGAGGAAGAATTTTCGCAAGCTTGAAAAATGCACTCTGGAGTATGGTATTGGTGCGCTTGCCCATGCCTATCTCTATGGCAAGGTCAATTGCATTAATGGTGTAAAGCTGAATGTCGTTCCGGGCAATGTATCTCTTGGCTTCACCGCTGAGATTGCGCTCCAGTTCCTCAAAATCCCACTGGCAGTTTATAAGCAGGGTGCCGCCGCTCTTCACATCACGTACGATAGGATAATCCTTGGTTATATAGCTTGGATTATGGCAGGCAACGAAGTCCGCTTTGCTTACATAGTAAGGGCTCTTTATGGGCTTATCTCCGAAGCGAAGATGGCTTATCGTCACGCCGCCCGTCTTCTTGGAGTCATACTGGAAATAGGCCTGAACCTGCTTATCCGTATGGTCGCCGATTATCTTAATGGAGTTTTTGTTTGCTCCCACTGTGCCATCTCCGCCAAGACCCCAGAATTTACACTGCACCGTACCGGGAGCTGTGGTATCCGGCACATCGTGTTCAGGCAGAGAAAGCTCTGTCACATCGTCAACAATGCCGATGGTGAACTCGGTTTTGGGCTTTTCTCTACCCAGTTCTTCATATACGGCAAATATGCTGCGGGGTGCGGTATCCTTGCCGCCAAGGCCATAACGTCCGCCGCATATCACAGCGTTTCTTCCGCTTCGCGCAAAAGCTGTTACCACATCCATATAAAGGGGTTCGCCCTGGCTGCCCGCCTCCTTGGTGCGGTCGAGCACGGCGATGCGCTTTGCGCTTTCGGGGATTACGGAAAGAAGTCTTTCGGCGGAGAAGGGACGATAAAGGCGCACCTTTACAAGACCGACCTTTTCACCCTTTGCACAGAGATGGTCAACAACCTCTTCAGCAGTATCGCATACGCTGCCCATGGCGATAATAACACGTTCCGCATCGGCGGCGCCGTGGTAGTTAAAAAGCTTATAATCCGTGCCCAGCTTTGCATTGATTTTATCCATATAGTCTTCCACGATGGCGGGAAGAGCATTATAGTAGCGGTTGCAGGCTTCGCGGTTCTGAAAGAAAATATCTCCGTTTTCGTGGCTGCCACGCATAAGTGGATGTTCGGGGCTCAAAGCGCGGTTTTTAAAATCGTGGAGGGCATCCATGTCCAGCATGTCCGCAAGATCCGCATAATCCCACACCTCTATCTTCTGGAGCTCATGACTGGTACGGAAACCATCAAAAAAGTTCAAAAAGGGCAGGCTTCCGGAAAGAGCAGCCAGATGAGCTACCGGGGAGAGGTCCATTATCTCCTGAACATTGCTGTGGGCGAGCATTGCAAAGCCCGTCTGTCGGCAGGCATAAATATCCGAATGGTCACCGAAAATGCTCAGTGCATGACTTGCAACGGCTCGGGCGGAAACATGAAACACCGCAGGCAGCATTTCGCCCGCCATTTTATACATATTGGGTATCATCAAAAGCAAGCCCTGAGACGCTGTATAGGTGGTGGTCAGGGTACCGGTGGCAAGGCTTCCGTGGACGGCGCCCGCCGCGCCAGACTCGGACTGCATCTCCATAACCTTTACCGGACGTCCGAAAATATTCTTCTGTCCCTTGGCCGCCCATTGGTCAACACAATCCGCCATGGGGCTTGAGGGAGTGATGGGGTATATGCCCGCAACATCGGTATAAGCGTAGCTGACATATGCAGCGGCTGTGTTTCCGTCCATTGTCTTCCTGCTTCTTGCCATGAATATAACCTCCATTTTTAATCGCAAATTGGTATCATACGTTTGAAATGTGTGTATTTATTCGCACATTGCACAACTTATCGCGCGCATTTTTGTATATTTTGATTATACCATAGCTCGTTCAAAGCGGCGCATAGAATAATGCGATAAATTCCTCTTCATTTGTGTATATATTTACCAAGTTATCCCAAATCACGCCGCCGCGCAATTCTTGACACCCTCAGCAGTGGATGATATATTTTAAATGGAGTAAAATGCAATATCCGTCCGAAAAGGAGAGTATATAATATGTATCAGAACGCACCTATGACCGAGCGCGTACAGAGAGTAAGAGAAAAATACCGCTCCACCAAGCCCAAAATTGACCTCCACCGCTATAAACTCGTCACCGAGTTTTATATGGAAAATCCCGACATCACCGGAATTCTCAAGCGCGCTGAAAACCTGCGCAATCTTTTTGAGAAAATGCCCACCCCCGTTAACGAGGATGAGCTCATTGTAGGCTTTGCTGCGGAGACTTACCGCGGCTGCGCCCTTTTCCCCGAAAACTCCTTCTGGTGGTTTTTGGACGAAATCGACACCCTGCCCACCCGTTCCGTTGACCCCTATGACATTGATCAGGAGACCTATGACTACATAAAGAAGACCGGTCACTTCTGGGAGAAAAACTGCACCAGCGCCATCATCGACAAATATCTCCCCGAATCCTATAAGCAGCTTTCCGGCGCAGGCGTTCTCAACTTCCTTGAAAAAAGAAACTGCCAGAACCCCATCGGACATTACTGCGGAAATTTCTGGACCGTTGTTGACAGAGGTCTGGGCTCCGTACGCGACGAGGCCAGAGCCAAGATGCGCGAGCTTGAAGAAAACGGCATCGGCGGCGACGAGGCCAAAAAATACATTTTCTACCGCTCCGTGGATATCGTCACCGAGGGTCTCATCATATACACAAAGCGCTATGCCGCAGAGTGCCTCCGTCAGGCCGAAAGTTGCAGCGATCCCAAGCGCAAGGCCGAATTGCTCCAGATGGCAGACAGCCTTGACTGGATAATCGAAAAGCCCTGCCGCACCTATCACGAGGCTCTGCAGGCTTGCTACCTCTACCAGATGGGACACATTCTCGATGCCCAGCTCCACGGCATTAGCTACGGCCGTCTTGACCTCTATGTTGGCAAGTATCTGGATGCCGACCTTGAGGCAGGACGCATCACCCGCGAGCAGGCTCAGGAGCTTATGGATCTCTTCATGCTCAAGGTTGCCGAGTGCAACAAGGTATGGTCCGAGCTCAAGACCCGTTCCGGCCCCGGCTATACCTCCGGTCAGCTTATCACCATCGGCGGTATGCATAAGGACGGCAGCGACTCCACCAATCTTGCAACCTATCTGGTGCTCCAGTCCTCCGCACGTCTGAAGCTCCACAATCCCCCCGTTGCCCTGCGCGTCCACAAGGATACCCCCAACGATCTTTGGGAGGCAGCCCTTGAGACCAACAAGCAGGTTGGCGGTGTTCCCTGCTTCGAAAATGACGATGTTGCCATTGAAAGCATCGTCCGCCGCGGCATTCCCGTTGAAGATGCCCGCAACTACTGCCTTATCGGCTGCGTTGAGCCCTGCGTATGCGGTTCTGACTTCTCCAACTCCGGCGGCGACGGTAACAACTCCTACACCATATTGCCCGCAGCCCTCTGGCTCGCCATCAACAACGGCGTCAACCCCTTCCGCTTCCCCGGCGCTCCCGAAAACAAGCCCAGCGGCCCCCGCACCGGCTATCTCTACGACATGAAGAGCATGGACGAGGTTCTTGCCGCATATAAGACCCAGATAGATTACTTCACCAAGTGGCAGGTTAACATGGTAAACTGCTACGAATATATATACAGCTTCCACCGTCCCCTCCCCCTGCTTTCCGCAACCATGGACGGCTGCATGGAGTCCGGTCTTGACGTCATGTGGGGCGGCTCCAAGTATAACGCAGCAGGCAACTCCAGCATCGGTCACGGCACCGTTGCCGACAGCCTCAACGTTATCGACTATGTCTGCTTCCGCAAGAAGATTGCCACCACCAGAGAGCTCTATGACGCCCTCATCAATAACTGGGAAGGCTATGAGGATCTTCATCAGTATATCCTCGGCAAAGTTCCCCACTACGGCAACAACATCCCCGAGGCCGACAAGTATCTGAAGTTCGTTGCCGACACCTATGCCGACGGCATCTGCAGAGGCACAAGCCCCCGCGGCTGCGGCTGGACCGCAGGCTGCTGGCCTGTCACCCTGAACGTTGTTCTGGGCAAATTCAACCATGCAACTCCCGACGGACGCAAAACCGGCGCTCCCCTTTCCGACGGCATCTCTCCCGTTCAGGGCATGGACAAAAACGGTCCTCTTGCCACCATCGGTTCTATCCTGAAGTTTGACCAGAGCAAGTATGCCAACGGCACTCTCTGCAACATGAAGTTCCATCCCACCGTTCTCAGCGGCGAGGACGGCATTGAAAAGCTCCGCACCGTTATGCAGACCTATTTTGACGGCGGTGGAATGGAGCTTCAGCTGAACATAGTCTCCGCCGAAACTCTCAGGGACGCTCAGGCTCACCCCGAAAACTACAAGGATCTGGTTGTCAGAATTGCCGGCTTCTCCGCCTACTTTGTTGAAGTTTACAAGGATGCTCAGGATGATCTTATCCGCCGCACCGAAATGAACGTCTGATCGGACACAGGTGAAAACGAAATGAGTACGGAAAATTTGACCGGAAGACTATATGACATACAGGGCTTTTCCGTTCAGGATGGCCCCGGTGTGCGCACCACCGCATTTCTCAAGGGCTGCCCTCTGCGCTGCCCCTGGTGCCATAGTCCCGAATCCCAGGCCTTCAAGAGCCAGCTCAGCTGGATATCCATGCGCTGCCTGGGCACCGACGCCTGCAAATCCAGATGTATAAAAGCCTGCCCCGAAAACGCCATTGAGCTTGGTGAAATCCGCAAGGACGCCACCACCGGCGAAGAGCTGCAGATGGTGCATGTAAAGCGCGAGGCTTGCACAAACTGCGGTCTTTGCGCCGATAAGTGCTATGCGGAAGCTCTTTATATTTGCGGCGAGGATTACACCGTAGATGAGCTTGTGGAGCGTCTTATGCAGGACAAGGCCTTCTATGACCGCTCCGGCGGCGGCATCACCATCTCCGGCGGCGAGGCTCTCTGTCAGGTGGATTTCGTTGTGGAAGTTTTCAAACGCATGAAGGAAAAGGGAGTACACACCGCCCTTGATACCTCCGGCTTTGCCCAGTGGGACACCGTTGCAAAAACTATGCCCTATACCGATCTTTATCTCTATGACATAAAGCATATGGACAGCGAAAAGCACAATACCGTTGTGAAAGTGCCCAATGAGCAAATTCTCACCAACGCAAAGCTTCTCGCCGAAAACGGAAAAAAGCTCCAGATCCGCATACCCGTCATTCCCCTTTTCAACGATGACGAGGAGAATATCCGCGCAACCGCCGAATTTTGCAAAACTCTTGGTGACGCGGTGAGCGTGGTGCAGCTTTTGCCCTACCACAATCTGGGTGTTATGAAGTATCTTCGCATAAGCGACGAAAAGGCCGTGGAGGCAACTCCCCCCAGCGACGAATTTATGCAGAAGCTGAAAAAAATAATGGAGGAATACGGCCTGCCCGTAACCATCCACTAAACGCATAATAAAAAAGCAGGGTGCCGAAATTGGCGCCCTGCTTTTTATTTTACTTATGCAAAGCTTCGTTGATCTTGGCAATTTCCTTTTCAGAAAGTTCAACACGTGTTTCGGTCTCCCTGACAAGATTTCCGTTGCTATCATAGGAGCCGCCTAAAATGGGGCGTCCGTCATAGCCACTGCCTACCAACGGACCGTTGAGCATGACCCAAAGTTCGTGTTCTTTTGTATTATCCATGGTTTGATAGCTGGGGTCGATGGTAAGCTCGTCGTAGACTTCTCCGGTTTCGTAGTCGACCACCAGTAATATGTCACCCTTGATACCATTTTCATCAACAGCTAACATGCAGTCTGCCTTTACAGCCAGAAAATGGACGCTGAGCCTGTTCATACCAATATCCCATGCGTTCAGATCGATCACCTGGGTGACGGTGAAGGGAAAAGCTTTGTTGCCGGTCATATCTATGTAGCGTTTCTCTCGCTCAAGATAGTCTTCGCTCTGAATGTACTCACTCAAATGCTCTATCAGGAAATCTGTAACAGAGACTTCTTTTCCGTCCACAACGATAGGGGCCGGAGTGGGGTCTTTCTTGCCGCAGGCGCAAAGGGAAAGGCAAAGCAGCATTGCCAGAATAAAAGCTATTGTTCTTTTCATTCTCTTACCTCTTCTTGAAATATTTGGTAAAAGGAATAATAGCACATCCGTCATAATATGGCAATCCTATTTCGGTGGGCGGGTTCCTACCTCCGACTGAGCTGCAGCTGCATTTCCTCACACGGCTTTCTGCTTTTGCATCCGCTTTCATAGCACCTTGCTTTTACCCAGCTGCTGTGTTATGTTGAATTCAGAAATATATTTCTGAAACGGGGATAGCTAATGAAATACAGGCATTTGACGCTTATTTTTGTTTTTCTTCTGGCATTGGCGCTGAGCGGCTGCGCCTGCAGCCACGAATGGACTGATGCGGACTGCGTAAATGCGCAGCTCTGCACAAAATGTCAGGAGACCGGTGCGCCAGCACTGGGGCACATCTGGCAGGATGCCAGCTGCACCGAGGCGGAAATCTGCTCCCGCTGCGACGCCACACAGGGCGAGGCGCTGGGGCATAGTTACGGGGAATGGAATTTTGGCGAAGATCAGATGTCCCACACCTGCAGCATCTGTGCCTTTGAAGAAAGCGCAGATATTGATCGGGAGCTTTATCTTGAAACACTGTTGCCCGGTTACTGGGATTTGTTCGGCATGTATGATGACACGGGATTTATTCAGGCAAGCCGACTGACATTATACGGAATTGGATTCCATTTTGGTGAAAACAGAAGCGCTACTTTCAGCATGCCGCAAAAGGGTGCTCAGCAGCTTACATGGAGCTTCGACTCCTATAAGCTTGAAGATGGATACGACAACTATTACTTCACCCTGACAAGCGAAGCGACCACCTATCCCATGTGCCTGCGTCTCAATCGGTCAGGAGATCTGAACACGCCGGAAAAGGAGCTCATCCTTATTTCAGGTCAATTGCTCTTGTTCAGTCAATACGATGATCTTAGATATGATCTTGGCGGTGATTGGGGTATCGCATACGACCAATGGGCAAACATATTGGGCAATCTGGGCAATTGGCTCACATTCCGTGATGACCGGACTGTAATCGGCAATCTGAACGGCACTGTGGATGGCATATGGCATGTGGTGCCTGTCTATACTGTCGACCTTAGCAGCCCATCCGAGTATATTATTATGATTGAAAACCATGCCGGTGACGAAGTTCAGCTGCTCAAGGGCACGCTGTCCGCCTCCCGCGGATACAGTTTGGACTTCGTAATCGGTCGCTCCCGCCAGAGTTTTGCACCCATCAATGAAAAAGCACTGGAACAGGTCAAAATTGCAAACACCATCCATCTCGGCACTTGGACCTCGACAGAAGTTCAATATCAGGGTGAAACAGAACGAACTACCTCCGAGTACTCTGTCACCTTCAATGACGATGGCACCTTTACCGCTAATCTTGGCAAGGAGCTTAGCGGCGCATGGGGAGTGCGGGATATTTCGGATGCAGGCGATAAAATCTGGACCAACGGAAATGACAGCCCCACTTATAGGTATTATATGTTCGCGGATGGTCTCGACGAAATTTACTGCGAAGTGGACGCGCGGTCGGATAGAAAGCACTTTATCATCCATAATTTTGAGCTGATGGATGGAAGGCAGATTGATTTTGTGCAGTATTCAGAAGATGAGTTCGTCCTGATGAACCAGCGCGACACTTACCCCATCGGCACATGGCTTCCCTCCTCTTACTATGTGGATAATAAGCTTGACGGCACACGCATGGAAGACACTCAGGTAGAAAACCATCCCTTCATTTTCCACGAAGACGGACGCTTTACAGCGGTGTTGGAGGAAGAAATGACCGGTTCCTGGGAATTCGAAGATCTCGAATTTATGGATACATCTATCGGTCAATATTGGGAAATGGATTATCTGCTTACATTTGACGGTCAAGCAGAGCCGATGCGGATTCACATTGAACTCAGAGAAGATGTTCCGGAATTTTTCATCTATATGCCCCATCCCGAAAAAGAAAACTACGAAATAGTTGCCGGATTCCGGAAAGGATAATATATACGCCCCGAAGCCGTATGGCCTCGGGGCGTGATTTTTGATTTCCACCTCACACGGAACGCAAAGAAAGACCGTCCTTCTTTATAGCAAAAAGGAATAGGCCGCTGCCTAAGCGCCTGTTCCTTTTTGATTTTAAATTATTTTGCCTCAGCGGGCTACAGTAACTACCACGGACATTTCCTTTGTTCCCTGCTCGGGGATAAGCACATACTCATAAGCCTCAAGCTCGCCGCCCGCCTCGTTGGGGGCAAGGCTGCCCTTAACAGCAGCCATATTTACGATGCTATAGCCTTCTTTGGGGATAAGCACAAAGTAAAGATTGCCGTCAATATAGTTCTGGCGCTTTACTGTGAAGCTGTTTGAGTCGGGAGTGCCATCCTCAAGGAGAGAAACAAGAGAGTACTTGACGTTGCCATAGGTCTGACCTGCGTCAACAACGCCGTTATCCTTGATCTCGATGACGGTGGAGTCCACCTCGATAGTAACATTGCCCTCGGCATATATGCCGTCAGCATAGCTCTCGCCACCAACGCTCAGAGCCTTGACGTGAATGGTCACGGGAGCCTCGGAAGCCAGATCGGAGAGGCTATCCAGAGTCAGGGCGTTGATCCAGCCCTCACCGGTGATGTTCCAGCGGCTATCCTTCAGAGTGAGATTGATGGGGTTATTCAGTATAGGCTTGGCGCTGTGGCGGAAGCGGCCAATGATCTTGCAGTCGCCGTCAAAACCGCCCTGCTCAGCAGCATAGTTGGCGTGGTCAAACTCCTTGCTGCCCATAAAGGCATTCAGAACCGTGCCGTTGGGAACCACATTGCCTTCCAAATCCACGTGGATAGCCTGGGTTGCGGAGACAGTACCGGTCAGCACAGCCTTCTCCAGCAGAACATTAAGATTCTGGCGATAGTTATAAATACTGTTGAAGATGTCGCCGGAATACTCGCCATTTTTCAGTGTAGCACTGCTGTCGGCAACGGAGGTGCTTGTTGCAACAGCCTCATCGGGATGGTCATTGATGGTATAGGTGGTGATGCCCGGGTTGCCGGCGTCATCAGATTCGATCAGTTCAACCAAAATGCCGTTTTCGCTGCGGGTGGATTCGCCGGAGAAACGGATTTCGCTGTTATCCACGATTATATTGCTGAAGCCGGTGTTTGCAGCTCCGGACTTTATCTGGATAAGTCCGTCCACAGTATCAAGCTTGCAGCCAAGCAGCTCAAATGTTCCGCCTCTGGACTGCTGGGTCATAAATGCAATATGACCGCTGGAGAGATAGGAGTCGATATAGGTGGAGCCGGATGGACCGGAGCCCATAACCTGAATATAGTCAGGAGAATAGAACTCAACATTCTTATAGCGGTTGTGTACACCGGAATCTGCATAGGTAACATAGCCGGAGCCGCCCACAGTGAAGCCGTAGGTAACGCCACCAACAGTTTTTGTGGCGGTGTATTCCTTGCCTTCCTGCGCAATTTCCATTGTGCCTATTCCGGAGAGGGTATCCTCAACATCAAGGGCGTAGGTCTTGCACACATCGTATGCGGTGCCGGAGTCTGTGGAAAGGGTGCCCCAGCCGGTGCAGATAACAATGCAGTTTTTAAATCTTCCCTGTCCGTCTGCCATCACATTGAGGGAGCGAACTGTGCCTTCCATACCAAGAGCGAAGGGCACGCGCTTCATCATGGCAGGAGTGAGATCTGCAAACTCCTGATATGTATCCTGAGTTTCCTTGGTATAGATGACTGTATCGCGAACATTTGCAATTGATGTATTGTCCACATAAAGAGCACAGCGAATTGCACCGTCAGTCTCAATATAGCAATCGGCTATTTCAAGCTCGGAGCGATTATCGGCCATTATTGCTGCACCCCAACCGGCAAGGTCGTCGCCGCCATCGCCGTGGGATATAAATGTAGAGCCGGAAATGGCATACTTTGTGCCGTTATCCAGAAGAATACCGTTGAAATGGGTGCCGCCGGTTGTTACGGTGACGCCCTCGGCCTTCTTCTCATCGTAGCTGCCGCCGCTTATTGCTTCTCGGACAGAGCCATCATCCACTATTTTTCCATCATCCACAAGAAGAGCCTGACGGAACCAGTAGGTGGCCTTTTCCTCTTCCTTTGCTCCGGACCAGGGGGCAGCGCTGGGGCCGCCCACGCGATAGACCTTCACCTCGCGGATAACAAAGCTCTCGGCAACCTCATAGCTTTTTCCGGGGAGCAGATCGCGCTGTGCGCCGTCCACAACAAGCACAAGAGCGCAGCCCTCAGCGGCGCTAGTATTTTTCATCTCGCCATCCACGAGATATTCTGCGGAAATCACAGTGGATGCAAGAGCAGTAGTTGTATAGTAATTAGCAGTTTCGGTTCGGACTATCTCAAGTTTGAAACCCATGATTGACCGTTCTCCTTTCAAAATTGCGGGAATTTATATTTATTGCAGTTTGGAAGCTACGAAGCAGGTCTTCTCAGCCTTCAGTTATTTTGGGGGCGCTGACCTTCTTGGCAGCCTTTATAGCGGAACGGGTCTGCATGGTATCAAGGATGACTGCAGAAAGGAGGGCTATACCCAGAACAACATACTTCCAGTACTGGTTCATGTTCAGGAAGTTCATGCCGGAGTTCAATACGCCGATAATAAGGACGCCGATGACCATGTTGCTCATCTTGCCTCCGCCGCCGCCCATTTTTATGCCGCCCAGCATACATCCGGCCATAACAATGAACTCATCGCCTATACCCATAGAGTTATTGACGGTGCAGCTGAGACGTCCGATATTGACCATCTGAGCAATACCGAAGAAGAGACCGGCCAGTGCAAATATTGCAATACGCATCTTGGCAACGGAAACGCCGGAGAGGGCAACCGCTTCAGGGTTGGAGCCCAGAGCATAGACATTGCGTCCGAAATGGGTCTTGTTCAGAATGAAGGAGCCTATGGCCACCATTATTATCATAACAATGACGCCGGATTTCAGGCTGCCGCCAAGGAAGGGGATGTTGAAACCACCGAGGATTTTGTAGCCCTCGGAAAGTCCCTTATAGGTCTGGGTCATACCGCCGGAAAGCAGGTAGGTAGCGCCGTTGAGCATATACTGGGTAGCCAGAGTGATAATAAAGGGGAACACTCTCAGCCATGAGTACATAACGCCGTTAAAGGCGGAAAGGATCACGGCTGCGGCAAGACCTACAAGGACAGAAACCGCAAAATTGCTGGAAAGATCCACACGGGCGATGATTATACCAACGGTGGAGATGAGGAAGCCGGTAGAAAGGTCCATAGCTCCGCCCAGCATAATAAAGGTAATACCTATGCCGAGAATCACCAGATAAGAGTTCTGGCTGAGAATGTTCAGCAGATTCTGGATGCCAAGGAAGTTTCTGTTTGCAACGGTGGGGCCGAGAACGGCAAACACTGCAATAACAGCTATGAGCACGAACAGCATCACATATTCGCGCAGGAAGGATTTAAAGCTTCTTTTCTTCATTATCTGTTCCTCCGTATTCAGGATTCCCGTATGGTTGAGGACGCCATATCAAGTATGCGTTCCTGAGAGAATTCCTCTTTGCTGAGTTCGCCGACCAGACAGCGTTCGCCAAAGACCACAATGCGGTCGGACATTCCAAGCAGTTCCTCCATATCGGAGGTTATCATAATGATGCACTTGCCTTCCTCGCAAAGTTCGTTGATAAGCTCGTATATTTCATACTTGGCGCCAACGTCTATACCGCGGGTAGGCTCATCGAAAATTACAATGTCGGACTTGGTTGCAAGAGCCTTGCCAACAACCACCTTCTGCTGGTTGCCGCCGGAGAGAGTCATAACCTTGGTGTGAGACAGATCCGGTGCCTTGATGCGCATGCTCTGTCCGTAGAAATCAGAAATTTCTTTCTCTTTCTTTCTGCCTACAACACCTGCATGGGAGATTCTGCCCAAAACATTGTAGACAATGTTCCAGGATATGGTCTCCTGCAGGAAGCAGCCCTCACGCTTGCGGTCCTCAGGGATAAGGCAGATGCCGTACTTGTGCATAGCGTCATGGGGAGAGTTTATGTCGGCCAGCTTGCCATTTACATATATCTCGCCATACTGCCTCTTTTCTGCGCCGTAAACGACCTTCATTATCTCTGTTCTTCCCGCACCTACGAGGCCGGAAATACCCAAGACCTCACCCTTGTGAGCCTTGAAGGATACATCACGGACACCGTTGCCTGAAAGATGTCTGAGTTCAAGAGCCACTTCGCCAATCTTTGAATTTCTGGGAGGGAAAGTGGCGGACATCTCTCTGCCAACCATGTGCTTAATAAGTTCGGCACGGTTGGTCTTTTTGGTATCAAGAGTAGTTATGTACTCACCGTCGCGGAGTATGGAAATGCGATCTGTAAGTTCAAACACCTCGTCAAGGCGGTGGGAAATGAATATGATGGCCACGCCATCATCTCTCAGCTTGCGAACGATGCGGAAGAGGATACCGACCTCAGCCACAGACAGAGGCGCTGTGGGCTCATCCAGAATAAGAATGCGGGCATTCTTGCTGACAGCCTTGGCAATCTCCACTATCTGCATATGACCGGGAGTCAGGTCTCTTACCAGAGTGTTTGGATCAATATTGACGCCGAAATCATCAAATATTCTCTGTGCAATTTCGCACATTTTCTTTTGGTTGACCAGCTTGCCGTGACGTTCGCCATAGCAGATATTCTCAGCTGCAGACAGAACGTCGATCAGGTTGAATTCCTGATAAATGCACTCAACACCGTGCTGACGAGCCAGCGCGGGTGTCATAGCTGAATAGGTCTCACCATCGATGGTAACGGTGCCGCCATCAGGCGCATGGGCGCCTGTTATTGTCTTAATAAATGTGGATTTTCCCGCTCCGTTTTCGCCTATAAGGGCGTGAACCTCGCCGGGATAAAAGTCTATGGAAACTTTATTGAGCGCTATAACGCCGGGATAGATTTTCATTATGTCCTTCAGGGACAGAATAGGCTTGCGTTCTTCCAAAATCGTAGCCCCCTGTTTAGAGTTGAAACAGAGGCGGCGCGAGGATTCTCACGCCGCCTCCCGTAAATTTGTCGCTTATAGATTGTTTATGCTTTTTTATCAGCCGATGAAATTGGGAACCTTGTACTCAATAGCGGGGTTCTCGTCGCCATTGACCCAGGTCTTTTCAAAACCGTAAACGCTGGTAACAGAGATGGTATCGTAGTAGGTCTCGCCGTAGGTCCAGGTGTAACCGTCCTGACCGCAGGCACTGAGAAGGATGTCAGCAAGATGCCAGCCGGTGAAGAAGGGAGGCAGCATTACGGGCATGCCGGCAAGAGCTTCGATGGACTGTGCATGAGCTTCAACAGCAGCATAGGATTCTTCGCCGATAACAGCCTTGGCAGGATCGCCGAAGGGCAGGGGAGCATCGCCGTAAGTGGAGTAGCCCTTGATAGCGGATACGGAGTGGTTTTCAACGATGGTGGGATAGATCTCACTGAAGGTGGTGTCTTCGCCGTAGCAGGAGATGACGCAGTAGTCAGCCAGATCCAGGCCGTTCAGGTCGCAGTGCTCAGCGATGGCATCAGCCATACCGAGAGCGAGCTGGGGCTCATAAGCGATGAAGATGTGGCAGTCGGGGTTTGCACCCAGAATGTCCTGAGTGTTGTTGTAAGCCTTGGAGTAACCGTCGTTATAAGAGGTGTTGGTAGCAACACGCACGAGAGAGGCAGACTTATCAACCATGCCAACAACAGCGTTGGAACGATAGATACCGTCGGTGATGTCGGTGAAGATGTCGCAGGCAACTTCATACTTGCCGTCTGCATTGGCAGGAACATTGCCGCCCTCAGCAACGCGCTTGGCGACCCAGTCCTCAGCTGCTTCAACAGCGAACTGACCGGTGATCTCGTATGCGGTGTAGACGCAGCCGGCGATTTGGTAATCAGTGGGCTCTGCACCGAGCATTGCAACAGCGATACCGGCGTCAACAGCCTGCTCAACAACGTCCTTCAGGAGGACAACGTCCATAGCGGCGATCATCAGAGCGCCAACGTTGCCGGCAGCAATAGCATCCTCAACAAAGGTGACCTGGTTTGCGGGGTTGCCTTCTGCGTCCTTCTTAACATAGGTGAAGCCCTTGTCCTGCATAACAGCACCCATGGTGTCGTTTATCCAGATAAGACCTTCTGCATTGGTAGTGGGAAGGATGGACCAAACTTCCTTATGGCCGTTCCAAACAAAGCCTTCGGGTGCGGGATCCTTGGCATCTGCGCCGGGAGCAGCAGGCTCAGAAGGAGCAGCAGGAGCATCGGTGTTGCCGCAAGCGACCATGGCGAATACCATTACAAGAGCAAGCAGCAGAGCAATAAGCTTTTTCATTTATTTTTCCTCCTTGAATTTTATTTAACAGCTAAGCTGATAAATTATGAATTTGTTTCTCGTTCATCGCTGAATGAATTCCAGCAGAACACCGTCGGGATCGCGGATAAACATGACGGATTCGCCGTCCATAGTGACCTCGTGGGCAATGTCCACACCCTTGGCAAGAAAATGAGCCTTGAGGGCAGGCATGTCATCTACCTCAAAGGCAGCATGCTTGGTGCCAATGGTCTGAAGGTCGGAGTTAGGAGCAAGGCGATCTCCGGGGATGGCCTTGGGCTCATCATACTTAAACAGCTCTATCTCAAAGCCGCCGCAGCCGCGGATGAAGCAGATGCGGGCACCCAGAGGAGGAACATAGTCGTCCTTGAGCAGTTCGCTGAAGCCCAGAACCTCGTCGTACCATTTCAGAGAACGCTCCATGTCGGAAACACTTATGCCAACATGAAGCACCTTGGTGATATTTTTACTCACAGCATTTTCTCCTTTCGGGAATTATCAGTCTTCCCAGCTTATAAGACCGCCAACAAGGTTGGGATCCTGATCCCATACCAGCTGATAGGCTTCGGTCATTTCCTTATAGCTGAAGCGGTGTGTTATCAGAGGACTGATATCAAGATATCCATAGGTGATCAGATTCAGGAACACACGGATATCTTCGTCAACAGTATTGGCCATGAGGCTGTTGAAGCGGCGCATCTTGGTGTTCAGCACAGGAGGCCATACGCCGGCGATGTCAAGATCGGTGCGGCGCAGGGAGAAGGGACGGGAGTTAACGTATGTACCGATAAGACTTGCGCCCTTCTGCATAAGGTTGTCGTCATAGTTGGGCATAGTCTCGCCGTGAACCTGGCTTATCATTACCACGCGGCCGCGCTCGCCCACTATCTCAAATGCCTGTTCCAGAGGCTGGCGGGAGCCGGTGGCCTCGAAAACTACAGGAACACTTCCGTCGCAAAGCTCATCAACTGCCTTCTGCAAACCGTCGGGATCGGCTTTGGGGTTGATGGCACAGGTGACACCCATCTTTTTAGCCATTTCGAGACGTTCCTCGGAAAGGTCGGTGACTATAACAGGGCAGGCACCTGCAAGGCGTGCCATCTGTGCAGTAAGCGCACCAACAAAGCCCTGACCCATAATAACGGCAGCCTCACCCAGCTGGAGCTTGGCCTGACGTACGGAATAAAGACCGGTATGTCCCAGATTCCAGAATGCAGCCTGCACCTTGTCAACATTTTTGGGTGCGGGGGTGCAATTAAGGGCATCCATTATAAGATACTGGGCATGCTCGCCGGTGGTAACAACAATGTCGCCAACCTTAAACTCATCCACACCGGGGCCTACTTCAACAACACTGGCGCACATACTGTAACCAATGCTTGTGGGCAGCGGAACGATGAAGCCATGCATAAGAGCCCATTCTGTGCCGGGGCTCATAGTACTGTAGTGAGCCTTAAGCAGCAGCTGACCCGGACCGGGAGCGGGAAGTTCCTTCTCCTGCAGAGTTACTTTTCCCAGTTCTACCTGAGCATACAGAGTTTTCATTTCAGCGGTTATCCTCCCTATCAGTGGGGTGCTCTGCACGCCATAATTCAGGCCGACAAAACTGTCCCCTAGTTTAAGTCTGTTCATTATTTCATCTTGACATATAAAAAACAATGGCTCCAAAACCATCTCTAAAAAAACAGCACTTTTCTCAAAAAAAACGTCATTGAGCAAAAAGGTGCTTTGTGGAAAAATTAGGCTTGGGAGGAATTAAGCTTATGATGAAAAATAAAAAATTCGCCCGATATTCCCTGAGCTTCTGCGTCCTCGGCATACTCTTTATGTTTATGTACTCCGGACTTCAGAATGATCAAATAAATATAATCCAGTCATTTTCGGCATGGAGCAAAATAAGCACCCAACAGCCACTGGCTGTTGGCAATGTTGTATGCATAGCTTTGACCTTTGTTTACGGCACCTGCTTCATCCACTTCGGCGTGCGCAGAACCCTTATCCCCTGTATACTCGCTGCAGCTCTTGGATGTTTTGGGCTTGCTATAGCCAACGGACTTGCCTGCGTCAGTGAGGATCTCATCGTTTCCGGCCACAGTGTGAGCGATCCGCTTGTCACGGGCAGCTATATTCTTTTCTGGGTGTCCCTGTTCCTTGTCAGATGCTGCTGCATGTGCATGCAAATGGCAGGTTTTCAGCTGGCCTCCAGTTGGTTCGTTCGCTACCGCGGAAGAGTACTCGGTGTGATTTCTCTGGGTTCGCCCCTTTTCTCCGTGCTGTGCACATCCGTTATGACATCGTTTATCTCCCGTCATCTTGGAGGAGATTATCGCCCATTTTATATTGGTATTGCCGCGCTGCTTATTGCTATGGCTGTACTCACCGCCCTCCTTCTCCGTGACAATCCGGAAGATGTGGGACTCTATCCGGACGGCGCTGATCATCCTCCGCTCTCTGAAAGCGAGCCCGAGGAAAAGCTCAGTATACGTCAGGTGCTGAGCATGAAGAAATCCTGGCTTATGATATGCAACTACGGCGCTTATCAGTTTATAGTAATCTCAGCGATGAGTTCTCTTGCCGCATGGTTCACCCATCTTTGCATAACTAATGCCGATTCCGTTGCAGCCGGCGGTCTGGGCGCACTCTTTGCCGAGCTTGGAGGCCTTGGAGGAACGGGTGCTTCCACGCTCTTTATCGGCCAGGCCACGAAATGGCTTTCCGTCGGAGCCATATTGGGCATTCCCATGTCCTTCGTTTTCGGTTACATAAACGATAAGGCAGGCACACCTGCCGCCTCCCTGCTGCTGGGTTTATGCGAGCTCATGCCTGTTATAGGACTTATGAGCCAGTACCGGGCTGTAGCCGAGACCGGCATGTGCAACACTCCCATGCTGGCGCTTTGGGGCTTCGGTGTTGCTTGCATGACAGGAGGCACCCCCGCCCTTCACCCCGCATCCATCAATTTTGCCTTCGGCAGAAGAGTCTATCAATCCGCTAACCGCGTAATTATGGCCATACAGCTCATCCCCTCCGCCTTCGGCACAGCAATGATGATTGCTCTCATTGATGCCGGCAAAGGACTGCTGGCATACCGCATACTCCTTGCTATAGTAATTTTCGGTATAGCCACAACTCTTCCAATGTTCTGGATGAAGGACGCTAATGCAGCCGACAGAGGCTAAGCTCTTTCCCGTCAAATCATATGAAATAAGCCCCGACCACTAAATAATACGTGGACGGGGCTTATTTACACGAGGTCAATGACATGATAAAATCAAACCATATAACTACTAATACCAAGAGCGGAGGTGCAGCCATTGAAGAAAGACATTAAAACAATTTTTGCAACACTTATGCTATGCCTTGCCCTTATTGCTCTGCTTGTCCCGCTTTTCCCTTCCGCTCCCGATACTGAGCCACAGGAGGAAAGCCAGCCCCAGAGAGTTCTTACGCTGGTATACGCTTTTCAGAACAGCAAATGGAATTCCTGCGTTGAAGAGCTTGTCAGGCGCTTCGAGGAGCAGCACCCCGAAATTGATATCCAATATGATATTCAATACGAAAACAGGGTATATGAAGATGCCCTCAATATGCTGGCTGCCAGAGACCAGCTTGGTGATATAATGCAGATAAAGGAACCCTATGGCTGGGCCGAAAGCGGACTGCTTGCTCCAATACCGAAGGAACTTGCCGCCGTGGCAAAGCCAACCTGTGTGGTTGACGGCACATGCTATGGTCTCTGCGCATTGGGCACCACAACAGGAATTGTATACAACAAGGCAATCTTCCGGGACTTGGGTATTTCTCCCCCCTCTAATTACAGCGAGTTCATAGACCTGTGCGAAATTATCAAATCGGCCGGAATAAGCCCTCTCGGTCTGGGCGGCGAGGATCTTTGGCATCTTGAATACTGGCTGAACCATTTCCTCCGTTCCGATGTTTTAAGCCGGGAACCGAATTTTCTCGCTCTGTGCTCTGCCGGCGAAAGAGATTGGCGCGACCCGCTTATAAGCGAAATGTTTCTCCATCTTGAAGAGCTTTTCCGCAGAGAATATGTCGACGAACGCTGGCCCGCAACTCCGGACACATCCCTTGCATATCATCTTTCAAGCGGCAACATTGCCATGGTCTTCAGCGGTCCATGGCTAGCCTTTGAGGCGCTGGATCTCGACCCGGAGCTGGAATTGGGATGGTTCTATGTTCCCAACACCCATGGCGATACTATTGCCGGCGAGAGCCTTGACGTTTTCTGGACAATTACCGCCGATTGTGCCGAGGATCCTCAGCGCTACGCGGATGCGGTGGAATTTCTCGAATTTTTCTACTCCGAGGCAATCTACGATGAGATATATTCCGCTATGGCCGGCTTTTCCACAATTGTAGACGCTGCGCAGGAAGTTTCTGCAGGCAGCCCCATTATGGACGAGGTCTACGGGGACAGAGCCTCAGCCGATAAGCATATCAGCGCCTATGTGGGCGACGAAAACACGCCTCCCGGTTTTGAGAAAAAACTGCTGACCGCACTTTTGCGTATGTATTCCGGAGAGCTCAGTGCAGCCCAGCTGCAGGAACTGGCCTGCCAGTATTGGGAAGAATGCCTTGAGGCGGAGGTGGACTATGAAGATTAAGCTGAAACCCCAATCCACCTTCCAGAAAATGAGTCTGGCATTCCTTCTGGTTGGCGTGCTCCCTCTTATCATTGTATGCCTTATGTTCATGCGACGATATGAGAACAGCGCCAGTGTCACTATGGCGTCCACTATGGCGGAAGCCGAATTTTTTGCACGCAACAAGGTGGAGCAAGTTATAGAGAACATAGACCGAAGCATGGAACTTCTTTATGATTACTCCAGAGAACCTTACAACTCCCTTTGGGAGATCCTCGAGAGCGAAAGCATCAACTCCAACGAGAAGCAGATGTACATAGAAGTGATGCTGGGTCAACTACTTTTGGCCGATCCATCTGTATCCGCTGCCCATTTTGTGGAGCCGGACGGCACCACCTTCAGCAGCTTTTACAGCCAGAAAAAATCTCTGCGCACAAGTCCCAGCCCGCGCCATGTACTTCACCGCAGTCCGGGAGACGACATGCGCCAACTTTTTATGCTGGAAACTGCCAACGAGGGAGATTGGTGCACAGGTTCCTCGGACCGCGTTCTGACTTTGGCCAGAAACTATATGGACACCCGCTCTCTTGCCACAGTTACAACGCGATCTCTTGGCACAGTCTATGTGGATCTGAAGACTGATGCTTTGGACGAAGCACTTGCTTCCCTCAACCTTGGCAAAAGAGGAAATGTTGCCATTATTGACAATAATAGCGGAAAGGTAGTTTACTGCCTCTATTCCGATCGTGAGCTTCCTGCTCCGGGCGGCGATAATGCCGACGATGAATTCGAGGTTTTTGAAAGAGCTATAGGAGACCATTCCTATACTCTATCTGTAATTTTCGATTTGCAGGAACTGTTCAGCATCCATACCTCAACCAAAAGCTATGTAATTATGACATTGCTGGTTGCTCTCGTTCTTATTCTTACCTTAGCACTGCTTTTCAGCGGAAGAATAAGCACTCCCGCCCGCAAGCTCAAGCAGGCTATGGAGGAACTGCGCCGCGGCAAGCTTGATACCCGCGTTGAGATACGCAGCGGAGATGAGATGGAATACCTTGGCGAGAGTTTCAACCAGATGGCCAAAGACTTAAGCGAAACCATAGAGCAGGTTTATGTGGCTCAAATCTGCCAGAGAGACGCAGAGCTAAATGCCCTGAAAATGCAGATACAACCTCACTATCTGTATAACACTCTGGATATCATCCGAATGAGCGCCCTTGAACAAAAGGACGCAAAAACCGCACGACTTATTGAAAGCCTTTCCCGCCAGCTGCGCTATATAATGGGCAACCATCAGGACACGGTTACTCTTCGTCAGGAACTGGACAGCCTTCAGGAATACGGAGTTCTGATGACTGCGCGCTACGAAGGCAGAATAAAACTGCGTATAGACGTCGCGGACAGCGAGCTGAAGCTGTTTGTGCCAAAGCTGCTGCTCCAACCCTTTGTGGAAAACGCAGTTCGCCATGGACTGAGAGACAAACCGGGCGGAGGAATGGTACTTATAAGAGCCATAAGACATCCCTCGCATTTGGAGCTTATGGTGCTTAACGACGGAATTTCCATAGATCCCATGCGCCTTGAGCATATACGCGATTTCCTGCTTAGCTCCAAACCGGGTCAGCAGGATGAAAAGGGCATAGTAAGCGTGGGTATGAAAAACACCCTTGACCGCATAAAGCTCAACTGTGGGCCGGAATACGGATTTACCATGGATAGCGACGAAAACCTGGGTGTTATAGTAACTGTTAGACTGCCGATCTGGGAGGGCAAAGAAAATGTGGAAGGTACTTCTGGTTGATGACGAGGCCGTTATAGTCAAAGGCCTTCGAAGACTTATAGATTGGACCGCTTTAAATGTTCAGATAGTGGGCGAGGCCACCGACGGCATCATGGCAGCGGATATGATAGAGAAATTCGCCCCGGACTTTGTGGTATCGGATATTCGCATGCCCGGTCTCAGCGGACTCGAGCTTATGGAACGGTGCCGTATGGGTATTCGCTCTCCAAAATTCATTTTTATCAGCGGCTATGAGGAATTTGAGTATGTCCACCAGGCTCTCACCGGCGGAGCTGTTGACTATCTTCTCAAGCCGGTATCCGCAGAGGCTTTGGTGAAAGCGGTGCGCAAGGTTGTTGGTGCCATGGAGGATTCCAGCGCAGCAGCCCTTCTCAGGCCCTCATCTTTGCCACTAATGGAATTTTTCTCGCAGCTGCGAGCCAGCCGCGAATTTGCAGACGAAGACCTTTACGAAAATTTCACCACTCTTTTGGGTGGAAAAGCCGACCCGGTTTTTCGCGGGCTATGTTTCGGTCTCTGTCCGGAATCAGCCGAGAAGCTGCACAGTCTGCCATATGAACGGCAAATTCTTCAGGCCTTTGTAGTGTTCAACGGAATGCGTGATGATCTTGAGCGCAGCGGCTATGGATGTTTCCTTGAAAAAAATGATGAAACCTGCAGCCTGCTTGGCATTTTCTCCCGTGACGAGGATCCCGTGGAGCTTATGCGTGCTGCCATAGAAAGAGAATATGCACGTACCGGCTATCGTCTTCGTCTTGGCATGGGACGCGCCTGCACTAACGCTGAAAACCTGTCCGACAGCTGCACCGACGCTGTTCACGCCTATGAACTTTACTATTTCTGTCCCGATGAGATAATATGCTGGGATGGCGAAACACACCAGCCCACCATAAGTAACGAAGCTTTTGATGATGCCGTTACCAAAGTTTTCATGGATATAGTCGCCAAATCCCCTGAGCTTGGCGCAGATGTGGACGCTGTGCTTGACATCATTGAAAACCTCCACTACGGAAACAGAGGAGCCACCTTCAACCGCGTTATGGTTTTCACCGGAGACCTCTGCCAGTTGCTTTATGCCAACCGTCTTCTCTCCGGCAGCTTTGCTTCCAGGCAGGATGCTCTGCAGCACCGGCTTGAAGAATGCAAGCTTTTCAGTGAGCTTCGTGAGGAACTGAAAGACTATTATTTCAGTCTGCTGCCCGACATTTACGAGGCCGTCGGCAAGCGCAGTCCCGAGGATATTCTTCGTGTGCAAAAGTACATAGACGAGCACTACCACGAGGAGCTTTCACTGAAAAGCCTTGCGGCAGTTGCACGCGTCAGCTCACATTATTTCTCAGCCTATTTCAAGGCCGAAACAGGGCAAAACTATAAAGCTTACCTCACGAAGGTGCGCATGGATCATGCAATGCAGCTGGTTCTTAACTCCGATCTCAAAACCTATGAAATAGCCGAAAAGGTGGGCTACAACAATGTCCGCCGTTTTACCGAGGCCTTCCGTTCAACATACGGAATGAGTCCCGCCGATTATAGAAAAAACCATAGCAAATAATACTGCTGCTAAGTATACTTATTTGTACAAAAATGACCTCATCCCTTACCGAAATTCATCAGTTAGGGATGAGGTCATAAAATTCCTATGAGAAAAACAAAAAAACCGCATTCCATAGGAATACGGAGTTTCTGGAGCTGCTGGGCGGATTCGAACCGCCGACCTCATCCTTACCAAGGATGCGCTCTACCGACTGAGCTACAGCAGCAAATTATATGCCCCTTACTTGAAGGGGCATTTTTATGGCGACCCAGAACGGGCTCGAACCGTCGACCTCCAGCGTGACAGGCTGGCGTTCTAACCGACTGAACTACTGGGCCAAAGCGCTTAATTAAGATAACAAATAACACGACATTTGTCAATACTTTTTTTCAAATTTTTTTTGAAAACTTTTTTTGAGTCCTTTGTCCTATGTTTTGGCGCTTTTATCAGCGCCGTATGTGAACATTCTGTAAAACTTTCCTTTTTTTATTTTATTCAACCATTTTTTATATTATAATTACTATGTATAAATCATTAGGGAGAATCTATATGCTTAAACTTAAAAATATCAAAAAGGACTATAAGGCCGGCAACAGCACCGTTCAGGCGCTGAAGGGCATTGACCTTCAGTTCCGCGAGAGCGAGTTTGTTGCCATCCTCGGTCACTCCGGCTGCGGCAAGACCACCATGCTGAACATCATCGGCGGTCTTGACCAGTATACCAGCGGCGACCTTGTTATCAACGGCCGCTCCACCAAGGACTTTAAGGACAGCGACTGGGACAGCTACCGCAACCATTCCATCGGCTTCGTTTTCCAGAGCTACAACCTCATCCCCCATCAGAGCGTTCTTGCCAACGTTGAGCTGGCTCTTACCCTCTCCGGCGTAAGCAAGAGCGAACGCCGCCGCCGCGCTGCGGATGCTCTCACCAGAGTTGGTCTCGCCGATCAGATGAAAAAGCGTCCCAATCAGCTTTCCGGCGGCCAGATGCAGCGCGTTGCAATTGCCCGCGCACTGGTGAACGACCCCGACATTCTCCTTGCCGACGAACCCACCGGCGCTCTTGACAGCGAGACCAGCGTTCAGGTCATGGATATTCTTGCGGAAATCGCCAAGGAAAAGCTGGTTATCATGGTCACCCATAACCCCGAGCTTGCGGACACCTATGCCACCCGCATAGTCCGCCTCAAAGACGGCGAAATCACCGACGACACCATGCCCTTTGACGGTGAGGACGAAAAGCCCGCAGAGCTGAATACGCGCAAGAAAAAGCCCTCTATGAACTTCTTCACCGCCTTCTCTCTCTCCCTCAACAACCTTATGACCAAAAAGGGCCGCACCATTCTCACCGCCTTTGCAGGCAGCATAGGCATCATCGGTATCGCCCTTATTCTCTCCCTCAGCAACGGCATCAATACATACATTGATCAGGTGCAGCAGGACACTCTTGCAAGCTACCCCATCACTATTGAAGCCGAAACTGTTGACATGGGCGCAATGATGCTCTCTATGATGAGTGCCAACTTTGAAGAGAGCGGAGAGACCACCGAGCGCGAAGAGGACACAGTCTACTCCTCCGCTGTTATGTTCAACCTGATGGATTCCATGCTCCACATGGAAACCTCCACCAACAACCTTGTTGCTTTCAAGCAGTTCCTTGACGAAGGCGGCGGCGGAATTTCCGACATTGCCACAATTCGTTATAGCTACGATCTCCCCTTCAATGTTTACACCAAGGACGAGGAAGGCGTTATCGTTAAAAGCGACCTGACCGCTCTGGTTGAAGACGCAATGGACTCCCTTTACGGCGGAAGCATGGGAGATATGGCCTCCATGATGCCCATGACCGCCACTCTCGACGTTTGGGAAGAGCTTCTCCCCGGCGAGGGAGAAGAGCTTGTTGCCGACACCGTCAAGGAGCAGTATGACATCGTTTACGGTTCTTGGCCCGCGAGCTATGACGAGGCCGTTCTCTTCATCGACAAAAACAACGAGCTCAGCGACCTTATGATGGTCTCTCTCGGTCTTGTTCCCTCCAGAGAGCTTGACGAGGTTATGACCGCCCTTCGCGACGGCGAAGGCGAGTTCGCCCCCGTTGGCAGAAGCTGGACCTATGAGGAGCTTTGCCAGCTCGAATATAAGCTCATTCTCCCTGCCGAAGCTTATCGCTATGACAATGCCTCCGGCACCTATATTGACATGTCCGCTACCGAGTCCGGCATGGAGCTTATCTATAACAGCGCCGAAGTTGGCGTTCCCATCAAGATTGTTGGTATTGCCCGCCCCAACGAGGAAGCCACCTCCACCATGATCACCGGCGCCATCGGCTATACCCACGCCCTCACCGTTCACGCCATAAAAGAAACCGAGGCTCTTGAAATTGTCTCCGCACAGCTTGAAGATCCCGAAACCGACGTTATCATCGGTCTCCCCTTCGCCACCGGCGAGGAAGTTGAGCCCTCCGCTCAGGAAAAGACCGATGCCATCAAAGATCATCTTTCCACCTTCAGCGTTGAAGAAAAGTCCAAGGCCTATGTTGACGTTATGAGCCAGGCAGACGACGAGTATGTTGCCGGCATCGTTGAGCAGCAGACCGCAGACATGACCCGCGAGGGCATTGAGGAGATGATAGTCCAGCAGTACGCCGCCGAACTTGGCGTTGATGCAGACACTATTATGGGCTACATTGCCGAAATGAGCGACGAAGAACTTTTTGCTCAGGTTCGCACCGCAGTTGAAGAACAGGTTCGCCAGCAGTATGCCGATGCAGTTATCCAGCAGATGGCAGCCATCCCCGCCCAGCAGCTTGCCTCCGCTATGGACACCATTCTCTCCGGCGACGAAATGATGATGGCTTATGCCCGTCTTTCTCCCTTCACCGAGGCTCAGTATGTATATCTTTATGATAACTACTATCCTCCCACTCACAGCGAATCCACCTATGAGGACAATCTCAGCACTCTCGGCTACATTGATCTGAACAGCCCCAGCACCATAAGCATTTACGCCACCACCTTTGCCGACAAGGACGTTATCTCCGATTATATCGCCGCTTATAACGACAGTGTCAGCGAAGAGGATGTTATCACTTACACCGACTATGTTGCTCTGCTTATGAGCTCCATCACCGGAATTGTCAGCGGTATAAGCTATCTGCTCATCGCATTCGTATCCATTTCCCTCGTGGTTTCCTCCATCATGATAGGCGTTATCACCCTCATCTCCGTTCAGGAACGCACCAAGGAAATCGGTATTCTCCGCGCCGTTGGTGCAAGCAAGCGCGATGTCAGCCGCGTATTCAACGCCGAAACCATGATAGTTGGCTTCAGCGCAGGTCTTGTCGGTATTATTGTAACCATCATCCTTATCTTACCCATAAATGCAATATTGCTTCATTACACCGGACTTGAGGGTCTCCGCGCTGCGCTTCCCGCAGAGGGCGGCATTATCCTCATTATAATAAGCGCTCTGCTCACACTTATTGCAGGTCTTATCCCCTCCCGCGTTGCGGCAAAGAAAGACCCCGTTGAAGCTCTGCGCACCGAATAAATCCCTTTGTTAAAAAACAGGGGAGGCATGTTCCTGCCTCCCCTGTTTTTTTCTTTTGATTTTTTTGCATAGTTGTGCTATTATTTAGTAAAGGAAAATTTCTCATAAGGAGGATGACCATGAACAAGATTATTACTATCAGCCGCGAATTTGGCTCCGGCGGACGCGAGCTCGGCAAGCGCCTTGCAGAAGAGCTTCACATCGCCTACTATGACAGAGAAATCGTCACCGCCATAGCCCATCGCAGTGACCTTGCTGAAGACTATGTGGGTCAGATTCTTGAAAATCGCATTATGACCTATTACCCCATCACCGTGGCCTCTTCCTTTGCTGCAATGCCTCCCACGGATACTCTCCAGTATGTAAACCACGGCATTTATAACGCCCAGAACGAGATCATTCTCGAGCTCGGTCAAAAATCCGACTGCGTCATCGTCGGACGCTGCGCCGATTACATTCTTGAGGACTACAATCCCTACAACATCTTTGTCTACGCAGACATAGAATCCCGTCTCGCCCGCTGCCGCGCAAAGGGCGGCAAGGATGCCTCCCTCACCGACAAGGAGCTTATAAAGAAGATTCAGTCCATCGATAAATCCCGTGCCCAGTATTACCGCTTCTATTCCGGCCGCACCTGGGGCGACAAGCGCAACTATGACCTCTGCATCAACACCTCCGACCGCAACATCGAAAAGCTGGCAAAGGCCATTGCCTATACCATCAACAACGCAAACGACTGATAAGCCATCGCGCTTTTAATTCATCCCACTGTCGCATTTATGACAGTGGGATGCTTTTTTTAGTTTCTCTATGGAAATGTCTCCGTTTTTAGTGTAGAATATAAAAAAAGACAGCCCCCGAAAAGCAGGTGAATCAATATGTACAGACCTCTTGCAGACGAGATACGCCCCCAGAGCATTGACGAAATGGTGGGACAAGAGCATATTCTCGGTGAAGACGGAATGCTCCGCCGCATTGTTGAAAGCGGCAGCATACCCAATATGATTTTCTACGGCCCTTCCGGCACGGGAAAAACAACCGCCGCCAGAATAATTGCCCAAAACACCAACCGCACGCTGCGCAAACTCAACGCCACCACTGCGGGCATTGCCGACATAAAAGCCATTATAGACGAGCTGGACACTATGCTTTGTCCCGGTGGAATTCTGCTCTATCTTGACGAGATTCAGTATTTCAACAAGAAACAGCAACAGAGCCTTTTGGAGTTCATCGAAAACGGCTCCATAACCCTCATTGCATCCACAACGGAAAACCCCTATTTCTGCGTATTCAACGCGATACTCAGCCGCTCCACCGTTTTTGAGTTTAAATCCATTGCGCCCCGTCAGGCGGAAAAGGCCGTTTTGCGCGCTATTGATTATCTTGCCCAGAGAGAAAGCCTTCGCATCATCCCCGAAGCGGGAGTTGCGGACTATATTGCCTCCAGCTGCGGCGGCGATGTAAGAAAAGCAATGAACACCGTTGAGCTGCTTGTCTCCGCCGCGCGACGCAAAGACGGAGCGCTGCATCTCACCCTCGCTGACGCGGAAGCTATCTCCCAGCGCTCCGCCATGCGCTATGACAGGGACGGAGATGCCCATTTTGACATTCTCTCCGCCCTTATGAAGAGTATTCGCGGCTCCGACCCCGACGCCGCCGTTCACTATCTTGCAAGACTTCTGGAGGCAGGAGACCTGCTCTCCGCCTGCAGACGCATTCTCTGCTCCGCCTGCGAGGACGTAGCTCTCGCCTATCCTCAGGTCATCCCCATTGTTAAGGCCTGCGTGGACAGCGCTTTGCAGCTTGGCATGCCCGAAGCAAGGCTTCCCCTTGCTGACGCAGTTATTCTGCTTGCCACCGCTCCCAAGTCCAACAGCGGCTATCTTGCAATCGACGCCGCCCTTGCTGATATCAGACGAGGCAAAACGGGCGGCATTCCCCGCGAGCTTCAGAATGTCCACGCCGACGGCGCAGGCTTTGAACGGGAACAAGGATATAAATATCCCCATTCCTATTCCCACCATTGGGTACGCCAGCAGTATCTCCCCGACGAGATAAAAGACGCCAAATACTATGTCTACGGCGACAACAGGGTTGAGCAAGCCGCTAAAAATTATTGGGATGCCATCAAGGGCATAAAATAAAGGAAGGGAGCGGGCTTACTTTGGATATTCAGATAAATGACATTCTCACAATGAAAAAGGCTCATCCCTGCGGCAGTTCCAGATGGACCGTCACACGCATTGGCGCGGATTTCAAGCTTCGCTGCTGCGGCTGCGGCCACGAGGTCATGGGAGCGAGAAGCAAGTTTGAACGGAATATAAAATCCGTTGAAAGAGACGGTAACAAAATATGAGGTATGAAGGCAGCGTCTACCGCCCTCCCGGAGAATGGAAAAGCTATATTCTCCAATGCACTGTGGGCTGCAGCTATAACCTCTGCACCTTCTGCGAGGCATACAAAGGCAAGCCTTACCGCGTCAAAAGCCTTGACTATGTCCTTGAAGACATCGCCATGGCGGCACGGATGTATCCGGAAACGGAAACCGTGTTTATTGCCGACGGAGATGCAATCGTCCTCCCCATGGATTATATGCTTGCAGTGTTGGATGCTCTTAAAAATGCTTTCCCCCGTCTGCGGCGCATCACCTGCTACGCAGGGCCTATAAGCACAATGCAGAAAACTCCCGAGGAACTTCGCCTTCTTCACGAAAGAGGTCTTGGGAGGGTTTATCTCGGCGTTGAAACTGGAGACAGTGCCCTTCTCGTCAAGGTGAAAAAGGGCGTTGATGCCGATCAGATGCTTGCCGCAGGGCTCGCTCTTAAGGACGCAGGTTTTGACCTTTGGGTAACCGTTATCGCAGGTCTTGAAGGCAGCGGCGAAGGATATATTAAAAACGCCACACTCACCGCCGGACTGCTCAATGTCATGGCTCCTCAGCATATATCTGTTATGACCTATATGGCAACTATGGGCACCGAAATGTATGAAGATGTGCTTGCCGGACGCTTTATTATGCAGTCTCCCAAAGAGGCGCTTTTGGAAACAAGGCTGCTCATTGAGCTTTTGGACCTCCCCGGCGCCCACTTCACCGCCAACCATATGTCCAACTACCGCCCTATAAAGGGCACTTTGGGACAGGACAGCTCTCTTTTCCTTGCTCAGATTGACGAGATGCTCGCTCAGGCGGACAGAGTGAAACAGCGCAGGATTTATCGCCACGGATAGCCTGGCAGACATAGTCCAAACACGTTTTTGAGAGCATACCCGTCGACATTGCTGCGTTGCCGGCTTTTGAAGGGCGACAGCCCATCCGC
>JAZQVC010000045.1:0-81010 GCA_045631645.1 Oscillospiraceae bacterium
TTGTCTTCCTAAGCCCGCTTGGCCTCCGACTTCGTCGGGTGAGGGGGAGGTAGGTGTGGCAGCGTGCGCCGCAGAGCTTGCCTGCGAAGGGGGGCTGCATCATCAGCTGGCTGATAAGTCTGGGACGGGTGGGCTCGGAGATATCCAGGATGATACCGCCGCCGCCAAAATAGCCAAGATAAAGCTCGTTGGGTCTGTCCGCGGAAATGGTGCAGGCGTGGCACATTGCCCAGTCTTTTTCCGCTGCGTGGCCAACGGGATAAGTGCCCTCAATCATGCCGTCCTTGAACTGCTGGGGCATAAACCAGCGGCCGCACTCAAAGGGAGCGGTGGGGTCGGAGATATCCAGAATGCGGACGATGAAGCCAACATAGCCGGGGCACTCGGCAGGCATATATACATACTTGCCGCCGTTATAGGCAAAGCGGTGAACGCCCATGCCATTGGGAACGCCGGTGTCCCAGTGGCTGAGAAGCTTGGGGTGAACGGGGTCTTCCTTCAGGTCATAGATCTGGAGACCGCCGAGGGCGGGGTCGCCGGGATTGATGCCGTGGAGGAAAGGAACGCCGCCGCCCAGAGCCACGATGAGGAGGCCGTCGGCAACCTGAATTTTGGGGGTGGACTGTGCAAAATATACCTTGGGGTCGCTGACCTCAATGTAGTTGAGAACAGTGGGATTGGTGGGGTCGGTGACATCAAGAACATTGACGCCGGCACCCTTGAAGGAACCGCAGTACATATAGTACTTGTCACCGGTTTTGTAAAGGGCCATCTGGAAGGCATTGATGCCGTTGAGGTCGGAGAAGCCGACAACTTCCATATTCTTTATATAGCCCTTGTTGGTTTCGCTTTTAGCGTAGAAGGGAATGGACATATGGTGCACCCCCACAAATCAGGCCTTGCTGGGGGGAGTGGTGGGCTCGCATACTGCGGTGTAGTGAGCCTTGCGTGCCTGGAATTCGGGATCCTTATAGAGGTTCATCAGGCGGCTTTCGTTCTCGAAGATATCCTTGCCGTGGGCAGCCTTGCCGGAAATGAGGTCATGGCAGTGCCAGATCTGGCCTACGGGGCCAAGGTTTTCGTCGTTGACAAGCTTCATTGCGCCGTCGATAACTTCCAGATGTCCTTCCAGACCGCAGAGCTCGCAAACGGCGTGGTTGGTGCCGGGGAAGATATAGAAGTTGTTGCCGTGGCAGTGGGGGCATGCGCCGTCAACGCCCTTCCAAAGGTCGATATCCTCGGAGCCGGGAACCATTACATGGTTATCCATGAGGAACTGAGCGGCTTCAACCAGGTTGCGGCCGATTTCCTTCATGCGCTCAATCTTGTCATCATGCATGATAACATCCTTGGACCAGGACCAGAATTCATTGTTAACAATCTTCCAGCCGGGGGACATGGCCAGCATGGCGTGGTCGGTCTCGGTGCGGCATGCCCAGCCGGAGCCGCCGATGCCAACGAAGGAAATTGCCTTCTGCTGGAACAGACGGGGGTTGAGGCCTTCCTTGCCCTGCTCCTTCAGCTTGCCGTCCAGCATGAGCAGCATGCCGGTGTCATGGCCGGGGCCCATACGGTCGGTGATGGAGTGGAAAAGGCCGGTGCCGCCGGATTCGAAGATGGGGTCAACAACCAGAACGCCGTCAGCCTCGATCATCTTCTCGTAGAGAGCGTTGAAGTCGTCCTTGCGGGTGCAAATCATGCCCTTGCCCATAACAAGGCCGCGGGAGCAGGCAACGCAGCCGCTGCAGTATTCAATATTCCAGTCCATCAGATGGATGAACTCGATTTCAGCGCCCATTTCCTTTGCTGCTTCAAGACCAACACGGCACATGGTGTCGTTATTTCCGTTTTTGGTGCCAAGAGAGATACCAAGAATTTTCATTTAATTTCCTCCAATAAATTGTTTGTTTATCTCATCGTGATATAACCGCGGTACTGGGTAAGGTTGTCGCTGGCGGCCATATCGGAAAGGAACATACTTACTATGTAGTGGTTGCTCTTCAGGAAGGGGAATGCATTCTCCTGAGCCCATGCGGGAGCGGCCATATCGGCAGTGCCTTCAACGGCTGCGGCGTACCACTCTTCGGGACCATCGAACCACATTTCAACAACTCTGTCGAACTTGCAGCCAACAACGTCCTTGTAGATTTTGCTGGAGAGGAAGCGGTTAACCTCGGGGCGGTTCTTGAAATAAGGCACGAAGACCTCGTTGAACCACTTTTCGCCCTCTTCTGCATCGGGCCAGCGGAGAACGAACTGCCAACGATAGTTGGGACCGTCGGCAATGGTGCGGCCCTTGCCCTTATAGTCATCCTGCCAGTTGATGGGGATGTGGGCGAAAACGAAGGGAGGCATCTCACCGCCGCCGGAGGAGCGGTGGGTGTCGCCGTCCATGTTGGCGGCCTTAGAAAGGTCAATATTGTCGTCGGGAATCATGCCCTGCCAACGGAGAACCTCAACGGGCATACGCTCGGTGAAAGCGTTGACGCTCATTTCGGGAGCCATCTCGTTGGTGAGCCAGTAATGCTCGGTCATCTGGAAGCGGCGGGTGCCGAAACGCTCACCCTGAGGAGGGGTGGGAAGAGCATTATAGAAAGCATACTTGGTAACATAGGGGCCGAACTTGCTGATGGAATCGGGAATGTGGGTTGCATAGAGCCAGTACTGGAGTCTATGGCGATATTCTTCGCGCACACAGTCAACAAAAATAAGGCTGCGCATGGGACGATACTCAAACATGGATATACCTCCTGAATATATTTAAGTGAACAAAATTATTTTAACAAAATGCGCATTAAAAAACAATGCCGCAAACAGCCGAAAAGATGTACTTTTTTATAGAATTACCTTACAGAATCAATCATTGCTTTGAGGTTTTCTATTTTACAGTTGAGAGGGACTTCGCAGCCGCTGCCAAGGATGAAGCCGCCTTCAATACCCATATCAAGAAGCTTGTCGCAATATTCGCTGACCTTGTCGGGGGTGGAGAAAGCGAGAAGGGCAGGGGGGACGTCGCCGCGAATGACCTGATAGCCCTTGAGAATTTCATAGGCCTTGAAAATGTCGGTGGCACCGTCAAGCTCGATGATGCAGCAGGCCTTGGGGAGCTCCTTGAAATAATGGAGCATGGGCAGCCAGTTGCCGTCGCAGTGGACAACGCTGGTGATGCCTGCCTCGTAGAAGCCAAGAATCATCTGCTTGAGATAGGGCCAGGCGAATTCTTCGAACATTTCCATGGAGATGAAAGTTGCGGAGGAACGCATGGCGAAAATGGCGATGCGGTTGCCGCCTGCGCTCTTTACGCCGGTGATACCGGTCTTGATGATTTCGGGGGTTGCCTTTTCGCAGGCAGCCTTAACCTTTTCGGGGCAGTCATAGAGGTCGCAGCAAAATTCACCCATGCCGCGGGACATGGAGAAGGTGTCGAATGCGGGAGCGGTGCCGGAATGGAACATGAGGGGGATGTTTTTGCTGTCCCAGAACTTCTTGTTTTTCTTAACTTCCATACCGCAGCCGATGAAGCCTTTGAGAACTTTGAACTTGAGGAAGGGGGGCTTGAAAGGAGGACTCTGAATGGAAGCCACAAAAGGAGTCTGCCATGCGCCGAAGCCCTTTTCGATGATAAGGTCATAGTCGCTCTGCTGCATGATTTCTTCCTCAATAAACTGGAAGAGGGCGTTGTCGTCAAGCTCGCGGCCGGGGATGCGCACCTTCATCTGCTCAATGTAGGTGACAGTCTTAGGGCCGAGGGGGAACATCACATCGGGATAGCCGGTAACTTCGCAGCATTTTTTGTAGGCGTCCATCCATGCGTCGTTGCCCTTAAAAATGTCTGCCTGAGTGACGCCGGCGGGAACGGCGGCGAAAGTGCAGATGTGGGGGAAAACGGGGATATCCTTCTTGCTTGCAAAGGGCTTGAGGCTCATTGCGTGGTCGAATTTTTCCTGACTGGTCATATGAAAAACTCCTCTCAGTTTCTTTATAATACAAAAAGATTATACCGAGAGGAGTGAACTTTGTGAAATTGTGTTTTTAATTGGGGCTATAACAAAATGTTATTGATTTTCTATTAATTCAAGAAAGTAGGTTATAGCAGGATTGTTGTTTTCCTTTCGCCAGACTATGCAGGTTGAGGCATCGCCGAGGGGGATTTCGTCTATGAGGCGGATATCGGGATTGCCTGCAATGCTGGAATGATGGTTGATAACGCCGATGCCCAGACCAAGCTCAATCCAAAGGAGGATGGTTGCAAGGTTGGGGGCTTCTCTTATGGTGAGAGGGCCGCAGTCTATGGTGCGAAAATGGCTGAGAGCGTGCTCATAGCCGGAGCGGCAATCCTCCTGAGAGGTGAGAAGGAGGGTTTCCTGCATAAGGTCTTCCATTTTGATAGTTTCTTTCTGTCCCAAAGGCAGACGTCTGCTTATGGCGAAAACGGCGGTATCGTGGGTGTAGACCTTGTAGTTAACTCCGTCCATATCTCCGATGTCAAAGTGGAGGGTGAATGCGGCGTCGATGAGGCCCTCACGGAGGAGTCTTCTCAGCTCGCCGAAGGAGCCCTTACTTATGCGCAGGTCAATGTTGGGATGCTTTTTCATAAAGCGGCGGAAAACCTCGGTGAGCTCTGCGCCCAACCACTGACCTTCAAGCAGACCCAATCTCAGCTCTCCGGTGTAGCCCTGCCCGAGGGTCTGCACCTTTTTGATAAGCTGCTGCTGAGAATCGTGAATGCTGCCTAGCTCCCGGGCGAGGAGTGCTCCTGCAGGAGTGGTGGTAACGCCTTTGCTGCCGCGGATAAAAAGTTGAGTATTCAGTTCCTGCTCGAGGGAGGATATCTGGCGGCTCAGTCCCGGCTGGCTCATATAAAGCCGCGCCGCAGCCTTTGTGAAATTAAGAGTTTCCGCAAGGGCAAGAAAGCATTTTATCTGTGTTGTGTTCATTGTTTTTCATCTCACTCGGTAGTGAATTTATTCAGCACATAGCTGCCGGTGAAGCAACCCACGCAGCGTCCTTCGCGCCTCGGTAGCCTAGGGGAATTATATCACGGCGGCATTGGTGAGTAAAGACAAAGAAAAGCCTCCGCCATTTTTGACGGAGGCTTTGTATCAGTATGTTTTAGGGAAGCGATAAGCGGCTTTTAATTGTTGCCGAGAAGCATCTGGGCAAGCGCAGAGTCTGCGGAGAGGATTATAGTTTTTTCATCGCCGTTAAGACTTTGCTTCAAAGCCTCCAAAGCAAGGGTGAACTCATAGAAATCTTTCTTGTCGTCGCTGTTGTAGGCCTCGGCCAGCATGCGCATATATTCTGCTTCACCCTCTGCCTCCAGCTTGGCGGCTTCTGCCTTGGCGTTGGAGACGATTATATTGACCTGCTTATCCACATTGTTGCGGATAATGGAAGCCTCATAATTGCCGTCGGCGGTGAATTTTTCAGCGATCTGGTTGCGTTCGGAAATCATGCGGGAATAGACGGCGTTGAGGTTACTGTCGGGCAGATCAAAGCGCTTTATTTTTACATCCTCTATTCCTATGCCATAGGTGAGAGCAAGCTCATCAACATTGGAGGCTATGCCGTTATATATAACATTTCGCTCGGCTCCGTCGTCCATATTGATGATATCTGCCTGTGCAAGAGTGCCCATAACCTTTTTCAGTTCGTTATAGGTTATAGCATCAAGGCGCTGTTCGGCAGAGGCAGTTGTGCCGAGCGTCTGGTAGAACTTCTTAGGGTCTTCAATGCGCCAAACTACGTAGCAGTCCACGGTCATGTTCTGCTTGTCACTGGTAAGCACCTCGGAGGGAGGAATGTCATAGAGCATGGCGGCTTTGGTAAAGCTTTTTACGGTATCGAGGAAGGGTACCTTGAAATGAAGACCGGCGGTGTCGGTTGTTTTGATTATCTTGGAAAAACGCACAACGCATGCATATTCGTTTTCCTGAACGGAGTACATGGAGCCGCTCAAAACAATAATTGCAAGAAGGATGACCAAAACGGAGATAAGAACAGTTTTAACTTTTTTCATACGGACACCCCCTTAGTCAGTAAAGCTTTCAAGGGGCAGAATTTTTTCAATTCCGCTGCTTCCGGTATCAATATAAACTTTCACACCGGGGAGTATTTCCCTTATAGCTTCGTAATACATTCTGGTTTTGGTTATTCCGGGGTTAAGCGCATATTCGGCATACATTGCATTGAACATGGCGACTTGCTCTGCAGCCTCATTGATGCGGCGCTGTTTGAGATATTCGGCGTTCTGGATGAGCTTGTCGGCCTCAGCCTGAGCGGAGGGGAGCTGAGCGTTCTGATATGCTTTGGCATCGTTCACCACGGTATCTGCTCTCTGCTTGGAGGTTTCAACTGCCTTGAAAGCTTCAATAACCTCCTGAGTGGGGGGCTCGGAGTCCTGAATTTTTACATCTACAAGGCTCAAACCGATGTCATAATCAGTGAGAACCTCAGTCACAAGCTCCTTCACCTGGCGCTGGATGTTTTCCTTGCCGTCAGTGAGAACACTGTCAACGGTGCTGGAACCTACCACATTGCGGATCTGGCTTTGAATGAGATTTTTAAGAATAAGCTGGGGGTCATTGGAGGCGTAGAGATATTTTACGGGGTCGGAGATTTTGTATTCTACGAAGAAATCCACGTTGACTATGTTGTAGTCGCCGGTGATCATTACGCTTTCCTCTTCAACAATGGAGTAGTCGGCAAGACCTTCGGTGCGATAACCCAACTCGATTTTCTGGTATACATTTACATTTACCTTTCGCACTTTCTGGATTCCGAAAGGCAGCTTGAAGTGTACGCCTGCATCGTTGACATCGGTGACTTTTCCGAAGGTAGTGACAACGGCTTGCTGTTTGTCGTCAACGGTGTAGAAGCAGGTGCATATCCCTATGAAGAGTATAAATGCCAGAATAACTATCGGTACGATG
This sequence comes from Oscillospiraceae bacterium, assembly GCA_045631645.1. Classification (GTDB taxonomy): domain Bacteria; phylum Bacillota; class Clostridia; order Oscillospirales; family Oscillospiraceae; genus SIG459. The sequence continues at coordinate 6,933 of JAZQVC010000045.1, forward strand.
CGGCCGATGCGCTTGACAGTCTCTTTTGCAGCGGTGGCATTGGCGGTTTTGACCGGACGGTTGTTGAACGGTCTCATATGTGTGCATTCTCCTTTCTAAATCTATGCGGAATTGATTTTTATCCTGTTAATACACAATAAGTCTACTATAGTTTGATATTTTTTTCAATGTTTTTCCTATGTGCATACAGTATAGAGCTTCCACAAGGTGGAATGTCAATTGCCTTGGGAGAAAAAGCTGCAGAAAAACAAAAAACGCAGCTCCCGCATAGGGGAGACTGCGTTTTCGAAACAGATTAAGACAGCTGAGCAAACTGTTTTTCCTTCTCGTCCAGCATTTTGGATATTTTTTTATAAAGCAGCACTGCGAATATAAGGCCGATGACCTCGGCGATTATGGTGGAGAACCACACATAGCTGAGCACACCGGTGAGGGAGAGCAGCCATGCGAAGGGAAGCATAAAAATAACAAGGCGGCAAAGGTTGATGAAAAGGGAATAGTGGGGGCGTCCGAGAGACTGGAAAGAGGTGCTTATGATAACGGAAATGGAACCGATGGGGATGGTGATGCAGCATATTCTCACGGCAGGGATTCCGATTTCAAGCATATATGGGCTGGCATCGAAGAAGTTTAGCAGGGTGGCAGGAATGAACTGATAGAGCACCATAACTGCGGTCGATACTATAAAGCCCACAATGAGGGAGAGCTTGAGAGTTTTGCGGACACGGTCGATTTTTCCTGCGCCGTAGTTATAGGAGAAAATGGAGATTGTGCCGTTATTCATACCGAAGACGGGCATGAAACCGAAGGAATGAAGCTTCATCCAGATTCCGAAGAGGGCGGCGGCAGTGGTCGAAAAGCCCAAAAGAATGAGGTTCATGAAGAAAATCATAACGGAGTTCAGACTCATTATTACCATGCTGGGTATGCCCACGGCATAAATGCGGCCTATAATGCTCCAACGGGGCTTCATTTCGCGGAAGCGGAAATGTATGCCGGATTTAGCGCGGATGCAGAATATGAAGGCGAGAATTGCGCTGAGAATCTGACCGAGAACGGTTGCAACGGCTGCGCCGGCAATGCCCATTTCGGGGAAGGGACCTACTCCGAAGATAAGGAACCAGTCGAAGATTATATTGAATACTGCGCCGGAAATCTGGGCAATCATGGATTGAGTGCTCTTGCCCAAAGCGATGAGCAGCTTTTCAAAGTTCTGGGCGAAGAAGGTGCCCAAAGAGAAATAGCATATTATGCGAAGATAGATTACGCCGCCTTCAACAATATCGGCAACATCGGTCTGCGCCACGAAAAAGGGGCGGGCAAGGAAAAGACCTATAAGGATGAATGCAACTATGTAGACGGCAGACAGGAAAATCTGCACATTGGCGGTGCGCTGGGCGTCGGCATGGTTTTTCTGTCCCAGCAAGCGGGAGAAGGAGGCGTTGGTGCCTATGCCGGTGCCGACGGCGATGGCGCTCATAATCATTTGAATGGGGAAGGCCAAAGACACGGCGGTGAGGGCATTTTCGCTTATACGGGCAACGAACATAGAGTCCACGATGTTGTAAAAAGCCTGCACGAACATGCTTATCATCATGGGGACTGACATTTTTATAAGCAGGGGGACAATCGGCAATGTGCCGAGGGGATTTTCTTTCCTGACTTCAGAACTCATCTGATTCTCCTTGATAAAATTATTACTCTAATTCTAAGCTTTTTTCGTCACAATTCAATGGGATTTTTTCACAAAAACAAAAATTTTATCGGGGAAAAAGCAAGCAAAAGTTCCTTGACAATTTTTGCGCGGCAGGGGTATAATCGACTAAAATAAATACTGTTTAAACCGATGAAGTGGGAGTAAAGGCGGCTATGCTCTTCCAGAGAGTCCGGGATGCTGAGATCCGGGCAGAAAACAAACCGTCAAATGGGCCACGGAGGGCGCAGGGAAAGGTGGAAAAACCGAGTATTTTGCGACGCGGAGGCATGCGTCAGTTGCCGGGAATATGATGGTATTCCCATAAAGTGTGCGGCTTTAGGCCGCAAATCAAGGTGGCACCGCGGATTTATTCGTCCTTGACAGAACTAATTTCTGTCAGGGATTTTTTTGTTTTCATATGAGCCTGAGCCATACAATCCAAATCCGTTTCTGAAATCATATCCGTCGGCATTGCTTCGTTATCGGCTTTTGAGGGGCACAAAGCCCATCTGCAAGCCTCTGGCCTTGTACTGCCTTAGTATATGACTTCAGAAATCTACGACTCCTGCAGAGCGGATTCGGATTATATATCTCAGGCTTGGGGAGGAAAGACTATGATTTTGCTCACAAGACGATGGCGGCTTTTGTAAGAAAATCAAAAACCACCAAACCAAAATAAAGGAGAATAAAAAATGAACTTCAACGGCGTTGATTTTGATACTTATTTCAAGCACTATCCCGATAAGCAGGGCTTTTTCGGCAAATACGGCGGCTCTTTCGTCAATCCTGAGCTGCAGAAGGCTATGGACGAGATAACCGAAGCCTATTTCACCATCTGCAAATCCAGAAAATTCATAGCTGAGCTTCGCCGCATCCGCAAGGAGTTTCAGGGTCGCCCCACCCCCATCTCCCATCTTGAGCGCCTGAGCAACTCCATCGGCAATGTTCAGCTTTACGCAAAGCGCGAGGATTTGAACCATTCCGGCGCACATAAGCTCAACCACTGCATGGGCGAAGCTCTTCTTGCCAAGTATATGGGCAAAAAGAGAGTCATAGCGGAAACCGGCGCAGGCCAGCACGGCGTTGCTCTTGCCACCGCTGCCGCTTATTTCGGTCTCCAGTGCGATATTTATATGGGCGCTGTTGATATCAAGAAGCAGGCTCCCAACGTTGCCAGAATGAAAATTCTGGGCGCAAATGTCATTGAAGTCACCGAAGGCCTCCAGACCCTCAAGGAAGCTGTTGACGCCGCCTTCGATGCCTACGCCAAGGACTATAAGGACTCCATCTATTGCATAGGTTCTGTCCTCGGCCCTCACCCCTTCCCTCTGATGGTTCGCGACTTCCAGAGCATCGTGGGCATAGAGGCGAGGGAGCAGTTCACCGGCATGACGGGCGAGCTTCCTGATGCCGTTGTCGCCTGCGTTGGTGGCGGAAGCAATGCGGCTGGTATGTTCGCGGGCTTCCTCAATGATCCCGTTGAAATCTACGGCGTTGAGCCTCTGGGACGCGGCCCCAAACTTGGCGACCATGCCGCCAGCCTGAAGTTCGGCACCGAGGGCATTATGCACGGCTTCAACTCCATTATGCTCAAGGACGAAAACGGCGAGCCCGCTCCCGTTTACTCTGTGGCCAGCGGTCTGGATTATCCCTCCTCCGGCCCCGAGCATGCCTTCCTCCACGAACTTGGCAGAGTTAAATACGATGTTGTGGACGATGAAGAGACCATCGACGCTTTCTATAAGCTTGCCCGCATGGAGGGTATCATCCCCGCCATCGAGAGCGCCCATGCCGTTGCCTTCGCAATGCGCCTTGCCAAGGAAATGGATCATGGCTCCATCCTCATCAACCTCTCCGGTCGCGGAGACAAGGATATGGACTATGTCATCGAAAACTACGGCATAAGATAAATGCGAAATCAAAGAAAGCGCATCTTCCTTGCGGAAGATGCGCTTAGTGCTTTATTGTCGGTTTGTCGAGCTTTCTAAAGAGTAGGTTATCTCGGCATGATACTTTGAATGTTATGCACCGTTTTCGACGGAGAACGGGACTTCGGATGTCGCAACATGATCATAGAAAGAGTAACAGGGACCGCCAAGCTCCATATAGTAATAAACCCGTACCTGTCTGATATTAAGCAGAAAATCCAGTCTGTCAAGGTTTTGTGCCTCGGCGGGAAGGTCGGATGCCCTGATTAAGATGTTGCCGCTGTGAGCATAGGAATCGTTACTGTCCATGTTCTGCTGACCGGTAGGACCGAGGTCTGTGCCGTCTGCCATCTTTATGTGATCCCCAACGTAAACGATACTCTGAACGACTCCGAGATGACCGGTTTCCCGCAATGTTTTCCATGCTGCCTCATATTCTTTGGGGCTCAAGTTATTTTCCAGCCACCAGTCGAATTCAATTGCGCTCAAATGGCGAAAATCGCATTCTTTGGCGTAATCTGTGCGATTATTAATATAAAGGTCATAGATCTCCTGCATCATACCTTCTTCAAGAAGCACATCGATATCGTCATTTCCCGTGACATCCGAAAAAAAGGCTACATTACTGATTTTTTTCATCAACTCATCGTCCGGCTCATAACCGACAACTATGTCAGGAACATTTTCATAAAGATTAACACCGATAAGCAGAGTCTCCCCATTATAATATCTCTCGGAGAGCGTGACGGAACTGTCATCAAACTCCGGAAGAGTTGCTTTTTCCGCTTGGGGCTGCACTTCATTCATATACTGCTCTGCGGCTTCATAGAGCTCTGCCTGCTCCTGACTATAGGCGGCATATTGATCTTCCATCTCCGCAAACTCAGGAGAGGTAAAGTTTCCTCCGGATAACCGATTCTGCCAATACTGCATTTCTTTGTTGAACATCGGAGCAAGCCATCCTGCAGCAAAGGCTGTGACTCCAAGCGCAAAAACCAGCACTGCAGCAAGCGCAAGTATAATAATCTTTTTTTTCTTCATATGAACGATCCTTTCTGGGTCTTGTATGGCAACGGGACGAAAGACCGCCGCTTCGCTGATATAATTATCAGCCAGACCGTTCAGCATCAAAGTGATCGTTTCCCGATTCATACAAGAAATCCCTCCTTTTCAAGATAAAGTTTGAGTTTTTCTCTTATACGGAAAAGGCGGACAGTCACACTGTTGGCAGTTGAATGTGCCATTTTGGCAATGTCCTGAACTGGATCCGAATACCAGTAACGGCGTGTAAAAATAAATCTGTCGGAATAATTCAAGGTGGAAATAAAGCCGTTGATCGCAGCCGCAAGTTCATGAGCCTCATATGATTTTTCCACGCTGCCGTTATCTGATAGATATTCCTCCAATTCATCTAGCGCAAGGTCATATTGGCTGTTTCGCTTCTTCGCCGAGTTGCTGTGATACTTCGTTGTTGCAAGATTGCGCGCGATCTTGCAGACAAATGTCCGCAGCGGTGACGGTCTATGAGGCGGGATGGCATTCCATGTCCCGAGATATGTATCGTTTACGCATTCCTCGGTATCCTGCTCGTTCCCGAGAATGTTCCATGCTACTTTCGCCACAGCATTGCCGTGACTTTTGGCAAGCTCGGCAATCGCCTGCTCTGAGCGCTCAAAAAACAGGCTAATGATCTCTGTGTCTGTCATAAGCTGTCACCTCTTTCCGTTTCACTTATATACTACGGATTCAAGTGGGGATATTAACGAGAATAACATATTTTTGTATCAAAACAAAAAACCTCCCTCTGACGAGGGAGGTGGATTCGCCTAAGGCGAAGACGAAGGGAGAGAAACGGCGGACTACGATGCACAAATGCCCTTGTGCATCAATCAAACAGCATCTTGCCCGCATGCTCGGCCTTTTCAAGAAGCTCTGGTCTTTCCTTCACTGCGCCTATTTCGTTGGAGAGGGTGCAGACTATGGTTTCCTTGATTTTCAAACCCATGGCACCCAGCGCGAAGTTTGTGAGGTCTATGCCCTTGCGGAATTCATCAGGGAAGGGAGAACCCTGAGAATATATGGCAACGGTATCCTTTTTGGGGATGCGGAGGGTGTACTGACCGTTTTCGCCCGCAAGGAGAATATAGCCGCGGTGTATGAAAGTGGTGACGGTGCTGCAGGCGGTGCCGAAAAATACAGGTATGGAGATGACCACCTTGTCGGCTTCGGTGATGGCATCGATAAGGCTCTGAAAATCGTCCTTATGTACGCAGACATTGCCGTTGCGGCGGCAGACGAAACAGCCCTTGCAGTGGGCTATTTCCATGTCGGCAAGATAGAATTTTTTGATTTCAACATCCTCGGGGATGGCGTTGAGAAGCACATCGGTGAGATGGGCGGAGTTTCCGTTTTTTCTGTGGCTTCCGTAGATGGCAACAACTTTTTTCATATTCGCGGTCTCCTTTTTTGTTTGGGGATATTATATCATTATGGATGAGGAAAAATCAATTTTTCTGTTCCAAAATTGCGGACTTTGCGTTATAATATAGTTGTGAAAATTTGAGCATAGGGGCGAGATTATGAGAGATTATAAACAGGAATTTGAAAAGCGCGTGGAATTCATCCGCGGTCTTGTTGAGCAAAGCCATACAAACGGCATAATATTCGGCAACAGCGGCGGCAAGGACTGCGCCCTTGTGGGCATCCTCTGCAAGGCTGCCTGTGAGAACACCGTGGGTGTTATCATGCCCTGCGCCAGCAAGCGCAACTTCGGCTCCGACTATGAGGACGGAATGGCTGTTGCGGAAAAATACGGCATCGAGACCCGCGTTGTGGACCTTACCGCAGTGCGCGAAGCTGAGCTTGCCGCCCTTGCAACAGTAACGGAGATGACTCCTGCCTCCACCGCAAATATTGCTCCCCGTCTGCGTATGACTACCCTTTACTCCATCGGCGGCAGCGAGAATCTGCTTGTTGCCGGAACGGGCAACCGCAGTGAGCGCTATATGGGCTATTTCACCAAGTGGGGCGACGGCGCCTTTGACTTTGACCCCATTGCGGATTTGACCGTCACCGAGGTTTATGAATTTCTGGAATATCTGGATGCTCCCCGTTCCATAATTGAAAAAGCCCCCTCCGCAGGTCTTTTCGAAGGTCAGACTGATGAACAGGAAATGGGCGTCACTTATAAGGCAATCGACGAATATCTCCTGACTGGCAAAGCAAATGAAAAGGATAAGGCCATTATTGACCGCTATCATTCCCGTTCCGCCCATAAGCTTGTGCCTGCCGTTATTTACGAAAACTGAATTTTTTCTGAAAAAAATATTGTCAGAGAAAAATAATGGTTGTATAATTTATTTCCGTTGAAACAAATCTTTTTTGGAGGGATAAATATATGTCTAACGTACGTCCCGAAAGCATGGAGCGCATCACTACTCCCGCTCTGGCTGAGGCATTTATTGAGGAACAGATTGCCGCTGTCCGCGAGCAGGTTGGCGATAAGAAGGTTCTGCTGGCTCTTAGCGGCGGTGTTGATTCTTCCGTCGTTGCCGCTCTGCTTATCAAGGCTATAGGCAAGCAGCTCGTCTGCGTCCATGTAAACCACGGTCTCATGCGCAAGAATGAGTCCGAAAGCGTTATCAAGATGTTCAAGGATGGCCTCGATGCCAACCTGATTTATGTTGATGCCACCGACCATTTCCTCGGTCTGCTGGCAGGTGTTTCCGACCCCGAGAGCAAGCGCAAGATTATCGGCAAGGAATTCATCACCGTATTCGCAGATGAAGCCCGCAAGCTGGAGGGCATTTCCTTCCTGGCTCAGGGTACCATTTATCCCGACATTCTGGAGTCCATCAAGGCTGCCGAGGGTAAGAAGGCCGTTAAGTCCCATCATAACGTGGGCGGTCTGCCCGAGGATCTGCAGTTTGAACTGGTTGAGCCCATCAAGCTGCTCTTCAAGGACGAAGTCCGCGTTGTCGGCGAAGCTCTTGGCCTGCCCCACAGCATGGTCTATCGTCAGCCCTTCCCCGGCCCCGGCCTTGGCGTACGCTGCCTTGGTGCCATCACTCGCGACCGTCTCCACGCTCTCCGCGAAGCTGATGCCATTCTCCGCGAGGAGTTCGACCTCTGCGGCCTGAACGAAAAGGTATGGCAGTATTTCATCGCTATTCCCGATATCAAGAGCGTTGGCGTTAAGGATGAAAGCCGCTATGAAGGCTGGCCTGCCATCATCCGCGCCGTCAACACCAAGGACGCAATGAGCGCCACTATCGAGGAGATCCCCTACGAGATTCTCCACAAGATAACCTATCGCATCACCCACGAGGTTGAAGGCATCAACCGCGTTCTTCTGGACCTCACGCCCAAGCCCATCGGCACCATCGAATGGGAATAATCACATATTGACTATAAGTGGTCTGAAATCTCCCGATTTTAGACCACTTTTTGTTTTTGCGTTGAGGTATTTATATCGGCAATGATAAGATTTTGATAAGTGTTTTCGCGTTTGCTATACACCGCGCATCTGACAGACTATCCTGCGGTATATCTAAAAAAATGATAGAAATTCTTACATCCTGCTTGTATAATACGGTTAGACAGACTTAAACTTGGCAAAGGAGCAGTTATGACAAAGCATCAGTATCTTACCTTGAGAGAAGCGCCCGAATGGATGTTGCCTGCTGCCGAATGGTTTCACAGCAAGTGGCGTGTTCCCACGAAGGCTTATCTGGAGTGCATGGAGGCATATCTGCATAAGGAAACAGAATACGGATGGTATCTGTGTTTGAATGATAATCAGATTATTGGCGGATTGGGTGTCATTGAAAACGATTTTCATGACAGAAAAGACCTGACGCCCAATGTTTGCGCTGTTTTCACAGATGAAAAATTCCGCTGTCAGGGCATTGCAGGAAATTTGCTGAATATGGCAGTGGAGGATTTGCGCGCCAAGGGTATTTCTCCTGTCTATTTGGTCACCGACCACACCGGTTTCTATGAAAGATACGGATGGGAATTCTTGTGCATGGTGCAAGGTGATGGCGAACCTGATATGACAAGAATGTACATTCACAGATAAATTGTTTACCGGACTTGAACTTCTCCTCGACTCGCCTGCGTCGAATGAGAATAATATCTATTGGCTTACAAGTGACCGAAAACCCTTGTAAATCAGGACTTTCGGGCGAATTATACTATTGAGAAAACAGGAGTTTGAAAAAATGAAAAAACAGTTTGTTGCAATCGCCTTGATTTTGATATTGCTCTGCAGTGCATGCGCTTCCGAGCCGGAAAGCAGCCCCGCCTCTCCGGTGCTGCCGGAAGTTTCTGCACCGGTAACGCCGGAAATTGTGGAGACAGAGCCCCTGCAAGCAGGAATATATACTTTCCGCAACAAGGAAACAGGCTTATATCTTTCCCATCAGGACGGAAACCTCATATTAAGCGAAACACCTGCCAACTGGGCGCTGAAGGAGTTTTCCGCCGGAGTTTTTTACATATATGCCCATGACACGGAGCTTCTGCTGGATATTGATAATGCCTATGTGGCAAACGGGCAGAAGATCAAGCTCTGGACCGCCACCGGATATGATGTTCAGCGATGGAACATTGCAGGAAACGCTAACGGCTCATATTCCGTTTTATATAGCGGAGACAATATGTATTGTCTGGGATTTGACGGCGAAAACGCCCAGCTTCAGTTTCGCAGCGACGATAACGCCATGCAGGAGTGGGAAGCAGTTGACGTGAGCGACACGATCCCTAAAAATTACCTCTCCTATAAAAGCGAGGGAGGAATTATTGAACTGCAGCTCCCCCTTGATATTCTGAACGTTACCTCAGAGTCACGCCTTTTGCAGTGGGCAAACGAACTGGAAATTGTATATTACACATACTATGAACTGACCGGCTTCATTCCCTACGAAAAAATCATTGTAGAGGCCTATAAGCCTTGCGAATATTTTGCATATGTGACCGATAACTGCAATGTTATCCGCTTCAACAATGCCTATATTTACGAGGAAATGTCAAAGATGGCCGCCCGTGACAGTGACTGGAATTTCTGCGTGCTTCACGAAATGGGACATATGTTTGATTGCCAGAGACCATGGAACTTTGAAGCGGAAGTTATGACGGATTTCAAGCTGGCCTATGTGATGGAGAGAAACGGCGCTTCCGCCGCTCCCTCGGAATTTTCCGCATCCGAGGTTTTTTGCGGCGCGGAGATTATTAAGGCCTATGACAGATTGGGCTCCGGTTTTTCTTATCAGTATGATGTTTACTCCATTGCCCAAAGATTTCTGGAAATCAAAAATGAAATCGGCTGGGAGCCATTTATAGCAACCTTCCACCACATGCAGGAAAATGAAGCCGACTATGCAGGGGCAACAAAACTGCAGAGACTTGAAAACTTTGTCTCTCTGGTGTCCGGATACAGCGGCACCGATATCAAGGCTTATTTCACCGCTGATGAATGGAACACTATCCTCGGCAAAATCGGCAACTAAGATTTCCTGCGATTGGCTTGTTCCATGGAGCGAACAAAAATGGCCAAGCGCTTTTCGGAGGACAAGCATATGCCAAAATTGAAAAGCAAATTCACATTTAAGCATGCATATTTGCAGGCGATCGGCGCGATGCTTATAATTGCCCTGGCGCTTTTGCTGCTGTGGCATGGCAACAAAACCAGCAATCAGGCAATTCCGGCTATGGTGGCGCAGGTGTATTTTGACGGTGAGTATCGCGTTGCCGACGGCCGGTGGCAGGAAATTGAAGAGGGGAAACATATTCCCGCAACAAAAGGCGATGTTACCTTGCGGGGTAATTTCCACATGCTTACCCCGGATGGCGAATATATTGGCGTTTATAGCGGCGATATGCCGATTGCACTCTATACTAACCATATTAATCTGACTTTTTATGAGGACGGAAACGAGCCGTATGTAATGGATATAGAAAATCCTTTGTACGGAAGTTCTGCCTGCGGCGTGTGCTGGATGGCTCATTCCTTCTTAGGTGGAAGCGAAACGCCGATTGAAATACTCATTCACAATCCACATAGCTTCGGAAACGAAACCGCGATTGATGAACTTCTTTCCAATATGGCTTTCTGGTCAGGTCTTGATTTTGAAAAAAACGCATTGGAAAGAGGCGAAATTCAGAGAAACACAGGCCTTTTCTTTGTGATTGTTGCCCTCGTGTTTATAGGAATTGCGTTGTTTTCCACATTGATTCACATTAAAAGCAGCAAACTCCTCTGGCTTTTCGGCATGGTGATACTGTTTGCCGGCACTTATTTTGCGTATGGCGCAAAGGGCGTTTCTCTCTGGAATAACTCCATCGTTTCCAACACCATAGTGTTGGGAAGCGCGATGATTTTTTATATGCTCTACCTGTCGATGGGAATTGTGTATTTTCTGGATGCTTGCAAAAAGGCAGGCAAAATCGCTGTGATTTGCCTGTGCGCAGCGGACGCGCTGTTTTTTGCCCTTCCCTTGCTCACAAAACTATTCTTTTATGATATCTGGCTGTACTGGGCTCTTGCTCAGCTTGCAGTTAATCTGGTCCTGATCACCTGCCTTATAAAAGAGTGTTTCTGCAAAAAGGACAAGCGCAATTGGCTGTATATTGGCGCAATTCTTCCGCTGGTGGCTTTTGGCGCCGATCTGCTTATGACGGCTCTCGGTATTTGGCAGGGAGGACTTATCTCCAGATATGTTTTTGTCGCTTTGTTTGTGGTAACAATGGTTGTTGTTCTTCGAATCATTCCCCACAATATCAATGCAGCAGAAAAAGCAAGGGAACTTGAATTGCAGAGAAGCCGCCTTGAAGCGGAGAAAAATATTGTGGAGGCACAGCTGAAAGATAGCCGGATTTCCATTATGCTTTCCCAAATTCAGCCCCACTTTATCTATAACACCCTTGGAACAATCGAGAGAATGTGCCTGAAAGACCCTCAGAAGGCCTTTGACCTTGTACGCAACTTCAGTCTGTATCTCCGCGGCAACTTCAGCGAGCTTGACAGCGTGGCGCCCATTCGCTTTGCGGAGGAGCTCAAGCATGTTGAGTACTATGTGAATATAGAAAAAGTCCGCTTCCCCGATATGAATATTGAATATGATGTGGAAGCGAAGGATTTTGTTCTGCCTGCATTGTCCGTCCAGCCCCTTGTGGAAAACGCCATCAAGCATGGACTTATGCGCCTTGAAACGGGGGGGACAGTTGTTATCCGCTCCTATGAAACCACTACGCATTTTTGCGTTGAGGTAAAAGATGACGGAGTTGGCTTTGACACTGAACTCCCAATTGACGAGAAAAAACATGTGGGTCTTCGCAATATAAGGGGAAGACTGAAGGCAATGGTGAACGGCGAACTCGTTCTTGAAAGCAAAGCGGGCCTTGGTACAAAAGCAGTTATTATGATCCCGAAGGAAGTGACGCAGTGAAAGCGATCGTAGTTGATGACGAAATATATATGCTGGAAACTCTTCAGGAAGCGGTGATGGAATCCTCCGATATTGAAAAGGTGGAGGCCTTTTCCTCCTGCTCCGCAGCTCTTGCCTATGCTGCGGAAAATTCTGTGGATGTGGCCTTTCTTGATATCAATATGCGCGGCATAGGCGGTCTTGGCCTTGCGGAAAAACTTATGGGGCTTCATCCCCGATGCAAAATTATATTTTGCACAGGTTATGAGGAATACGCTGTTTCCGCCTTTCAGCTTCATGCTTCCGGATATTTGATGAAGCCCATTACCGCGGAGGCAGTTCAGAAGGAGATTGATCATATCAAGGGCGTCAAAGCTGCAGAAAAGCTGCTCACCATCAAGTGCTTCGGCAATTTCGAAGTGCTTTATAATGATGAGGTCCTCCGCTTTAAGCGCAAGAAGGCAAAGGAACTTCTGGCGGTTTTGGTTGACCGAAACGGAGCGGGTATGACGGCAAAGCAGATTTGCGCCGTGTTGTTCCCCGATGATACCGACGATGCCAAAAACTCAGCATATCTGCGTCAGCTTGTGATGGATTTGAAAAATACCTTGAGAATGGTTGGCGCTGAGGAGGTTCTCCGTCATGATACTCCTTATTACCGCATTGCAACAAATTTGGTGAAATGCGATTACTTAAGCTTCATGGAAAACGGAAAACCGAAGTTTAACGGCGAATATATGTCCCAGTACAGCTGGGCGGAAGAAACCTGCGCCATGCTCCAATTTAAGAAATAAGAAAAAACGGCAGAATGAGAATTCTGCCGTTTTTTTATGTGTAACGCCATTGTAACGCGGCGGAATGTAAAATGTGCCTGAAGACATTTTTGCGAGGTGTGTGCCAATGAAAGCCAAAAAAATTATTCCGATTTTACTTTTGCTCGTTGTGCTTGGTTTGTTACTTTGGGTGCGCAGCGGATGGGATTCTCCCGATTCCGGCGAAACTCCCGATGACCGGATCGAGTCCGATATTGAAAACTCCACACCCGAAGAGCCTTTGATGACGAGCGTGAATATAGAAACCATTGGCGGAGTTGTACTCGTGGGAGAAATTGCCCATGATGAACAGGGTTGGTATTTCAAGCCGGAGCAGCCTCTTAATATAAGATTTGAGTATTTTCTTGATAATCCCTCCGAGTTTCCGGAGACCACAAGAATCGGTATGTTCGACCCCAAGGATGACGGCATTGAGAAAGCCCTTTATCTGGGTCAGACCGTAACCGCGGCAGGCACATTCCAGTTTTACCGCAATGACTTTGAGACGCTTTATTTCATGCCCTACACCGTCACTATAGGAAAAACTGCGGCGCAGAGCTACGGCGCCCCTGAGCTTGCCTACCCCGATGAGCCTGCAAATCTCTATGATCCTTCCCAGCCCCTTCCAAAATATGTGGATCCAATGGTTCTGGACGGAAAGTATATTTATAATGCTTTCATGCTCTCTCAGGAAACCATCGAATTTATGGGAAATGATTTCGTGACATTTTATGTGGACTTTGTTGACGCGTTCCTGAGCTATAGAAGTGAGGTGGAGTGCCCCGATAAGCGCTTTGCCGAAATGCTGTCCACCGTTATTTACTATGAATTCCCTCTCTATACCGCCTGCGCCGAGCCCTTTGAATTTTTCAAAAGCTATGACAGCGAAAAGGGAACGGTGACTATCAAGTATCTCTACGATGAGCAGGCCCACTTTGATATCCGCGATAAGTTCCTTGAGCTTGCGGATAATCTTCTGGCGGAGACATCTCCCGATAAAAGCGATGTGGAGAACGCAAAGAGCATTTATCATGCCCTTTCCGCAAGCGTTACCTATGACCGTACCGCCCTTATCGATTTTGAAAGAAAAGAGAGCCACTATGCCTACCTCAACGGCAGCGGCGTATGCACCACCTTTGCAAATGCCTATAACCAGCTTCTCACTCAGGTCGGCATAAAATCCACCATTGCCCATTGCGATAACCCCGACACCATAGGCCACAGCTGGTCTCTTGTAACCCTCGGCGGCGAGCAATATTTCTGCGACCCCACCTATGAACTTTCTTATGATAACGGCTACGGCTATAAGTTCTTTGGCATGAACTATGCCGACAGAACGGCGGACGGCCTCGGCGTTCATGGAATCAGATACGGCAGATATTATCATCGCAATATTGATGCGGATATGCTCGCTGAAAATTCTCTGGTCAATTAAAATTCAGCGGAGAAAAAAGGAGATATTTTTATGAAAAAATTTATTATATTGCTTCTTGCTGCTTTGATGGTGTTCGCCCTTTGCGCATGCGGCGGGGAAAAAAGCTCCGCCCCGGAGCCGGGAACTGAGCTTGCAGTGTTTTATCAGCGTGTGCTGGATGCTCAGGGTGACAGAGCGGAAGAACTCATATTCTTTGAAGAATTCAACCCCGATCTGATAGCAAGCTTTTATCCCGGACTTGGAAACATCGAGCTTAATCAGCAGGCATTTTATATGCCTCCCGTTGTAACCCATCCCTGCGAAATCGTGCTTGTTGAAGTTAAAAACAGCAGCGATGTGCCTGCCGTGGAGGAAATTTTCCAAAAGCGCATAGATACCGGCGCTGACAACACAAATTATCCCGAAAGCGCCGACGGCTGGAGACTGTATGCCCAGGTTCAGAAAAGCGGCAGCTTTGTTGCTATGATCGTTTTGCCCGAAGCTTATGTTATCCCCGAAAACGTTTTCGAAGCATAATATTACAAAATAATATAAAAAAACCGGCAGAAATTTATTCTGCCGGTTTAATTTTTTTTAAATATTATGTAAATCTGTAACGCATTTGTAACGCATATCATGATAAAGTATATGATCGAGATGATGTATACTCGATATAGTGTGCGCAAACGAAAAAACGCGCTCTTCGATGATTATATGTATTGCGGATGCGGAGGGGTAAAAAACCTCGCTGCAGACAGAATAAGAACAAATTATGCTGAAGAAAGAAGGGACGGCACAACATGACAGATAAGGAATTTAAGCGGCTGAGCCGTCCGCAACTCCTTGACATTATATATCAGCTTCAGTTGAAGCAAGAGGAACTGAAAAATGAAAATGAAAAGCTGACACAGGCTTTGGACGATAAAAGACTTCGTATCGGCAAGGTGGGCAATATCGCCGAAGCCGCTCTCGAAATTCATAATGTGCTGCAGACGGCTCAAAATGCTGCCGAGCATTATATGGCTGAGCTGCAGTCAAGAGGCAACAGTGAATATGAGCGCGTAATGAGGCTTGCTGAGGAAGAGGCGGAAGGGATTATTGCCGAAGCGAGAAAGCGGGCTTCCGAAATAGTTGCCGAAGCAAATCGTCAGGCTTCCGAAATTCTTGCGAAGGTCGAAACGGATAAGATGCGCCATGAATCCGCAGTGGACTATATTCTCAGGGAATATAGTCATAAAGAGTAAAATTCGGGTGGACGATATATGAAGCGTGCGAAAAAAAGTATAGAGTCCCTGCCAACGATAAAACAGGTTGAAACAGCAAGAAAGCGCTATCGCCGCCAAAAGGCTTATAACAAGGCGCTGGGCGGAACAGTGTATGTTCTGACCCTTGTTGCGGCTGTTGCTGTTTTGATCGCAACATTGATTCTGCCGGTTCTTCAGATAGAAGGCACGAGCATGGAACCAACCTTGGCAAACGGGGATATAGTTCTTCTTACAAAAACAACGAATTTTAAGAGAAGTGAGCTTTGCGGATTTTCCTGGAATAACAAACTGCTTATTAAGAGAGTCATCGGCGTCCCCGGTGACTGGATCGAGATAGATACAGACGGCACAGTATATCTCAACGGAGAAAAGCTGGATGAACCTTATGCCGAGCAGCTGGCTGTCGGCGAGTGCGACCTGGAGTTTCCGTTCCAGGTGCCGCAGGAGGAATACTTTGTGCTTGGAGATATGCGCGAAAGCTCTATCGACTCCCGCAACACGCTGATCGGATGTGTTGCAAAGGACCAGATTGTCGGAAAGGTATTTTTCCGAATATGGCCGTTTAAGGAAATGCGATTTTTCTAAACAATAATTACGCAAGGGATAATAGTTAATGGGAATCGTTGAACAGTATTTGTTACAACTGAATAACGAAAAACGCCGATGGTGGCGTGCTGCAGCGATTCTCACGATGTTATCGATCCTTGTTGTGGCCGGCGTTTCGTGGAACCTGCGTATGACGGGCATCACTCTTGTTAACGATGCGTGCTGTGGCTATGTGGAACATGAGCACACGGAGCAATGCCAGCTTCAAACTATCGTCTGCGGTTTTGATGAGGATTCTCAGATTGCATCGGAAACCGATGAGGATGCTGAAGCTGATGTGATGGAAGAGGGCAAACAGGAAGCCGCGGAGCAGCATGTTCATGGGGATGAGTGCTACCGGATTGAGTATCAATGCGCTTATGAGGAGCATCTTCATAGCCTTGCGTGTTATTCAAATCCGAAAGCAGACCTTGAAACGGCACTGGATTGGCAGGAAATGTTTGCAAACTATCCATACACAGGAAATCTGCGTGAGGATTTGGTTGGCATTGCTAAAACACAGGCGGGATATGCTGAAAGTTCTCTGAACTTTGAAGTGGACGGAAACGGAATCCAGCATGGCTACACCCGATATGGTGCATGGTACGGAACGCCTTACAACGAATGGTCGGCAATGTTCGTGTCCTTCTGCCTATATTATGCCCATGCGGATTTGAACGAATATCCTGTCAACTCCGGAGCGAATACCATGGCCGGTCTCTGGGATAAACAAGGAAAGTATATTCCGTCCGGCGAGTATGTTCCCTCAAGCGGTGATCTGGTATTTTTTGAAAATAATACCGTTGGAATTGTTACGGAAGTGCAAAATGCCACAATCTATGTCATCGGCGGTGACGTGGAAGACGCTGTAAGCGGAAGGCTTCTGCCTATGAATGACCTCTCTGTTGTCGGATGGGGAATCACGGCTGAGCCCATGGCTGAGGAAGAGCCAGACGATGAAGATTCCGGCAACGAGGAACTCGGAGACGATTTGTTTGACATTTCGCATGGTCCGGCCGTCTTCATTTTTGAAGGCAACGGAGCGGAAGCACCGATGCTGCAAATGCAGACATTCAACCTCAGGAATACAAGAGCGGCAACAGACCTTCTTGCCTATTTGAATTCCAACGGAGGCAATTATTTCTTCACATTGCTGGATTTCAACAATGTGGAACTTCCAAAGGATGAAAACGGAAACTATATTGCTGAAGCCCAAAAGGATTATAAGCTAACCCTTACCTTTAATAGCCCGAAGGGCTTCGCGCCGGGAACATATCAGTATCAGATTCCCAATGGCCTGATGGTGGATGGCGGCGCGGGCGAGTTCATCCTCAAAGACGGTACGAATGTTGGCAGCTGGGTGGTGACCGATACAGGCCTTATCACTCTGGTGTTCAACGAACATATGAACAGCCGCACAGATATTACCATCAGCTCCACTATGGGCATCCATTTCCCCGAGCAGGATGCACCTATAGATTTTGACGGCTTTATTACTGTAAAAGTAGAGCCGCCTGTACAGAAAGAAGACCCAACATATCTGGAAAAATGGACGAATCCGGGAGAAAGCCCAGATAAACTGGTATGGCATGTAAACATTTTCGGACATGCCGATTCCCAGATTCCGGGAAGTCTTCTCACAGACCAAATCCTTCTTCCGGAATGGTATAAACCCCATAGTTATACTCAATCGGATATGGATGCCGGCATTTCCTTCGGCGCTTCCGATCCCAATGGCGGTTGGCATAGCTGGACAGTACATGCAGACGATCCCTATCTTATCTGGGATGAATCCGCATGGTCCTATAAAATTCCCCAAACCGTTACCTGTGATAGCTGCGATGAACTGGAGTTAGGAAATGACGGTTGGTCGTATTACATCAGCTATACCTCCACTCCCACCATGCTTAACTCACCGGGTACCTTCTCCTATGCAAACAAGGTTACGGTGGACGGCCAGACCGCATGGGGATGGAACGAATTCACCCACGGACAAGTGAATGCCCAAATCGTGAAGAACGGCACGTTCGTATCCGATGCCCAGGGCGGAGGATTCCTTTGGGAGGTTCAGGCGACCATACCGGGACGCCAGGAAGGAAAGCGAGCGGAATATTCGTGGTTTATCATGGATGAGATGCGACTATTGAATGAACATGGCTCTACTATTGGCCATGCTCAAAATGATATCCATCTCTCCACAGTTACGGCAAGCTATAATGGCTCGGTTATAAAAATTCCCCGCATTCAGGATGCAACGGATCAGGATATGTTCGCTTGGGATAATGCCTGGTCGGCATCAGAAAATGGCATTGGATATAACCGAACGATAAATCTCCTCTGCCGATGCCAATGCACTCCGGAAACCTGCCATTGGACAGGCTGCGGTGAATATTGGTTCCAGCGGGATGACGGCACATGGGCTACCAATGGTTTTTGCCAGTGCTGGACAGAAACCCAGAATATGATATTCACCTTTGTTTATAAAACCGAGGACATATCCTTGATTAAAGACTATGGTTCTCTCGGTTATAAGGTGAACAACCATGCCCAGCTTTATTATATCCCCGACGGAACCAACTCCGTTCGCGTTTCCTATGATGATGCGGTAGTTGACATACCCAATCTGTTTGAAAAACAGCTGACCACCGATTTTAATGGCTATATAGCCCATTACAACATCACGGTTAATGAAGCGAAACTGGTGCTGACAAACGGAAGTCCCCTTTATATACACGATGCTATGACGGACACATTGGCCTACATAAGCGGTTCGCTTGTGATAACAAGCGAAAACGCAAACGGCAATATAAATGTCCTGAAGCAGGATGTGGATTATACCGTCACTTATGACGGCACCGGCAAACAAACGGATTCCTCGGGTAAAAAAGTGCATGTGCTGGATATCGTGATTTTGAATCCGCAACCGGTCATGTATATCCTCGATTATGATACAACGCTCATTATGCCCGAGCAGATAACGGGCGGCGTTAAGTATAGCAACTCGGCGGATATAACCCTTTGGGGCGAAAAGGTTTCGGACAATGCTGTTGAGAAGGTCTATGCTGATATTAATATTGCAGCAAAGAGCTTTACTCTAGAGATGTTCAAGACCTGCGGACTGAGTGGCAAACCCCTGGCGGGAGCCAAATTCGGTCTTTATAACGTCCAAGGTGGTTTGATCACCACAGGCATAACGGATGCTAATGGCAAGAGCGTGTTCCAGACTAATATCGTGGAAGGTATTATTTTGCGAGAACATGAGCTGTATTATTTGCAGGAAATTGAAGCCCCGCCGGCATATCAGCTGGATGTTACAAAACATTGGCTCTGCTTCTGCAGCGATACAGGCGATACTTGTGATGAATGCAATAATCTTATGCAGAATGCGGAGTTTGTCCGCATTCCCTTTGAGACGGTTGGTACCATCGATGTTGTCAACTATCCTGCCAATGTGGAACTTCCCGCCACAGGCGGAATAGGCACACCAATTTATATACTTTGCGGTCTGATATTGCTTTCAGCGCCGTTTGTATACGTATTCGGTTTGAGGCGCAAGAATGAAAGGAGGTCACGAAACTAAGCCTCCTGCATATGGCGTGAATCCAATCTGCGCGCCTTACCGATTCCGCATAAAAATAAAAATCAGAAAGGAAATCATTATGAAAAAGTTGTTTTCTATCATGATAGTTTTTGTACTGGTTCTCTCCCTTGGCGTTTCTGCCTTTGCAACTGAGAACACCGGTTCTATCACTATCACCAATGCCACAATTGATGAAACCTACAACCTGTTCAAGATTTTTGACGCAAGCTACAGTGAGGATGCTTCCGGCAATACCGAAGCTGTTTCCTACACCATCACCGAAGATAACCAGTTCTTCGAGTATATGTTCGGCGCAGATGGCACAAAGGTAAATACATACTTCACCTATGATGCCGATACCGGTCTCGTTACCAGAAATGAAGGCACCCAGAACAGTGATATCATTGCTTACCTGACCGATATGGTCCGCAGCAAGACCGATAATTTCACTGCAGTAGATTCTGCCATCGCAGCCTCCAAGACCGTTATTTTCGACGAGCTGGCATATGGCTACTACCTGATCGACAAGGATCTCACCGGCATGAGCGAAGAGCAGAAGGCCGATGTTGCCGTTACCATCGACAGCAACACCCCCGATGTTAATGTTATCGACAAAAACCAGAAGCCCGCAACCGAGTTCAGCAAGCTTGTCTGGGACGAAGACAACAATGAGTGGGTTGTAAACTCCTCTGCAGAAATTGGCGAAATTGTTGACTTTAAGGTTCAGTTCGACGCAACCAACTATGACGGCGAGCACCAGATCAAGTATTACAGCATCAAGGATACCAAGGGCGATGCTCTGTGGGTAGAATTTGACAAGATCAGCGTAGAGGTCGGCGGTGTTCCCCTGACTCAGGGATATTATCACGGCGTTGCCGGTTCTCATGCTACTGAGGAATGGGAATATCTTGGCACCTGGACTGATGCAAAAGATCCCCAGAACGCCCAGTGGTATCTGATTCACCATGGCTTTGATGAGTTCGACATCGTTATTCCCTGGCTCAGCAACCATACCTTCACCGGCACCACCAACGGCTTCGACCTGAGCTTCGGCGAAGACGCACAGTCCGTCTATAACTCTCCCGTTGATGTTGTTATCAAGTATAAGGCCTCTGTTGAGCCCGGCGCCAATATCGGCGGCCAGTACCCCGGCAACCTCTGGAACAGCGCAGACCTGACCTGGACCTCCACTGTTACCGACGGTCCCGATGATCCCAGCATTTCCTCTGTCAATGTTTATGCACTTGGTCTGAAGAAGCTCGATGCTGACACCGAAGAATTCCTTGCCGGCGCTGAATTCGAGATTTATCGTGACGAAGCCTGCACCGATGCCGTTTATGTAATTCCCACCAACATCAAGGGTGTTTACATTCTTGACGACCTGAACACCATCGTCAGCGGCGAATACAGAGAAACCTCCCGCGAAAAATATGCTGCCTACCTCGATGCTTATCTGCAGGGCGCAGTACAGAAGAACGTTGTCACCTCTCAGGAAAACGGTAAGCTGGTTGTTCTCGGCCTCGAAGCCGGTGACTACTACCTGAAGGAAACCAAGGCTCCCGACGGATACAACACTCTGCCCCAGGTTACTCAGGTTACTGTTGGCCAGAGCAACCAGACCTTCTTCGTTATTGCTGATGCAAACGGCAATGTTATCGACAGCCAGACTGCAATTGAAGGCTACACCATGCATACCTACTTCGCCACCAATACTGTTGTTGAAAACAGCAAGGGCGTTGAGCTGCCATCCACCGGTGGTCATGGCACCATGATGCTGATCACCATCGGCACTCTGGTAGCAATGGCATTTGCAATCTTGCTGATCACCCACAAGAAGATGTCTGTATACCACGACTGATTTATTTACCCCGCTATTTAAAGGGAGGAGAGGTTTCCTCTCCTCCCCAAATTACTGTAACAGAAGGGAGATGCCTATGAGAGCTCATAAAACCGTCATCTTTTTGACATTAGGTTTTCTGATAGGCATCTCCGTGCTGTTATATCCGGCGTTCAGTAACTATTGGAACTCAAAGACCCAATCCCGCGTCATTGTGGACTATGAATCGGTTCTGGAGCATTTGGAACCGGAGGATTATTCCGCCATATTTCAGGCCGCCGATGACTATAACGAGGCATTGCGTTTGATTGAGTTTCCCCTGATGAATTATGAACAGGTGCCGGGCTATTATGATACTTTGAAAATTGAAGGCACCAGCATTATCGGTTATGTAAAAATCGATAAAATTGGCGTGGAGCTGCCCATATACCACGGCACTTCCGATGCGGTGCTCAACCGAGGCGTCGGACATCTGGAGGGAACAAGTCTTCCGGTGGGCGGCGAAAGCACCCATAGTGCCATATCGGCACACAGAGGCTTGCCGAGCGCAAAGCTGTTTACAGACCTTGACCGTCTGGAAGTTGGAGACACCTTTCAAATCACGATTCTTGACCGCGTGCTGACATATCAGGTGGATCAGGTCAAGGTAATTACACCGAGAGAAATAGAAGATCTGCAAATCGTGGAAGGTAAGGATTACTGCACTTTGTTCACCTGCACCCCCTACGGTATAAACACCCACAGACTTTTGGTCAGAGGAATAAGAATAGAAACCATTACGGAAAAACCCGTAATTTATGTGGCCAACGAGGCGTTTCGCATAGAACCGCTGCTTGTAACGCCCGCTGTTGCGGCGCCAATGCTGCTTGTTTTTCTTATTCATCTGATGGTGAAATACAGAGAGCCCCCAAAGAAAAAGGAAGGAGATTCGGATAATGCGGCGTAAAATAATATCCTTTTGTCTTATAGCATTGATATTTTTGATGATGCCATCTGCCGCACTCGCGGCGGATTTCAGCGCGGGAAGAAAAGGATCCATATCCATCACTCTGACTGACCCCGATGGAGTGAGCCCCATAGCAGGTGCCGAACTTTCCCTCTATTATGTTGCCGAAGTCGGACGTAACAACAGTTATAATCCGGCGTATATGATCAACGATGAGTATAAAGGCTTCATAGACCTCAATGACGCAGATCTGAAATCTGCTCTTGATAAATTTGTGGGAGAAAATGAGCTGCCCTCTCAAAAACTTGTCACCGACTCTCAGGGAAATGTTTTTTACGGCGAATTACCCACCGGATTATATTTCGTGAAGCAGAGCAATACAGTGGAAGGTTATGCGCCCTGCTCCTCCTTCCTTGTAACCCTCCCTGAAAAGACGGAAAATGGCTATAACTATTCCATCAATGCCTCTCCCAAAACGGATGTGGAACGTCTTACCGACATCACAATAAAAAAGGTTTGGAATACGGATTCTTATTCGAAAATTTCGGATGAAGTAATGGTTCAGCTTCTTAAAGACGGTGTTGTGCTGGAAACCGCCTTGCTTAACTCAGAAAATGACTGGCAGATTACTTATGAAGATATGCCCGCAAGCGATGGATACAGCATACTGGAGATAAATGTTCCAAAGGGATTCAAGGCAACATATTCCGCAAATGCTTATGAATTCACCGTCACCAACAGCTCCTCTCTGGCGCAGACGGGCCAGCTTGTATGGCCTATCCCGGTGCTGGCAATGATCGGCCTTGTTCTCATAAGCGCAGGCACGGTTATCATACGGAAAACGAGGGATGATAATGCGTAAAAGTCTTGGCGCGCTGTGCATCCTGTTGGGAGTGGCTTGCCTTCTCGCTTCCGTGGCATTCATTGCCTATAATCGCCTGGAAGAAAAAAGTGCGGGAAACGCATCCCTTGAACTTTTGCAGGATGTTCAGGAAGAGATAAATGCTTTTTCTGTAGAAGAAAGCTTTTCTGCTGAGGAAACTGCCGATGCCGAGGATACCATTCCTGAAATGCCCATCGGCAAGGTGAATGGATATGACTGCATAGGCGTGCTTTCCATTCCGGTTCTGGATATAGAACTGCCCGTTTTGTCGGATTGGGACAATGAGAAGCTCAAAGTTGCTCCCTGCAAGTATTTTGGATCATATTACGAAGCGGATTTTGTTATTGCCGCCCATAATTATCGCTCTCATTTCGGAAAGCTTTCCCAACTGCAAAGCGGAGATCTGGTTTTATTCACGGATGTCACGGGTGAGCTCCATTGCTATGAGGTTGTTCTTTTGGAAACGCTTCCCGGCGATGCCACGGAAGAAATGATTACGAGCGGTTTTGACCTTTCCCTTTATACCTGCACCACCGGCGGCAGAAGCCGCGTCACGGTGCGCTGCAATTCGATTTCCGATAAGTAAAGAAGTGAAATTACATGGAATACACACCCCAAATTTTCGGGAAGCTGCTTTCTGAGAAACTGATAAATCAGGCGGATATTTTGCAAAGCGGGGATGGTTTCAGTTTTATATTCAAGTCTGTTGCCGACATTCTGACCGAAAGAGGCATAACGGATTTTCCCGATTCTGAGGGTATGAGGCTGGAATGCAGCAAGTTCTACGATGATTGGTTTTTGTATGCTGTGGCTGATGAGCATGGCTTTACATACGGCCTTCTGAAGCTCAGGGAACAGGAGCATGATGCGGAAGACGGCTCGCCTGCCGACGGGGATACCCCGGGTGTAACGATTTCCTTTATCTCCTTTGACTGTGAAATCCTCCTTGCCTGCCTTGAAAACTCTTCGGATGAGAACAGAATGCGCCTCGACGGCGAAATAAACCGCGTGGTTTGCCGCAGGGGACAGAGCCATCACAAGGCTTTGAAAATGTATTTTATTGCTCCGGAGTCCAAAGGGGCATATCTCGCCGCGAGTGCCTATGTAGCACGCATTGCGTCTATGGCGGAAAAAGGAAGCATTGATGTTCCCGAGCATTATAGAGAAATTGTTCAGCAGAGCATCTCTTATAAAAGCTCTTCCAAAAACACGAGATTGCCTCGTTTTATAGAAAAATTGAATCGTCAGGCCGGACGCACTGTCTGCGATAATGAGAAAATATATATAAAAAATCCCCAAAGACCCGATGAATATGAGGCGGCCGCAATTCTGGCCACCCATACAGGCAACACCTCCGTTCATTCCTTTGCCGCAGAGGTGGAATATCATGCGAGATTTCTCACTTGCTTTGCGAAAATCAGGATTCCCTTTTTCGGAAGGAGCATATATGATTCTGCAATTCGCGCGGATATGACCATAGATGATACGGAGTTTGAAGGCCCCGCGCCTTTTTATCAATCCGATTCCAGAATCGTTAAACGGCAATATAAATTGCATATGGACAGCCGTCCGGGACTGAATTTTCTGCAGTGATATCTGCCGCGGTGAAGTTTTTAATATGGTTTTGAGCTTATGAAGGAAGAACTTATTCCCAAAACGCCTGTCACCCATTATGCAATGGTGAGACAGCCCAAGGACTGATTATAAAAGGGAGTATGAACATGAATTTTGTTATAAAAGGCAATATATGCCAGACAAAGCTTCCGGGAGAACTGGATCTGCATGAGCAGGCCTTTGCGGTTTGCGCAGGCGGCGTTTCGAAGGGTGTGTTTGATGTTTTGCCCGAGGAATACAGAGATTTTCCTTTGTATGATTATGGCGACGCCCTTGTTTTCCCCGGTATGGTGGATCTTCATGTCCATGCCCCTCAGTATGCTTTCCGCGGAATGTGTATGGATCTGGAGCTGATGGATTGGCTCAATCGCTATACCTTCCCCGAGGAAGAAAAATATGAAAATCTTGAATATGCCGAAAAGGCATATGGCATGTTTGTTGAGGCTCTGAAAAAAGGTGCTACCACAAGGGCGTGCATTTTTGCAACAAGGCATCGTCCCGCCACTGAGATCCTTATGAAAAAGATGGAAGAGAGCGGGCTTATAAGCTTTGTTGGCAAGGTGAATATGGACAGAGAAGCCAGCGAGTCCCTCACCGAGGATAGCGCGGAGCTTTCCGCTTATACCACCTTTGGCTGGATCAACGCGGTGAAGGATAAATTCCGCAACACTCTGCCAATCCTCACTCCAAGATTTATTCCCTGCTGCACCGATAAGCTGATGGAAGAACTGCGGGAAATACAGATGGCTTACGGCATTCCCGTCCAGTCCCACCTGTCGGAGAGCAAGGGCGAGATTGATTTTGTGAAATTCCTGCGACCCGAAAATCCCTTTTACGGGGATTCCTATAACGAATATGATCTGTTCGGCAAAAATGACGATATAGATACCGATGTAAAGACCGTTATGGCCCACTGCGTTTGGTCAACGGAGGAAGAAGTTGAGTTGATGCGCAAAAACGGAGTTTTTGTTGCTCATTGTCCGGCCTCCAACATGAACCTCACATCCGGCATTGCTCCCATCCGCAAGTATCTGGACAAGGGCTTGCGCGTCGGCCTCGGCAGCGATGTCGCAGGTGGCCACAGTGACTCGATTTTCAGAGCTGTTACCGATGCAATTCAGGTTTCCAAAATGTATTTTCGCATGGTGGATGAAGGGACAAAGCCCCTTGTGTTCTCCGAGGCCTTTTATCTGGCAACAAAGGGCGGAGGCGAATTTTTCGGAAAAGTGGGCAGCTTTGAAGAAGGTTATGAGTTTGATGCTGTTGTGCTCGATGACAGCGTTTTGCCCCATCCTCAGGAACTGAACCTTGCGGAAAGAATGGAACGGGCAGTTTATCTCGGTCTGGACGAAAAGAAAATCAGCGCAAAGTTCGTGGCTGGCAGTAAGATTCTTTAAAGGAGCAAAAAAATGGCAAAAAAGAGAAGAAAATTTGCTGATGATGGCTGGGCCGTTTGGGTGGATGGTGACGATACCAGCACAGTTTATATAAGCGACTGGCTCAACCCCAAGGGCAAAAGCTATGTTGATATTGCAATTCGCATTCGCGGTGTGAAAATCAGCAAGTCCCTGCATGTTTATGTGCCTTTTGCTGTTTCGGTGGGCGAGATTGATGACATATCTCTGAAGTTCAAGGATACAAAAATTTTGCAGGCAACTTTCAGCGCCGCCTGCATCGTGGACTATAAAAAGAATGCCCATACCTCGGAAATTGCCTATAACGGCAAAACTGTGGATGTTGTGCATATAAGCACCACGGATTTCAAAGTTCTGGAGCTGGCAGAGGGCAGCCTGATAAACGTTGATCTGGAGGCACTTAATCCCTTCCTTGATAATGATGAAGCCTATATTATCTGGCGCATGCCCCATAAAAGTCTTGATGAAATTTTTAAGACCCGCGTGGATGTGGGCAACGCCATGGATAGATTCCGCGATTTGCTTACAACGCCGGTTGTATCTGAAAAATACGGCTATTCCATCCGTATAAACGAGTCCAGACTTTTGCCGGAAAAAATAACACGAATCGGCGCATTTCACCGTCAGAAACTGAAGAAGGCGGTTATTTCAATTTCCGTTGATGAGAGCTATGAGCTCAATGATGCGGGCTGCTACCGCATTCGCCGTCTGGAAGAAAGACTTTATCAGGAATATCTCCCCTCCGATTATCAGCGTGAGGATGTTATCAGTTATCAGTGGCATCAAAACCGCACCGATAACCTGAAGGGACAGTTCAATTTCTATTTTAGCATTGCAAAAAATTCGGTAAGCAGCGGCAGTATGTTCCTTTATATGGTACTGCTCACAGTTGTAGGAATAATCGGCAACCTTCTTGCCAGCTTGGTTGAAGTGCTTATCGGTTTGTTTTAAGAGGTGTTTGAATGAGACTAATAGTTCCCATATTGCTTAACTGCGCTCTTGTGCTGTGCGTTTATCTTGCTGATAAATACACTCAGGCAAAGAAGCTGCCGCATATGGCGAAGCAGCTTATTATCGGCGTGCTTTTCGGATGCGTTTCTGCATTCGCTTCAAGCTATGGCGTCAGCTGGCTGGGAGCGGTTGTCAATGTGCGCGATGCCGCGCCCTTGTCTGCGGGTCTGATATTCGGCGGCCCCGCCGGCATTATATCCGGCCTTATAGGCGGCATTTATCGTTGGTTTTCCGTTTATTGGGGCGGAGGTATGTATACCCGCCTCGCCTGCAGCATTGCCACAATTCTTGCAGGCTTCATGGCAGCGGGACTTCGCAAACTGATGTTCGATAACAAAAAGCCCACCTGGGGTTACGGAATATGCATCGCCGTTGTTTGCGAAGTTATCCATATGATATTGATTTTCCTCACCAATATGGATAACTCCTCCAATGCCTTCGAATTCGTAAAGGGCGCAACATTCCCCATGATCGTGGGCAACGCTGCGGCTGTGGGCCTCGCCATTATTATCGTGTCTCTTTCGAGCCACGAACGCTTCACACGCAAAAAGGGCAGCGAGCGCATAGCAAACACTTTCCAGCGCTGGCTTTTGGCATGCATTGTTATTGCCTATCTGGTCACAAGCACATTCACCTTCATCCTGCAAAACGGAATGGTGAAGATTGAAACTCAGGAAGTGTTCACCGCCGCCATCAACGATGTTGAGGCGGATATTAAAGGCAAATCCGATGTTCAGCTTCTTGGTATAGCGGAAGATGTGAAGCGGGAATATGAAGCAAATCCCGCCGTTTCCCTCCATGCCCTTGCCGGAAAGCACGGAATAAAGGAAATCAATATTGTCAACACCGAGGGCCTTATCATAAATTCCACCGAGGCGGATGTTGTCAATAGCTACGATATGAACAGCAAGGCTCAGTCCAGAGAGTTTGTGGAAAAGCTTAAAGAGCAGCCTTCTTTCGTTCAGAAATATTCACCCAGAGGCAAGGATGCCAATGTCTGGAGAAAATATGCGGCAGTGAATCTTGATGACGGCGGCTTTATTCAGGTGGGCTATGATGCCCAGCAGTTCCACAAGATGCTCAACGGCTTCGTGGTTGACATAACCAAAAACCGTCATGTTGGCACAGGTGGTTTCGTGGCAGTTTGCGATGACAAGCTGTGCATGGTTATTGATAACGAATATTCGGGAAAGCATATCTCATCCATTGGCATTGTGCCTCCCGATGAAATGATAAACGGAGCCACCGCCACCGCCCTCTATTATGCCGATATTGTGGACGGAAAAACCGCTGCCAGCGAAAAATACATGTATGTATTCAAGTTCGTTGAAGGCTACTGCATTATCGCGGCCATGCCTCAGGCGGAGGCAATGTTTATGCGGGATGCCTCCATTTATACAAGCATTTTCATGCAGGTGCTTATTTTCGCGGCACTTTTTGTATTTATCTACATACTCATTAAACGAGTAATCATCAACAATCTGAAAAAGATAAATGATACCCTCGGCCGAATCACGGAGGGCGACCTGAATGTCACCGTCGATGTGCGCTCGAACGAGGAGTTCGCTTCTCTTTCCGACGATATAAACTCCACAGTGTCCACTCTGAAGCGTTATATTGCGGAAGCCGCGGCACGCATAGATAAAGAACTGGAGTATGCAAAGCAGATCCAGCTTTCCGCTCTTCCCACCAATTTCCCCGATGGAGAGGATTACGGCATTTATGCCCAGATGATAGCCGCAAAAGAAGTGGGCGGAGATTTCTATGATTTCTACAAGCTGAATGATAAAACGGTGGCGTTTTTGGCAGCCGATGTTTCCGGAAAGGGAATTCCCGCGGCAATGTTTATGATGACCGCCAAGACAATTATCAAGGATCTTGCGGAAAGCGGCCTTCCGGTGAACGAAATTTTCACAAGGGCAAATGAAAAGCTTTGCGAAAATAATGAATCCGGCATGTTCGTCACCGTGTGGATGGGCATTCTGGATCTTGAAAGCGGAAAAATGCAGTTTGCCAATGCCGGCCATAATCCTCCGCTGCTCAAACGGGCAAACGGCGCCTTTGAATACCTTAAAACCCGTGCGGGCTTTGTCCTTGCAGGCATGGAAGGCGTTCGTTACCGCGCAGGCGAGCTGACATTGTATCCCGGAGACAGGCTGTTCCTTTATACCGATGGCGTGCCCGAAGCCACAAATGCTGAAAACAAGCTTTATGGCGAGGGAAGACTTCTGGAGTTTATGAACAAAAATTCCAATATGATCGCAACTGAGATTTTGCCCGAGCTGAAGGCCAATATCGATGGATTCGTGGGCGAAGCTCCTCAGTTCGATGATATAACCATGCTGATGTTTGATTTTAAGAGAGAAGAAGGAGGCGAGCGGATGACATACAAAACCTTCCCTGCAAAGACGGAGGCCTTGTCCGACGTCCTTGGCTTTGTGGATCAGATGCTGGATAGTTTCGCTTGCCCCATGAAAATTCAAACTGCGGTTTGCGTTGCAATTGAAGAAGTTTTCGTCAATGTTGCCCACTATGCATACGGAGATGGAGAGGGCGATATGTATCTCGGAATTGGCTTCGATGAGGAAAGCCGGGCCATCACCTTCCGTATGAGTGATAAAGGCGTTCCCTTTGACCCCCTGCAAAAGCCAGACCCAGACATCACCCTTTCCGCTGAAGAACGGGAAATAGGCGGTCTTGGTATTTTCATCACCAAAAAGACAATGAACTCCGTGACATACGCTTACGAAAACGGCGAAAACATTTTGACTATGATTAAAAACATATAAAGGAGACTGACGGATATGACTATCGAAATCAAGAAAAATGCTGATAACACTGTAATTGAAATTGTGGGCAGACTCGATACCACTACCGCTCCTGCTCTTGATAAAGCCATCAATGAGGATATGGGAGATGTCAAAAATCTCGTTCTGGATGTGAAGGGAATGGAGTATATCTCCAGCGCAGGCCTTCGCGTGCTTCTGGGCGCACAGAAGAAAATGCAGAAGATTGGCTCTATGAAGGTAATAAACGTTTGCGAAGAGGTTATGGAAGTTTTCGAAATGACCGGCTTTGCAGACATTCTGGTAATTGAATAATGGAACTTGTAAGCGAAGCAGTCGCATTTGCGGTGAAGGCTCACGACGGAATGCGGCGCAAGAAAAGTGACAGCCCCTACATCCTGCATCCCATGGAAGCGGCGGTCATTGTGGGCACTATGACAAATGACCAGAATCTGATTGCCGCGGCTGCGCTGCACGATGTATGTGAAGATGCCGATATCAGCCTTGAGGAAATTGAGGAAAAATTCGGCAAGCGCGTTCGTGAGCTGGTTGCCTCCGAAACGGAGGATAAGCGCGCAGAGCTTCCCGCTGCGGAAACATGGCGAATACGCAAGGAGGAATCGCTGGAAGTGCTGAAAAACACTGAGGACATGGGAGTTCTTATGGTGTGGATCGGCGATAAGCTTGCCAATATGCGCGCCATCTACCGCGAGTTCAAGGCAGAAGGGGAGGCCATGTGGCAAAACTTCAACCAAAAGGACCCGAGAGAGCAGGCCTGGTACTATGGCTCAATTGCCGAATTAACCCGACCCATCGAGCACACCTCGGCGTGGATTGAATACAAAACACTTACCGAACTTGTATTTGGAAAAGGAGAATGAAAAATGAATGTTACATATCGCATAGACAAAGATATTCTTTATATTGCCGTTGAGGGAAGAATTGATGCTTCCAATGCTGCCGAGGCAGAAGAAAAAATATTCGCTGTTAAAAATGAAAACGGCGGAAAGCACATAGTCATCGATGCCGATAAGCTGGAGTATATTTCCTCCGCAGGTCTTCGCGTCATCCTGCGCCTGAGAAAGGAAGAGCCCAAGCTTGCAATAATCAATGTTGCCGCCGATGTTTACGAGGTTTTCGATATGACCGGCTTCACCGATATGGTCACCGTTGAGAAAGCATATCAGAGAATGAGCGTTGAGGGCTGCGAGTTCATCGCTAAGGGCGCAAACGGCGCTGTTTATCGCTATGACGATGAGACAATTCTGAAAACCTATTTCGCCAAGGATGCGCTTCCCGAAATCAAGCAGGAGCGCGAAAACGCAAGACGAGCATTTGTGCTTGGCATCAATACCGCCATTCCTTATGGTATAGTTCGCGTAGGCGATGGATACGGCACCGTTACCGAACTGCTTAACGCCACCAGCGTTACCAAGCTTATCCGCAAGGATCCCGAGGATATGTCCCTCGCCGCAAAGTATTATATCGATATGCTCAAGAGCATCCATGCCACCGAGGTTGAAGATGGTCTGGTTCCCGATATGAAGGAAACCGCCCTTGACTGGGCCGACTTCGTTTCCGCCCATATTCCCGCATCTCAGGGCAAGAAGCTCCGCGCACTGATTGAGGCCGTTCCCAAGACTAATAACCTCCTCCACGGCGATTACCACACCAATAACATCATGGTGCAGAACGGCGAGCCTCTGCTCATTGATATGGACACCCTATGCATGGGCCATCCTGTGTTCGAACTTGGCTCTATGTTCAATGCATTTGTGGGTTATTCCGAACTTGACCACCAGAACATGATGGATTTCTTCGGTTATAGCTTTGAAACCGCGGGAAAGTTCTGGGATATGACCCTT
Organism: Oscillospiraceae bacterium; assembly: GCA_045631645.1. Classification (GTDB taxonomy): domain Bacteria; phylum Bacillota; class Clostridia; order Oscillospirales; family Oscillospiraceae; genus SIG459. Next base: position 38,996 of record JAZQVC010000045.1, read on the forward strand.
AAAATGTATCTGGGCACTGAGGACGAGACCGTATGCAAGGCCGTTGCGGAAAAGGCAATGGTTGTGGGCTATACCCGCATGCTGCGCCGCGCAATCCGCCGTCCCGAGGAAGCAGAAAGCCCCGCAAAGATTGCAAGATGCAAGGAAGTGCTTGCCCGGCTCCTGGAGAAAGTTGACACTCTGACCTTCTGATTTCGATAAATAAAATAAAAAAGCTGACTGAGAAAATCAGTCAGCTTTTTATTTTGATTTTTATCAGGCAAATACAGCTTCTGTGACCAAAAACTGCGCCTGGGGCATGGCTGCGATAAATGAAGCGGGCACATCGCGGCTGGCTTTTCCCTCGCCGGCGAGAGCTTCAATGGCTTCCACGGCAGGCCTCTTTGCCGCAGTGTTTGCAACAAGAAACAGCGCTTTTGCTTCGGATGCATTTCCGATTCCCATGGAAACACCCTGAGTGAGGGGAGGCGCCTCCTGACGGAAATATTTTTGGGCAACCGTTGCGGTTACGGGTGCAACCTGCGCCACATGGGTGCGCAGATTGGGGTCAACTCCCGGCTCGTTGAGAGCCACATGTCCGTTGACGCCTATGCCGAAAACAACCGCATCAAGACCGCCGCAAGCGGCGAGAAACTGCTCTGCGCGCCCACATTCGCTCTGGGGGTCTGCCATGCCGTCAAAAAGGAAGATATCAGCGAAATCCATTTCGTTGAGGAAATGGCGGCGAAGGAAATCTGCCATAGCGCCGTCTGCGTCCTGAGGCAGACCACACCATTCGTCCATTGCAAAGAAGTTTGCCTTGGCAAAGCTCAGTTCGCCGGATTTCACCCGGGATTTCAATGCATCAAAAACAGGGAAGGAAGATGTGCCGGCTGCAATGCAAAATGTTGCATCGGGTTTCTCGGCCAGAATTTCTGCCAGACGGTCAGCAACATAGTTGCCCAGCTCCCTGTCATTAGGAAAACGGAGCATATCTCTTATCTCCAGTTATCCACAGGCTTTGCAGCATCGGACTTATAGGGAAGAGCGACCTTGCGGCCTTCCTTGGCGGAAACATAAGCTGCGTGGATAACTTCCAGAACAGCCTTGCCCAGCTTGCCGTCGGAGACGGGCTTTTTGCCGTTGCGTACGCAGTCCACAAAATGGGTCAGCTCCTGAGGATAGCCCTGATTGAATGCCTCCTCAAAAATGGGGAAGGTCCAGCCGTTGGTGGCGCCGGCCTTTTCGCTGGCGTAGTCATAACCCTCAAGGCTGTACATCTGGGAGGAGTTGCCCTGGAACAGGTCGGAGTAGCAAACGCCTTTCTCGCCGTAAACTTCGATGCAGTCCTGCATGCCGCCCTGCTTGACCCAGCTATCTTCGCCTATGCAAAGAACGGTCTTTCCATTGAGATCGAATTCAAGCTGAGTTACGGAATGGTCTTCGCCGTCGGTGTCGTGGTATACGCGCATAAAATTGCCGTATACAGACTTGGGAGTGGCGCCCTTGAGCATCCACATGAACCATGCTATGGCGTGGCAGCCCATGTCCATCATAACGCCGCCGCCGGATTTATCGGATTCATAGAACCAACGGCTGTGAGGACCGGAGTGCTTTTCGGCCTGCTTGAGCATATAAAGGTCGCCAACAGCGCCGCTTTCCACGATGGCGCGAACGCGCTCATACTTGGGTGCAAAGCAAAGTTCTTCGGCGTACATGAGCAGCTTTCCGTTTTCTTCGCAGGCGGCGATCATCTCATCGGCCTCCTGAATGGAAAGGCAAAGGGGCTTTTCCACGATTATGTGCTTGCCGGCCTTGGCAGCCTTGAGGCAAACGCCGTGGTGCAGGAAGTTGGGCAGGCAAATATCCACGATGTCGCATTCGCATTCTGCAAGAAGCTTATCGACATCGTCATAAGCGGCGGGAACTCCCATTTTCTCGGCAAAGGCCTGAGCCTTGTCCAGATTGTGGGAATAAACGGAAACAACTTCGGCATCATGAACGAAACGCTTATAAGAGGTAACATGGATCTCAGAGATAAAGCCGCAGCCAAGAACGGCAACTTTAGTCTTACTCATGGAAAATCCTCCTGAATTTTTATTTATGTCTTATATGTACTGGCGCATGAAGCGATAGCTCTGCTCAATGCCGGAGCGGACATCTTCGATGCAGCTTTCAAAGGCCTTGTCCTCAACCTCGATAACGGCATATCCGGTGTAGCGGATGTCGTTGAGGGCGGAAACAAATGCGCCGAAGTCTACGCCGCCCATGCCGGGAAGCTTGGGAGAGTGCCAAAGGGTGGGATAGGAGAAGCAGCCGTAATCATCCAGCTTGTCCTGATAGATCTTGATATCCTTGAAGTGGATGTGATAAATGCGGTCTTTGAACTCATAAACGGGCTTGGTGTAGCTTGCGCCGGTCAGGTAGGGATGAGAGGGGTCGAGGGCAAGACCGAGAGCGGGGGAGGGGATGCGGCGGAACATCTCGCGCCAGATGGCGGGAGAGCAAGCAAGGTTGTTGCCACCGGGCCACTCGTTAACGGTGTAGAGCATGGGGCAGTTTTCAATACCGATGCGAACGCCCTTTTCCTCGGCGTAAGCCACGATGGGAGCCCAAACGACCTCGAACTTATCCAGGTTTTCCTCAACGGTCTTGTTCTTGTCCTTGCCGATGAAGGTGGTTACGGTTTTAACGCCCATAAATGCAGCGGCTTCGATAAGGCGGTAGATGTGCTTGATGGCAACATCGGCGGCTTCCTGATCAGCGTCCATTGCGTTGGGGTAATAACCGAGAGAAGCGATGGCTACGCCTCTGTCCTCAGCATACTTTTTATAGTAAAGCAGCTTTTCGTTGTCGCACTCGTTGAGGTCGATGTGGGTGATGCCTGCATAGCGGCGGACAGCCTTGCCCTTGGGCCAGCAGCAAACTTCAACGCATTCAAAGCCAACCTTGGCGCAGTAGTCGATAACCTGCTCAAAACTCTCGTCGGGGAGAATAGCGGAATGGAGACCAAGCTTCATCATAATAAGGTTCCTCCTAAAATAAATTATAAAGTTTTAAGTGTATCCTGCAGGAAGCGCACAGCCATGCGAATGTCATCAGCGCCGTTTTTAACTTCGCGCTCAATGGTCAGATAGCCGTCATAGCCGATTTCCTTCAGTGCGTTCAGATAGGGGATCCAGCGTACAGAGCCTTCGCCCAGGGGAGTTTCAACGCAAACTCCGCAGGTGGCTGCCCATTCAAGGCCACCTTCTGCAAAGTTGTGGTAGAAATCGGCGGGGGCGATTTTCTTGAGAGAGTGACCGTCCTTTGCATGGGTGTGAACGATGAAGTTTCCGGCGGTTTTAACGGCGCTTACTTCGTCGTCGGCGCCTACCATTACAAGGTTGGCGGGGTCATAGTTGATTCCAACACCGCCGCCGCACTTCTCAAGGAAGCCGCGGAGAGTGGCAATGGCCTCGGGACCGGTTTCAACGGCCACATAGGAGCCCATCTTGCGGGCATATTCGCCGGCTTCACCCATAGCATCCAGCATGATCTGGTAACGGGGGTCGGATTTATCACCGGGGACAACGCCGATATGGGTGGTGACTATGCGGCAATCAACCATGTCGGCAAGGTCGATAACCTTTTTGAGATAGCTCAGCTTGTCGGGATTATCCTCGGCCTTTTCGAAGCCGAAGCCGCCAAGCTCGCCGCAAAGGGCGGTGACAGTCTGGCCGCAGCTGCGGGCGGTATCGCGCACAGTTGCGATCATATCTTTGGAAACGGTGCGGGGATCGAATTCGTCCGCCGCATAAACCTGAACGCCCTCGGCGCCACAGCGCTGAGAGGTGCGGATGCCTTCGATAAGACCTACGCCGAACCAATCGGCAAGGGTGGCAATCTTAAACATAGGCTTTACTCCTCAACCTTGACCCAGCGGCCTTCTTTGGAAGAACGAATGATGGCGTCGCACAGAGTCATCTCGCGCAGACCATCTTCGAAGGTTGCGAAAAGACCGCGGCTGGTGTCGCCCTTTTCAATGGCGGCATAAATGGCCTTGAAGTTCTGCTTGAAGGTATCGGGGAAGCCTTCAACATGTCCGCCGGGATAGCCGTTGACAGAGGAGGCAAGAGGATCGAGGAGGGAGGGATCCTTGGGGATCTTCTGGTTGTAACCGTCGCGGCGGCCTACCCAAAGGTCGTTGCTGTCTTCGCTGTCCCAGCGCAGAGAGCAGTTGCTGCCGCTGATGTTATAGGTGATCTGGTTCTTGCGGCCTGCGAATACCTGGTTGATGACGCAGGAGCCGATAGCGCCGTTATCAAAGTGGAACAAAACTGCGCAATAGTCCTCGGTGTCGATGGGAACTTCTGCGTAGTCCTCGGGGCGCAGAGCCATGCCGGAATAGGTGTCAACGGGCTTCAGGGGCTTTTTGCGAGTCTTATGGAAGGTTGCAAAGTCTGCAAATACTTCGGTGGCGCGGAGGCCGGCGGCGCTTTCAACCATGTCGATCCAATGAGAGCCGATGTCGCCGAAGGCGCGGGATTCGCCGCTTACTTCGGGCTCAAGACGCCAGCTGTAGTCGGTATCGAGGAAGAGCCAGTCCTGAAGATAGCTGCCGTGAACGCTGTAAATCTTTCCAACCTCGCCGCGCTCTATCATGGAGCGGGTCTGCATAACCTGGGGATACCAGCGGCAGTTGAAGTTAACGGCGTTGACAATGTTATACTTCTTGGCGCAGGCAACCAGTTCTCTTGCCTGTTCAACAGTGGTGGTAAGAGGTTTCTCGCATACAACGGCGATGCCGCGTTCCATGGCATACATTGCCATTTCATAGTGGGAGGCGTTGGGAGTGCAGATATGGACTACGTCGGGCTTTTCGGTATCCAGCATTTCCTTGTAGTCATTGTATCCTCTGGGTACGCAGTGAGCTTCAGCCTTAGCAGCTCCGCTGGGAAAATCGGCAACGGCGACAACGTCAACATTGCCAAGACGGCGGAGAGCCTCAATATGGGCGGCACCGATAAATCCGACGCCTATTACGCAAGCCTTGAATCGTTTCACAAAAAGATCCCCCTTAAAATTTATTGTTTTTTAATTTTTATCGTTTATCGCGAAAATTTTTGCAAATTTTCAGATGTAATCAGTATAGCCTATATTGCAAGCAAATGCAAGAGAAACCAAGGGGATTTGCAAATGATGAAAAGAATTGAAAAGTATTGAAAATAAATGAAAAGGGTGTTACAATATCTCCGTAGCAAATATAAGGCCTTGCCATGCCCTGAAGGGATATGGTGAGGGGTAAAAAAACGAAAATTATAATTTTGAAAGGAAATGATTATTATGAACAAAATCAAAGCTCAGGATATCGCCGATATGATCGACCACTCTCTGCTCAACCCCACTTTTACCATGGATGAAATCAGAAGAGGCTGCGAAATCGCAAAGGAGTATAAATGCATTTCCGTATGTCTGCGTCCCAGTGATGTTGAATTCGCTTCCGAGATTCTGAAGGGCAGCGATGTTCTTATCACCACCGTTATCGGCTTCCCCCATGGCTCCAACCTGACCGAGGTTAAGGTTTATGAAACCAAGATGGCCATTGAGCAGGGCTGCGTTGAGGTTGACGTTGTTCTTAATATCGGCCGTCTCCTTTCCGGCGACTATGATTATGTTGAAAAAGATCTGAAGGCTGTTGTTGACGCAGCTCACGAGAAGAATGTTATTGTCAAGGTTATCTTTGAAAACGCCTATCTGACCGATGAGCAGAAACTGAAGGCATGCGAAATCTGCACCCGTGTTGGCGCTGACTTCACCAAGACTTCCACCGGCTATGCTCCCTCCGGCGCAACTATTCATGACCTGAAGCTGATGCGTGCCAACACCGCTCCCAACATGCAGGTTAAGGCAGCAGGTGGCGTTCGCAAGCTGGATGACGCTCTGATGGTTAAGGCTGTTGGCGGCACCCGTTTTGGCTGCACCCGTACCGAGACCATGATGGCTGATGCCCGCGAGCGTGAAGCCGCCGGCACCCTCGTCCTGCCCGAAGTTACCGACGATATGGAATTTCCTGCTGTTCTGGCAGCACGCGAGGGTAAATAAATTAAAAAAACGAGGAGAATGAGCGCATGGAAAGCATAAAGGAAAAACTGATTGCCGCGACAAAATATGAGTCGCCCGTACGTAAGGATTGGCGTATCGGCTGCATCGGCTCAGGTTTTATTATGGCCGACTGCCATCTGTTGTCTTACCGCAATGCAGGATTCAATCCTGTTGCCATTGCCTCCCGCACTCCCGCCAATGCCAAGGCTGTGGCTGAGCGCCATAATATCCCCAAGGTATACGATACCTGGCAGGAAATGTTGAAGGATGACTCCATCGAAATTCTTGATATTGCATATCCCCCCGATCAGCAGCTTGAAATCGTTCGTGAGGCGGTAAAGTGCCCCAACCTGAAGGGCATTCTCTGCCAGAAACCCATTGAAATGTCCATAGAAAATGCCCGTGAGATAGTCCGTCTGGGCGAGGAAAACGGAAAGGCTATCGCAGTAAACTCCAACATGCGCTGCGACCAGTCCATGCGTGCGCTGAAGTATCTGCTGGATACAGGCGAACTGGGCGAACCCGTTCTGGCCACCATCGAAATGCGCGCAATTCCCCACTGGCAGACCTTCCTGCAGGAATATGACAAGCTGGAGATATTCGGAATGGGCATTCACCATGTTGATATTTTCCGCTTCATGTTCGGCGATCCTGCTGAAATCACCGCTGTTTGCCGCACCGATCCCCGCACCAAGTTTGAGCATGTGGACGGTATCGTGCAGTTCACCTATAAGTATGATAACGGCATAATGGCCACTTCTCTGGACGATGTTTGGGCATGGCCCGAAGAACCCTGCGAGAAGGATATTTACATCAAGTGGCGCGTGGAAGGCACCGAAGGTATGGCTCAGGGCACCATCGGTTGGCCCAAGTATCCCGAGCATTGCCCCTCCACTCTGCGCTTCACTTCCAAGCGTTATCCCCATCAGTGGATAGAGCCTCAGTGGGATACCGTATGGTTCCCCGATGCTTTTGAAGGCACTATGGCTCAGCTGCTGCGTGCTGTTGAGCAGGGCGCAGAACCTGAAATTTCCGCACGCGATAATGTCCACACCATTGCCTGCGTGGAAGCTTGCTATAAGTCCATTGCCGAAAAGCGTACGGTTGCTCTCAGCGAGCTGCTGCTTCCCACCGATTGATATTTTAGGAGGATTCAATAATGATAAACGTTGGTATTTTCACCGGTTATTATCCCTATAAAATGGACGAGGTCATTCGCCGCATCAAGGCCACCGACTTCGGCTGCGTTCAGCTGGACGTATCCTTCAAGGATTTTGACGCTGCCTATGAGCCTCTTACTGAGAAGAAGGCACATGAGATACGCGATGCATTCCGCGATGCAAATCTTCCCGTAATCGCTGTTTCCGGCTACACCAACTTCATCCATCCCGATCCCGACATCCGCAAGCGCAACATCAACTATCTCAAGATGATGCTCCGTTATGCCCGCGATCTGGGCTGCCCCTATGTAGGCAGTGAAACCGGCACTTATAACCTTGAAAGCGACTGGGTTTGGCATGATATGAACGCAAGTCCCAAGGTTTATGACGAGACCATTGAAATCATCCGCGATCTGGCTGAATTTGCAGGTCAGTGGGGCTCCACTTTCGTGGTTGAAAACTATGTAAACAACGTTATCGGCTCTGTTGAACAGGTTGAGCGTATGTTTAAGGATGTAAACAGCAAGCATCTGGGTCTTATCTGCGACCCCACCAACTATTTTGATGAGAACACCATCAAGGATGTTGACGGTACTATCAACAAGATATTTGACCGCCTCAGCCCCTATATGAAGATAGCTCACGCAAAGGACATCAAGCTGGCAACCGATACCGGCGAAAAGCATGCTGACATCGACGCCGATGCTTCCCACTCCTTCCGCGGTTCCGGCGGTGTTGAGCTGCCTGCAGCCGGTCTTGGCATTCTGAACTATGAGCTCTATGTCAAGCGTCTGGCTGAAGAGCATCCCAACATCCCCCTGATTATTGAGCATCTGGATGAGGGTGATATTGAGCGCGCAAAGCGCTTCACTGACAGCGTGCTTAAGCGCGTTGGCGTATAAGCTTTTTTGGCAAAAAAACGGAGGAAAAAACTATGCAATACCGTATAGGAATTGATCTGGGCGGCACCGCCATCAAGGCAGGTGTCGTGGATGAAAATAATGAAGTAGTGTTCAGCCATTCTCAGCCCACCGGAGAAGGCTTTGAACAGGTTGTTGCGGATATGGCCAAGGCTGCGGAAACAGTCGCCGCCATGGCGGGACTCAAGGTTTCCGACTTCCCCTGCGTGGGCGTAGGTACCCCCAGCTGCATAAACCCCAACACAGGACGCCTTGTTTTCTCCAACAATACCAACTGGAGAGATATGCCTCTGCGTGAGGAACTGGAAAAGCATCTGCCCGTACCTGTTTATATCGGCAACGATGCAAACTGCGCCATTATCGGCGAAGCGGTTGCTGGCGCAGCCAAGGGCTGCCAGAGCGTTATTATGCTGACTCTTGGCACCGGTGTTGGCGGCGGCGTTATTCTTGGCGGAAAGCTGTTTGTAGGCGGAGATGGCATGGGCGCTGAGCTGGGTCATGCTCCCGTAATGCATAAGGGCAATATGTGCACCTGCGGCATTCCCGGCTGCCTGGAGGCATATGCTTCCGTAACCGCATTGATTCAGCAGGCGGAAGAGGCCATGAAGGCTTATCCCGATTCTCTGCTCCATGCCCGCGCAGCGGAAAACGGCGGAAAGCTCAACGGACGCATCATTTTTGACTGCGCCCATGAGAATGATAGCGCAGCTCTTGCGGTTGTTGATCAGTATGAGGAATATCTGGCAAACGGTATCGGCGGACTTATCAATATTTTCCGCCCCGAAATTTTCCTGATTGGCGGCGGCTTGTCCGCTCAGGGCGACTATCTCCTTGACCCCATCCGTGAAAAGGTTAAGAAGTATGTCTTCGCCTATGATATTATCGGTGCGCCTCCCGTTGTAAAGGCAACTTTGGGCAATGCGGCCGGCACCATTGGCGCTGCATATCTTGACAGAATGTAATGCCATGCGTTTTGGAACTATAGGAACAAACTTTATTGCCCGTGAATTTCTCAGCGCAGGAGAGAGCCTTGACGGCTTCTCTCTTGCGGCTGTATATTCCCGGGAGGAGGAAAGGGCAAAGGCTTTTGCAGGAGAGCGTTCGGGCGTTGTCTGCGTAACTGATTTGAACGAGCTTGCAGCTATGGACAATGTGGACGCGGTTTATATTTCCTCTCCAAATGCATTTCATGCTCAGCAGGCTGAGATGATGCTCAAAGCCGGAAAGCATGTGCTTTTGGAAAAGCCTGCCTGCCCCGACGAGGAGACCTTTGCCCGTCTGCGCTCTCTGGCGCAGGAAAAGGCTCTTGTGCTTCTTGAGGCAATGCGCCCCGCTTTCATGCCGAGCTTTCAGCTTTTGAAAAAAGCCATTGGGGAAGTGGGAGCGGTTCGTCGGGTTTCTTTCACTTACTGCCAATATTCATCCAGATATGACGCATATAAGCGGGGCGTAGTTGAAAATGCCTTCAATCCCGCGCTTTGCAACGGCTCGCTGATGGATATCGGCGTTTACTGCATCCACGCTCTCGTGGCGCTTTTCGGCATGCCGGAGAAAATAAGCGCCGTTGCCAACAAGCTGGATAACGGCTTGGATAGTCAGGGCGGAGTTCTCTGCGTTTATCCCGAAATGCTGGCGGAACTTAGCTGGTCCAAAATTGCCGATAGTCGCCGCCGCAACGAAATTCAGGGCGAGCAGGGAACGCTGCTTATTGACAGTATTACAAATCCCAAGGACATTGTATTCGTGGGCAGGGATAAATCTCAGAAGATTATCCACCATGATCCCGACCCTGAATTTTTCAACATGAGTCATGAGATACGCGCTTTCATGGATTTTGCGGCAATTTCCGCGGAGGAGAGCCGTCCATGGGAAAGCTACAACCAAGTGACTGAGCAGGTGCTGGTTTTGATGGATGAAATACGCTCTCAGACGGGCATCGATTTTATAAATCTGCACCAATGAAAGGGTGAGCAGAATGATCGCTTCAGCGAGAAGTTTATATATTTTGAAGCGGCTCAACGAGTCGGCCGTTGTGGATTATAAGAGTATTGCCCTTGAATTGGGGGTTTCGGAAGCCACGGTGAGACGCGACTTTGAGAAGCTGGAAGCTCAGGGCAAGCTGCGCCGCGTGCAAAGCGGAGCAATGCGCCCGGACGGAAGCGAGTCGGACTTCGATGTGGAACTTTCCATACGTGCAAAGCACAATATAAACCATGATGAGAAAATGCTGGTAGCCCGCGCGGCGGCGGAAGCTGTTCAGCCGGGAGAATGCATTTTTCTGGATATGGGCACAAGTATTGCGCCCATGATCTCTGTTTTGTTTTCAAAGCCCATTCGCATTGTCACCTGCAACAATGTGGTGCTTCAGAGGGTAACACCCGATACCAAGGCCGAGGTCTTTTCTCTCGGCGGGCGCGTAGTGCCCCGCGACCAGATGATTGTGGGACCCATGACAGAGAGCAATCTGGAGCAGTTCGGCTTTAACCGTGCATTCATCGGATGCATGGGCTTAAATCCTGCTAACAATATCGTTTATGCAACGGACATGGAGTGCGTGCGATTGAAACAGGTTGCTATGAAAAATGCAGAGCGCAGTTATCTTTTGGCGGACAGTAGTAAGCTCAGTAAAGTGGGTCTGTTCCGTTTTGCAGGTGTTGATCTCTTTGAAAAAGTGTATATCAACGGTCCCAGACCGGAAGGAGATTTTCCGGAAAATATTGTGTTCGTCTAAGAAAAAGTGAAAAATCAAAGCTGTCCATACTTGGGTGTGGACAGCTTTGCAAAAATGAAGTTAAGTATGAAATTTAATCGATAAATAAAAAGGGAGGAGTCAGCCCGTATGAAAACCAATGATCCCAGAAAAAAAGCAATATTAGAGTCCTTTAAAAATGGCCTGATCGTATCCTGCCAGGTGCAGCACGATGATCCCATTTCTACCCCCGATATGCATGTGAAAATGGCTGAAGCAGCTGTTTGGGGCGGTGCGGTTGGCATTCGCGCCAATTCTCCCGAGCAGATCCGTGATATTAAGAAAGTTGTTGATCTGCCTGTTATCGGTCTTTATAAACAGTGGAAAGAGGGCACCGATGTGTTCATCACTCCCACTATGGATGCCGTGCGCGAGGTATATGAGGCAGGCGCAGAGATAATAGCTCTGGACTGCACTGATCAGATAACCGCTGAGGGACGTCCTGCATGGGAACTGCTGCCTCAGGCAATGAAGGAATTCCCCGATGCCATGTTCTTTGCTGATGTATCCACCTATGAAGAGGCTGCAAGAGCGGTTGAACTGGGCGCCGACATCGTAGGCCCCACTCTTTACGGATACACCGAGCAGACCAAGCATATTGAAGAACCCAATCTGCGCGAATTCGCCCGTATGTGCCGCGATTTCGGCGATAAGGTGTATATGATTATGGAGGGTCATATCTACTCTCCCGAGGATGCGATCAAGTGCCTTTATCTTGGCGCACATTCTGTCGTGGTGGGAAGCGCCATCACCCGTCCCCATCTCATCACCAAGAGATTCACCGATCTGATGGGTTGCTATAAGACCAACTGGCGCGATGCTGAAAGGAGTGCACACTAATTATGGCCTTCCATGCCGAAACTGCTCAAAACGTAGAGGTCAGCATTAAAATTCCTCCCGAGTTGCCGCCTATGGAGCAGCTTTCCCTGATGGAACGCTACACCGAAGCCCATAAAAACAATGGAAACAGCAAGGAGGAAAGGGAAGTTGTCTGCCTGCAGGTGCTTTACCCCAAGCTCTTCCGCTCCATTGAAGATGAAGACCTCTTTGCAGGACGTTTGGATTTTCTCCCCATTGGCTTTGGCTGCGTAACATCTGTGGGCGGTGTGGGACATTACTGTGTGTTCAACAAGCTGACAAAATTTAAGCAGCAGATTCCCCAGCAGGAGCATTACAGGGTTGATGCTCTTTATAGCTACTGGCTTGACCATGATGTGAAGACCAAGTACTGCAAGGATGCGCTGAAGGACGACATAGTGGGTATGTTCATTGATTGCGACTATCCTCTTATCGCCACTGCCCGTCTTTCCGGTATGATGCTGGATTACCGCAGCCTGATGGATCTGGGTATTGGCGGAATTCGCAGCAGAATTCATGCTCTGCAGGAGCAAAAGGGTGATAAACCCTTCTATCGTGCCTGCCTTAGCTGCCTTGACCTTTTCGGCGACTGCGCTGATGCTTTGGCTGACAAGGCCGCAGCTTTGCTTTCTGGTGCGAGCGAGCAGCGACGCAAGGATCTGCAGCGCATGATAGATGCCCTTGGAAAAATCAAGAATGACCGCCCCGAAACGTTTTTTGAGGCGCTTCAGCTGTTCTGGCTTTATGCCCTTCTGGCGGGCGTAATCAATTACGGCCGCATGGATGATGTGCTTGGACCTTTCCTGCAGAAGGATCTTGATGAGGGTCGTCTTGACGAGGCGGAGGCATTCCGTCTGCTTAAATCCCTCTGGACTATGATAGAAAACCGCAGAACCACCGTTAACGGAAGAATCATCGTTGGCGGACGCGGTCGTCGCGACAGTGATGCGGCAGACACATTCACCCGCATTGCAATGAAGGTTGCAAGCGAGTGCCGCTATGTTGAGCCTCAATTCACTTTGCGATTCGACAAAAACACTCCGGAAGACATAATGGATTCCGCGCTGGATGCCATAGGAAAGGGCGCTACATATCCCACCTTGTATAATGATGATGTCAATATCCCTGCTACCATGCACGCCATGCGAGTTGACGAGAAAACGGCGGAGCAGTATGTACCCTTTGGCTGCGGCGAGTTTGTTATTCAGGGACAGAGCACAGGTACACCCAACACCTGCATCAATCTTTTGAAGATACTTCAGATGGCCATCAACGGCGGCATTGACCCCAAGGACGGAATTGACAAGAGCGACGGAGTTGAACTGCTGCCTGCAGAAAAGCTGGATAGCTTCGAGGCGCTTTTTGACCAGTATCGCCGCCTTGTGGAGCATTATCTGGATCTTTCTGTGAAAGCCCAGACCCGTTCCTATGAAATTATGAATCAGGAGGTTTCCTTCCTGTTCACCAGCATCCTTATGGAGGACTGCATAGGTCGCGGTCTTGCTGTGCTGGATGGAGGCATTCGCTATTTGGGCGGAACCAACGAAACCTATGGCAACATCAATGTTTCCGACTCTCTCACCGCTATTGAGCAGGTGGTTTATCAGCGTAAGTTGGTTTCTTTGCCTCAGCTGCGTGATGCTGCCAAGGAAAATTTCGCAGGTCAGGAATGGCTTCGCCGTCAGCTTTGGGAATGCCCCAAATACGGCAACGATGACCCCTGCGCCGACGATATGGCGGACAGAGTTTTCCAATTTGTTGCCAACGGAGTTCGCGACCGCGGCATAGAAGCGGGAATGCAGTATTATCTGATCGTTATAAGCAATAACCAGCTCAACACCGAGTGGGGAAGAAAGACGGCCGCATCCTATGACGGACGCCGCGACGGTCAGTTTATGAATCCTGCCAATAATCCTCAGGGAGGAGCAAACCAAAACGGTCCTACCGCGATGCTCAATTCTCTTGCCCGCTTTGACGCATCTCTTCATGGCGGCAGCGTGCAGAATATTAAATTCACTCCCGACTTCTTTAACGGACGCCGCGAACTTATAAAGCAGATGTTCCGAGTTTACTTTGATAGAGGCGGATGCCATCTGATGGTAACCGTTGTTGACCGCGGCGTGCTTGAGGCTGCGGTTGAACGACCCGAGGATTATCGTGACCTTATCGTACGAGTTTCGGGCTTTTCCGCCGTGTTTGTAAATCTGGAATCCGATATTCAGCAGGAGCTTATGAGCAGGGTGCTGTATGGATAATGGAACGCTGACAGTAACAGAAATTGAACGCAGCGCGATCCACGATGGGCCGGGTCTTCGAACTGTAGTGTTTTTGCAGGGCTGCCCCTTGCATTGCTTTTGGTGCTGCAATCCGGAGACCCGTCCTGCAAAACCCGTTTTGCTCCATGATCGGAAACTTTGCGTAGGCTGCGGCTCTTGCATAAGTCAATGTCCCAATGCCGCGCTTTCCCTTCGGGATGGAAAACTGGCGGTGGACAGGCTCGCCTGCCGTGGCTGCGGAAACTGCGTGGACATCTGCCCTGCTGGGGCAAATGCCCTGTCCGGCAAGGAAATGGTACTTGCCGATATTTTGAACGTGGTACAAAGAGACCGAGCCTATTATGAGTCAACAGGCGGAGGCATGACTTTGTCAGGCGGTGAGCCGCTGATGCAGTCATCAGCGGTGGTGCTGCTGAAAATGGCGGCAGAGCAGGGAGTGTCTTCATGGGTGGAGACCACTGCCTATGTGCCCAAGGCCACTTTGGAAGAAGCCGCGAAATATGCCGAGGGATTTTATGTGGATTATAAGCACCCAGATGCAGAATCTTTGCGAAAAGCAACGGGTGCGGAGCTTTCGGTGATTGAAAGCAATATTCGCTTTTTGGTTGAAAAAGGGGCTAATGTCACTCTGCGAACCCCTGTGATACCAAATTTTAACGATGATAGGGAAGTTTTGCGCCGCTGCATAGCTTTTTCCTCTTCCCTTGGTCTAAAAAAGCATGTGCTGCTGCCTTATCACAACCTAGGTCGCGGAAAATACGAAAAACTGGATTTGGATTATCCTATGGAGTCAGCCGCAAATATGCTCACTGCGGAACTTGAAGATGTGAGAGCCATAGGCTCTGACATGGGGCTTGAGATACAAATCGGAGGATAAATATGTTTTTGCTGGAGCCGATAAGTAAAGATTATATTTGGGGCGGCACTCTTTTGAGAGAGCGCTTCGGAAAAGGCGAAGATGGCGCCGTGGTGGCGGAAAGCTGGGAGCTTTCCACCCATCCCGACGGGCTTACCATGCTGAAAGGCGGAGAGGAAAGTCTGCGCTATTATCTGAAAAGCAATCCCAAAGCGGGCGGAAGCTGCGTTTCCGAAAACGGGGATTTGCCCATATTGGTCAAACTTATTGATGCTCAAAGTGCCTTGTCCGTGCAGGTGCATCCCGATGATGCCTATGCCGCCAAGGTGGGACAGCGAGGCAAAACGGAGCTTTGGCATATACTGGATGCTCAGCCGGACGCGGGAATTTATCTCGGTGTGAAGGAGAGCGTCAGCCGCGAGGAATTTAAGCGCCATATTTCTGAAAATACAGTGGAGCAGATTCTTCGCTGGGTACCTGTCAAGGCAGGGGAGAACTACTATATTCCTGCAGGAACTCTCCATGCCATCGGAGCAGGCTGCCTGATTTATGAAGTTCAGCAAAGTTCTAACCTGACTTACCGTGTGTATGATTACGGACGTCTTGGAGCGGACGGCAAGCCCCGACAGCTCCATATTGAAGATGCCCTCGCGGTTTCTGTGCTTTCCCACGTGGACACAACTCCCTTGGGAAAAAATGAGGCAGAGGGAATTATTGCAGATTGCCCTTATTTTATCCTCAGGGAACTTTCCGTGGAAAAGGATACTCCGTTTTCTGCTCCCGAGGGAAGCTTCTGCCATCTGCTTTGCACAGAAGGAGAAGTTAGCGCGGTTGAGGGCGAAAATAATTATGTTCTTGTCCCCGGCGCAGGAGCTTTTCTCAATGCCGGAGAAAAAATCATTCTCCGCGGCAATGGTAAAATATTGGCTGTCAGCGGTGCGACCGCTTGATGCGGACAGAATATTCTTGCACATTTTATGAAAATGATGCATACTGGGCAAAAGCCATTTTAGCTTATTTGATAAAAAAGGAGCATGAGAAGCTTGGTTAAAGTGGAGCATCTTGTGAAATATTACGGAGAAAAGAAAGTTCTTTCGGACATAAGCTTTTCTATCCGTGAGGGTGAGGTTGTCGGCCTGCTGGGTCTTAACGGTGTCGGCAAATCCACCACCATGAATATTCTGACCGGCTATCTGAGCGCCACCTCCGGCAGCGTAAAGATCGACGGACATGATATCCTTGCTGATGCCAATGCGGCAAAGCGCAATATAGGATATCTGCCTGAATTGTTTGCTTTTTACCCTGAAATGAGGGTAAATGAATATTTGCAGTTCTGCTGCGACCTGAAAGGGGTCACAAAGAACAAAAAAGAGAGAGCGGAGCATTTGGATGCTATCTGCGAGCGCGTGGGATTGAGCCATGTTCGCGGCAGAATGATCCGCAATCTTTCCAAGGGTTATAAACAGCGCGTGGGCTTTGCCCAGGCGCTTGTAGGCTCTCCCAAGGTTCTTGTTCTGGACGAGCCTACCGTGGGTCTGGACCCCTCCCAGATTATTGAAATCCGCGAGCTTATCCGCTCCGCGGGAAAATCCAGCACGGTTATCGTGTCCTCCCATATCCTGAGTGAAATTCAGGCCATTTGCGACCGAGTGATCGTTATTCACGGAGGAAAGGTTATAGCGGATGATACTCCCGAAAGTCTTTCCCGTATGATTCTTGCAACCCACAGAGTGGTTGTGCGCGTTTTTGGAGAACCTGAAAAGGTGACCGAAGTGCTGAAAGCAACGCCTGGTGTGCTGAAGGTAACTTGCCTCAGCGAGAAAGAACCCGGCGCCTATGACTATCGGATAGACGGTCAGCCCGACACCGATATCAGGGCAGATGTTTTCCGCTCCCTTGCAAAAGCGGATATGCCCTTGCTCTGCACATATAACAATGAACTTTCTCTGGAGGACGTCTTCCTCCATTTGATTGGTGATACCCATGGAGAACAGAAAGGGGGCGAGGGAAAATGACAGCTGTTTTTAAGCGTGAAGTTCGCGCCTACTTCCAGTCTCCCCTGGGATACGTATTCATAGCGGTCATGTATTTCTTCACCGCCTATTATTTCTTCACCTATAATCTTTATAACAATACAACGGATATGTCCTCTCTTTTCAACCAGCTGTTTTCCGTTGTGCTGTTTCTCGTTCCCATTCTTACCATGCGTCTTATGAGCGAAGATAAGCGCGCAAGAACCGACCAGCTGCTTCTCACCGCACCTGTTTCCAGAATCGGAATCGTGCTGGGAAAATATTTTTCCGCCCTGTGCGTTTATCTTGTGGCCATCTCCGCATCCCTGCTGATGGCTCTGGTGCTCGCTGTTTACGGAACGCCCGATTGGCCTGTTATAATCGGCAATATTATCGGTCTTGTCCTGCTTGGCGCTGCTTTGATAGCAATTTGCATGTTCCTTTCCTCCATTACGGAAAGTCAGGTAATTGCTGCGGTTTCAGGCTTTGCGGTAAGCCTGTTTCTGGTTTTGGTGGACGCGCTGATTTATGTTGTGTCCGGAGAACTTGTCCAGAAGATTTTCTCCTATATGTCCTTTAACGGACGCTATAACGGCTTTACCATCGGCATTATTGATTTTTCCAATGTGCTGTTTTTCCTGAGCATTGCGGCCATGTTCGTTCTGCTTACCGCGGCGGTGCTTGAAAAGCGCCGCTGGAGCTAATGGAGGTGGCGGCATGAAAATTGCAAACGGAAAAAAGATGAGCTTCATCTTCACCCTCATTATCATACTTTTGATCGTGTCGGTGTTCCTGCTTAACGCAGTTGCTCTTGTTCTCTCCAATAGATATCCCCTGGCGGTTGACCTTACTGCCAACGCCGTTTACGAAATAGGCGATGAAACAAAGGCAATGCTTGATTCTCTCAGCGAGAATGTGACCATCGATGTGCTGGCTTCGGAAAACGCCTTTGCGGGAGATTCCTATCTTGTGCAGGCAAAATATATTCTGGATCGTTACCCCCAGTATTCCGAGCGCGTTACCCTGAGATACATCGACTATACCGCTGACCCCAGTTATGCTGCAAGCCATCCCGACCTGACCTTGGCGGAGGGTGACATCATTGTTTCTGCAAAGGAAAATGTCAAGCAGATAACCCTCAAATCCCTGTTTAACTATGCATATACTGCCAGCGGATCTCTGGCGGTGGAATCCTCCCGCGCTGAAGAAGCCGTCACCGGCGCAATAATGAGTGTAATGAGCGATGACGAAGTTTGCGTAGGTGTTATCAGCGGTCACGGTGAGCAGTCTATGAGCAATTTCACCGCATTGCTTGTAAACAATAACTATGTGCTGGAAACTGCCGTGCTTGCAACGGATGATCTTTCCAAGTTTGACGCGCTGATGCTGCTGGCACCTCAGACCGACTTGTCTGAGGATGATGTGCGCACTCTTGAAGCTTATCTGTATAATGGCGGCGAGTATGGACGCACTCTGCTTTATACCGCTTCCATATCCCAGACCCAGCTTCCCGATATTGAAACCCTGCTGAGTGAGTGGGGCGTTTCTGTTGGAAGCGGAATTATCTTTGAAACAAAGGCTGAGCGCACTTATCAGTATCAGCCCTTCTATCCCATCGCGGATCATTCATCCACCACTTATCAGGATATGCTGATAGACTCCACCGCGCCTATGCTTATGCCCATGTCCAGACCTCTGGAGCTGCTTTTTGACTCCCGTGACGGACAGTATGTGGAAACCTTGCTTACATTTGCTTCAAGCGCAGGTGTGCGCCCCATAGATGCAGGAGATGACTTCAGTGCAGAGGATGCCGAACAGTGGGGACCCATACCTGCTATGGTGCTTGCAAGCCGCCGCGTGTACGTCAACGGTGAACTTGCCAAGCGTTCCTCCATTATCGTGTCCGGTTCCACTTCAATGCTTGAGGAACTTTGCATCCAGAATTCTTCTCTGGCCAACAGCCAATATATGGTCAACCTCATGGGTGATATGACCGAGAAAGAGGAGTCTGTTGTTATCGCACCCAAATCTCTGGCAGGAAAAACTCTGGGCATTACCACAGCGCAGGTTACCAGATTGGGTGTTGTTCTCGGCGGAATACTGCCTCTGGCAATTCTGCTGGCAGGCATTGGCGTATGGCTGTATCGGAGGTATAAGTAATGAAAAAACTGCTTCGTCTTCTGATTGCAGAGATTATTATAGTGGCGGTTTTGTTCGCCGCGCTGACAGGCCTTATCCTGAATCCTCCCGGCAGCGAAGTGGAAAGCTATGTGTTTGCCGACCGCGCAGCCACGGAGATTGCGTCTGTCCATGTGGAGCATGAGGCGGGAGTTATCGACATAAAGAGCCAGAACGGCGGCTTTATGATTGATGGCGTTTCCTCCGAGCTTGTGGATATTGAAACATTTATCGAATTTCTAACCGCCTGCAGCGAGGTTTCCGCCCTGCAAAAGGTGGATACCAATAAAAAAGACCTTGCCGAGTTTGGACTCGCTCCCTGTCAGGCTTGGGTGTATGTGACTTACACCGATGGTCAGGAACTGAGCCTTCAGCTGGGAAGCAAGGAGAGCGTATCGGGAAATTATTACTTCTCTGTGGATGGTCAGGACGGCATTTACCTGATGGCGGGAGAAACAGCGGATTATTACCTGATGGTGAAAGAATCTCTGATTTCTTTCTATGTAACGCCTGAACTTAAAGTGTCCAGCCCCCTGTCTGCGGTGGGTGATATTACCTTCAGCGGCGGTCCGCTGGAAGAGAGCGTAACCATTGAATCTGTAGGCTTCGGCAACGAGGAAATTCGCGAGATGGCGCGCTCTTTTGGCGCTGCTACCCATATTGTCCGCGGCAATGCCATTTATGAGTTGGATCAAAGTTACGGTCTTGAGATGCTTACTCCCCTGTGCGGCATGACTGGCGACAGCATCATGTATTATGGTCTGACACCTGAGCAGGAAGATGCTATGGGCTTTGCCAATCCCTATATGCAGGTTGAATTTGACTATAAAAACGGCACTGCGGAAGCAGTTCCCTATGTGCTGCGCTTCCTGCCTGCCATTGAGGATGGGTCTTATTTCTATGTGAATGCTGCAGGAAGCGGCATGGTCTTCCTGATCGAAAGACCGGCTTTCATGGATATTGTTTATGAGAAGCTCCTGCTTCGCTGGTTTGTTTCTCCTCTGCTTATGGATGTTTCCGGCATCACTATTGAAAGCGGCGGCGAAGTTTATGACTTCACCATTGACGGAAGCGATACAAAGAACCCCGTGGCTGCTCTTAACGGAGAGACGGTGGATATTTCCCTCTTCCGCAGACTGTTCCAGCTTCTCAACAGCGCCGCAGCCGACGGAGATTATCTTGGAGTTCAGGCTCAGCCCAATGAAAAGCCCCTTATGAGGGTGACTTATCATTATACAGAGGGCAAAGCAGACGATGTTATTGCTCTTTATACCGGAAGCACCAGACGCGTAAATGTCTATGTAAACGGCGTTTGCGAGTTCGGAATGAAGGATTCTTATGTTGAACGCGTAACGCAGGCCTTGGCTGCCATTGAAGTTGGAGAGGACTTTGACATCAACTGGTGACGCGTAAATTGAATATCATTGCATCAAAACATAGAATTTCCTTGCAATTACATGCACCGTTTGGTACAATATGTAAGTAATATTAGGTTTCACCTTCATCTTATAGCCTGGAGTGATGTGCGTTGAAAGACAGTAAACTGAAAGTTGCTATTATCAGCTGCGGTATGATTACCAATGCAGCTCACATTCCTGCGTACCGCAATCTGGGCGACAAGGTGGATCTTGTTGCTGTTTGCGACATTAACCCCGTTTCTGCGGAGCAGACCGCAAAACGCCATGGTATTCCCAATTGGTATACCGATGCGGAAGAGATGCTGCAGAAGGAGAGACCCGATCTGGTTTCTGTCTGCACTCCCAACGCATTACATAAGAAGATGACCATGCTGGCTCTTTCTTACGGTTGCCATGTTGCCTGCGAGAAGCCCATTGCATTTACATATGCTGACGCTAAGGAAATGTTTGATTATGCCCGCGAGAAAAACCGTGTGCTTTTTGCATGTCAGGTAGTTCGCTATAATCAGGAATATCAGTTCGCCAAGGAAATGATGGAAGAGGGCGTTCTCGGTGACGTTTACTTCTCCGAATTTTCTCTCATCCGTCGTCGCGGTGTTCCCAAGTGGGGCGCTTTCCACAGAAAAGACGCCAACGGTGGCGGCGTACTGTGCGATCTGGGTGTTCACCTTATCGATGCTGCCCTTTGGGTAATGGGTAACCCCGGCTTCACCGCCATTTCCGGCACTGCATCCTCCCGCATTGCACGCAATGAGCAGGGCATTATCACAAGTCTTGCCGAAAGCGGAGCACCTGCAGGAGTGTTTAACGCAAGACCTTATTCTCCCGAAGAATTCGAGGTGGAAGAGTTTGCAGCAGGTAATATCCGTCTGGATAACGGATGCTGCATCAACTTCAAGACCTCCTGGGCTGTGAACCTGCCTCCAGAGTACTCTATGTCCTTCGCAGGCAGCAAGGCCGGTCTGCTGCTGCCCAAGATGGAAATTCTCTCTACTATGGGCAAATACCAGACCAATGTCCAGCCCCGTTTGTTCCCCGAGGAAGCCCGCTTTGCAAAAGAACCCTTCCCCGGCCACTCCTATCTGTTTGAAAATGCTGTGGATCATATCCTGACAGGCTCTCCTCTCGCTGTAAGACCTGAAGAGACCCTTACTGTTGCTGCTATTATCGATGCATTCTATCTCTCCGCTGCAGAGAACCGCGAAGTTCGTGCTGAAGAGATTCTTAAATAATTATTGATAATTAGGAAGGAGCGACCCCAGATATGAAAGTTGGACTGTATTCTATTTCCTGTTCTGGCACCTGGTTTAATGACCGCCCCGCTCTCACTGTTGAGGAATTTATCGACACTGCAAAGAAATTTGGCTATGACGGTGTTGAAATCGACCTGAAGCGCCCCCATGGTTCTCCCATTGACCTTGATGAGAAGCGCTGCAAGGAAATTCGTGAGTATGCCGCCAAACAGGGTTTGGAAATTTGCGGCGTAGCTGCAAACAACAATTTCGCATCCATCGTTCCTGAGCATATTGAAAACGAGCTCCTTATGGTGAAGGAGCAGATCCGCGTGGCAAAGCAGCTTGGCGCTCCCGTTCTGCGTGTGTTCGCCTGCTGGCGCGGCATAGTGATGAAAGATGGCATTGCCACCTATGAAATCACCGGAAAGCACCATACATATTACGGAGCCCTTGACCATGAGCTTCGTCTGAGTATTGTAAAATGCCTGAAGGAAGCTGCAAAATGGGCAGAGGAAGCAGGCGTTATCCTTGCTCTCCAGAACCATCATCCCATAATCGACGAATACACCGATATGATCGATCTGGTCAAGTGGGTGGATTCTCCTTGGGTTCAGTGCTGTCTGGATGCTCCCTGCTGCGGCTGGACCGAGAAGCGCCAGAGTGATGAATACATCACTAAAGCCGTTTATGATGTTGGCAAGATGCAGATGATCAGCCACGCCAATGCTGAGTTTGTGGAAAATGAGGACGGATCTATAAATATGATCTCCTTTGATCCCCATCTCCAGCCTGTGCTGACCAACTATCCTGCATTTATCAAGGCTCTGAAGGAAATCGGCTATGACGGATACATCAACTATGAATTCTGCCATATGCCTTTCCAGAACGGAAAAGTTCTTGGATACAACGATTATATCGAAGATCAGATCCGCATTGCCCAGAAATATTTCCGCGGCCTGATCGAAAACGCCTGATTTTCGGGCAAACAATTCTTTGATAATCATGGGGGAGGAAGACCCCTGATTATATAACAAAACTCTTAAGGAGGAAACACAATGAAGAAGTACCTGGCACTGGTTCTTGCTCTCGTTATGCTGTTCGCTCTGGTTGCTTGTGGCAACGAAGCTCCTGCAGCTCCCGCAGCTCCTGCTGATCCCGCAGCTCCTGCAGCTCCTGCTGATCCCGCAGCTCCCGAAGCAAAGACCGAACTCAAGCTCGCCTCTCATAACGCTGTTATCGAGGGCAACCCCTATCGTATCCGTTACGAGGCTGACATCCAGGAAGCAGCTGCAGCTGCTGCTGATTACGGCCTGACCGTCACCTACGCATCTTTCGTTTCCAACTGGGATGCTGCTACCGAGTCTCAGCAGATCGAGAACTCCATCAACGAGGGCTATGACATCATCCTTGTCAACCCCGTTTCTTCCACCGGTCTTGATCCCATCATCGAGAAGGCTCAGGATGCAGGCATCGTTTACATCAACGCTGACTGCGAGTACACCTCCACCGATGTTAACGTTCTGAACGTTTGCACCGACCAGTACTACCTCGGCTACACCACTGCTAAGTATGCAGGTGAAGTTCTTGGCGAAGGCGCTAAGGTCATCATGATCGCTGCTCTCGACGGCAACTCTGCAAACACCGACCGTCAGGCTGGTTTTGAGAAGGGCATCGAAGAGGCAGGTCTGGTAGTCGTTGGCGGCCAGTACAACCATGACTGGGACGCTGTTAAGGCTCAGCAGATCATGACCGAAATCCTCAACTCCGGTCTGGAGTTCGACGGCATTCTCATTTCTCAGTGCGCTGAGGCTGCTCTGGCTGCTTATGACGCTGCCGGCGCCGCATATCCCAAGTTCATCGGCTTCAACGATACCGGTGAGTTCATGCAGCGTATGCTCAAGCTGAACGCTGACGAGAAGAAGATGGACTTCATGGTCCTGTCCAATCCTCCCGGAGTTGGCGCTTCTGCTCTGAACTTCGGTCTCAACATGATCCTGGGCAAGGAACTCAAGGATGACGTTTACACCATCCCCGAGATCCACTCCATCCGTCTGCCCTCCAAGGTTGCTTTCACCTATGATGACATCAACAACGAAGAGTTCAAGGCAATGGCTGAAGGCATGGCTCCTGGCGATGCAATCACCTATTGGCTCACCATCGACGAAGTTGCTGAACTGTACTTCAAGTAAGCAATACTTCATTCCTATTGAGTTTTAACTAACCGCTTGGCCGGCGGAATAGCATTATTCCGTCGGCCAAGTTTCTATAAGAGCGGTTCCATCCTCGGATGGGTTCGGAAAAGCGCCCCTTGCCGAAAGGGGAGAGGCGGTTTTGCGAATTGACCACATATAAATAATACAAACAAGGAATATTCAAGGCGGGAGGGGAGTAATTCATGTTTGAGTTACGCGCAATCGAAAAGAGGTTCGACGCTGTAATTGCCCTTAATGGCGCCCATCTGCAGGTTGAACCCGGCGAGATTCGCGCACTTTTGGGTTCTAACGGTTCCGGTAAGTCCACTATGATCAAGGTTCTGGCAGGCTTGGTAAACCCCAACAACGGTCAGATTCTGATTGACGGCAAACCGGTGACAATCATGAACGGACAAGATTCCAGAAAGCTTGGAATTGCCACAGCATTCCAGGATCTGAGCTTGATCCCCACTATGAGTGTGCGCGACAATATTCTGCTTGGCAACGAGCCTCGCAATAAGTTGGGAATGGTGGACAAGAAGGCCGCCGATGAGCTGATTGATTCACTGCTGAAGCGTTTTAAGATCGACTGTGATCCCAATGCTTATGTACAGACCCTTATGCCTTCTGTCCAGACAATGCTTGAGGTTGCCAAGGCAGTTTCTCTGAAGCCCCGTCTGCTGCTTCTGGACGAGGTTACCGCATCTCTTCACTATGATGAGATTGAAGTTCTTTTCTCTGTCATGCGCGAGCTGAAAGAGGAAGGCGTTGCTATGCTCTATGTTACCCACCGCATGAATGAAGTGTTTGAAGTTTGCGATACCACCACCATCATGCGCAGCGGTGAAACTGTAACAGAGGGCAAAATGTCCGATTTCACTTTGGACGATATCGTATACTATATGACCGGCCAGCGTCCCGAGACGGATGCCAAGAGCGAGGGTGAGCATGCCGAAAAGGCCGAGGGCGAGGTTCTGCTTGATGTTCAGGGCATGACCGTTTTCCCCAAGGTTCGCAATCTCTCCATGCGCGCATATAAGGGCGAAATCGTCGGTATAGGCGGCCTGCAGGGTCAGGGACAGTCCGAGTTTATCCGTGCGCTGCTGGGTGCCGAAACAATTGAAGAGGGAACTGTCGTTTATGACGGCAAGGAAGTTAAGTTCAAGTCCCCCGCCGAGGCGGTTGTGAACGGAATGGGCTTTATTTCCGGCGAGCGTAACAGAGAGGCAATGTTCCCCCTGCGTACCATCGAGGAAAATATCCTTGCAGGTAAGGTCGCAAAGGGCAATCTCTTTGCCTTTATGACAAATAAATCCAACCATGCTTTCGCCAACGAAGCTGTTGAAAAGTATAGTATCAAGATTGGCGAACTGAGCCATCCCGCAAACTCTCTGTCCGGCGGTAACCAGCAGAAGCTTGTTGTTGCCCGCTGGATTGCAATGCAGCCCAAGCTCCTCCTTCTGGATGACCCCACCAAGGGCGTTGATATTCATTCCAGACAGGAGATCCATCGCATTCTCCGCAAATGCGCAGATGACGGAATGACCGTAATCATTTCTTCCAGTGAATCTGAAGAGCTGCTTGCCGCTTCCGACCGTATCTACGTATTCTATGAAGGCGCAGTCAGCGCTGTTCTTTCCGGCGCTAATAAGACACCCGAGGCGCTTGTTGCCGCCATGATGGGCATGACTGAATGAGAAGGGAGGCACGTGAAATGACAAAAATTAAATCTACCCTCCAGCGTTTCCGCAGATCTCCCGCCTTTGCAGGCTTTATCCTGTTTTTAGTTGCATTCATTCTCAATGCTGCTCTTCAGGGACCTTCTGCATTCTTCACTGTCAGAACATTTAATACCCTTTTTGCCAAGAACGTACCCTTCATTCTTGTCACCGTTGGTCAGGCTCTGCTGCTTATGTCCGGTACTATGGATATTTCCTGCGGTGTTCAGGTTGCCCTTGTTAATGTTGTTGTTATTATGAGCGGTCAGAGATTTGGCCTGCCCTTCCTGGTATGCTGTCTGCTGGGCATCGTTGCCGCTATGCTCGCCAGCGTAGTTTGCTGGGTTTGCTGCTCTGTGTTCCGCCTTCCCGCGCTGCTGGCCAGCTATGCTCTCACTTTTGCCATCAAGGGCGTCAACGTTATGATAATGGACGTACCTCAGGGCAAGGTTGAAAAGGTATTCTACAAGGCTTACGACAGCCAGCTTTTCGGTTTCATACCGGTGTCGGCTTTGGCTCTTGTGTTGGTACTTCTGATTTGGCTCTATGTTAAGCGCACAAAGTTTGGCTCACATATTTATGCAGTCGGCGCAAATCCCCGAAATGCATTTGCAGCCGGCATCAGCCCCTCCGGCGTTCAGCTTAAGGCTTTCCTCCTGAAGGGTCTGTTCACCGGTATTGCAGGTGTCTGCATTACCCTGATGATTGCCTCGGGTAACCCCCTGCAGGCTGAGGACTACGGTATACGCTCCCTCTCTGCTTGTATCTTGGGCGGTCTTGGCTTTGGTGGCTGGGGCTCAGTTGCCTGCGGTGTGTTCGGTGCCGGATTCTATGTTCTCATTCAGAACTCCGTTTATTATTTCTTCTCCATGCTTGTTAAGCTGATACCCGGCTTCGCCGTCAGCAGCTACTGGCAGAATTTCGTTACTGACATTATCATTTTCCTGGGTCTTCTGATGACCATCGTTACCGCTAAGGGTCAGCGCGAAGCACTTAAGCAGGGAATTGTCCGTCAGTTCAAACGCGAGCCTTATGAAGCAGAGGCCAATGAAGAAAATGGGGGTGAGGACAAATGAAAAATCCCACTTTGACCGCTAAACTGACCTTCGGTCAGCGTATCGGCGTCTTCATTAAGAAGAGCCCTGCCCGTATGGCATTTATCATTGCCGTCTTCATCTATCTGGTCACTATTATTATCAATCCTGCCGCTTTCAATGCCAGCGCAATCGGCTCTATCATTATGCTGACTCTTCTGCTGAGCTTTGCTTCTGCAGGACAGACCATTGTTCTTATCGGCGGCGGTATGGACTTCGGTGTTGGTGCAGTTATGTCCTCTGCGGCAATTCTCACCACCACCATCATGAACGCTCAGGACGGTCATTTCTTCCAGCTGCTTATTACTGCACTGGCAATGGGTGCTCTTGTCGGTTTCCTCAACGGTATCTGCACCGTTAAGATCGGCTTGCCTCCCATGATCGTTACTATGGCAATAGCCAATGTTGTTACCCGTATGCAGTATGTTCTTACTGAGGGTAGCCCCATGGGTTATGCAGGACCTCAGTTCATTAAGTCTGTTACCTCTCGTCTTTTCGGAGTGCAGTTTTTGCCCTCCATCATCCTGTACGCATTCATTATCATACCTGTTGTGTATTTCCTGCTGAACCGTTCCCGCTTTGGTAAGCAGGTATACCTCGTAGGTAATAACCCCGTGGCAGCTAAGCTCAACGGTATCAATGTAGCAAAAGTACAGGTTCTCACTTATGTGTTCTCCGGCGTGTTTGCCGCTTTCGCAGGTATGCTGGGCGCTGCTTACATGAATGCTGCCCGCTGCCAGATTTTTGATAACTATGCATATGAGTCTCTCATCGCAGTTATCATCGGCGGAACGCTCCTTTCCGGCGGTGTAGGCACTTATACCGGTAGTATTGCCGGTTCTCTGGTTATGGTCGTGCTCAGTAATATGCTGACTGTTATCGGCCTGACTCAGCCTCAGCGCAACCTGTTTATGGGTGTTATCCTTATCCTGCTGCTTATTTTGTATAACCGTGAAAAGAATGTTCGCCAGTAATAGTTAGTTTACGGGGACAGGACAGGCCTTGCCTGACCCTGTCCCCGTATTTTTTTTACAGGAGGCAATAAAATGGAACAGAGAGCAAGTGTTGCAAAGCGAATTACGGCTGCGGTTCTTGTAACCAGCTTTGCATATGCTTTTGTTAATTCTATTACCAGTGTATTGGTCAATGATGTTGTCGAAACATTTTCTTTGACCGGCGCATCCCAGGGCTTGATGAGCAGTATGCTCAGTCTTGGTTTGATGATAGCCTTGCTTATCAACCCACTTTTTCAGGGAAGAGTGGGAAAAATCACCATGATACTTGTTTCGGGAGGACTTATGGCGGTGACGCTGCTGCTTTCTTCCCTCTCGCCTAATTTCACCGTGTTCATGGTATCAATTACCTGTATGGGCGTTGGCTGCGGCTGGCTGGATGGCTATATCAACTCCACAATGATAGATGCGCATCCCGATGATAATCCCAAATATCTTGGCTTGCTCCACGGAATTTTTGGAATTGGCAGTCTTATTGCGCCTCTTGCTATGCAGTGGCTGTTGGGCGCAAGCAACTGGAGATGGGTCAATGTTGCAATCGCGGCTTTGATGGTTGTTGCAATGGTGATGGTGTTTGTTTCCGGCGGCGGCAAAAAAAGCGCCGATATGTTTGGAAAAGCTCAGGAGGAGCGCCTTACTGCCAAGCAGCTGGGAGCTTATCTGAAAAGCGGCAGAAACCTGCTTCTTCTCGGTTGCGGCGCCATGACATCTATGTTCCAGACAGGTGTGCTTTGCTGGATAGCCCGCTATATGCTTCTGGCTCATGATAAGGCTGCACTCGGAGCAAGCTGCCTGACGATTTTCTGGATTGCCGCCACAGTTAACCGTTTCCTTGCACCTCGTCTTCGCGCCCGTCCTCTTGTGCTGATTATGGGCGGAGCACTGCTTTCTTCTCTTTCCCTTGGACTGGGAATCATAAGCGGCAGCGCGGTAATTATGTGCATTTGCGTGGGTCTTATGGGTCTGTTTACGGGGCATTTTATGCCTATGGTGGTTTCGGAGTGTGCAGAGGGTTATCATGGCAACACAACTCTGACAACCTCTGTTGTAATGTTTGTAATGGGAATTGCCAGAGTAATAGTTCCCATTTTGATGGCTGCATTGACAGACATAGTTTCCGTCCAGGTGGGAATGGCTTTCCCCATTATATCCGGCGTTCTTGCGGCCGTATTCTGTGTGTGGGTGCTTAAACTTAAAGGAGCAAAAGCCAATGAAGTCCGATAAGCTTGAACTTCAGAGCTTTTTCTGGGAATACAGGATGGATCCAAGCTTTCCTTTTTCTGCCTTGGATTATCATGTGGTAGACACGGTGGGGGAAGCGCCTCCGAGGCTGCATTGGCACAGTTTTTATGAACTGGGCATATGCACTGCGGGAGAGGGTAAGTTTTACTTTGAGGGCAAAGCCTACGAGTATTCCGCCGGAGATGTGTTTCTTATCAATAACCTTGAAAAGCATGGTGCAGCCACCGTAACAGGACTCGATACCCATTTCAGGTTCTTCCTGTTTCTTCCTGAGCTTTTCTTCGAAGGAAGCGGAGTTCAGGCGGCGGAGTACCTGCTGCCCTTCCATTATGACAGTGCTCGCTTCTGCAACAAAATTGCAGGAGAAAGCGAGGAAGGAAAGAAGCTGAAAGCAATTCTTGAAGAACTGTGGCAGGATGCAAACTCGGAAAAAGCAGGTAAACAGCGCCTGATAAGGTCGAGGCTTCAATTGCTGCTTGCGGAGCTTTGCAGCATTTTGAAACTGGATGACGGTGCAGACTCCGCCACCGGCTTCACAGACTATTTGCGACTTCGCCCCGCGCTTGCTTATATAGACGCAAACTATACCTCGAAACTCGTTCAAAAGGAAATAGCGGCTCTTTGCTATCTGAGCGAGTCAAGGTTTCGCCATTTGTTCCGCAGCCAGATGCACATGAGTTTTCAGGACTATGTTGCGCGACTGCGCTATCTGGAGGCAAGGCGAAAAATCGCATCGGGAGTGGGCAGTATTGAAGATGCTATACGTAGCTCCGGCATAAGCAACTCCTATAGTTTTTATAAAATGTTCAATGAGAATGAGGGACTTACACCCTATGCTTGGCGCAAAGGGCTTGAAGAAGCGAAAAAGAATGGCTGATAGCCGGATATGACAAGAAAACGAACACATTTGATATTTTTATAATGCGTATAAATGCTATAAAATATGAATGTCGGATTGACCGAATAATAAGATCGTTTTGTGCATTTTAGACAGAAATTAAAACTGCAACAAAATGGAAGGAGATTTATTATGCTGAAATATCCCCACTTGTTCACTCCTATTAAAATCGGAAATATGATCGTACCCAACCGCATTTGCCATGTCCCCACCGATGTCAGCTCCTCTCATGCCGATGGTTCTGTCAGCGAGCGTGACATTCATCACCACAGCGAGATCGCCAAGGGCGGTGCAGGCCTGATCATCGTTGGCGCAACCTCCCCCGACGGAAAGAGCGGACGTCCCACTGTCACCGGTCTTGTTGCAGACAGCGATACTCAGATTCCCGGTCTTGCCCGTCTGGCAGAGGGTATGCATAAGTACGGCGCAAAGTGCGTAGTGCAGCTTCAGCATCCCGGCCGTCAGTGCGCAGTTCCCCGCTATAACACCATGTCCGCCACCGATATGGTTGTTAAGCTTCCCTGGAGCGCAGGTCACGAGATCGTTTATGAAAACGCAGAGGAGAAGGGTAAGCCCGTCCGTGCAATGACCACCGAAGAAGTTGTAGAGATGGTCGACCTGTTCTCCGAGGCTGCCTGGCGCGTTAAGCAGGCAGGCTTTGACGGCGTTGAGCTTCATGCCGCTCACGGCTACCTGATTTCTCAGTTTATGTCTCCCTATCTCAATAAGCGTATTGACCGTTGGGGCGGCAGCTTCGAAAATCGTATGCGCTTCCCCCTGGCCATCGTTGCATCCATCCAGCAGAAGTGCGGCAAGGATTTCCCCATCCTGGTTCGTTACTCCGTCGATGAATGGGTTGAAGGCGGCCGTGAATGCGAAGAGAGCGTAAGAGTTGCCGTTGAGTTCGAGCGCGCAGGCGTTGCCGCTCTGGACCTGAGCCAGTGCATCCAGGAGAGCCCCGGTGCCGGTTTCGACCCCATGCAGTATCCCGAGGGATGGACCGACTATGCTTCCATCGCAGTTAAGAAAGCCGTTTCCATTCCCGTTATCAATAGCCACTCTCTCCGTAACCCCAGTTACTGCGAGAAACTGATAGCTGATGGCACTACCGACATGGTTGGTCTTTCCCGCCAGATGCTGGCCGACCCCTATTGGGCCGTTAAGGCTTATATGGGCAAGGACGAGCAGATTCGCCGCTGCATTTCCTGCCTCACCGGTTGCTGGCAGGAGAGTATGATGGCAAAGAAAGAAATCGGCTGCGCCATCAACCCCGCCTGCGGCCATATGGAATTTGACCAGATGAAGGCTGCCGAAACTCCCCTGAATGTTGCCATCGTCGGTGGTGGTCCCGCCGGCATGGAAGCTGCCCGCGTTGCCACCGTTCGCGGACATAAGGTCACTCTGTTTGAAAAGACCGGTGAGCTTGGCGGCGCTATTCTGGGCTGCTGCATGGCACCCGGCAAGGAGAAGATGAAGTGGTATGCCGACTGGATCCGCAACCAGGTCAAGGAGCTGAATGTTGATGTTCGCCTCCATACCTGCCCCGGTGTTGAGGAACTGAAGGGATATGACATCGTTCTCAATGCCACCGGCGCCACCAGCTATGCTCCCGAATGCATAGGCAAAGAGCGCATTGTTCCCTTTGAGGAAGCCATCGCCTGCCCCAAGGTTAACTGCCCCTATCATCCCAAGGATCGCACTATGCGCAGAATCGGCGAAAAGGTTCTGGTTTGGGGTGACCACTATGCAGCAGTTGATACCGTTACCGCTCTTGCCGCAATGGGCAAGGATGTAACTGTTGTCACCGACCGCAAGGAATTTGGCTCCAGCGTTGAAGTTATCCACATGTATGTTATGCGCAAGCGCTTCGCTCAGGGCGATGCTGAGGCTCTGGAGAGCAAGCCCTATAAGTATCCCGTAAAGGTTTTGGAAAACAGCACAGTTTACAGCATCGAAGAGGGCAAGGTTGTTGTTATGGACAAGAACTTCAACCGCACCGAGCTGGAAATCGACGACGTCGTCACTTGCCATACCCGTTCCAACACCGCTCTGTTTGAAGAGCTCTGCACCGCAGGCGTATCTGTCATCAATGCCGGTGACAGCAAGAGCCCCCGCAACCTCCATGCTGCCGTCTTTGAAGGCGCAAGTTTTGGCCTGAAGCTTGAGGAGAAGCTGCTCATGAACTCCAACCACAGCGTTATGGATAAGCTGCCCATCGATGTTTTCGGCCAGCTGACCAGATAAATTAAAGAACATAAAAAAAGCGGACTGATTAAATCAGTCCGCTTTTTTTATTTAAGCCTTAAACTTTGGCGATAACATCCAGATACTTGTTTTTGTAAAACTGCAGCTGGAGTTCATATGTATTATGATCGTTTCTGTCGAGAGAGCCCACATAGTCATGCTCTTTCATGTGGGAATCCTGGGATTCAAGAACAGTGATTGCGATGTTGGAACAGTGGGCGGCGATGCGCTCGAAATTGTTCAGGAGGTCATTGAAAACGAATCCAAGCTCCAGGGTGCACTGTCCTGCCTGAATGCGCTTTATATGGCTGCCCTTCAGCTCCTTTGTCATCATATTGATAACTTCCTGCAGGGGTTTTACCTTGCCTGCAAGCAGATAATCCATGTCCTCCATGGCATCCATTGTAAGACGGCTGATTTCTTTAACCGCATCAATGCAAATGGTAATGTCGCGAGTTGCCTGAGGGGAGAAGCGGAGCTTTTTGTTGTGAAGCTCCTGAGCAAGCTCTGCCACATTTACGGAATGGTCGGAAATTCGCTCGACATTTGCAAGATAGCTCAGGTATCTTGCGGAGGTGCGGTTTTCCCGTTCGCTCAACTGTTTTGCGTGGAGGCTGACGAGGTAAGAACCAAGGTGGTCCTCGAAATTATCCACCTTTTCCTCGCGGGACATGATTTTGTCGTATGTCTCACGGTCGAATTCGTTCAGCAGCTCTATGGACTTGTACATGTTCTTAAAAGCGGCGCCGGACATCAAGGCCATTGTTTTGCCGCTTTGCTCAAGGGCAAGGGCGGGATAATCCAGAAAACGGTCATCCAGCAGGTTTTCCTCGTATTCTTCCTCCTCGGAAGAATGCTTGTCCTTAATGACGGAGGAAACAAGCTTTACCATCAAGCCTGCGAAAGGCATAAGAACCATGGTCGCAATAACCTTGAAGACGGTATTTACAATGGCTATGCCCATGCTTTCTGCAGGGAGAGCCATGAAATCAAAACGAACAAAGGCGTTTATGATATAGAAGGGTATCATCAAAAGCAGAGCGCCTGAGAGATTGAAGAGAAGATAAACAAATGCGGTGCGCTTGCCGTTTACATTGGCGCCGATTGCGGAGAGAAG
This sequence comes from Oscillospiraceae bacterium, assembly GCA_045631645.1. Lineage (GTDB taxonomy): Bacteria > Bacillota > Clostridia > Oscillospirales > Oscillospiraceae > SIG459. The sequence goes on from JAZQVC010000045.1 coordinate 72,239, forward strand.
AACAGGGGCGCATGCGCCTATGCACATACCGATAACCATAGGGATGGCAACCTCATAGCTGATGACACCGGTGATGGAAAGAGCCTGCAAAATACCGATAGAGGCGGAGCAGCTCTGAATTATTGCAGTGACGATAATGCCCACAAATATTGCCACAAAAGGATTGGAAACTGCGGAGATGAAGCTGAGGAATGCCTGACTTTCCTTCAAAGGGGCCATTGCGCCGCTCATTGACTGCATGCCGCTCATAAGCACAGAGAATGCCAGCATAATCATGCCTATATTCTTTTTGGATTGGCTTTTGCAGAAGAAATAGAGAATTATGCCGATGAAGGCCACAAAGGCAAAAATGGTTGCGGAGGAAATAGGGCCGCTGCCCTCAACACCTGCAAGAACCAATATCCAACCGGTGGCGGTGGTGCCTATGTTGGCGCCCATGATAATGCCTATGGCGTTTGCAAGCTTCATAATTCCGGAGTTTACAAAGCCGACAACCATAACGGTGGTGGCAGAGGAAGACTGGATTATGGCGGTTACAAATGTTCCCAGCAAAACCCCTCTGAAGGTGGTGGAGGTCAGTTTCGCCAGAATTATCTCCAGCTTTCTGCCTGCAACGCGTTTAAGGCCTTCACCCAAAAGGGACATGCCGAAAAGGAAAAAAGCAAGTCCGCCCAAAAGCGAAATAGTATTTGCGATATTCATGTTAAGTAAAGCGCCTTCTTTCTGTGTCTCCTAAGATGCCTTATTATAAATTCACAGGTTTAAAAAATCCTTGCGATATTTAAGCCCAAGATGCTCCGCAAGCTCTGCCAGCTGGTCATCGCGGATGGTGTTTATTCTGGGAAGATGGGCGGTGAGCATATATATCTGTGCTGCCTTTTCGGCGGTTTCAATAAGACCGAAGGTCTCATCCATAGTTTTACCCGCGCCGTAGATGCCGTGCATTCCCCAAATGACAAGGCGGTATTCCTTCATCTTTTCGGCAGTTGCTTCTCCTATGGAATTTGTTCCGCAAAGCATCCAGGGAAGAACGCCGACACCATCGGGGAATATCATGATGCACTCCGTGCACATCTGCCAAAGACTATGGGTGAAGGCTTTTTCGTCAAGCTCGTGAACATAGCTCATTGCAAGGGTGTAGGTGGGGTGGCAGTGCATAATAACGCGGTTTTCGGGATCGGAGGAGAGGCGGGTCATGTGGCTCATAATGTGGGCGGCGAATTCGGAGGTGTACTTGCCGCCGTCGGAAAATCCCCAAAGAAGCTGAGCAACTTTTCCGTCTTCTGAAATGCGGACTATACCGAGATTGGTCTCGGGGTCGCTATCCACATTCATGAAGTATTTACCCGTTCCGGTAACGATGAAAATCTTGCCGGCCATGGGGGAGGCGTCAAAGCCCAAAGGCATGCTTCTTATTACATTGTTCAAATCCAGATATTCGGCAACTTCACTTTCGTCCAGAAGACAGCTGATATTGCCGCTGTTGCGTTCGTCCCAGCCCATGCGGTACATGTTTGCGGTGGTTTTTCGCATTTCCTCCACAAAGGGGGCGTTCAGAATATTTTTCATTCCGATAAACCTCACTTGCCAAATGTGATGCTTTTAACATTGTTTATTATAGAATAGCACGAATACAGAGCAAAAGACAAGGGATATAACTAAAAAGACCCTTGCCGAGGCAAAGGCCTTTTTTGTTTACATGGAGCTTATAGCTCGATGATGTCAAATTCCATATTAAAAAGGTCGACAAGGAGCATTTTTCCCTCAAGGGAGGAGGTCTTGCCGCATAAAATTTTCAAAGCTTCAGCAGCCTGAAGAGCGGCACAGGCAGCAGGGGTGGGGCAGATGCAGCTGCCGGCGGAAGGAAGAGAGTTGGCATAGAGATTTTTGAGGAAGCCGCTGCCGGGCTTTACTACACTTATCTGTGCGTTCCATCCGTTTATTGCCCCGTGAATAAGATAGAGCCCTCGCTTGCCGCATTCCTCTTCAAGGAGAATTCTGTCGGCGGGATTATCCAGCGCGTCGATAACAATATCTGCGCCCGAGAGCATAGCATCTGCGTTTTCGGCGCTGAAAAATTCCTCAAATGCGGTGAATTCAATATCGGGATTTATCTGCTTTGCACGCCCTGCGGCGGCGCGGGCTTTGTTTATCCCCATGGTGCTTTGGAGACTTAAAAGCTGGCGATTGAGGTTTGTCTCCTCAAAAATGTCGCCATCGGCGGCGGCAACGGCACCAACACCGGCTCTTACCAGATATTCGCATATATATCCGCCGAGACCTCCGCAGCCTGCCACAAAAACCTTCTTTTTGCGGAGCTGCTCCTGCTCGGTTTCGCTGATGCTGGGAATGTTGCGCAAGAATCGTTTATCCAAAGCTCTCACCTCTAAATCGCTGAGTTTAATGTAAATTATAAACGCATCGGGATAAAAATACAAGCGTGGCGATGGTGGTAAGGGCAACAGGCAAAATTTTTATTAAAGCTATGGAAATAATATAAACTTTCTGTAAATAATATGAGAAAGTTACATGTGGAGAGATTGCGTTAAATTGCTTGCCGTGATAAAATAATCGAACATAAAAGCAATTAATATGATCTGGAAAATAAAGAGGAGGAAGAAAAAATGGCAGAGAAAAAATTCCCTTGGGGTCTTGTTGTGGCCGCCGGCGCAGTTGCAGCTGTTGGTGTAGTTGCGTATATTAAGAGAGAAGAAATCAAGGCTCTCGTAAACAATGTTATAGCTAAGGTAGAAGATGAACTCATAGAAGAAATTGTTGAAGAGGAAGGCTTCTGCGAACTGGACACCGATGGTGACGGCGAGGTTGACACCGTTGTTCTGGACACCGATGGCGATGGTGAGGCCGATGCTGTTGCTGTTGATACCGATGGTGATGGCGAAATGGACACCGTTATTGCCGGTGTGTGCGAAGATAGCGATTTCGAAGATTGATTGAAGGAAAAAGGAGTTCCGGTAAATGATCCTTTTACCTTTTTTGGTAATCAGCCTTGCTGTGGATATAGCGGTCTGCATTTGCGCAGGATTCGGGGGCTGGATGCTGGTGCTTATGGCGGTGCTGATATTCATCGCTGCTTTTATTGCATCGCTTATTCTCTATGTCCTCGTGCTGGGACTGATTTCGCTGCTTGTTAGGAAAGATGAGGAGCGGACACGGGTTGATAAATTTTCAAGAGCGGTGGTTCTTTGCACGGTTGCCATTATAAACGCAATTTGCCGTGTAAGAATACATACCGAGGGCTTTGAAAAGCTGCCCGAGGGAAGATGGCTTTATATCAGCAACCACCGCAGCGCCTTCGATGCGCTGACGGCATGCTGGGCTTTGCGTAAGCGTGGAGTTACCTTCATCATGAAGCCCTCTATAATGAAAATCCCCATAGCAAATGTTTTTATGAGGAGAGCCTGCTTCCTGCCCATTGACAGAGAAAATGACAGAGAAGCGCTCAAAACCATAATAAAAGCCACTCAGCTTATCAAGGCTGATGAGGCATCCATAGCAGTTTACCCCGAAGGCACAAGAAACAAGGGCGAGGGTATGCTGCCTTTCAAAAATGGAGTTTTCAAAATTGCCCAGAGGGCAAAGGTTCCCGTTGTTGTGGCATCCGTTAAAAACTCCGAAAATGTTATGCGAAACTTCCCCTGGCGCCATACAGATGTCTATCTGAAGGTGTGCAGGGTTATAAGCCCCGAGGAAATGGAGGGGCTCAAGACTACCGATATTGGCGAAGAGGCAAGAAAATGTTTGACGCTCGAAGGCTGCTGACAAAAGAACAAGTGCTGACAATACCCAACGCAATGAGCGCGTTCCGCATACTCCTGATACCCTTTATTATCTGGACTTATGCAAGTGACCGTCATTATCTGGCTTTCGCACTTGTGCTTGTGTCTGCTCTGTCCGATATGCTGGACGGACTTGTGGCAAGAAAACTGAACATGGTGTCCGACTTCGGAAAGTTTATAGACCCTGTGGCGGATAAGCTTACTCAGGCGGCTATACTGATATGCCTTATGACTCAGCACAGCCATATTTACATTCTCTTCATCATTCTTGCGGTCAAGGAGTTGGTAACCCTCTGGCTGGGCGCCGCCGTCTTCAACCGCCATGATTCGGTGCATTCCGCAAAGTGGTACGGCAAGCTTTGCACAGTGGTGCTTGAAGGCGCCACGATGCTGCTTATGGTGCTGCCAAACGCTTCGGAGAATTTGGTGCATTTGTTTATATTCATTTGCGCCTGCGTTTTGATTTTCGCGTTTATCATGTATGCTCTTTTGTATCTGAAAATGCTTATTCACGGCGTGGACAGAGAGAAAGATGCAGGCTGAAACTGAGAAAGCCGCGGCTATCTGCAGCCGCGGCTTTTCGGATTTTTAACGGCTTGTATACTGAGGGAAAGTGTGCTATAATAAACCGCAAGTATATTAAGGAAAGAAAATAATGGATTGGAAGTTTATCCTTATTCAGGCCATCGGGCTTTTGGGCAACATAGCGGTTATATCCGCTGTGCAGTTCAATAACCGAAAAATAGTGCTTGGGGCTCAGGCTCTTGCCTGCGTGCTCTGGAGTGTCCACTATGGCGCCCTCGGAGCGGTGACGGCTCTTTGCACGAATTTCATTTCCCTTGGCCGCTCGGCGGTTTTCTATTTCAACGACCGCCGCTGGGCAAAAAGCAAGGTCTGGCTTTGGCTGTTTCTGGCTCTTTTCGTGGGCAACTCTCTGCTCACATGGGAAGGATGGAGAAGCATCCTGCCGGGCATAGGAATGTGCGCCACAACTCTTGCCCTGTGGACGAAGGACGAGAAAAAGCTCCGTCTGCTTTATCTTTGCTCCTCTCCTCCTTGGCTTATATACAACATACTCTGCGGCTCTTATTCCTGCACGATTGTTGAGACCATTGCCCTCATATCCTATATTTCCGCAATTTACCGCTTCGATATAAGAAAGACAAAAACCAAGGCGGCAAACTGAATAAAATCACTTTTTTCAGAGGTGTTAAGAGATGAAGAAAAACGGTGCAGCCATAATATTGCTTCTTGTGGTGCTGGTGGCGTCCTTTGCGGTCAGCATCCATGCTTTGAGCAACGACAGTGAGCCGGTTAAAAAACCGGAGATCGACCTGAGTGTGCCTTTTGATCCTACTCCCAGCCCCAGCGCAAATACCGGAGCAAATGTGAGCGTGGCAACCCCCAGCCCCAGCCCCACTCCTTCTCCCACTCCTCCTCAGGCGCCTCAGTATACTCCCAAGCCCACCCCCAAGCCCACTCCTACTCCAACCCCTAAGCCCACTCCTACGCCTACTCCTACGCCCACTCCCGCACCTACCCCCACTCCCGTCCAGAATGTGAGCGCTTCCGGAAGCTTCGTTTCCAATGGCGAAACCGCCCTGAATCTGCGCGTAAAGTGGGTTTCCTATAAGTCCGGCGACAAGGACATGCTGAAGATAGATGTGGATGTAAGCCACTATAGCTTCTATACCTCCGCACTCTATGACTCCATCGAACTCAAGGTCAACGAGGGCACCTATTGGGCAACCAGTAAGGAAGTTTCCTACGACGGCGCCGACCTGAAGTATACCAATATGGCAAGCTTCGATGTTCTTGCAAAGAAGGGCGAGAATACCATAAGTGTCACATGGAACTATAACGGCAAATATTCCGGCAAGGATATTACACAGATTATAGCTACCGATACCATCACCATTCCCTGAAAGCAATAATGAAAATCCCGATTCCACAAGGAGTCGGGATTTTTTGCACGCTAAAATAAAATCAACCAATAGTTTATAAAAATATCGCATTTATAGAGTAGTGGTGTAAAAATCTTGACTTTGCTTTTCGCGAGACATATAATGACTATAGAAAGGGCGTGATATAAGTGAGTAAAAACGGCAAAATATGCCGCCTGAAAAGCGCTCGCGGAGAAGCCTATAACGCGGAAACGGAAAGAGAGATAAATTTTATAGGCAGACGCATCGCGGAGGCTAGGAAGGAAAGAGGATTGAGCCTGTCGGCGTTCAAGACCTGCCTTGAAAACTATGGTGTATCTGTCAGCCCTGCGGCCATAAATAAGTGGGAAAAGGGCGGCTCTGCGCCCAATGCATATCAACTTATCGCAATCAGTAAAGCTTTGAATCTTGCGGGAGATATGTCCTATTTTATGAGCTGCGCCGAAGGCGAACTTAACGAAGAGGGACTTCGCCGCCTTTCTGATTATAGAGCCGACCTTGTGGCATCGGGCCGTTATCGTCCTGAGAAAAAGTGCGTTATAGAATATATTGATATGCCGATAAGTTATCTCGCGGTATCTGCGGGAACAGGTGAGTTTCTCGATGAAGATAATTTCGAGATGGTGAGATTTCCTGCTTCCTCTGTGCCTCGGGGTGCAAGCTTCGGAGTGCGCGTTTCGGGTGACAGTATGGAGCCTGTTTACCACGATGGGCAGATAGTCTGGGTCAGCCCCTGCGAAAGCCTGAGAAGGGGAGAAGTTGGAATTTTCATCTATAACGGCGAAGGTTATCTGAAGCTTTATGAGGAACGCATGCCAGATGAGGAGCAGTGGGATGCTCTTGCGGATAGCTATGGCACAGTGCGCCCTCAGCCGGTGCTTATCTCGTATAACAAGGCCTATGAGCCCAAGAAAATTCAGGCAGGAAGCGATTTCAGAATAGTAGGAAGAGTGCTTTAAGAAAGAAAGGAGTTGGGGAACAAGTGAATACTGTTGAAAGAGTTAAGGAACTGGCTGCGGAGCGGGATATGACGCTGTTTCGGCTGAGCAAGCTGTGCGATGTTCCTTACTCCACTATAAAAAACACGGAACTGCGCTGTGGGCAGCTGGGAGTGGACACCATAGAGCGTATCTGCATAGGTCTGGGAATACCTTTGTCCCGCTTTTTCGAGGAAAGGTGCTGAGACCATGCAAGGCAATCCTTTGAAGGTTTATGTGGGTGTGAAGGCTGATTTTCAAAAGGACGGCATTATGATACCCCGAGAGATCACATGGGAGGATGGAAGGCGTTTCGAAATTGACGCTGTGCTGGATATAAGACAGGCGGCGGCACTGCGCGCAGGCGGACATGGAGACAGATATACGGTGTGTGTCGCAGGTCGCTGCAGCTTCCTTTTTTTCGAGCGCAGCCATCAGCAGGTGGGCAATTATATAGGCCGCTGGTTTGTTGAAAGACGGATGCAATAAAATGCAAAAGTCCCGTTTATTGGACAGTGAATCCGAGATAATAAAGCCACAACAAAGAACAAAAGGAGATGTGGTTTATGACTTTGCTTATCGGATTTGCAGCTGCTGTTTTTCTTGCTATACCCATTGAGGCCTTGGCAAGATATGTGGATAATCACCATTGAGCAGTGGGAAAAGAGAATATTAAAGCTCCTTTTGGGGGAATACTACCTGAGTATCTTCTTCAAAAGGGGCTTTGATATTTTTGCAGGGAAAAGTAGAAATATGCGGTGTGAACACCGCCAAGCTGCCTGTGCTCCGCAGCGCCGAAACGGACGAGCTGCTCCGCAGAGCGGGGGAGGGAGACAGAGCGGCAAGGGACGAACTTATTCAAGGCAATCTGAGGCTGGTTCTTTCGGTTATACAGCGTTTTGCGGGACGGGGAGAGAATGTGGATGACCTTTTTCAGGTGGGCTGCATCGGGCTTATAAAGGCCATAGATAACTTCGACCCAAGCCACGAGGTGCGCTTCTCAACTTATGGGGTGCCCATGATAGCCGGCGAGATAAGGCGCTATCTGAGAGATAACAGCGCTTTGAGAATTTCAAGAAGCGTTCGTGATACGGCTTATAAGGTGCTTCAGGCCAAAGAGAAGCTTACCGCAGAAAAGGGCAGAGAGCCTGATGTTGCGGAAATTGCAGAGCTTTTGGGTCTGCCAAGGCAGGAAGTGGTGTTCGCTATGGATGCCGTATGTGAACCAATGAGTTTGTATGAACCTGTTTATACAGACGGTGGCGAGAGTGTCACCGTTATGGATCAGGTGGGTGACACCCGAAATACGGACGAGCATTGGCTTGAGCAGATAGCTCTCAGCGAGGCAATGTCGGCTCTGAGTTCGAGAGAAAAGCGTATACTTTCGCTGCGCTTTTATGACGGCCACACTCAAATGGAGGTGGCATCGGAGATAGGTATATCTCAGGCGCAGGTGTCCAGGTTGGAGAAAAACGCCATAGCGCAGATAAAAAAGCAAATATTCGTATCGTGAATCGGACGGCGCGGCAAGTAACCGCGCCGTCTAAATTTTGCATATATGGAATAACCTCTAATAAGGAGGTTGTGAATATGAGATGCGCAACGCTGAGGTACAAGGAGATAATAAATGTCTGCTCGGGACACAGATTGGGCTTCGTTGGAGATGTTGAACTGGATATGGCCACCGGGCAGCTTTATGCGCTGATAGTTCCGGGGCGCTGCCGTTGGTTTGGGCTTTTGGGAAGGGAGGAGGACTATATAATTCCCTTTGATTGCATAAGGAGAATCGGGGAGGATATAATCCTCGTGGAGATAAGCGGGGAGTATAGGAGAGAAAAGTGCCCGAGAAGGCCGATTTTCTGACAAAAAAGCAGGAAAAAACCTTGAGAAATCAGTAGATTTATTGAAAATAACACTTGCAAATAAACAAAGCATTTGGTATAATACCAAGGCATTACGCATGGGAGTGGACTTTCCGTCTGTGGCAAACGCTTGGCGGATGGGACGAAGCTCCCAGAGGTAAAAAACTAAATTTGGAGGAAAAAACGTAATGGC
>JAZQVC010000046.1:0-47356 GCA_045631645.1 Oscillospiraceae bacterium
ATGGCTACGATCCGACTTCTAATATCACCGCCTTCCGACTTTATTATACACATTGCCCTCAGGGCAATGTCAAGGCCTTTGACAAAAAAACAGCAGGACTTTTCGTCCTGCTGTTTTTATTAATCAATCTCTTACTCAACAGAGATCATATAGTAGTAAACGGGCTGGCCGCCGTTTATTATGCTGTGTTCAGCATCGGGGAAGGCCTTGGCAAGATATGCGAGAGTCTTCTCGCCGCCTTCTTCGTCAACATCCTCGCCGTAGTAAACGGAGATGAACTCTGGATCAAACTCCTCAAGGGCGGAGTTGAGCTTGTTCATAGTGGCAAGCATGGTGTCGAAGGAGCCAAGAAGGGCGCCGTCCATAAGAGCCAGATACTCGCCGGCCTTGATGGAATGGCCGTCGAACTCGCTGTCGCGGGCTGCGTAGGTAACAAGGGCGGTATGTACGCCGCCGATGACCTCGTTGAAGGTTTCGGTGAGGGTTGCCTCATCAGCACCGGGATCCATATTCAGCATAGCGGTGATGCCCTGAGGAACGGTGCGGGTGGGGATAACAACAACTTTCTTATCGGTGAGATCCTCGCACTGCTGTGCTGCCATCCAGATGTTCTTGTTGTTGGGGAAAACGAAAACGGTTTCTGCGGGGGTGCGGTTAATTTCGCGGAGAATATCCTCGGTGGAGGGGTTCATGGTCTGGCCGCCGGTTACAACGCGGTCAACGCCCAGCTCGCGGAAGAGCTGTGCAAGGCCTTCGCCTGCGCAGACGGAGACAAAGCCGAATTCCTTCTCAGCAGGAGCATACTCGGGCTCGGCGGGCTCGGCTGCCTTTTCCTTGGAGGCAACAAGCTCATCATGCTGGGTGCGCATGTTCTCGATCTTTGCAAGCTCAAGAACACCGTACTTTGCGGCCTCGTTGAGGGCATCGCCGGGAACATTGGTATGGACATGAACCTTGAAGACCTCGTCATCCTCGGAGATAACAAGGCTGTCGCCAATGCTCTCAAGGAATGCGCGGTAGGGATCAAGATCGATCTCTTCCTGAAGCTTTCTTACGATATAAACGGTATCATAAGCAAACTCGATTTCGGCGGTATCAAACTCGCCAAAGGGAGCGCTGCCATGATCCTCTTCCTCTTCATCAGCGGAAGCAATCTCAACGCTGCCGGAAACCATACGGCCCTGCAGAGAAGCCAGCATAGCGTCCAGAATGGTGACATAGCCCTTGCCGCCTGCGTCAACAACGCCTGCACGCTTGAGAACGGGGTTCTGCTCGATGGTCTCCTCAAGAGCATCCTTGGCAGCTGCCAGAGCGCATGCCAGAACAAGTTCGATGCTCTCCTCGCACTTGGCAAGATCCACAGCTGCGGTGGTGCCAACGCGGGAAACGGTGAGGATGGTGCCCTCGGCAGGCTTCATAACTGCCTTATATGCGGCATCAACACCTGCGCGCATAGCCTGAGCAAAAGTCTGAGCATCTGCGCTCTCAAGACCCTTTACGCTCTTTGCAAGACCGCGGAAGAGCAGGGAGAGGATAACGCCGGAATTTCCGCGTGCGCCACGGAGCAGGGCAGATGCTGCCTTGTTGCTTGCATCGGAAAGGCTTTCATATTTTGCCTTTTTGAACTCATTTGCAGCGGCAGACATGGTCAGGCACATATTGGTGCCGGTGTCGCCATCGGGAACGGGGAATACGTTCAGATCATTAATAAGCTGCTTATTTGCTTCAAGAGCCTCATAGGCGCAAAGAATCATCTCGCCGAACTGAAGGCCGTTTATCATTTCTTTCAAAGTGGTTTACCTCCGCTTTACCGCCTTTGCTTCCCTGAGCAGGCGGAATATTATCTCTTTTGGCCGAATAATCAGCCGACTATCATATTATCGATAAATACGTTGACGTCCTTAACTGTCACGCCGGTTGCCTCTTCTACCTTGTAGCCTACCTCGGTGATGATGAGAGAGCCGACAGTTGCAAGATTCACGCCATGCTCCACAACAATGTGGAGGTCGATGGTGACGCTGTTATCTTCATTGAAGGTGACAAAAACACCCTTGCTCATAGATTCGCGGCGAAGAAGCTGATAAAGTCCGCTTTCCTTTGCCTTGCCAGCCATACCCTTAACGCCGAAGCAACGGGTTGCTGCATCACCGGCTATATTGGTGAACACTTCGGGGGAAATGCTTATAAAACCGTTTGCAGTTTCAATTTTAACCATAATATAACTCCTTTCGGAACATCATATGAATGCTTTTAAATGGTCGCATTATAAAAATACGCATACTGACGTGACATTATATAATAAACATGTCCAAATCTCAAGTAAAATTTGCATTACATCCTCTTTTTTATTTTATCGTTGCTTTAAGGGAGGAAATGAAATATAATACTCTTGATAGGCAAGTCACCTGTCAAGACAGTTATGTGCGGAGGCATAAGCTATGAACAACAGCGCCAAACTCAATCTCGCCATGCTTTGTGACTTTTACGAGCTCACAATGGGCAACGGCTATTTCAACTGCGGACTTAAAGACCGCATAAGTTATTTTGATGTTTTCTTCCGCCGGGTTCCCGATGGCGGCGGTTTTGCCATTGCCGCAGGACTTGAGCAGGTTGTGGAATATGTGAAGGATCTTCACTATGACGAGGAGGACATTGAGTATCTCCGTTCCCGCAATCTTTTCAGCGAGGAGTTTTTGGACTATCTCCGCTCCTTCCGTTTCACCGGCGATATATGGGCAGTTCCCGAAGGAACTCCCGTTTTCCCCAACGAGCCCCTTATGGTGGTTCGCGCCAACGCAATCGAGGCTCAGATACTGGAGACCTATGTTCTTATGACCTTCAACCACCAGAGCCTTATTGCCACCAAGGCAAGCCGCATCTGCCGCGCCGCGGACGGAAGAGCCGTTCTTGAGTTCGGCTCCCGCCGAAGCCACGGCATCGACGCCGCAGTCAGCGGTGCGAGAGCTGCATATATTGGCGGCTGCGCAGGCACCGCCTGCACCGTTGCCGACCAGCTTTACGGAGTGAAGGCAGGTGGCACCATGGCTCATGCATGGGTGCAGATGTTCGAAAGCGAATACGAGGCCTTCAAGACTTATTGCGAGATTTATCCCACCAATGCCACCTTGCTTGTGGACACCTATAACTCCCTCCATTCCGGCGTTCCCAACGCAATCAGAGTATTCAACGAAGTCCTCAAGCCTCTGGGCATAACAAAGTGCGGCATACGCTTTGACTCCGGCGACCTTGCCTACCTGACCCGCACCGCAAGAAAGATGCTGGACGAGGCAGGCTGGACTGAATGTTCCATCACATGCTCCAACTCCCTTGACGAATTTGTGATTGCCGACCTTCTCCATCAGGGCGCAGAGATTGACGTTTTCGGCGTAGGCGAAAGACTTATCACCGCACGAAGCGAGCCCGTTTTCGGCGGCGTTTACAAGCTTGTTGCCATCGAGGACAAGGAAGGACATATCAAACCCAGAATCAAAATCAGCGAAAACATAGCCAAAATCACAAATCCCCATTTCAAGAAGCTTTACCGCTTCTATGCCAACGATACGGGCAAGGCTCTTGCCGACTATCTCTGCCTCCACGACGAAGAGGTTGACGACAGCGACACTCTTGAAATTTTCGACCCCGAGGCCACATGGAAGCGCAAAGAGGTTTATAACTTCACCGCCAAGGAGCTTCTTGTTCCCATTTTCCAAAAAGGCGAGCTTGTCTATGAGCTTCCCGCACTGGACGATATCCGCTCTTACTGCGCGCAGCAGCTTGATACCCTTTGGGACGAAGTTAAGCGCTTTGATAACCCCCATAACTACTATGTTGACCTTTCCCAGAAGCTTTGGGACATTAAAAATGACCTGCTGATGCGCTTCGGCAAGGCAAGAAGGAGCGGTGGTAAAAATGAAGGCCGATGAGCGCAGAAACGCCATTCTTTCTCAGCTTCGCCTTTCCGCCTCCCCCACATCTGCGGAAACTCTTGCCAACAAGTTTGGCGTAAGCCGCCAGGTGGTTGTTGGTGACGTTGCCCTGCTCAGAGCCTTCGGAAACGAAATATCCGCCACTCCAAGAGGCTATGTGCTCGAGAGGGATACCGGTATGCTCACCCGCACCCTCGCCTGTTGCCACAGCGGAGAGGATATGGAACGGGAGCTTAATATAATGGTGGATAACGGCTGCATTGTTAAAAATGTTACCGTTGATCATCCCATATACGGACAGCTTACAGGCTCGCTGGAACTGAAAAGCCGCTACGATGTGAAGCAGTTTGTCGCCAGAAACCTCCAATGCGAGGCTCAGCCCCTTTCCGCCCTCACCGATGGAATTCATCTCCACACCCTCCTCTGCCCCGACGAGGAGGCTCTTCAGCGCGTAATTGCCGAGCTGAAAGAGGCGGGAATTTTGCTGAACAAAGAAGACGCTTGACAATTTAACATTTATGAATATAATGGCTATACAGCTGTCTTGACACCTGTATAGCCATTATCGTTTTTATATATCGGAGGAAGCGATTTTTATGAGCAAATTCAAGGCTTTTCTCAAAAGAAAGAATATAGTGTTTTCCGCAAAACGCTACGGCATCGATGCCCTCAGCGCCATGGCTCAGGGTCTTTTCTGCACTTTGCTTGTGGGCACTATTCTCAACACTCTGGGCACTCAGCTGGGAATAGGCTTTCTTAACGCCACCGTTGCCACTGTAAACGGCACAGACTACACCATAGGCGGACTTGCCAGCGCCATGGTTGGCCCTGCCATGGCAGTTGCCATAGGCTTTGCCCTGCAGGCTCCCGCAATGGTGCTCTTCTCCCTTGTACCCGTGGGCTTTGCCACCAACGCCATCGGCGGTGCCGGCGGTCCTCTTGCAGTGCTGATAGTTGCAATAGTTGCCAGCGAATTCGGCAAAGCAGTCAGCAAGGAAACCAAGATCGACATTCTCGTAACTCCCATAGTCACCATTTTGGTGGGCGTAGGGCTTGCTTATTTCATTGCCGCACCTATAGGAAAGGCCGCGAACTTCGTTGGCTCTTTCATAGTTTGGGCAACAGAGCTGCACCCCTTCCTCATGGGCATGATAGTCTCCGCCGTTGTGGGCATAGCCCTCACCCTCCCCATATCCTCCGCTGCAATCTGCGCGGCATTGGGTCTCACAGGTCTGGCAGGCGGCGCTGCTGTTGCCGGCTGCTGCGCCCAGATGGTGGGCTTTGCGGTTATGAGCTTTCGCGAAAACCGCTGGGGCGGAATTGTCAGCCAGGGTCTTGGCACCAGCATGCTCCAGATGGGCAACATTGTACGCAACCCAAAAATCTGGATTGCACCCATACTCACCAGCATCATAACAGGCCCCATTGCCACCTGCGTTTTCCGTCTGGAAATGAACGGAGCCGCCGTCAACTCAGGCATGGGCACCTGCGGTCTCTGCGGCCCTATCGGCGTCTGGACGGGCTGGGTTGAGCCCTCCGCCAAGGCCATTGAAAACGGCGCCTGCGCCATCGTTCCCGGGGCTATGGAGTGGATAGGACTTGCCCTTGTATGCATTGTTCTTCCTGCTGTAATCTGCTGTGCACTGGGTCTTGTCTGCCGCCGCATTGGCTGGATAAAAGAGGGAGATCTGAAGCTGGACTAAGGCAAATTGGCATTGACATTATTATATATATATGTTTTAATAGCCCTATCGTTTTAATGCGTTAAATGCTGTGACGGAATTATGCCTCTGTGGGCGTGTTTCAGAGAGTCGGCGCTTGCTGCGAGCCGATACCAAACACAGATGAGCAGTCTCTTTCCCGAGCTTGTTCTGCCAAAGCCAAACAGTGAGTAGTGGAACACGGTCAGCCCCGTTATAGGCTATGGGCTTAAACGAGTCCGAGAGAGATTATTTCCCGCGAGGGGATAATAATCAGGGTGGTACCGCGAAAAGAATTTTCGTCCCTGAAGCTGCATCGCCAGCTTCAGGGATTTTTTCATTCAGGAGGTCAATTTTATGAGAAAGATTTATATCAGCGACATCAGCATGCTCCTTTCCAAGGGCGCAGCCCTCTCCTTCAGAGAAAAGATAGAGCTTGCAAAGATTCTCGATAAGCTGGGTGCTGACTGCATCGAATGCGGCGGCATCGAAAAGGTGAAAATTGACTCCCTTCTTATCAAGTCCATCGCCTCCGCTGTCCGCGATGCTGCCGTTGCAGTACCCGTAGCGCTGAGCGCAGAGGGCGTTGAAACTGTCTGGAACGCACTCAAGGACGCAAAAAAGCCCAGACTTCAGGTTGTTGCCCCCATATCCTCCGTTCAGATGGAGTATTTTTATCACAAAAAGCCTGCCGCAATGCTCGCTGCCGTAAAAGAAACCCTCTCTCTTTGCGCTTCCAAGGGCTGCCAGGTTGAATTTATTGCCGAGGATGCCTGCAGAGCGGAAAAGGACTTCCTTAAGGAAATCATCTCCGCCGCCATTGAAGCCGGCGCAGGTATCGTCACCGTCTGCGACACCGAGGGCGCCCGTCTCCCCGGTGAGATTGCAGAGTTTGTCCGCGAGCTTTTTGAAGCCGTTCCCGCCCTTGAAAATGTCCGTCTGGGCGTTAAGTGCGCAAACGAGCTTTCCATGGCTGATACCGCCTCCGTTGCCGCCATCGGCTGCGGCGCAGGAGAAGTGAAGGTATGCTCCTGCGTCGGTGATACCGCATCCCTTGAAAATGTTTCCCGCATTCTCGCCGCAAGGGGAGATTCCCTGTCTGCATTCTGCGGCATTCGCATCACCGAGCTCAGCCGCAGCACCGCCCAGATTGGACGTATGTTCTCCGGCAAGAGCGGCAATCCCTATGATAGCGGCGTTCACGCCGAGGACAGCGCACTGGTGCTTTCCGTTCATGACGATGCTGCCGCCGTTGCAAGAGCCACCGCCGCATTGGGCTATGACCTGAGCGAAGAGGATATAGCCAAGGTTCACGACGCTCTCAAGCGCATTGGCAAAGAGCGCATCGGCGCCACCGAACTGGACGCCATTGTTGCCACCGCCGCGCTGCAGGTTCCCCCTACCTATAAGGTTGAAAGTTATATGGTAAATTCCAGCAGCGGAATGAAGTCCGTTGCTCAGATAAAGCTTCTCCACGAAGACAAAGTTCTGCAGGGCGTTTATGCCGGCGACGGTCCTATCGATGCCGCATTCATCGCCGTTGAGCAGATTGTCGGCCGCCACTTCGAACTGGACGAATTCCAGATTCAGGCCATCACCGAAGGCCGCGAGGCAATGGGCGAGACCATAGTCAAACTCCGCAGCGGCGGCAAGCTCTATTCCGGTAGAGGAATTTCCACCGATATTATCGGCGCATCTATCCGCGCCTATGTAAACGCGCTGAACAAGATTGTTTATGAGGAGGGCGCTGAATGAAACTCTCATTTTCAACAAGAGGCTGGTGGCAGGAAGGCTGGGAAGAGCTTGTGGCCACCGCCGAAGAGATGCGCTTTAACGGCATAGAGATCTATAATGTTCTCCGCCGCAGTGAGCTTATCGGAAAAGGCGGCCCTTTCCACAAATATAACGTTATCTCCACCGCCCGCGAACTGAAAAACAAGGGTCTTTCCATCCCCGTTTTTGACACAGACTGCGACCTTTCCGCAGACGGCAAGAGCGAGCTGCGCCGCTGCATCGACATTGCCGGAGATATGTCCGTCGAATATGTTGCTGCCGACTGCAAGAGCCACAATATGGAGACCATTTACTCCGCAATTGAGGAGCTGCTTCCCTTTGCCGAGGAAAAGGGTGTTACCATTCTCATCAAAACCCGCGGCATTTATTCCGACACCGCACTGCTGCGCGACCTGATGAACCATTTTGCCAGCGACAGCCTTGCTGCCCTTTGGGATGTTCACCATCCCTACCGTGACGCAGGAGAGACTCCCTCCGTCACCATCACAAATCTTGGCGCATATGTTAAGCATGTTCATCTCCGCGATAGCGATGATGCAGACACCTATAACATCATCGGCGAGGGCACTTATCCCGTTGAGGATCTTATGCGCGCTCTGCGCAGCGTGGATTATGACGGTTTTATCTCTCTTATGTGGAAAACCGAATGGATGGAAGACCTGCCCGAGCGAGAGGTTATCTTCCCCCATTTCGTCAACTATATGACCCGCTATGACCGCGCCAGCGGCAAGCGCCGCAAGCTTTATCCCAACCACGACGGCACTGGCGAATATGTTTGGCAGAAAGATGAGCTTATTAACCTCACCTTCCCTCAGGTTCTGGACAGAATAGTTGAAGAATTCCCCGACCAGTATGCTTTCAAGTACACCACCCTTGACTACACCCGCACCTATGAGCAGTTCCGCGACGATGTGGACTCTTTCGCCCGTGCACTGGTGAGCCTTGGGGTGAAAGCAGGCAGCAAGGTTGCCGTTTGGTGCACCAATGTTCCTGCATGGTACATAAGCTTCTGGGCAACGGTGAAGATAGGCGCTGTGCTTGTCACCGTCAACACCGCCTACAAAATCCACGAGCTTGAGTATCTCCTCCGCCAGAGCGATACCCACACTCTTGTTATGATTGAGTCCGCTCTGGACTCCAACTATGCAAGGATTATAAACGAGCTTTGCCCCGAGATTGCCTCCACTAAGCCCGGCAATAGCCTCCACTGCCGCCGTCTGCCCTTCCTCCGCAACGTCATCACCGTTGGCTTCCGCCAGAGCGGCTGCCTCACCTTTGACGAGGCTATGGAGAGAGCAAGCTTGGTTCCTCTCGAGGAGATCAAGCGCATGGCTGCCGCAGTTCGCCCCGGCGATGTCTGCAACATGCAGTATACCTCCGGCACCACAGGCTTTCCCAAGGGCGTTATGCTCACCCACTACAACGTTGTTAATAACGGCAAGTGCATAGGCGACAGAATGGGTCTTTCTACCGCCGACAGAATGATGATTCAGGTTCCCATGTTCCACTGCTTCGGCATGACCCTCTCCATGACTTCCGCCATGACCCACGGCGCCACCATGTGCCCCATGCCCTATTTCTCCGCAAAGAACTCCCTTGCCTGCATTAATCAGGAGCGCATCACCTGCTTCAACGGCGTTCCCACCATGTTTATCGCCATGTTCAACCACGCCGACTACCGCAAGACCGACTTCAGCTATATGCGCACCGGCATTATGGCAGGCGCAGGCTGCCCTCCCGAGCTGATGCGCCGCGCCGCACAGCCCGACGAGATGAATATGCGTGGCATTGTCAGCGTTTACGGACAGACCGAGTGCGCCCCCGGCAACACCATGAGTTCCTGGACCGATCCTCTGGACGTCCGCACCGAGACTGTTGGCTACGATTTTCCCCACGTTGAGTGCAAGATAATTGACCCCGAAACCGGCGAGGAATGCCCCGTTGGTGTCAACGGCGAATTCTGCGCCCGAGGCTATAACACCATGAAGGGTTATTACAAGATGCCCGATGCCACCCGCGACACCATTGACAGCGAGGGCTGGCTCCACAGCGGCGACCTTGCCTGCAAGGACGAAAACGGCAACTACCGCATAACCGGCCGCTTGAAGGATATGATTATCCGCGGCGGCGAGAACATCTATCCCAAGGAGATTGAGGAGTTTATCTACACCCATCCCGCAGTGCAGGATGTTCAGGTTATCGCCGTCCCCGATGCTCAGTACGGCGAGGAGGCCATGGCCTGCGTAATTCTCAAAGAGGGCATGAGTCTCAGCGAGGAAGAGCTGCGCCGCTACTGCATGGACAGCATGGCCCGCCATAAAGTCCCCAGATACATAGACTTTATGGACTCCTTCCCCATGAACGCCGCAGGCAAAATTCTCAAATACAAAATGCGCGAGGCCGCTGCCGAAAAGCTTGGTCTCAAGAAATAAAACGAAGCGCAAAAGTTTGCACTTTACAAAATAAAGGTATATAATGACCGAAAGGCATTTTTTCAGGAGGTTAAAAACTATGGATATCAAGGTAACTTTAACTACAACTCCCAAGACCAAGCCCGCAGACGAAAGCAAGCTGGGCTTCGGCAAGGTGTTCACCGACCATATGTTCATTATGGACTGGGACAAGGCCACCGGCTGGCACGACGCACGCATTGTGCCCTTCGGCAACCTCTCCATCCATCCTGCCTCCACCGTTCTCCACTACGGCAGCGAGATTTTCGAAGGTCTCAAGGCTTACCGCAATGCTGAGGGCGGCGTGCAGATGTTCCGTCCTATGGAGAATATTCGCCGTATGAACCGCTCCGCTGCCCGTATGGGTCTGCCCGCGCTCCCCGAAGAGGACACTCTTCAGGCTCTCCACGCTCTCATCAAGCTGGAAGCTGACTGGGTTCCCCACGGCGAAGGCACTAGCATGTATATCCGCCCCTTTATGATAGGCGATGACGAACAGCTGGGTGTTCACGGCATCGGCCGCGCCCACTTCATCATCATTCTCTCTCCCTCCGGCAGCTACTATTCCGGCGGTATGGCTCCCGTCAAGATCATGATCGAGGACGAGGATGTCCGCGCTGTCCGCGGCGGCACCGGCGAAGCAAAGTGCGGCGGCAACTACGCAGCTTCCGTCCGCGCCGGCGACAGAGCCGAGGAGAAGGGCTATACTCAGGTTCTCTGGCTTGACGGCGTTGAGCGCAAGTATATAGAAGAAGTCGGCGCTATGAACATCATGTTCAAGATTGCAGGCAAGATCGTAACTCCCGCCCTCAACGGCTCCATCCTCCCCGGCATCACCCGCAAGAGCATCCTTGAGATGTGCGCATATCTGGGTCTTGACGCTGAGGAGCGCCGCATCAGCGTTGATGAGCTTGTTGAAGCTATGGAAAATGGCACTCTGGAAGAAGCTTGGGGTTGCGGCACCGCCGCCGTTGTTTCCCCCGTGGGCACTTTGGCCTACGCAGGCAAGGAATACACCATCAACAATAACGAGATCGGTGAAACCACTATGAAGCTTTATGAAGAGCTCACAGGCCTCCAGTGGGGCAAGAAGGCCGATCCCTTCAACTGGGTATATCCTGTAAACTGAGATATGTATCAAGGGGCGGATAAAATATCCGCCCCTTTTTAAGGAGTAAACCTTATGAACGAAAAGATGATTACCATGGACGGCAACACCGCCGCCGCCCATGTTGCCTATGCCTTCACCGAGGTTGCGGCCATATACCCCATAACTCCCTCTTCCCCCATGGCGGGCAGCACCGACGAATGGAGCGCCCGAGGCAGGAAGAACATGTTCGGCCAGACCGTCAAGCTTGTTGAGATGCAGTCGGAAGCAGGCGCTGCCGCCGCAGTCCACGGTGCCGCTCAGACAGGCTGTCTCGCCACAAGTTACACTTCCAGTCAGGGTCTTATGCTGATGATTCCCGTCCTATACCGCATGGCGGGCGAGAAGCTCCCCGTTGTTCTTCATGTTGCCGCACGCACCGTGGGCACCCACGCAATGAGCATTTTCGGCGACCACAGCGACGTTATGGCCTGCCGCCAGACAGGCTTTGCCCAGCTTTCCTCAGGCTCTGTGCAGGAGGCGGCCGACATGGCGGGTATTGCCCACCTCAGCGCTGTTAAGGGCGGTATCCCCTTTATGCATTTCTTCGACGGCTTCCGTACCAGCCACGAGATAAGCAAAATCAGCCTCCCCGACGAGAAGAAGCTTTGCGCAATGCTGGACACCGAATCTCTGCGCGCTTTCCGCGCCCACGCCCTCAACCCCGAGCATCCCATGCTTCGCAACACCGTTCAAAACGGCGATGTTTATTTCCAGCTTCGGGAGGCCTCAAACCGCTTTTATGATTCCCTCCCCGATATTGTTGAGGACTATATGCTCCGCTTTAAGGAGAGTTTCGGACGGGAATACCATATTTTCGATTACTACGGAGACCCCGAGGCCACCGAAGTTTTGGTTGCTATGGGCTCTGTTTCAGGCACTATCCGCGAAACTGTTGACTATCTCAATGCCCGCGGACGCAAGACAGGCTTTTTGCATGTGCGCCTCTACCGTCCCTTTGCCATAGACAAATTCCTCGCCGCAATCCCCGAAAGCGCAAAGCGCATTGCCGTTTTGGACCGCTGCAAGGAAATGGGCGCCGCAGGTGAGCCCCTTTATCAGGATGTCTGCACCGCTTTCTCAGGCAGTGGAAGAGACGTGCTCATCGTGGGTGGACGCTACGGACTTTCCAGCAAGGACACCGATCCTGCACAGATTGCCGCCACTTTCGATAATCTCCTCTGCGAAAATCCCAAAAACAGCTTCACCATCGGCATCACCGACGATGTTACCAAGCTTTCTCTCCCTGTCAAGAAGCTTGAAGGCTTCTCCGATGGCGCGGTTTGCTGCAAATTCTGGGGTCTGGGCGGTGACGGCACTGTGGGCGCCAACCACAACACTGTGGACATCATCGCTTCCAACACACCCCTCTACGCTCAGGCTTATTTTGAGTATGACGCCAAAAAGAGCTACGGCGTAACCAAAAGCCATCTCCGCTTTTCCAAAAAGCCCATCCGAGGCAGCTACTATGTGAAAAGCGCCGACTTTGTTGCGGTGCACGTTCCCACTTACATACAGCAATATGACATAGTGGACGAAATTCGCGAGGGTGGAAAGCTGCTGCTCAACTGTCCTTGGGATGAAGCCGAACTTGAAAAGCAGATTCCCGCAAAGGTTCTGAAGATGATTGCCGAAAAGGGCATTCGCTTTTACACCGTTGATGCCTCCGCCATTGCCCACGAACTTGGTCTTGGCAACCGCACCAACACCGTGCTGCAGGCCGCTTTCTTCTCTCTCACAGATATGCTTCCCGCCTCTGAGGCAATGGAGCTTATGAAAAACGCCGCCCGCAAGGCCTATGGCGCAAAGGGCGACGATGTTGTTGCCAAAAACTGCGCCGCCATCGATGCAGGCGCAGAGAAGGTTAAGGAAATCGCTGTTAAGTCCCATTGGCTCACTCTTGAGGCTGAGCCCGAAGAGGATCTGAGCGCCCTCCCCGAGGCTGTCCGCAACATTCTCATCCCCATCAACCGCCAGAAGGGCGACGATCTGCCCGTCAGCGCCTTTGTGGGAAGAGAGGACGGCTCCATTGAAATGGGCATGACCGCCTATGAAAAGCGCGGCATTGCCACTTGGCTGCCTCAGTGGGACGAGACAAAGTGCATTCAGTGCAACATGTGCGCTCTTGTCTGTCCCCACGCTGCTATCCGACCCTATCTCCTCAACGCAGAGGAAACCGCAGCCGCCCCCGAAGATTTTGTCACCGTTCCCGCTATGGGTAAGAAAGACAGCGGACTGCGCTATTCCCTCCAGCTTTCCAACTTTGACTGCACCGGCTGCGGCAGCTGCGTAAACAGCTGTCCCAAACAGGCTCTCAGCCTTGTTCCTGCCAAAATGGAGGAGAAGGACAAGGAGCGCTGGTCTTTCGGTCTTTCCATATCCGACAAGGGCGATGTATATTCTCCCGCCACCATAAAGGGAAGCCAGTCCCGCCAGCCTCTTGTGGAATTTTCCGCCGCCTGCGCAGGCTGCGGCGAGACCCCCTATGCAAAGCTTCTCACCCAGCTTTTCGGAGACAGAGTTTACTGGGCCAATGGCACCGGCTGCTCTCAGGCCTGGGGCTCTCCTATGCCCGGCATCCCCTACACCGTCAACAAGCGCGGTCACGGCGTTGCATGGACAAACAGCCTCTTTGAAAATAACGCAGAGCTTGCCCTCGGCATGTTCCTCTCCGTCCGCCAGCAGCGTGAAGCACAGAAGGACAAAGTGGAGTCTCTTATGGCTTCCTCCATCCCCGAGTCCCTCCGCTGCGCATGCCAAAATTGGCTGGATACCTACGATAACTTTGATGCTTCCAGAGAAAGCAGCGATGCTCTTATCGAGGAGCTGACTTCCTTCGGCGGCGAGGCCGCAGAGGAGATTCTCCTTGCAAAGGATCAGTTGGCGAAGAAAACCTTCTGGATGTTCGGCGGCGACGGTTGGGCCTACGACATAGGCTTCGGCGGTCTTGACCACGTTATCGCAGGAGGCGAGGATATAAACGTTTTTGTCATTGACACCGAGGTTTATTCCAACACCGGCGGACAGAGCTCCAAGGCAACTCCCATAGGTGCCGTTGCCCAGTTTGCCTCCTCCGGCAAGCGCAGCCGCAAAAAGGATTTGGGCGCAATGATGATGACCTACGGCAATGTTTATGTTGCTCAGGTTGCCATGGGCGCCGATCCCGCACAGCTTCTCAAGGCTCTCCGCGAGGCTGAAAGCTATCCCGGTCCCTCCCTCATCGTTGCCTACACCCCCTGCGCCGCCCACGGCATCCGTCTGGGTATGGGCAAAACTCAGGAGGAGATGAAGCGCGCCGTCCATAGCGGATATTGGAATCTCTACCGCTATGACCCCCGCAAGGCAGAGCCCCTCACTCTTGACAGCAAGGCTCCCGATATGGACTTTATGGACTTCCTTCAGGGCGAGACAAGATATGCCTCCCTCTACCGCAGCTTCCCCGAAAATGCCGAAGTGCTTTTCAAGGCAGGAAGAGAGGACGCCGCGAAGCGCTACGAAAAATATAAGAAAATGGAAGAAAACCAGAAGAAATAATAAAAAACGAGCAGCCCCCGACGATTTTTCCGTCGGGGGTCTGCCCATTATATGCTGTTTAACGATTCCAGTTCACCCTTGACAACTTCATCCGTCTGCCCTTGCGGGCAGCCATCTTCCCTAAGGGGAAAGCTTTTCGGAACGGTCAAAACCGTTCCCTACAAATTGTACGAGGCACAATCCTCATGGCGCCGAGCAGGCGCCTTGACGCAGCAGCGTTCTGAGCGGAAAACGAGGGAAGTACTCTAAGGCTTAGGCGCTTATTATGTGGCGCGATGCCGTTTCTCGCTCCGCAACGAGGGGTGTTTCCAAAGAGGGGGGATAGGTCGATCTTAATAACTTCCCTCCTCGCCGCATAGCCGCTGCGGTCTTGGCTAAAAATGTGCCACCGGCACATTTTCTTAACGCCACGACTTTCCATATTCTTTTCGGACATACGAAAAGAATATGGCCGTCGGAGACAAACAAAAACAATCCCTCAGTAAGCTTCGCTGACAGCTCCCTTTACAGGGCACATCAAGGCAGAAAAACCTCCCTATGAAATCTCATAGGGAGGTTTTTTATTGGATTTATCAGCCCAGCATTTCGCTGAAGGTGAGGACGGCGTTTCTTGCCTGCTCAAAGTTAACCATCTGCTGGTCAACCTCAATGGCGAGAAGGGGAATGCCTGCGGCATCGAGCATGCGCTTTACGGGCACATAGTCGAACTCCTCGGGGTCGCAGAACTTGGTCATAACCCAGATAACGCCGTCAGCGCCGCTATTTTTTGCAAGCTCAACCAGCTGATGGCCGCGCTCCTTGACGGGATCATAGAGCACGCTGCAGCCTTCGATCTTGCCATAGCGCTGAGCCATACCCAGAGCGGGGTCTTCGGTCACGGGGGTGGCGTAGCGTGCGCCAACGCTCTCGTGAGCAATCTGGTCGGCAACAACGGCTATGCCGTTTTCGTCGAAAATCTTAAGAAGCTCAGGGGAATCGGCAATGATACCGGTGGTGACAACCTTAAGTCCCTTCCATGCGGGAGCATCAGCGGCTTTGATAGCCTCGGTGATAGCATTGAGAAGAGCGCTATGCTCTTTTCTATCCATAAAGTAGCCTGCCTTGATGGCAGCAGAGCGGTCTGCTGCGCTGATGAGACCGGGCTTTGCGCCCACTGCCTCGGTGAAAGCGCAGATGGCGGCGCGGTTTTCGTTATAAACGGCAACAGCAGCTGCGATGTCCTCATCGGTAATGGCGCGGCCGCAGATTGCTTCCAACTCGCCCTTAACCTTCATCATCTGGCTGCGGGAGAATTCGTCACCTGCAGCTATCTTGCGGTTCTGTGCGTAGGCAACATTGATGACAGGAACGGTCTTTACGCCGTACTGCCAGTTTGCGCCCATGCCCTTCAGGCTGTCGCAGGAGATGGGAATCATAATGCCGCTGAGAGCATTGAGCTCACCGCGCAGACCCATTTCCAGAGTGGTGTGCAAAATGGAGCAGATGAAAGCAGGGAAATAACGCTTGCTTTCGTTTGCCTGCATCTCAGCGCCCCAAAGTCCGAAGGGGGCCATGCCTGCGGCATAAACAAGCTCTTCGGGGCAGAAATAGGGCATAACGCCGATAACTTTTTTGCCCTCGGCCAGGGTCTTTTCAAGCTGAGCCTTGGGAGATGCGGCTATAGCTTTCAGAAGTTCAAGTTCACGCATTTTTACTTGTCCTCCTTTGCACGTTTGTTCTCGTCCATAATCTCCATCAGAGCTTCAACTCTGGTGTCATACTGAGCCTCGGAGAATACACGGGGGTCGGACTGGTCGCCGTCGAAGCAGACGGTGGGGACACCGGTGACCTCGCGGAACTGGCGCTCCATCTCATAGAGAGTGCCGCTCCAGTGCTTGCAGCTGCGGTTCATATGGAAAACAGCGCCGTCAACTTTGTTATTGATGGCATCGTCAACGCGCAGCTTCAGTTCGCGCTCGAAGCAGTTGGAGTTGGGAACATAGGAATAGGCTGCCATCAGCTCATCCAGATTGCTGTAAAGGAAGCTGAAAGCGGGGCCATAAACAGAGGCGGTTACGTTCATACCGCGGCTCTGGAGAGCCTTATATGTATACTTGAGGTTTGCCCAGCAGGCAATACCCTCGAAAAGAACGCGGTATTTTTCCTCGCCCTTGAAGGAGCTCTTGCCTTCCTTGGCCAGTTCCTCATAATCCTCAGCCAGAGCCTCGAAAGCCTCGGCTGCAGCAACGGTGCCGCGTCCAACGCAGGCAACGGCCATGTTGTTGAAAATATCAAAGCCGCTGAAGGGAGAGGGCTCGCAGGCCATATAGCCAACGGCCTTCAGCCATGCCTTGGAGGAACGCTGGGAAACCTCCATAACGCTGCGAAGCTTATCATAGTCCATCTTCTTGCCGGTGATTTCTTCCAGCTGTGCGATGGCATCGTCAAACTGTGCGCGGATATACTTAACACGGTCTTCGGAGCATTCCATAGCGTCCAGATGAGGAATGTCGATGAGGATCAGGGGTACATTCAGCTCCAGAGCGAGGTTTTCATACCACTTGATCATGCAGTTGCAGATATTATTGCAGCAAAGAAGGAAATCGGGGAAGGGGATCTCTATCTCCTCGCACTTTTTGATGTCCGCATAGGCAAAGTTGATGCGGGCATAAGAGCAAAGGTCGGAGGAATAGCCCATGCCCTCGGCATGCTGGCACATACGAAGTCCGCCGCCCTTGGCGCCGACTGCAGCGCCCATGTTCTCGGGGTAAACAACATGGATACCCATAGCAGTGGTGATCTCCTGGGGGAAGTTGGAGGCGCACCAGCCAACCTTTTCGCCGCGGAGTTTTGCATCCCATGCATCCTGGGCAATTTTATCCTGAAGCTCGCGAAGGATTATCTTGGCGGGCTTTCTTTCAAGAATTTCGCTCATTTTTCCACTCCTTTTTAGTATTTATATAAAGAAATATTAGAATTGATTCTAATATTTATTATATAGTCCCATGCGTAATTGTCAACATTAAATATAGCTTTTTGCTTTCTTCGTGGTATAATGGGCTATAACACCTGATGTTCCTTTTGGAGGATAGAAATGTCAAAAGTCAAGGAAAAACAGCTGCGCCGCCGCTCGGAAATAATAGAGGCCGTTATACCGCTCATCGCCTCCGTGCCCTTCGACGAGCTGAGCGTCAACGAAATATGCCTGTCCGCAGGGATTTCCGTAGGCAGCTTCTATCACTATTTTGAAAAAAAGTCCGATATGCTTGTGGGGCTGCTTGGACTTATAGACGAATATCTTGAAGCCCAGGTCTATCCCCTACTCAGCGAAGGCTCTGCCATTGATAAACTGATCCGCTTTGCGCTGGAGTGGGCGCGCTATGTTGAATCTCACGGCATTGAACGCTCAAAGCTCATCTCCTCCGTTGCTCCCGCCAACACAGACCTTGGCGGACAAAAACGCAGCAGTCTGGTCTATCTCGAAAAGCTTATGTCCGAAGGTCAGGCCGAGGGTTGTATATCCACTGCCCAAAGCCCCGATGAGCTTGCTGAGCTTTATCTCCTTGCATTGCGCGCCATCACCACCGACTGGTCGAGACAGGGCGGCAGCTACTCCATCGTGGAAAAGATGGAAGTGTTCATATGCATTTGGCTGAAAGGTATAGCTCCTGCAAAATAAAATTCCGCATAATAAAACATTGGTCCGAGAGAACATCTCCGGACCAATGTTTTTTTGATATATAGCTGAGTTTCTCAGCTTATTTTCTTCCAACCGTAAATGGCTGCGCCGAAGGCACCGCCCAACTGGTTGAGGGGTGAAACCTTTATAGAAACGCCAAGCTCCTTTTCAAGAGCGCGGACAACGCCGCCGTTTCTGGCAACGCCGCCGCTCATAACAACGGGCTCGATTACACCAAGTCTTCTTGCAAGACTTGCGGTTCTCACGGCAACGCTGTCATGAATGCCAGCAACAAGAGCGTTGATATCAACATTCTGCGCCAGCTGGCTTATAACTTCGCTTTCTGCGAAAACAGTGCAGGTGGAACTTATACGAACGGTGGTCTCCGCCATAGCGTCGCGCTTTTCAAGCTCGCTCACATCAAGCTCCAGAACTCTTGCCATAACATCAAGAAAACGTCCGGTGCCTGCGGCGCATTTATCGTTCATTATAAAGTTTTCCATTTTGCCCTGTTCGCTCACACGAATAACTTTAGCGTCCTGACCGCCTATGTCGATGACGGTTCTCACGCCGGGGAAAAGGGCGTAAGCGCCGATGGCGTGGGCAGAAAGTTCGCTGACTATGTAGTCGGCAGCGGAGAAGGTGTTGCGTCCATAACCCGTGGCGGTGACGCAGGAGATATCCTCCATGCTCAGACCTGCCTGGGCAAGGGCTTCAGCCACCGCCCTGCCGGGACCGGAAGTTCCGGTGCCGGCGGCGATGATGCTTTTGCCAACGGTTTCTTCGCCGTTTTTAAGAATCAGGCATTTTGAGGCTGTGGAACCGATGTCCACGCCCATGCTGTATTTATCAGCCGCCATGGTAGGCCTTCAGATCCTCCCATGTGTTGTAGATGCCCTGCTCATGGAGCTCAGCAAGCTGCTCATCGGTGTAGCCCAGTCCCTTGAGGACTTCTTCGCTGTGCTCACCGAGCATGGGAGCCATCTTGTAGTCGGGCAGATCGTTGCCGATGAAGATGGGCTGACGGATGAGAACGCGCTTGTTGCCGGTGGGATAATCCATCTCGTAGAATACGTCGTTGGCCCAAGCCTGCTTATCCTCGAGAACCTCTTCCCAGCTCTGGAGCATGGAGTGGGGGATGTCTGCCTTGGTGAGGATTTCGTCCCACTCGCCAACGGTCTTCTTCTCGAAGGCCTCGGTGAGGATATCAACGAACTCGCTGTGGAGCTTGTTCTTGGTGATGTTGTCCATGGTGTAGCGGGGGTTGCCTACCAGATCCTCGCGGCCGATGAGGGGCATGAAGCGGGGATAGAACATATCGAAGGGAGGCATAGAGATCTGCATGAAGCGGCCGTCGGAGCAGCGGTATGCGCAGTTGAAGGGGTTATCAGCGGTGCGGCGGGAAATGGGATACTTCTGGCCGTACTCGGTGTACTGAGCAGCCTGAACCATGATAGCCTGGTCCCAGATGGAGGTGTGGAGCAGGTTGATGCAAACACGCTCGCCAACGCCGGTGCGCTGTGCGTTGAAGAGAGCAGCCATAACGCCGGAAGCGAGAAGCAGGCCGGAGATGTGGTCACCCATGCCGGGGATCAGGTTGCCGGGCCATTCGTCCTTCTGACGGAGGGAGTCCATGATACCGCCACGTGCCCAGAATGCAGTGAAGTCATAGCCGGGGAGATCCTTATCGGGACCCTTGTCGCCGTAGCCGGTGAGAGTGCCGTAAACCATCTTGGGGAATTTCTCATGAAGCTCTTCATAGGTCAGGCCGGCCTTTGCCAGAGCCTGAGGACGCCAGTTGGTGAGGAAGATGTCTGCATCAGCAAGAAGCTTGAAGAGGATTTCCTTACCGGTCTCGCTCTTGAGGTTGAGAACGATGCCGCGCTTGTTGGCATTTTCAAGGTCAAAAGTGGTGTTTTCATAGGGGCTGCCGCTGCGGCCTTCGCTTACGCCGTTCCAACGGACAGCGTCGCCGCCCTTGGCCTCGACCTTGATAACGTCTGCGCCGTGGTCAGCGAAAAATCTTGCGCATGCAGGAACTGCAATGAAAGTAGAAAGCTCAACTACTTTAAGTCCGGCAAGTGTCTTGTTCATGTTTTTTCCTCCAAATATATTGTTTTTTTGTTTTTTACGGGTGGAAAATTAATAATATACTCCTATATAATTATAATTATTTTATCAGCTTTGTCAACGCAAATCGTGCATGGGGCGTTTGACACAGCGGCAAAAAAGAACTATACTATATGGTAATAAATCTAGGAAAAGAGAGGTGGTTTCATGGGCGACAGAAAGGACCTTACAAGCGGCAGCGTTTGGAAAAAGCTTACGCTTTTCGCGCTTCCCATTGTGGCAATGAACTTGCTGCAGGCTATTTACAGCATTGTTGACATGATAATCGTTGGTCAGTTTGTGGGCTCCGTCGGTATGTCCGCCGTCAGCATTGGCGGTCAGATAACCACGCTTGTGCTGGTTACATGCTCGGGCATCGCAAACGGCTGCGCCGTATATGTGGGCAACCTTTCCGGATTGAAGCGCTACAGGGAAATGAAGGGCTATGTTGGCAGCTTGCTCAGCTTCCTTCTCATTCTTGCGGTATGCTTCACCATTGTGATAATAGCTTTCTGCACCCCTCTCCTCACCGCTCTCAATACCCCCTCCGAAAGCTTTGACGACACCCGAATTTATCTCATAATCTCCATGCTGGGCACAGTGTTTGTCTATGGCTACGGTCTTCTCAGCGCCGCATTGAGAGGTATCGGCGAATCCTTTAAGCCGCTTATATATGTTATCATCACCACTATTGAAAACATTCTCCTTGACCTTCTTTTCGTGGCAGTGCTGGATATGGGCGCAGTTGGTGCCGCCGTTGCAACGGTAATAAGTCAGGCAACAAGCTGCGCGCTGGTGGCAATATATGTTGCCCGTCACACGCCCCTTTTCGACTTCAAGCTTTCCTCTTTCCGCATTGACAAAATAAAGCTTTCCGCACAGCTTTCCGTTGGTGTTCCTCAGGCAATTCAGTATGTCTGCTCCAATATCTCCTTCCTTTTCATCTCTTCCCTTATCAACAGCTTCGGCATTGCCGCTTCCGCCGCCGCGGGTGCTGCCAACAAGCTCAGCTCCTTCGGCACTATGCCCGGCATTGCCTGCATGACCGCCATTGTAACAATGACAGCGCAAAATCACCCGAGGAAGGACTTCAAGAGAATTATCCGCGGCATGACATGCGGACTTGTGCTCTCCCTTTCAGTATCCGTTGTCTTCGTTCTCCTTTGCCAGATAGTCCCTGAAACTATGTACAGACTCTTCACCTCGGATACCTCTGTGCTTGACGTTGGTATAAGCTATCTGAAATATTTCTCCCTCTGCTTCATCGGAGAAACCACCATGTTCTGCCTTTTCGGCGTTATAACCGGTTCCGGCTACACAAGAGCCACCATGTTCTCCGGAATAATTTCATCCTTTGCGGTGCGTTATCTCCTCGCCTATGTTCTTTGCCACCACACCGCGCTGGGCTTTGATGGTATTGCACTGGGCTTCGTCTTCTCCTCCTTCGTTGGAATCGGAGTGAGCATTTTCTTCTTCATCACAGGCAAGTGGAAAAAGAGCAAACTCTATGACGATGACCCCGATTACGGAATTTAATAAAAAAACAGGAGCGTATCAATACGCTCCGGTTTTTTTATTTCCCAAAGAAATTTTTTATCTCCTCTTCGGTGCAGGAAACGCTGCCCTGAGCAAAGAAGGGCTTGCCGCCGCCTCTTCCCCGGAGGGCGCTGTTCATATCTTTCACCATAGCGCGGAGGTCTCCGTCTTTTTTGCAAAGGGCATATTTATATCCCTTTTCATCGTCACCGGAGAAAACGGCGCAAAGTCCGCTGCAGCGGCTCATAAGAGCATCGGCAAGACGGCGAACGCCATCGGGAGAGAGCCCCTCTTCAAAGAGGAGGACATCTTCACTGCCCTCATATTTTTCCGCAGTTGCCGCGAAGACGCGGTTTTCCATAGCGGTGAGACGGTAAGAAGTGGCGCTAAGCTCATCTTGCATGCGCTTTGCAGCAGCGAAGGTGGCATCATATTTGGCGGAAAGAAGAGCACCCACCGCGCCGTTTTGCTCGGTGGCACAACAGACATAATCATAGGCTCTTTTGCCGGAGAGCATTTCAATGCGCACTCCCTCGCGGAAGGGATGAACGTTGAGAAGCTTGATAAGGCCTATCTCTCCTGCGCTTTTAATATGAGTTCCGCAGCAGGCGCACATATCCGCGCCCACGCACTCAACAATGCGCACATCTCCGCTAAGCGCCTTTTTGCTTCTATAGGGCAGGGTGGCAAGAGTCTCAGCATCAGGCCAGGTGGCATTTATGGGAATATTCTTCCAAATAAGAGCGTTGGCCTCGCCCTCTATTTCCTTCAGTTCCTCGCCATTTATGGCGCAGTTGAAATCAATTGTGACGGTATCCTTGCCCATGTGAAAGCCCACATTGTCGCATCCGAATCGACTATGGATAAGACCGCTGACAATATGCTCGCCGCTATGCTGCTGCATAAAATCGAAGCGGCGTGAAAAATCAATCTCGCCCTCCACAGTGCTGCCCTCTTCAAGGGGAGCTTCGCAATAATGGATGACCTCGCCGCCCTTTTCGTGGGTATCCGTGACGCGCACTTTGCCAAGAAAACCGCTGTCACCCGGCTGTCCGCCACCCTCCGGATAAAAGGCGCTGCGGTCGAGAATTACCTCGTAGCCTTTTTTTCCTTCGGTGCAGGAAAGCACTCTGGCGGAGAATTTTTGGATATATGCATCCTGATAAAAAAGCTTTTCTGTCATAGTAAGCACCCTTTCAAATAATAAAGCGGAAAACGAAATTCGTTTCCCGCTCTATCGTGCTGTATGTTTAATCAGATTAAAACCGGAGTATACTTTGTCTCATTTCCGTTTTCGTCAACAAGTACAAACTCGCCGCAATCGGAGCAAAGAGAAAAGGCATAAAGCTCCTCGCCGCTCTCAAACACGAAGCGGAGCATTGCGCTGCCGTCATTCTGCTGGAGGAGAGTATAGCTGCCGCTCTGAACGAAGCCGACACCTCTTGTGAGCTTTACATGACCTTGTCCGTCCATGCTGAGGTGGGTTCCGTCCTCGCCGTTGAACTCACCGACAAGGAAGCTGGTGATGTCCTTGCTGCCGGAAATGGAACTAGGAATGGAGAACGCAGCTTCATTAAACTGTATGTTATTGTTTTCAACGTCATCAAATCCGCCGTTAAGGCTGATGACAAGCAGCACTACCATACATATGGCAAGCACGCCTATCGCAAATTTTTTCATCTGCAATGCTCCAAACTGTCAAAAACCACGAAATCTGGGTTGGCTTTAAACCCAACCCCCCAATATGTGTAACATTATAATACAGGCTTCGACAGGATGCAAGCATATTTTGTGTTTTTTTCAAAAAAATTCTACAAAATATGGCCTATATTTTGGGTATTTTTCGGACAAAGAGGCAAATTTTTGAATATTTGGAATAAACTGCATTTTACACAATATATCCGCCGCCCAAAACCCTCTCTCCACAATAGATGACAGCCGCCTGACCTCTTGCAGGAGCTCTCACCGCTTCGTCGCACTGGACGCGTACCATTGAGTTTTCCTGAGGATACACCGTGCATTCAGGACATTCCCACTTGGTGTGGCGAACTTTTATGCTTCCGCGTATGGGCTCTTCGCTCTCGGGAATGAGCCAGTTGAAATCTCTTATGCGAACTTCGGTTTTGAAAAGATCCTCCCAAAGGGCAAGAATAATCTCGTTGGTTTCGGGTCGAATTTCGGAAACATATAGCTTGCGCTCATTATAAAGTCCCGGAATGCGCTGACCCACCGTCCAGCGATGTATGCCCTCGTGGCGGCCTATGATCTGATTATTAAAAACGAAATCTCCCGCTCCGGGAACGGCGGCGCGGCGGCCTATCCAGCCGATATAGTCCTTATCGGGGATGAAGCATATCTCCATGCTGTCCGGCTTGGAGGCAACAGGAATGCCGAAGCTCTCCGCCATGGCGCGGACTTCGCTTTTTTCATACTCGCCCAAGGGCAGCAGCAAACGCTCCACCTGTTCTTTCTTCAGGCGGCAGAGCATATAGCTTTGGTCATTTCCCGACCGAGCTTTGTAAAGAGCGCCATTTTCCGTTCGGGCATAGTGACCTGTTGCAATAAATTCCGCGCCTACTTCGTCCGCCCTCTCTATCAATGCGGCGAACTTCACCGCAGGGTTGCACATAATGCAGGGGTTGGGGGTTTCGCCCCGAAGATAGCTTTCCACAAAGGGAACGCAGACCTTTTCCTCCAAGCGGGCAGATATATCCATTATATCCAGCTCCACACCCAAAAAACGGGCAGTTTCCACCGCGTCGGCTCTCGCTTCCGCTGAGCCAATATCAAGATAAAGTCCGCGGACTTCATATCCCGCGTTTTGCAAAAGTCTTGCGGCAACGGCGCTATCCACGCCGCCGCTGAGACCTAAAAGCACTCTCATTTTTGCCTCACTTTCTGTTTTCAAGCCATACCATCAAAGCTGCAACATCCGCAGGAGAAACGCCGGATATGCGGCTTGCCTGTCCGAAGTTTCGGGGACGGATGCGACCAAGCTTTTCCCTTGCCTCAATGCGAAGACCCACTATTTCAGAATAGTCCAGATCATCGGGCAAAAGTTTCTTTTCCAGACGGGAGAATTCCTCCACCTGCTTCATCTGGCGGCGGATATAGCCTTCATACTTTATGCGTATCTCCGCCTGCTCCCATACCGCCTTGGGAAGGGCGGGTCTTTCTTTATCAAAGGGAGCAAGGCCTGCGTAGCTTATCTGGGGTCTGCGGATCAAATCTGCAAGGGAAGAGCCGTTCGCCACAGCTGCAGTGCCGCAGCTTTCCAGATAGTCATTAAGCTCCTTGCCGGGAGCAAGGCCGGTATGCTCAAGGCGGCGGATTTCTCTTTCCACATCGGCATATTTTTTCTCAACCGCTGCAAGGCGCTCATCGCTGACAAGCCCCACACGATTGCCTATACGGCAAAGGCGCTCGTCCGCATTATCCTGACGCAGCAGCAGACGATATTCCGTACGGGAGGTCATCATTCTGTAGGGCTCATCGGTGCCTTTGGTGACAAGGTCATCAATGAGTGTGCCTATGTAGCCGTCGCTGCGCTGAAGCACCATGCTTTCCTTGCCGAGAATTTTCATGGCGGCGTTTATACCTGCCACAAGACCCTGAGCCGCGGCTTCCTCATATCCCGATGAGCCATTAAACTGTCCTGCACCATAAAGACCGCCTATGGCCTTTGTCTCCAAGGTGGGGTAAAGCTCGGTGGGGTCTATGCAGTCATATTCAATGGCATAGGCGCAGCGCA
Organism: Oscillospiraceae bacterium; assembly: GCA_045631645.1. Taxonomy (GTDB): domain Bacteria; phylum Bacillota; class Clostridia; order Oscillospirales; family Oscillospiraceae; genus SIG459. The sequence goes on from JAZQVC010000046.1 coordinate 25,606, forward strand.
TCATCTCCGCATTTTCAAGTCCGGGAATGGAACGCATCATTTTAAGCTGAACTTCCTCAGGCATGGAGGAAGAAAAGCCCTGAATATAAAGCTCCATGGTCTCCTGTCCCATGGGTTCAACGAAAAGCTGATGACGAGGCTTATCGGGGAAGGTCATAACCTTTGTTTCTATACTGGGGCAATAGCGGGGGCCAACGCCCTCAATTACGCCCGAATAAATGGGGCTTCTGTCCAGATTTGCCTTTATGGTGTCGTGGGTATCGGCGTTTGTATAAGTGAGATAACAAACCTTGCTGTTGGAAAGGGCGTTCGGGTCGCTTTCAAAGGAGAAAGGCTCTATCACCTCGTCGCCGGGCTGGACTTCCATTTTTGAAAAATCCACGCTGCGCTCATTCACTCTGGGAGGAGTTCCGGTTTTAAAGCGGCGCAGAGGCAGGCCGAGGGAAACAAGGCATTCGCTGAGTCTGTCCGCAGCGGCAAGACCGTCAGGACCCGAGGACTGGATAACTTCGCCCACTATGGTCTGGGCGCGAAGATAAGTGCCGCTAGCTATAATCGCCGCCTTGCATCTCCAACGCGCTCCCGTTGCGGTGATAACACTGCTTACCTTGCCCTCTGCAGCTTCAATTTCCACTATCTCCGCCTGCTTCACGCGGAGATTTTCCTGCCGCTCAAGAGTGTGCTTCATGAGTTCCTGATATTTTCTTCTGTCGCACTGGGCGCGAAGGGAATGAACCGCAGGTCCTTTACCCCTGTTCAGCATTCTATACTGAATAGCCGCCTTATCCGCAGCCTTTGCCATCTCACCGCCGAGGGCATCAATCTCGCGGACGAGATGACCCTTGCCCGTGCCGCCTATGGCCGGATTGCAGGGCATATTGCCGATTGCATCCAGATTGATGGTGAAAATAACGGTGTCCAGCCCAAGCCTTGCGCAGGCAAGAGCCGCCTCTATGCCCGCATGACCCGCGCCGATAACCGCTACTGCGCATTCCCCAGCCTCATAAACAGGTATTCCGCCTGCCAAAAGAGTTTTTTCCGCAGGAAACGCCGTCCGCCTTCCGTCGGCAGGCTTTTCCGCATTTTCGGGAATTGCGAAGCTTCTTCCGAAGCGGATAACGCCTTCAATATAGCCATTTGCACAGTAATACTGCACTCTGCGGGTGGTTACGCCCCAGTTTTGGGCGGCCTGCTTTACACTTATATAACCTTTTATCATAATTCTACCCCTTTGGCATAGACAATATTTCGCTTATGCGAAGTATTTTAAGGCAAAAACACGAAAAAGTCAATGGAGCGAAATACCTGAATTGCCTTGACTATCTTTCGCAATAAATGTAAAATATATAGATAGATTTTAATGGGGAGGTATAACTATATGAACTATGGCAAAAACCTTTCCCATGCATATATCATCTCCGCCAAACCCGAAGAGGGTTATCGCAAGGCGATGGAGCTTTCTGCTGCCATTCTCTGCGAAAGCGAGGGCAAGCGTCCCTGCTCCCAGTGCCGCCACTGCAGAAAAAGCCTCAGGGGTATTCATCCCGATGTGACAGTGCTTTCCCGTCCTTTGGACGACAAGGGCAAGATGAAAAAGGAGATACCCATCGACCTTCTCCGCTCCACCCTCTCCACTTCCTACATCATGCCCAACGAGGCGGAGAAAAAAGTCTATATAATCCGCGATGCAGGAGCGATTGCTCCCAATTCTCAGGGCGTTCTTCTTAAAATTCTTGAGGAACCTCCCTATTTTGATGCTTTTATCCTGATAACGGATAACCCCAACCTTCTGCTCGAAACCGTCCGTTCCCGTTGCGTGAGCATAAATCTCAACGGCGAGGAGGAAGGTACTACCCCCGAGGCAAGAGAAAAGGCGGAAAAATATCTTGCTATCCTTGCAAAAGGCGATTCCCTCGCTCTTCTCCGCTTTGCCAATGATCAGGGCGAAATGAGCGTTGCCGACTCCACCGACTTTGTTAAGGCCGTTTCAATATTGCTGACGGACATGCTCTGCGGAAGACTGAGCGCGGCAGGACTCAGCCGCAAGGAACTAATGCGCCTCGTGGCGCTTATGAAAAAAGCGCGGGAATATCTGCGCTTCAACGTGAGCAGCAAGCAGCTTTTCGGCATGCTCAGCGTATGCTCAATCGAATCGAAATGAGGAAAATACTTTGATTGATGTTGTTAGTGTAAAATTCAAAGGTCGCGGCAAGACCTATTTCTTTGACCCCAACGGCATTGAATGCCAGAGCGGTCAGCAGGTCGTTGTTGAAACCAGCAAGGGGCTTGAACTTGCCGAATGCGTTCAGGGCGCCCACGCTGTCAACGATGACCGCATTGTTCCTCCCCTTCGCCCCGTTATCCGCGTGGCCACAGCAGACGACCTCCGCATTGCAGAGCTTTGCAAGGAGAGAGAAAAGGAAGCCTTCGGCATTTGCGAAGAGAAAATCGCCGCCCACGGCCTCGACATGAAACTTGTTGATGTTGAATGCAACTTTGAGGGAAACAAAATCCTCTTCTTCTTTATCAGCGACGGTCGCGTTGACTTCCGCGAGCTGGTCAAGGATCTTGCAAGCATTTTCCGCGCCCGCATCGAGCTGCGCCAGATAGGCGTTCGCGATGAGGCAAAGATGCTTGGCGGTCTTGGCATCTGCGGCAGACCCTTCTGCTGCCACAGCTTCCTGGAGGATTTCGAGCCTGTTTCCACCAAAATGGCAAAAACTCAGTCCCTCTCCCTCAACCCCGCAAAAATTTCCGGCTCCTGCGGCAGACTTATGTGCTGCCTGCGCTATGAGCAGGATGCCTATGAAGAGCTTGTTAAAACCGTTCCCAAAAACGGTGCTTTTGTCCAGACCCCCTGCGGCTACGGCAATGTTTGCCAGGTGAACCTCCTTCGTCAGAAGGTTAAGGTTAAGCTTGACGGCGATGACGATGCTCCCAAGGCCTTTGATGCCGACGAAGTTGCAAGCATCCCCGGCGGCAGACCCAAGCCCGGTGAACCCCTGCCCGATATTCTTGTTATAAAGCCCAAGGAAGAGGAAGAGATTCTTCCCGTTTGGACTGCTCCTGTGGAAATTGTCGAGGAGACTCCTGCAGAAGTTCCCACCGAAGAAAAGGAAGCAAACCACAAAAAGCGTTCCAAAAACCGCAGCCGCAGCAAGAAGGGCGGCCAGGGCAAAGCTCCCGCCGAGCAGGCAAAGAAGGAGAGCGCCGACGCTCCCCAGCAGCCTAAAAAAAGCGAGGGCAATCCTCCCCAGCATAAGAAAAAGCCCTCCCATCATCATAAGCACAGCCCCAAACCCAAAGCCCCTCAGGCAAACCGACCCGAACAGGGCGGCGAGGCAAAGGGAAGCTCCGGCAAGCCCGCCGAGCAGAAAAAAGCTCCCCAGAACGGCGGAGAAAAGAGCGCATCTTCCGCTCCCAAGAAGAAAAACAACTATCACCGCTACCGCGGCAAGCCCAAAAGCAAACCCGCCGGCGGCTCCGCTCCCAAAAGCGAATAAAAAAACAGCACACCTTGCGGTGTGCTGTTTTTTTAATTGATTAATCAGATAAGCTTTTCGATGAATTCGCTGATTTCGCGAACGGTGTAGAGCTCTCTTGCGGCTTCATCGGTGACAACCAGATCAAACTCATCCTCGAGAGCCATGATGAGCTCAACAAGGTCCAGAGAGTCGGCGCCCAGATCATTGATGATGTGGGTGTCCATGGTGATGTCCTCGATTGCAATACCGAGCTGGTCGGCAAGGATGGCGCGCAGTTTCTCGTATACCATAACTATATCCTCCGTGTTTCTAATCAGGCCCACTCGCGGCTCATAGGCTTGGAGCTGTGGGTTTCGGGCTTTTCGTAGGAAACCACCACGCGGCGGTTGGGTTCGGTGCCGGTGGAAGAGGTGGAAACACCTTCATAATCCTGCAGTGCAGTGTGGATAACGTGGCGCTCATAGGAATTCATGGGCTCAAGAGCCATGCTTCTCTTATACTTGACAGCCTTTGCAGCCATCTTTTCTGCAAGATGAACGAGGGATTCCTCTCTCTTGCTGCGGTAGTTCTCGGCGTCAACACTGATGTGCATACGCTTATCGTTTCCGCGGTTGACGGAATAGTTAACAAGGTGCTGGATAGCATCCAGAGTTTCACCTCTGCGACCGATGACGGCACCCATGCCGCCGCCGCTGAGGTTTGCAGTGAGACCGCCGTTATCACGCTCGGTGATATCGATCTGAGCCTCAACACCCATGTAGTCCAGAAGTCCGCGGAGGTAGCGCTCCACCTTGTCGCGCTGGGTGTCCACTACTTCGTAGCTGACACGGACAAGAGCGGGAGATGCACCGATGCCGAGAAAACCGGACTTTGCGCGCTCGAGAATCTCAACGGAGACATCGTCGCGGCTCATATCCAGCTGAGCCAGAGCAGAAGCAATTGCTTCTTCCTCGGTCTTACCGGTTACTTCTATGAATTTTGTCATTTAGTTATTCCTCTTCAATTAGTTGCTGGTCTCGTCGGAATCCTCTTCCTCGAAGAAAACTTCCTCAGCCTCTTCTTCCTCAGCGACGACTGCCTCTGCCTCAACGGTCTCAACCTCGGTGACCTCGGTCTCAACTACGGCAGTTTCGGTCTCCTCCTCGGGAGCTACATAGCTCTCGGATTCGGCAGCGGCCTTTTCGGTGGCCTCTGCTGCGCCTTCGGGATTGGTGAAGCGGTCAGCGACATAGGCTCTGCCGCGTGCATAGCGGCGGTTGCCTACCTGAGAATCAGGAGTTTCCTCTTCCTCGATGCCGAGGCGGGCGCGGCGGGCAGCCTTTTCCTCGCGGATGGCAGCAGCCTTAATCTCGTCCATCTCAGCCTTCTGACGAGCCTGAATCTTTTTCTTGCTGGTGTTGTTGTTGGCAACGGTTGCGCCCTCAGCCTTGAGACGCTCGGTCTCCTGGCGCTTGCGCTCGATCTCTGCGGCGCGGATGCGGTCAGCGGCTTCGCGCTCGGCCTTTTCCTTTGCCATGATCTTGCCAAAATGCTTGTTGAAGATCAGTTCCTGCACAATACCCAGAACAGACTGGTAAATCCAGTAGATACCCAGAGCTGCGGGCATAATAAAGCAGATATAAAGGCTCATGAGGGGCATCATAAGATTCATACCCTTCATGCTGCCTGCTGCCTGATTGCCGGCGGCGGGGGTGGGGCTCAGCTTCTGGCTCAGCTTCATGCTCAGCCAGCTGAAAAGTGCGGAAATGATGGGAATAAGGAACAGACCCAGAGCGGGCAGCCAGCTGGAAACTTCGGACCAATCGCACTTGGTGAAGAAGTTCCACTGGGGCATATCGCCCAGGTTGATTCCCAGGAACTTGTAGTTGATGTTGGCCAGTTTTTCGGAAAGACCGGCAAACTGATCAAAGTTTTCGGAGATGAAGCGGGACTGGTCCAGCTGAATGTAAGCATCATTCATCTTGGAAGTGAAGCCCATCTCGTTGAGCTTTGCAAAGATGCTGCCGCCTTCGACAACCAGATCCTTGGGCACGCCCATCATAATGGTGAGAGGCTCGCGGATAGCTCTGTAGAGTGCAATAAGGATGGGGAAGGGAATCAGAGTCCAGATGCAGCCGGACATGGGATTGACCTTGTTTTCCTTATAGAGCTTGTTTATCTCTACATTGAGTCTCTGCTGGTTACCCTCATGCTTCTTCTGAAGCTCCTTAACCTTATCGTTAAGGCCGGACATGCGCATCATGCTCTTCTTGCTCTTGAGCTGGAAGGGAAGCATAATGAGCTTGACCAGAAGGGCAAACAGGAAAATAGCTATACCGTAGTTTCCAACCAGGTCATTAAGCCAAAGCAGCAACCAGCCGAATGGCTTTGCTATAATTTCCATCATAATATTATGACTCCTAAATTTCCTCGGTTACCCGTTTCAGGGCACCGGGTCATAAAAATCGTGCTCTCCCCTATGAAAAGGGTGGCATCGTGAAAGGCGCTTGATGGTGAGCCATGTTCCTTTCAAAGCTCCGTATTTTTCCAGAGCCTCAAGCGCATATTGGGAACAGGTTGGGATAAATCTGCAGCTGGGAGGCGTCATTGGGGAAATGAAGTTGCGGTAAAAATTTACCAGCGCGATGAGAATTTTTTTCATCAGCTTCCACTCTTTTCCCTGAGTATATCCAGCTTCTCGCAGGCGCTCAAAAAAGCATCCTGAAGCTGGGCATAGCTTGCTCTGACAGCTTTCACTCTTGCCACAACAACGATTTCCGCGCCCGGCACAAAGCGCTCCTCATTGAGACGGTAAATCTCGCGGAGACGGCGGCGGACACGGTTGCGAACCACGGCTTTTCCCAGCTTGGTGCTGACGGTGAAGCCAACTCGCATATCCCTTTTTTTGGTTTTTCGGGCATAGACCACCAGATAAGGTGTGATGGCGCTTTTGCCCTTGGAGTAAAGACGCTGAAATTCATAGTTCTTTTTAAGGGTTTCTGTGAACTTCATTTTCCTTCCTCCTTTTTCCGATTTCCCTTTGCAGCGCAAAGAGGGCGGTCAATGGCCGCCCTTGTCGAAACCGGTGTTCAGTTACCTCTCGGTGTTGTCACACAAGCAAATTAGTAGGTGAGGCGTGCTCTGCCCTTTGCTCTGCGGCGTGCGAGAACCTTGCGGCCGTTAGCAGTGGACATTCTCTTGCGGAAGCCGTGCTCTTTCTTGCGCTGGCGCTTCTTGGGCTGATAGGTACGAAGCATCTCGGGTTGACTCCTTTCAATAATAATACTCAACAGGTACGGATGTACCAGTAGTTGGTTTGTATAGGTGGGCACAGACCCACGGACGTACATTATATTACAATGTATCTATATGTGTCAAGCACTTTTATTTTACAGCAGACATTCAATCTGGCTTTCTCCGTAAACGGTTATGCCGTTTTCCTTAAAAAGCTCCGCGGTCACTCCGTCGCCCTCGGTGAGAGTTCCGCCGAAGCTGCCGTCATAGATAATTCCACTGCCGCAGGAGGGGCTGCGCTCTTTCAAAATTGCCACTTGGCATCCGAAAAGGCGGGCAAGGGCAAGCGCCTGCTCCGCTCCATGGCGATATTGCTTGCTCACATCCTCGCCGGAATTCATAACTATCTTATCTCCGATGCGCTCGGAGGGATTTCTTGGGGTGGGAAGTCCTCCAAGCTGTTCGGGGCAAGCGGGGATAAGGGTATGCTTTTTCATCAGCTTTTCGATGACTTCTTTTTCAAGACCCTTGCTATTGCCGTCATAGCGGCAGCTGAGGCCAAGAAGGCAGCCTGATATGAGAATATTCATTCCGTTTTCTCCTTTTTCTTAATGGGCCAAGGCAGCTGAGCCAGCACAACCGCAGCAAACATCAGCAAGCAGCCTATGTATTCCCGTCCGCTGAGTCTGTCTCCCAAAATCACCGCTCCCGCAAGAACGGAGAAGACAGATTCCAAGCTCAGCAGAATGCTCACAACTGTGGGGTCGGCATCCTTTTGCGCCAGTATCTGCAGCGTATATGCCACTCCGGAAGAAAAAACACCCACATAGAGAATTGGCAGTATGCAGTGCCAGATCCCTGCAAAATCCTGATTTTCAAAGACGAGGGACAGCACCGCGCTGACAACTCCGGCGGTGAGAAACTGAACACAGCTGAGGCGAACGCCGTCCACCTTTTGAACGAAATGGTCAATGCACATTATATGCAGTGCGAAGATGAAGGCGCAGGCAAGCACCAGAAGGTCGCTTTTCTCAACGGAGAAGTTTTCCTTTATGCAAAGGAGATAAAGTCCCCCAACTGCCAGCACCGCTCCAAGCCACACAGGGAGGGAGGCTCTGCGGCGGAGAAAAATTCCCAAAACGGGAACGAGCACCACATAAAGAGCCGTTATAAAGCCGGCCTTGCCGGGGGCGGTGTCCGCAAGTCCTGCCTGCTGGAAGTTTGCCGCTGCCACCAGTACAACTCCGCAGCAAATACCGCCTATGATAAGATCCTTGCGGGAGCCGCCCTGAATGGGCGCGCCTTTCTTTTTTGCTCTTTTGCTAAATATGGCCGCCACCGCCCAAAGCACAAAAAAGGCTATAATGCTTCTTGCGGCATTAAAGGCAAAAGGCCCAACATAGTCTGTGGAAACACTTTGCGCCACAAAGGCTGTGCCCCATATAAAGGCCGCCAGAGTCGGGAAAACAAGACCCTTGATTTTATTGTTTTTCATTGAAACACTCCGAAAATAATTTCCACAAATTATATCACGGTGAAATAAAGTTTTCAAACCCTATATGAAATCTTCAAACCTTATGGTAAAATATCCTGACACATTTAATGAGGTGAATTATCATGAAAAAAGTTGCACTTGTTACCGGCTCCTCCAGAGGCATAGGACGCGCCATCGCCATCCGTCTTGCCAAGGAAGGCTATGCCGTATGCATAAATTATATTGAAAGAGAAGACAAGGCTCTGGAACTGAAGGCTATTCTTGAATCTCAGGGCTGCCGCGCCATGACTTACCGCGCCGACGTTTCAAAGAGAGACGAGGTTGAGGCAATGGTGGCAGCAGTTAAGGCCGAGCTTGGCAGCATCAGCCTGCTTGTAAGCAACGCAGGTGTTGCGGGTCAGTGTCTTTTCCAGGATGTGAGCGATGAGATGTGGGATCGCTATTTCGGAGTTAATGTCCGCGGCGCTTTCAACTGCGCTCAGGCCGTTCTCCCCGATATGCTCCACGAAAAAAGCGGCTGCATAGTAACCATATCCTCCATGTGGGGTCTTCGCGGCGCATCCTGTGAGGTTGTTTACTCCGCCACCAAGGCCGCTCTCATCGGTCTCAGCAAATCTCTTGCCATGGAACTTGCCCCCTCGGGAATCCGGGTTAACTGCGTGGCTCCCGGCGTTGTGGATACGGACATGCTCTCCGCTCTGCCCGACGATGTTATGGACTCCCTTGCGGACATAACCCCCATGGGACGCATCGGCCGCCCTGAAGACATTGCCGGAGCCGTTGCCTTCTTCGCAAGCGAAGAGGCATCTTTTATCACCGGTCAGGTGCTCACCGCCGACGGCGGATTTATACTGTAAATAAAAATTTAACCAAAATAGACGGAGGATTATTATGGCAAAGTTTATAAGCGCAAAAGAAGCCGCCGCTCTCGTTCGCGACGGTGCGTCCATAGGCGTTGCAGGCATGGGTCTTTCCGGCTTCCCCGAGGAAGTTGTCTGCGCCATCAGAGACCGCTTCAAGGAAACCGGTCATCCCAAAAATCTTGAACTTCACCACGCCAGCGCAATGGGCGACTGGGGCGTTGGAAACAGCTTCGACGGTTGGGACAAAAATCCCCGCGAAGTTCCTCTTGGCCCCGAAGCAGGCGTGCGCGGCATTTCCCGTCTGGGCGAAGCAGGCCCCGGACTTGTCACCAAATGGACAGGCGCTCATGTTGGCAGCGCATTCGCTCTTCGCGATCTGGCAGTTTCCAACCAGCTTGAAAGCTGGTGCCTCCCTCAGGGTGTTGCCGCATGCCTCTGGCGCGAGATAGCCGCAGGCCGTCCCGGTCTTCTCACCAAGGTTGGTCTCGGCACTTTCGTTGACCCCAGACTTGAAGGCGGACGCATGAACGAATGCACCAAGGAGCCCGTTGCCGAGCTTGTTAATTTCTGCGGCGAGGAATATCTTTTCTACAAGTCCTTCCCCCTTGATGTTGCTCTGCTCCGCGGCACAATCGCCGACGAAAACGGCAATATCTCCTTCATGAACGAAGGCATCTTCAACGAGGGTCTCTCCGTTGCCAGCGCTGCACACAACAGCGGCGGTATCGTCATCGTTCAGGTTGAATACATCACCAAAAACGATACCATTCCTCCCAAGGATGTTAAAATCCCCGGAATTCTGGTTGACTATGTTGTTGAAGCCACCGATCCCATGGCCTGCTGGCAGACCGAGGGTCGCTATTTCGAGCCCGCTTTCTCCGGTCAGGTTCGCAGACCCCTCAAGTCCATCCCCGCCCTGCCCCTCAGCGAGCGCAAGGTTATTGCACGCCGCTGCGCAGCGGAGGTTAAGTCCGGCTATGTTCTCAACTTGGGCGTTGGTATGAGCGCCGACATCGGAAACATTCTTGCGGAAGAGGGCTGCATCGACAAGGTTACCATGTGCTGCGAGTCCGGCATGGTTGGCGGCGTTCCCTGCGCTTTGCCCAACTTCGGCAGCAGCTATAACCCCGAAGCGGTTTTGGAGCATAACAGCATTTTTGACATCATCTCCGGCGGCGGTCTTGATATGACCTGCCTTGGCATGGGCGAATGCGACGAAGAAGGCAACGTAAACGTCAGTAAGTTCGGCCCACGTCTCACCGGTCCCGGCGGCTTTATCGACATCACCAACGCCACTCCCAAAGTTGTTTTCTGCGGCACTTTCATGGGCAAAGCAAAGCTTTCTGTTGGTGACGGCAAGCTGACCATAGTTCAGGAAGGCAAGGTTAAGAAAATAGTAAAGGCCGTTGAGCAGATCACCTTTGCCGGCAAGTATATCAAGCCCGGTCAGGACGTTCTCTATGTCACCGAGCGCTGCGTCATGCGCCTTATTGACGGCAAGATGACCGTCACCGAAATTGCTCCCGGAATTGACCTTGAAAAAGATGTTCTTGCAAACGTTGATTTCCCCCTGGCAGTTTCCCCCGAGCTCAAGCTTATGGACGAAGGCATGTTCCGCGAAAATTGGGGCGGCCTCGACAAGGTTTTCGCATAAGGCATATATAAAAAGAAGCTCCGTTTTTTGAAAATGGGGCTTCTTTTTTCATCGTCAGCCAATAAAAACTATTGAAAATTTCAGATTTCTTTGAGATAATGCCCTTCGTATATTAAAGAATAGAGGTTTAAGATATGACTAAAAAACAATCCCCCATTGTCCCCGTTGTGGCTCTGCTGATAGCACAGCTTTGCGTGGGCATTCTCTATGTATGGAGCGTGCTTAAGCCTGCTGCCATCTCCCTCTACGGTTGGGAAGACGGCGCGGTTAACCTTGTTGCCAGCTTCATGCTTTTCGCTTTCTGCGTCGGTAACCTTTTCGGCGGCGCTCTTAACGACAAAATCGGTCCCAAAAAGGTTTGCATGCTGGGCATGATCCTCTTCGGCGGCGGCATCCTTGCCAGTTCCTTCATCCCCGTTGGCGCAGGCATCATCGGCTTCTACATCTGCTACTGCATCGTAGCAGGCATCGGCTGCGGCTTCACCTACGGCGCAGTTATCTCCGGCATCCAGAAGTGGTTCCCCCATCGCCGCGGCTTCGCCTCCGGCCTTGGCACTTCCACCTTCGGTCTTGCTACCGTTGTTTTCAGCCCCATCATCGGCAGAATGCTTAACGCAATGACCATGAACACCGCTCTTCGCATTCTCTCCATCGTATTCCTCGTTGTCGGCCTTGCAGCCAGCCTTTTCGTCAAGCTGCCCTCCGCCGAGTATCTGGCAACTCTGCCCGTTCCCGCTCCCAAGAAAACTTCCATCGCCACCAAGGATATGGCTCTCGGTCAGGCAATCAAGACCCTGCCCTTCTGGTGCCTCTTCCTGGGCATCTTCTTCTATAACGGCACCTGGAATCTGGTTACCCCCCTCATCAAGGGTCTGGGCGTAAGCCGCGGCCTTGGCGAAGCTCTTGCAATCACCTGCGTTTCCCTCACCGGTCTTTTCAACGCAGCAGGCCGCCTCATCATGGCTTCTCTCTCCGATAAGCTTGGTCGAATCAACACCATGCATATCCTCTCCGTGCTCACCGCCATCTGCGCTCTTCTCCTCATCTTCGTCGGCGGCTACGCTTACTTCGCAGTTATCCTCATCACCGCCTTCGCTTACGGCGGCCCCGCAGCTGTCAACCCCGCAACCAGCACCGACTTCTTCGGACCCAAGAACTCCGGCGCCAACTACGGCGTTATCATGCTGGCTCTCGGCCTCAGCTCCATCTTCTTCAACGCTATCTCCAACGCTATGTATGCCGCCACCGGCGCTTACACCCTCACCTTTATAATGGCAGCTCTCTCCGCCGTTATCACCATCGTTATCTTCATCGTCATCAACGGCTGCATCAAAAAGCAGAAGGCTGCCGAGTGATTTTATAAAGAATATTAAAACAGGAAGCACGGCTGTGTTGTAAAAACACAGCCGTGCTTCCTGTTTGCGTTATGCCCAAAGCTAACTTAATTTCACTTATTCCTTTACATAGCTTAATCAGGAAACTTAACACGTATAACTTGAACAAACAAAGCTATTATCAATGAAATAATATAAATGGCCAGTATACAAAGCATAATCAATCCTTGTACATTTTGGGACAATGAACTTGGAGATAAAAATTCTTCTAAATACACCCATGTCCCGAGACGCACATTTACATGAAAACAGATTATAAGGGCAGCAACACTGACTGCGCCACGAACTAAGCCGGTTTTTATTGAATCGCATTTGCTTAATATAAGAAATAAGGTTGTTAACACCGTGATTAATATTGCAATTAAAAACAATGCGGCAGATATGGCAAATGAATTTGGCCTGAAATACGCCAGAGCATAGCTTGCGGCAATGCTTGTGAAATAAGCAAATATACCCGAAACGAGACCTTTTAGAATATTCACGAGCCTACAATTCATCCTTTATCCTCCAGATAAATCACGCTAACATATAATTGCCACGGTTTTAATTGTAATTCCAATCAGCCAGATAAATAAAATTATTAATATTATCCGAGAGGGAATTAAAATCCCTTTCATTTTGGCGCGGGCAGCCTCGAGCGACACATATCCGATCAGCGGCAAAAAATAAATTAGAACCACAATTATTGTAATAATATCATAGACAGTGCTACCCGGAGCTAAATTGGGGTTATTAAAAATTTGTGGGAAATATGTAGCAACCGCGCCGTAAACGCAATACGAAACTATCCATAGAACAAACATTCGTTTTACTCTTTTTCGTTGCTCAACAGGAAATGTTTTCATATTAGCATTAAGGCGAAACAGCTTCATGTCTGGCTCCTTTTGCATTTTAGATATCCATGGTTATTTCTGTATCTCATTTGCTCACACAGACAATAGGGCTACCGATTGTATATTGGTTCTATCAACCCAAGAAGCTTATCATTTTGCCAACAATCCCATACATGAGCAAATATATAAGTTATTCTGTTGCCGCCTTGAATACAGGCATTTTTCCTGCTTGTACAATTCTTTATGTACTCAGTCAAAAATCAAAACCATATTTTTCTAATATTTTGTGGAGCCGTAGCCATCCTAAATAAGATATTCTGAAATAGGCATCTGCATCTCTGTCATAAACGGTACAACAGTCATCAAAAGCAGGGCAAAAGCCCTGAGAATAGTCATCCCCAAACCAGATAGACCCAAAGTCTGAGAAGAAGCAAGCAGGAATCTCAAAAACCATATAAGCTCTGCCTCTGAAAATTCTGGCAATGGTGCGGCTTTCCGCTTCTGTCAAAACAGCTTCGATGTCCTTATTGCCGTAGCAATATATGACTTTAGCGGAAGCGTCCATAGGTATTTCAACCCTTCGGGGAATGAATATCACGCCCAAAACGATAGCCGCAACGACGACAAGCAAGATTATTATCCTAATCGGTTTTTTCATAATTTCTCCCTTATTATGTGCTGCGTTCATTAATCCTCGGAAAGATAATAAATATCTCCCTTCATGAATGCACGGCACACATCGCGGTCAATATGCTCAGCCCAGAGATACGTCGGCGCATCGTCCATTTCCGCCTCATTCGGAGGACTTGAGAGGGAAGGAAAGTTTCCGACATATTTAAGCTTCGCATTAAAGCTCTCGAATTCAGCTTCGTTTTTGCATGTATACACCTTTCGATAAGCTATTTTACCGCATTTTGAATATGTTCTGAATAATTCAAAGAAACCACAATTTCTTAAATCATCTTTTGTGCTCGGCGCTTCCTTCCCAAGATTGAGGAGAAGATAGAGGCGCGGCCATTTCCCCAACGATGAAATCTTGTAGTAATCAATGACATATAAAAGCAGACTGCAATCATCAATGTGTGCCTCCTCGGCATAAGGTCCGCTGAGGTCATAGAGAAACACATCTCCGGGCTTCCAGTTTATATATTCATTTTTTGGTTTTTTCTTTTTTGCGCCGGCATTATTAAGGAAATCCAGTTCTCCCTCATCAAAAGGAGGCGCATCCTCTCCCAACATGCTCAGCGCAGAGATGGCATTTTGCCTGTATTCCTCGGTGAGTTCTCCAAGCTCATCCTGCCCCGAAGCGATGCCAAGCCAAAAATATGCGCTGTCATCCACATCTTCCAGTTCATCGCGATATTCCTTCATCAAGGCCTTTACCGCCTTCTTTCGCTGAAGTTCATCCCGCAGGGCAATATATTCTTCCCGCACTTCATATACAAAAGGCAAATCCAAAAGTTTCATGCTCATCCCCCCACTCAGATCTTGGCAAATCAAGAAGTAAAGCTAAGCTGTTTTCCGTTTACGCTGATCCAATAATTTTCATCAAACTGCGCTATGTTGGCAAAACAAGAATTGAAAGGCTCTGATTCAAAGAGAAGAAACAAAGAATTGCAGTTATCATATATCTCAATTCCCTCTTCGCCCATATTCACTGCGCGTATATAATAGTCGCCGCTTTTCTTATTGTGATAAAGATTTACGATGCAATCCTCTTCTATTATTTGACCTTCTGATTTCGTGTCTATACCTCTTCCCAATTTCCATTCATTATCGCTCTTTGGAACAACCAAAAAGACATATTTGCCCTTAGCCTCTTCTCCTATCACCAAAGACGACTTGCTTCCATCCACAACGAAAGCCACATTTTCTGAATTAGTATAATTAAAAGCTTCTTCAGGCGACGAAAAAGACAAAAAGCTGTTTTCAAGGGGAAGCATATAAGACGCCGCGCAAAATATTGCCGCAATTATAAGGGAGATTATTATATTCTTGTTTCGCGCAAGTTTTGTTTTTCTGAGCAGAAGGAAAAGCACACCGAAAACGGCACATCCGAGAATTATTCTTACCGCTCCATACATATTTTCTCAGCCCCCTTTGATGCTTCGCCTATATATGTTCTTAAAACAAATGCCTCTATTACGAGCATATTGTACCTCTCGCATATTTCCTCAGTCAAGAGATTGGGGAGCATAAATATATCCTCTCTCTTCGCCCTTATCATCTTCATTTTCTTCATTATAATCAGCGTTTGTATCAAAAAGCGCAACGCTGCAGAATAATTTTATAAACAGCAGTAAAAAGCAGTGCTTTCCTTGAGAAAGCACTGCTTTTTTTAGTCTTTATGTAAGGGAGTTTTTCTTACCGCAGGGATGACAACAATTGCGCCCACCGCAGAAACTATTGCGGCAATCAGCATGGTTTCGGAAGTTCCAAGCTTATCCAGCATAACGCCGCTGAGCAAGCTTGCGGCAATGGCGCTGAGGGTTGTGGTGGTAGTTATGAGAGCCTGACCCTTAACTCTGTCAGCAGGGGCGACAACCTCGTTTACATACTGAACGGAGGCCGGAATATAAAGGCCAAAGCCTATCACCTGTATAAACTGAGCTGCATACATCATGGGCACATTGGGGGCAAGATAGCAGGCAAGCATTTTCACAGAAAACATTGCGCAGCTTATTTTCAAAAGAGTTGAACATCTTATTTTACGCACAAGACGCATAAACAGGAACATGGGAGGCAGCTCAACCACTGCGGCTATGAAGGAGCAAACGCCCATTTCCGCACTGCCGCCACCCACATTCTCCACTACGTTTATCTGGAAATTCGTAAATGAAGTATGGGAGAAATATGCAAGAGCTATGCCCAAAAGCAAAAGAGCGAAGCGAGGATCTTTTTTCAGAAATGCGAAAAGAGAAAGACTTTCATTTTTCTGCTCGGATACCGCCGCCACCACTTCGCCGGAATATTGGCGGGAGAAAATTATCATCATGGCAAGCAGCAGCAATGTGAAGATAATGCCTGCAGCAGGGAGGACATTGGGGCTCAGCTTATCTATAAGCACACCAAGAATAAGGCTCAAGACGGCGTAGGAGAGGCTTCCAACGCCTCGGGCTATGCCGAAATTGATTTTCAAGCCCCAGCTGTTGAGAAATCCCGCAAAGGCATTTGCAAAGGGGAGCATAAGATATACGCTGCTGAAATAGAGGGTATAGCAAATGAAAACCACCATGCTTCTGCCCGGCACAAGCAGATTCACCGCCATCGTGCATATCATAAGGGCGCATATAGCGGAAATAATACCCATAAGAGTAACTTTTTTGCTGCGGTCGGCCAAGGACGCAACCATTGGCTGGAGCACAAAGGCAAGAATGCTTCCCGAAGCCATCATAATTCCCGTTTCCGAGCCCGAATAGCCCCTGCGCTGCAAAAACAAGGCGGCATAACCCACCACGCTGCAAAAGGCCAGCCAGAAGAAACTTTGGGTAATACAATATTCTATATTGAAAAGTCGGTTTTTTCCCATAAATAAAGTTTATCCTTTTCGAATCGTGGTCTAATTATAACACATAATAAAAAATGCACAATGAGACAATAGAATCATTATGAAAAGATTATCTACTGACCTCAGCTGTTCTATTGCAATTTAATGTGATATAGAGTAAAATTATATTAATGATATATGGAAGGAGCAGGAAAATGAAACTTACATTTCTCGGCGCCGCCCACGAAGTTACGGGAAGCTGCACTCTCATCGAGATAAACGGCAAATACGGCATTGTGGACTGCGGCATGGAGCAAGGTCAGGATATTTTTGAAAATCAGGCTCTGCCCGTTCAGGCATCCGCACTGGATTTCGTGCTTTTGACCCACGCCCACATTGACCACAGCGGAAATCTCCCTCTCCTTTATAAAAACGGCTACAGCGGTCTTATATACGCCACCGCCGCCACCACCCATCTTTGCGAAATAATGCTCCGCGACTGCGCCCATATTCAGGAAAGCGAAGCGGAGTGGAAAAGCCGCAAGAGTCTCCGCGCAGGAGGCAGCGCCGTTGAGCCCATATACACCATGGCAGACGCCCAAACCGCCATAAGCAAGCTGCGCCCCGTGGACTACGGCAAGGAAGTTCAGATTGCCGAGGGTGTTGTTGTCCGCTTCACCGATGCTGGACACCTTATGGGTTCAAGCAGCATTGAAATTTGGCTCACAGAAGGTGGCGTCACCAAGAAAATCGTCTTCTCCGGCGATATTGGAAATCTTGAGCAGCCCCTACTGAAAGACCCCGTCTACATTGAGGAAGCCGACTATGTTGTAACGGAAAGCACTTACGGCAACCGCTACCACGAAAAGGGCGACAGAAACAACATTCAGCAGCTTGCAGACTGCATTCAGCGAACCTTTGACAGAGGCGGCAATGTTGTCATCCCCTCCTTCGCCGTGGGCAGAACTCAGGAAATGCTCTATTTCATCCGCGAGATTAAAGTCCGCGGACTTGTCAGCGGCCATGGAGACTTCCCCGTTTATGTGGACTCCCCCCTTGCCAACGAGGCAACGGGCATTTTCCTCCAGACCGACGACCACTATTTTGACGACGAGACCCGCGCCCTTATAAATCAGGGCATCAATCCCCTTATGAGTCCCGGCGTTCAGCTTTCCGTCAGCAGCGAGGAATCCAAGGCCATTAACCTTGATAAAAAGCCAAAGGTTATCATCTCCGCCAGCGGCATGTGCGAGGCAGGAAGAATCCGCCACCATCTCAAGCACAACCTTTGGAGAAGAGAGAGTCTCATCCTCTTCGTGGGCTATCAGTCCGTCGGCACCACAGGACGCGCCATCCGCGACGGTGCAAAGAAGATAAAGCTTTTCGGCGAGGACATCAGCGTCAACGCGGAGATAAGCTATCTCCCCGGCAAAAGCGGACACGCCGACAAGGACGGTCTTTTGAAATGGATACGCTCCTTTAAGGAAAAGCCTTCCACCGTGTTTGTAAACCACGGCGACCCCGACGCCGTTGAAGACTATGCCGCCTGTCTGCGGGATGAGTATGGCTACAATGTTCTTGCCCCCTATTCCGGCACGAGCTTCGACCTTATGACAAATCAGGTGATTGAGCTTACCGAAGGCGTGCCTCTCGCCAAGAAGGCACCCAAGGATGCCCGCGCCAAATCCGCCATGGACACTCTGCTCACCGCTGCCTACGCTCTCGTTGAGGTTGCGAAAGCCTGCAAGGGCATGCCCAACAAGGAGCTGAGCAAGTTCGCCGGTGAAATACGCTCTCTTGCTGCCAAGTGGGAAAGTTGGATAAAAAAGAAATAATTAAATCCCGGAGGATATATAAAATGAAATTTTCAGAAATGAAGTACACCCGTCCCGATGCCGAAGCCGTCAAAGCCAGCATCGTGGAAATCACCGGCCGTCTGGCAGCCGCCAAGAGCTACGAGGAGGCAAGAGCCGCTTTCCTTGACATGGATCAGGAAAAGCGCCATTTCATGACCGCCTCCGAGCTTGTTGGAATTCGCCACATGATAGACACCCGCGATGAGTTCTATGACGGAGAATCCACCTATTTCAACAACATTGGACCCGAAATTCAGGAGCCTATGCAGCTTTTCAATCTGGAGCTGATAAAGAGCCCCTTCCGCGCTGAGTTTGAAAAGGAATTCGGCTCTCTCATGTTCCTGAACACCGAGATTGCACTCAAAACCTTCTCCCCCGAAATAATCCCCCTCATGCAGGAGGAAGCTAAGCTTCAGCAGGAGTATGACAAGCTCATCGCCTCTGCAAAGGTTGAGTTTGAAGGCAATGTTTACACCTGCAGCCAGATGACCCCCTTCAAGACCGACCCCGATGACGATCGCCGTCTGGCAGCATGGAAAGCAGAGGGCAAGTGGTTTGAGGATAATCAGGCTCAGCTTGACGAGATTTACGATAAGCTCGTTCATCTCCGCGACAAGATGGGCAAGGCTCTGGGCTATACCGACTTCACTCAGCTTGGCTATTACCGCATGAACCGCAACTGCTACGGCAAGGAGGACATCGAAGCCTTCCGCCACGCAGTTCAGAAATATCTTGTTCCCGTTGCCGCGGACATTTATAAGCATCAGGCTCAGCGTCTAGGCAAGGAATACCCCCTCAGCTTCGCAGACGCAGCCCTTGAATTCCGCAGCGGCAACCCCAGACCTGTTGGCTCTGCCGATGACATTCTCGCTCAGGGCAAGAAGTTCTATGAAGAGCTCTCCCCCGAAACCGCAGAATTTTTCAACCACATGCTGGATAACGAGCTTCTGGACGTCCTCTCCACCGAGGGCAAGGCAGCAGGTGGCTTCTGCACCGCTATCCCCGATTATGAAGTTCCCTTCATTTTCGCAAACTTCAACGGCACTCAGGGTGACGTCGAGGTCGTAACCCACGAGGCGGGCCACGCATTCTCCGTATGGATGAACCGCGATGTTGTCCCCATGGATCTGGTATTCCCCACCACCGAGGCCTGCGAAGTCCACTCCATGAGCATGGAATTCATGTCCTGGCCTTGGGCAGAAGGCTTCTTCGGCGAGGACACCCGCAAGTTCCTCTTCAGCCACCTCTCCGGCGCCATCACCTTCATCCCCTACGGCACCATGGTTGACCACTTCCAGCACATTGTCTATGAAAAGCCCGAAATGACTCCCGCTGAGCGCCACGGCGTTTGGAAAGAGCTTCTTGGCATCTATATGCCTTGGCTGAAGCTTGACGGCGACATCCCCTTCTATTCCGACGGCGAAGCATGGCAGAAGCAGCTCCACATCTACGATGTTCCCTTCTACTACATCGATTACTGCTTGGCTCAGACCATGGCTTTGCAGTTCTGGGCAATGATTCAGCACGACCACCAGAAGGCCTGGAACACCTATATGGAATACACCCGTTACGGCGGCACCAAGACCTTCACCGACCTTATCGCTGCCGCAGGTCTGCGCAGCCCCTTCGGCGACGACTGCCTCCGCGAGGTTTGCGCCGAGGCAAAGCAGTGGCTTGAAAACTTCTCCCTTGAGGGTATTGTATAATTAAAAAAACAGAAACAGTCCCGACAAAAACATCTGTCGGGACTGTTCTTGTATATATTGCAGTGATTTGATAAAATAGATTAATCGGTCGCACCAAAGCCTCCCCTGTGTAAGGGGAGGTGGGGCGCCGCAAGGCGACTCGGAGGGCTTGTCAATCCCTCAGTCAGCTTCGCTGACAGCCTTCGGCCCGGGTCGCAAGCATAGCTTGCTTCCCGCTTTGGCTACAAACAGCCCACCGGGCTGTTTGCTTAACGCGTCGCGCCCTTTGCACAAGGGAGCCTTGCGCGCTGCCGCGCCGATGCGGGAAACTTGAATTTTGTGGAGAAAGGGGAGTAATGGTTATGTCAATTCTGCAAAAAATAACCAAGCAAATTCACCCTTATATGAGCGACCAAGGTTACACCTTCTCCGAAAAGTGTTTCTACAAAATCCATAACGACATAGCATACTGCTTGGAATTTGAAAAGCCCAGCGGATTGGTGTATGCGACTTTTTTTGTGATACCACTATACGTTCCTTGTCAGAATCGTTATTACACCTACGGCAATAGGGTGAGTTCTCTTCGTCGCTCTAAATTACTGCCACTATCCCAAAACGCATCGGATGATGAGCTAAATGCATGGTGCAAGCTCTTGCATCACTATTTGGAAGTGTTTGTATTTCCCTTTTTCCAAAAGATCGATACTCCCAGCAAATTGGTAAAGTTTATAGAAAAGAAAAAATATTTGTCAGGCCCCTACCTTTTTTGTCCTCCCGAAGACCTTTGCAGACTGCAACTATTCAGCTATCTATATACGGAGGACTTTGATAGCCTTTACTCGCTGGCAGAGAAGTATCCGCTTATTATAGCGGGCAATACTTATTTAACAGAAACCGTACGCAATTTTTACATAGAAGAAAATAACATCGTTGCACAGCTGATGCAGAGTGATGTTCAAACAGTACGAGCCTTTTGCGCCAAGACTATAAAGGATACTATCCGAAATTGTTTTGGGTGATTCCGTCAACCCTATTATAATTTATCCGTCAAATTTACACTGCACCCAAGCCGCGCCTGTGCATCAAACTAAAAAGCTCCCGCACCAAAAGTGCGGGTGTCCGTAAAACACAAAAACCGACCTGTGATCGTAATCATAGGTCGGTTTTTGTGTTATTCGCCTACACGTGAGCGCCCGAGGCTCCCTTGTGTAAAGGGAGCTGTCAGCGAAGCTGACTGAGGGATTGACAACCCCTCCGAGCCGCCGTTCGGCGGCCCACCTCCCCTTACACAGGGGAGGCTTTGGTGCGGTGCATCACTTAGACAAATTCAAATTTGTCGACCTGCTTATTCCTCCAGGATGCTCTCATCGGAAAAAAGCGCTTCCACCAATTCCGTTGCCTGAGGCAAATATTCCGCAGGGACATAGACCTTTTGTCTGTCCTGCATACCGGTTTTCAGGGCAAAGCCTGCGCCGTAAACAGGGAGCGAAGTACAAGGAATCTGATTGTCCTTCAGAACCTGCAGGAGCATCTGCGCCCACATTTCCTCTTTTTCAATCAATAACACATATCCGCTATCCATAAGCTGTACCCCTTTTCATGCCCTCGTTTTCTTTATTCTATCACAAACCCTCAGGATATACAAGAACACTCCCGGCAGATGATTCTGCCGGGAGCGAAAGCATATTACTTGTTCATCATTTTTTCCAGCGCAGCCAGCTTCAGGCAGAGGCAGAAAACCTCCATTGCCTGCTCCAGCTCCTGCACGGGAGGCAGGCTGGGTGCA
>JAZQVC010000047.1:0-3240 GCA_045631645.1 Oscillospiraceae bacterium
CAGCCCTGCATCCACTTACATGATTGCAAAGCGCGGCGTGCGCCTTATCCCCGTTCACTTCTTCTCCTTCCCCTACACCTCTCAGCAGGCAAAGGAAAAGGTTATCGACCTTGGCAAGCTTCTCACCGATTACTGCGGCAAGATGACCATGGAGGTCGTTCCCTTTACCCACATTCAGGAGGAGATTCGCGACAAGTGCCCCGAGGAATATTTCACCATTATTATGCGCCGCTTTATGATGCGCATTGCCCAGCGCATTGCTCAGGATAACGGCTGCGACGCTATCGTCACCGGTGAAAATCTGGGTCAGGTTGCAAGCCAGACCATGTCTGCAATGGCTGCCACCGAGGCAGTCACCCAGCTGCCCGTTCTGCGCCCCCTCATCGGCTTTGACAAGGCAGAAATAGTCTCTCTTGCCCGCAAGATAGACACCTTCGAAACCAGCATCCTCCCCTATGAGGACTGCTGCACCGGCTTCACTCCCCGCCACCCCAAGCTCAGGCCCAGCATTGCCGAGTGCGAGGAAATTGAGAAGGCTCTTGACATGGAAGAGCTCATCGAAGACGCCATCAAGAATATAGAAAGAATCAGGTTAGCATAAAAATGACAAACGGCAATTACCAGTATGAACTGGTTGAAAAGCTCAGCTTTGTCCGCTATGGCGGCACGGAAGAAGAGCTTAAAGCGGCAAAGATGATTCTTGCCGAAATAGAAAAAATGGGCGGCGAGGGCGAGATTGCAGATTTCTCCGTTCCTGCCTTCGATGTCCACCGCTGCTCCATGGCGGTCAGCGCCCCCTACGAAAAATCCATCCCCTGCGCCCCCTTCGGTCTGTGCGGCGATTTCCCTCAGGGAATCGAGCTGCGCCCCTACTATGCCGCCCGCGGCGTTGAGGAAGATTATCTGGGAATGGAAAGCCTCGAGGGTTACCTCGTAATGATCGATAATCCCACCCCCGATGCTTATAAGCTTATGATAGAGAAGCATGCTTCCGCCTTCGCGGTTATTCAGGGCAAGCACTATGACGTGCACGCAGCGGAAAACCTCTATCTCCGCCCCCTGCGCCCCAAGTTTTTGAAGTATGGCCGTCTCCCCGGTTTTGTTATCACCGCCGCAGACGCCGCTGAAATCATCCGCAATGAAGTGGAAAGCATACGCATCGAATCTTCCTTCACCGAAACTCTCCACACCTCCCGCAATGTTCTTGCCTTCATCCCCGGCACCGAAAGAGGCGGCGAGGAAATTGTGGTCACTGCTCATTATGACAGCGTTCCCGTAGGTACGGGCAGCTGGGATAATGCCACCGGCAGCGCCACCATTTTGTGGCTTTATAAGCACTTCCTGGAAAATCCCCCCCGCCGCGATATGCGCTTTGTCTGGTGCGGCAGCGAGGAACAGGGTCTGCTGGGCGCCCGCGCCTTCGTTGAGCAGAATCCTCAGGAAGTTGAAAAGATAAAGTTCTGCTTCAACTTTGATATGTGCGGCACCGTCCTTGGCGCCAACACCCTCTTCGTAACCGGTAAGGACGAACTTGTGAGCTATACCCGCCAGTACTGCCGCGAAATCGGCTTCTCCGCCGAGATAAGCAAGATGGTTCACTCCAGCGACAGCGCAGCCTTTGCCGACAAGGGCATCCCCTCCGTCGGTATCTCCCGCCGCACCAACACCGCCGAAATTCACACTGTTCATGACACCATGGCTCCCCTCTGCCCCAAGTCTATGGCTGTAACAGCAGACTTCGCCATCGGTTTCATGGAGAGAATTATAAACTCCGTCATCCTGCCTACCGATCTGGGTATGCCCGATGACCTTGTTGATGTTTTGAATAAGAGATTCAGAGGTTAAATCTATGAACGCTGAAATCATCTCCATCGGCACCGAGCTTCTGCTTGGCAACATTGTCAACACCAACACCCGCGACCTGAGCCTTATGCTTGCGGATCTGGGTATAAATGTTTTCTGGCACTCCACCGTGGGGGATAATCCCGCGCGGCTTAGAGAGAGCCTGCTCCTTGCCAAGGAGCGTGCCGACCTTATAATCACCACAGGAGGGCTGGGCCCCACCTGCGACGATCTCACAAGGCAGACCGTCTGCGAATGCTTTGACACGGAGATGTATTTCGACGAAAAGGTGAAGGCTGAGCTTGAGGAGTTTTTTGCCGCATGGGCACCCAATATGCCCAGCAATAATCTCTCCCAGTGCTATCTTCCCAAGGGATGCACTACCTTTTATAACACCTGCGGCACAGCCCCCGGCTGCGGCTTTCAGTCCAAGGGCAAAACCGTGCTGATGCTGCCCGGTCCTCCCAAGGAAATGCGGGCTATGATGGCTCACGGAGGTCTTGATTATCTCCGTGCCGTCAGCGCCGAGAGCATATTTTCCCATAATCTCCATATTTTCGGCGTTGGCGAAAGCCACGTTGAGGATATGCTCAGGGAAGAGATGCTCTCCCTCCAAAACCCCAGTCTTGCCCCCTATGCAAAGGAGGGCGAGGTGCGCCTGCGCATAACCGCCAAGGCGGAAAGCGAGGAAATAGCGGAAGCTCTTATGGCTCCCGTTATGGATCTCTGCCGTGAAAAACTGGGAGATTTCATCTACGGAGTGGACAGCGAAAGCCTTGAAAACACCGTGCTGCAGCTTCTCAAGGAAAAAGGTCTCACTTTTGCGGCAGCGGAAAGCTGCACGGGCGGTCTTATCGCCAAGCGCATCACCGACCTTCCAGGCTCCAGCGCCGTTTTCCGCGGCGGCTGCACCGTTTACACCAATGACGCCAAGAATATTCTTCTGGGCGTGCCCTATTCTCTTATTGAGGAAAAGAGCGTCTATTCCCCCGAGGTGGCAATCGCCCTTGCGGAAAATGTACGCAAGACCCTTGGCGCCGACTTCGGCATAGGCGTCACCGGCATCGCAGGTCCCGACGGCGACGGCGTTCACGATGTGGGCACGGTTTTTGTAGCTCTCGCCTGCCAGGAGGGCAGCTTCGTCCATCATCTTCACCTTGGTGTCCGCAGTGATCGCAGCCGCATCCGCACCGTAAGCGCAAATTATGCCTTTGATATGCTCCGCCGCGCCCTTTGCGGCAAGGAAATTGTGGCCTCCTGGCGCTGATTATGTGGCGCAATGCCCTTTCTCACCATTTACAAAAATTCCCTAAATCCCTTGATTTTACGGCAATAGTCTGTATAATAATCTTGAAATTTATAAAAAAATAATTTTTCCACATATTTTTAGGAGGAACA
>JAZQVC010000048.1:0-29750 GCA_045631645.1 Oscillospiraceae bacterium
GAGTCTCGGTTATGGAGCCGGGAGTGGGGCTTGCAGGCTGGTCGGGAGTGGGGGTTGCTGCTGCACTGGGGGGAGCGATGTCAGGGGGAGCTTCCCACATGGAATAGCCGATAACGGCGCCGAGAACAACGACCACTATGACCGCAAGAGCAATAACCAGCTTGCGCAGTCTCTTGCCGGGAGCCTTCTTGCCGGAAACCTTTTTGCCTGCAGCATTATTGTCGGCTGCGGGAGCTTTGGGGGCAGGTGCTTTGCGTGCTGCGGCGTGATGGCCGGAGCTATGCTTGTTGTTTTTGCTTGATCCAAAGATTTTCATAGGTAATCCTCTTCTATAGAAATGTTGTACCCCACATATGGGCGCGGGGCCATACAAATTGTCTTCAAGTTAGCCTGACCGCCATAATCCGAACTCGTTTTTGAGGGCATATCCGTTGTCATTGCTGCGTTGTCGGCTTTTGCCGGGCACAAAGCCCATCTGCAAGCCGCCGCCTTGCACTGCCTTAGCATATGACCTCAAAAATCTACGACTCCTCGAGAGTGGATTTTTGTGTCAGGTAAAATTGAGTGATGCAGGTGGGTGGTAACCCACCAAAGAATGAAATGAAGTCTGGCGCTAAAATCCGCCTCGCGGAGCGGGTTCGGATTATAGCGGTCAGGCTATTATAAACACATTTTAAGAAGAATGTGTATCTTTTTTGAAAAATTTAAAGAAAAAAATAATTAAAGGGCACCGAGATTTTCGGTGCCCTTTTGAAGCGTTAAATAAATTAACTTACAGCTGCTTCTGAGCGTTGATCTTAACGCCAGGGCCCATGGTGGAAGCGGTGACGCAGGAACGGATGTACTGACCCTTTGCTGCGGCGGGCTTTGCCTTGATGATGGCGCCCAGGAGAGTTACATAGTTCTCATAGAGCTTCTCAGTGCCGAAGCTGACCTTGCCGATGGGGCAGTGGATGATGTTGGTCTTGTCCAGACGGTACTCAACCTTACCAGCCTTAGCTTCCTTAACAGCCTGAGCGATGTTGGGGGTAACGGTACCAGCCTTGGGAGAGGGCATCAGACCCTTGGGGCCGAGGACCTTACCGAGACGACCAACGGTACCCATCATGTCGGGAGAAGCGATAACGGTGTCGAACTCGAACCAGTTTTCCTTCTGGATCTTCTCAACGAGATCCATGCCGCCGGCGTAATCAGCGCCAGCTGCGAGAGCCTCTTCCTTGCGCTCGTCCTTGCAGAACACCAGAACGCGAACGGTCTTGCCGGTGCCGTTGGGGAGAACGATAGCGCCGCGGACCTGCTGGTCAGCGTGACGGCCGTCAACACCCAGCTTTACGTGGAGCTCAACGGTCTCATCGAACTTTGCCTTGGAAGCCTTGATTACGAGATCAAATGCTTCTTTTGCATCATAAAGATTTGCTTTATCAATAAGCTTTACGCTTTCTTTGTAATTTTTACCTCTAAACACTTGGTTTTTCCTCCTCAATATTGTGGTTAATCGGAAATTTTCCTCCCACTAGGGATGGGATACCGCAGACTTACTCGCCTACGATAACGCCCATGCTGCGGCAGGTGCCGGCGATCATGCTCATAGCTGCCTCGATATCGGTGCAGTTGAGGTCGACCATCTTCTGCTCAGCGATCTTGCGAACATCTTCCTTGCTGATGGTAGCAACCTTGTCACGCTGGGGAACGCCGGAAGCGGTCTCGATGCCGCAAGCCTTCTTGATGAGAAGAGAGGCGGGGGGAGTCTTGGTGACGAAGGTGAAGCTACGGTCGGAATAAATGGTAACGATAACGGGAATCATCATGCCCATATCGCCCTTGGTACGTTCATTGAAATCCTTGGTGAACAGGCCGATGTTAACGCCGTACTGACCAAGTGCGGGACCTACAGGGGGAGCGGGAGTTGCTTTGCCTGCGGGAACCTGGAATTTTGCATAACCAACTATTTTCTGTGCCACTTGAAGTGCACCTCCTGATTAGTATTAGTCGTTTTTCGCCTTGAGATTTTCTCAGGCTTCTTCTACGGGTTCGACCTGGTCGAGTTCCAGATCGATAGGAGTCTCTCTTCCAAACATAGAGACTATTACGCGGACAAGATCTTTTTCCGCGTCAAGTTCATCAACAGTGCCCAGGAATCCTTCCAGAGGACCGTCGCAAACCTTAACGGTATCGCCAACGCCGAATGCGACCACGATTTCGTGGCGTTCTACGCCGAGGGAGTAAACCTCCTGCTCGGTGAGGGGAAGGGGCTTGCCCTCTGCTCCAACGAAGCCGGTGGCTCCGCGGACGTTGCGGACAAGGTGCCAGCTCTCATCGGTCATGACCATTTTTACCAGAACATAACCGGGCATGAGCTTGCGCTCATAGGTCTTTTCATAACCGTCGGTGTGTTCGGTAACGGTCTCAACGGGGATGTTGATATCCAGGATGAGATCCTGCATTCTGCGGTTTTCGGCTGCCTTCAGTATTGCGGCGCCAACTGCGTTTTCATATCCTGAGTATGTGTGAACCACATACCATCTTGCATTATCTGCCATGTGGATCAACCTGCGATGGAAATAACTGCCTTAACAATCATCTGAGCGATCTCATCGAAGCCCCAAATGACGACGGCAGAGATGGCCATAACAACCAGAGCAACACCGGTGTTCTTAGCGGTCTGCTTGGGGGTGGGCCAAATTACCTTTTTGAGCTCGCTGCGCATTTCGCGGAACCACTTCTTAACGCGCTTAAAGAAACCAAGCTTCTTAACGTCTTCCTTCTTGACGGCGTTAGTGGTAGGAGCTACAGACTTTTCTTTTGCCATTACGTTCGTCCTTTCCTGAAGCTTACTTGGTCTCGTTATGAGTGGTGTGCTTGCGGCAGAAACGACAATACTTCTTCATCTCGATACGGTCAGGAGTATTCTTCTTGTTCTTCATGGTGTTGTAGTTTCTCTGCTTGCATTCACTGCATCTGAGGGTGATTTTAACTCTTGCACCGGCCTTAGCCATATTTTCGGCACCTCCTTGTAAAATTTGACCCCTGTCAGGGGGTCATGCCTCCCTGTTTCGGATCAGCGGGTACAGCCTGTGCGCCCGAAAAAAAGCGCACAAAAATAAACCCATCTGCCGACAGGTAAGATATAATATAGCATAATCAAGATCAAAGGTCAAGAATTTTTCTTGATTTTTCAAGGGTTTTTTGAGATTTTTTTGCATTTTTTCACCCTCCCCAACACTTGCTATGAGAGGCGGGGGATGCTATACTATATTTTGTAATTTTACCCCTTTTCGGAGGAAGAAAAATGACTTATCAGGAAGCTTTGAACTATATTCATTCCCGTCCCCGCGGGCTTCCCAAGCCCGGTCTGGAGCGGATTGAGGAACTGCTTTCCCTTATGGGAGACCCTCATAAAAAATTAAAATATGTCCATGTTGCGGGAACTAACGGCAAGGGCAGCTCCTGCGCCATGCTCAGCTCCATTTTGCGCGCCGCAGGCTATAAGACGGGACTTTACACTTCTCCTTTTATCCACCGCTTCAACGAGCGCATGCAGATAAACGGCAAACCCATTTCTGACAGTGAGCTTGCGGAGATAGCGGAAACCGTTCGCTCCAAGGCGGAGGAGATGAGCCGCCCCTGCGTGGAGTTTGAAATAGTCACCGCCATAGGCTTTGAGTATTTCGCCCGCAATAAGTGCGATATTGTTGTGCTGGAAGTGGGCATGGGCGGCAGATTTGACGCCACCAATGTTATCGACTGCCCCGAGTGCGCCCTCATCTGCTCCATCGGCTATGACCATATGGAATATCTGGGTAACAGTCTTCGTGATATCGCCTTTGAAAAAGCGGGCATAATCAAGCCCGGCGGCGCTGTTACAAGCTATCCCCTTCAGGAGGATGAGGTGGTTTCCCTTCTTGCCGGCGTCTGCCGCGAAAGAGGCGCAAGCCTTCGAATGGCGGAAGATGACGAAATTGAGCTTCGCTATGACGATTTGAGCGGTCAGGATTTTTGCTATTGCGACGATACTCCTCTCCATCTCAACCTGCTGGGCGACCACCAGTGCCGCAACGCGGCCGCGGTTTTGGAAACTGTGGAGGTGCTTCGCCAGAAGAAGTGGAAAATAAAACCACAGGCTGTTGAGCAGGGGCTTGCTTCCGTTTTCTGGCCTGCCCGCTTTGAGCTTATAGGAGAAAAGCCCTTCGTTGTGGCTGACGGAGGCCATAATGTTCCCTGCGCCGAGGCATTGAGAGCCAACCTCGAATATTATTTCGAGGGCAAGAAGGCGGTTTTCCTTATCGGCATGATGGCGGATAAGGATGTGGAGGGCTTCCTTGACATCATTGCCCCCTGCGCTGCGGCCTTCATCTGCGTAACTGTGGATAACCCCAGAGCTTTGAAAGCGGAAGATCTTGCGGGAAAACTGAAAAAGTATAAGAAAACCTGCCTTGTTGCCCCCAATGTGGCAGAAGGCATGGCGATGGCAAAAGCTGCGGCTGGCAAGGGCGGAGTTGTTTGCGCAACGGGATCACTGTATATGATGGGACCTGTTCGCGAAAGCTGTGGACTTGGATAAGCTTCGTAGGGCGGGGGCTTGCTCCCGCCGCCAATGAAAGGAGAAAAAGTTATGAGAGTAATGGCAATAGATTACGGCGACCAGCGAATAGGCATTGCAGTCAGCGACCTGCTGTGTATGCTTTGCGGCGAGGCATTCACCCTCCACGAGTGGAATATGGAGCGCGCGGCCAAGACCATAGCCGACGAGGTGAAAAAGCGCGAAGTGGGAACTCTTGTGCTGGGACTGCCCAAGAATATGGACGGCAGCGAAGGACCCCGCGCTGAAAAAAGCCGCGAGTTTGCCGCGCTTCTGGAGGCGGAGACGGGGCTGAAGCCCATTTTGTGGGATGAGCGCCGCAGCAGCGTTGAAGCCCACAGCATTCTCCATGCCAACGGCAGAAAGATGAAAGACCACAGAAAAAATGTGGACGCCGTTGCGGCAACATTGATGCTTGAAGGCTATCTGGGAAGAGGATTTTGACATGAAAAAAGCCCTGCAGAGGATTCTCTGCGGGGCTTTTTGATATGTAGATTTAACTCAGAAGGGCAGACCGAGTCCGCCGGAGCGGATGCTGTCTATAACCATGTTCACAACATCCCAGCCGCCGAAAACATTTTCAACCATTCTGTCAAGGCTGGCTCCGGTGAGAAGACCGATTCCTCCGGATACAATTCCGGCAATCACCAGCACAAGCATAATTATTCCAACAATTTTCCAAACCTTATTCATTCGGCAGCTACCTCCTTCTTATAAGTGAGAGCTCTTCCCAGACGGAGGATAACGCCGCCTATCCAAAGATAACCCAGCTCAAAGCTGAGCCAGAGGCCGAACCAGAAAAGAAGCAGAGAAAGGGCGAGAAGCACAAGACCCGCGCCGAGGACTGCGAGAATATCGGAGAAAAGGGCAAGCATGGGGATGGCGGACAAAGCGCCCCAGATAATTCCAGCGCCCAATCCGAGACCGCCAACAACGAAAGGCAGGCCGATGCAGATGAGTACAAGGGCAATGGGGATGCCTATGATAATGGTGAATATAACGGATGCGAGAAGTCCGAAAAATCTAACCTTTCTGGCAGGACGCTGGGGGATAACTTCGGTCTCTTCCTCGGCTTCGGGAGCATCTTCGGTGATGAGGAAGGGGGAAGCTTCGCTTTCGGTGCCCTGAGCGGAAATTTCGGGGAAATCCACCTGAACTTCTTCCGCAATCTCTTCCTCTGCCTCGACAGGGATGCTGACGGGAGCGGGAGAGGGAACATAGTCCATCGCGAGACTTATTGCAAGCTTGGTAGGAGTGCCGATGGTTGCTACAAGCTCTTCAAAGTCGGGAGAAGAGTCAATGATAGCTTCATATTTCTGCAGGGTGTCAGTTCTGTCCCAAGCGGACATGAAACCCAGCAGTTTGGCCAGTTCGGCCATATAAGACTGTTTGTTTATGATAATCACCTCGAGGCCTGACGGACATAGTCCGAATTCGTTTCAAAGCAATGCTGCCGAAAGAATTTTTGTGTCAGGCGTAATCGAATTATGGGCGAATGGCGCTGCGCAGCGCAGTCGCAAATTCAGCGGACATAATTTCGAGACTATTATATACAGGGGGCATTGGTCGGTCAAGCGTTTTGCTTTAAAATTTCCCACATTTGCCCCTTGCTTGTGGAGAATTCAGCAGCAAAAGGATTGAAAAGGAGAGGGATTAAGCCTGCGTTCGAAGCTTAATTTCGTATAAAATTAACAAAAAAACTTATGGCAATAAGATTGACTTATATGGCCATAAATACTATACTAAATAAGGTATTCAAAAAATAAAATGCGGGAATCCCGCAAAAAAATCGGAGGAATATTACAATGAAAGATATCTATGTAGTAAACTGCTGCCGTACCGCTGTTGGTGCCTTCGGTGGCTCCCTGAAGGATACTTCTGCTGCTGATCTGGGCGCTGTTGTCGTCAAGGAAGCCCTCAACCGCGCAGGCGTTAAGCCCGAGCAGGTTGACGAGCTCATGTTCGGCTGCATTCTGACTGCAGGTCAGGGCCAGAACCCCGCACGTCAGGTCGGCGTTAAGGCCGGTCTGCCCTACTCCGTTCCCGCTTACACCGTCGGTATGGTTTGCGGCAGCGGCATGAAGTCTGTTATCGAAGCTGCACGTGCAATCGCTGCAGGCGATGCAGAAATCGTTGTTGCCGGTGGTACCGAGAACATGTCCTCTGCTCCCTATGCTCTTCCTGCTGAGCGCTGGGGCGCCCGCATGGGCGACAAGAAGGTCGTTGACACCATGATCAAGGACGGCCTTTGGGACGCATACAACAACTATCACATGGGCACCACTGCCGAGAACATCTGCGATGTTTGGGGCATCACCCGTGAAGAGATGGACGAGTTCGGTCTTTCTTCTCAGCTGAAGACTGAGGCTGCTCAGAAGGCTGGCAAGTTCGAGGACGAAATCGTTCCCGTTATGATCAAGAAGAAAAAGGAAATGGTCGAGTTCAAGGTCGACGAGTTCCCCCGCGCAGGCGCAACCATCGAAGCTCTTGCTAAGCTGAAGGGCGCATTCGTTCCCGGTCCCGAGGGCGTTGAAGACGAAATCGTTCACACCTTCGAGCTCACCGGCATTCACGAGGAAGACACCAAGAAGCACACCGCACGCGTAACCGCAGGTAACGCTTCCGGTATCAACGACGGCGCTGCTGCTATCGTTCTCGCTTCTGCTGAAGCTGTTGAGAAGTACGGTCTTAAGCCCATGGCTAAGCTCGTCAGCTGGGGCCACGGCGGCGTAGACCCCAAGATCATGGGTGTTGGTCCTGTTCCCGCTTCCCGTCAGGCAATGGCAAAGGCCGGCCTCACCATCGAGGATATCGACCTTGTTGAAGCTAACGAGGCATTTGCTGCTCAGTCCATCGCTGTTGCTCGCGAGCTGGGCTTCGACATGGCTAAGGTCAATGTCAACGGCGGCGCTATCTCCATCGGTCACCCCGTAGGCGCTTCCGGCGCACGTATCATCGTAACTCTGCTCCACGAGATGCTCAAGCGCGAGGATGCAAAGAAGGGTCTTGCTACCCTCTGCATCGGCGGCGGCATGGGCGTTGCCACTGTATTCGAGAAGGTCTGAACCACTTCTGCTTTAGGAGGAAAATAAATGAAATCCAAAGTAATGAGCGTCTCTGAAGCTATCAACAAGTATTGCTTCAGCGGCATGAGCATTCTGCTCCCCGGTTTCGTTAACGTAGGCGTTCCCGAGACCCTGATCGACGGTCTGCTTGAGACCGATATCACCGATCTCACCGTTATCTCCAACAACACCAGCGTAAAGGGCCGCGGCATCGGCAAGCTCGTTCACGCTGACCGTATCAAGAGCCTGAACTGCTCTCATATCGGTAACAACGAAGAAACCTGCGCAAAGGTTGTTGCAGGCGAAATCGATGTAAACTTCATTCCTCAGGGAACCATCTGCGAAAGAGTTCGCGCTGGCGGCGCCGGCATCGGCGGCATCCTGACCCCCACCGGAGTTCACACCCCCATGGAAGAGGGCAAGCAGCTCATCGAGTGGCGCGAGGATCTCCAGAAGTATGTTTTCGTTGAGGCTGATGAGCCCGAAGTTGGCAAGCGCTACATTCTCGAGCGCCCCATCCGCGCAAACGTTGCTTTCATCCACGCATGGAAGGCTGACAAGCTTGGCAACTGCTATTTCCGCCACACCGCACGCAACTTCAACAACGTTTTCGCAAACGCTGCTGACTATGTTATCGTTGAGGCTGAAGAGATCGTCGAAGTTGGCGAGCTCCATCCCGATACCATCTTTACCCCCCACTTCATCGTTGACGCCGTGGTTCAGGGTAAGGCTCCCACTGATGTCTGATTGAGGAGGTACTTTAGAAATGGCTCTTTCCGGAAAAGAACTTATTGCTTACCGCACCGCTCGCTTCTTTAACGACGGTGATATCGTTAACCTGGGTATCGGCATGCCCACCAAGTGCCTCGATCATCTGCCCGAAGGCGTTGACATTTGGATCGACTCCGAGAACGGCGTTGTTGGTCTCACCGGCGCTCCCGGCCCCGGCGAGGAAGTAAACCCCTACATCGTTGATGCAGGCGGACGTCCCAGCAAGATGCGCGTTGGCGCAACCTGCTTCGACTCCTTCATGTCCTTCGGTTACATCCGCGGCGGTCACATTGACACCACCGTTCTGGGTGCATACGAAGTTGACGCAGAAGGCAACCTGGCAAACTGGATGGTCCCCGGCAAGGCTGCTGCAGGTATGGGCGGCGCTATGGACCTGGTAACTGGTTCCAAGACCACCATCGTAATGACCACTCATTGCGACAAGGCTGGCAACCCCAAGATCGTTCAGAAGACCCAGATGCCCCTCACCGGCTACCACTGCGTTGATTATGTTGTCAGCGAGCTGGCAGTTATCCACATCACTCCCGAAGGCCCTGTTCTCCAGGAGATCAGCCGCAACACCACCATTGACGAAGTTGTCGCCAAGACCGGTGCAAAGCTCATCATCCCCGAGACCGTTGGCTACATGGAAGATGTTCAGTAAGAAAAAAGCGTCTTAAACCGCTCTTAAAGCGGCAGCAGAATTTTCTGCTGCCGCTTTTTTATATGCCAATTCATAGGGTAGGGAACGGTTTTGACCGTTCCGCCTTTAAAGATCCACCCTCCCTCTATTTTCGCGCCTGTTCTTTGGGTATGCGAACGGTGAAAACAAGGTCGTCTTCGGTTTCCGCCTTGCTCAATGTGGCATCTATGCCCCCTTGGCGGACAAGATCCAGACTTCGGTTAAGCGTGTTCATAAAAACTCGCACATCCTTCATGACAAAAAAGGGCTTTTTGCGCATGGGGCGTGGCTCTTCCTGCTTGGGCGCTTCGGAAAGGCGCGCGATAAAATCTTCGGCCGCCGCCACATTCATCCGCTGGTCGATGATGAAATCCAAAGCCTCCTCCTGCTTTTCCCGATTTTCAAGACGCAGCAGGGCACGGGCGTGGCGCTCGGATAGCCCCTCCTCCCTAAGCCGTTCAAGCACCCTTGGGTCAAGACGCAGGATTCGCAGTTTGTTTGCAATTGCGCTTTGACTTTTGCCCAGCGCTCTTGCCACTTCTTCCTGGCTTAGTCCGAAAAGACGGATAAGCTGATTGATACCCTCCGCCTCCTCGATAAAATCAAGGTCGCGACGCTGGATGTTTTCAATAAGGGCGATAAGTCCCGATTTTTCCATGTCCACATCCATGATTATGCAGGGAACTTCCCCCAAACCTGCCAGCTTGGCGGCCCGAAGCCGTCTCTCCCCTGCAATAAGCTCAAAATATTCGCCTCTTGTGCGCACTGTGAGAGGTTGAAGCACACCGTGTTCGGCTATGGAGGCGCGCAGTTCCTCCAGTCCCTGACGGGAAAAGTGGCGGCGTGGCTGCATCTGTCCGGGGAGTATATCTTCGGTGGGTATGTAGGCAACGGAGCGCATCAGGCGCTTGGTGCTTGCGGGCATAAAATCTGCCTCCTTTGTATTGGTAAGACAAATATATAACCCACATCAGAAAAACAAGGTCGAAATTCGCCCTTGCCCAAGCAAAAAGGGTAAAAAAATGATCGGCAGCACAGTTTCTGTACTGCCGATCGGGGGAAAAAAGAGGAAGATCAGGAAAAAATCCTTTTGAGCACGTCGTTAGTTTCCATGTTATAGAGAACCATACCGATAACATTGCCGTTATCATCCTTGCGGGGAACAAAAGCGGCAACGCGGTGCTTCTTGGCGTTCATTCCAACGCAGGAGCCCAGCTCGATATGAATGCGGCCTTCTTCTGCTTCAAGGATATTGGACTTGAGACCCTTGATGGGGAGGGAATAAATCTCGCGGTCACCGTAATAGAGGATAACTCTTTCGTTGGTGATATAGTACTTGCAGTTTTTGTATACGTTGTTTCTGTCAAGCATGGGGAGAATGACGAAATAAGCAACAACGATGAGGCAGAGGATGAGAAGCCAGATATTGACGCTGCCCATTGCGGCGTTGAGGACGAAGTAGAGGGCAACGAGTGCAAGCGCGGCAATAGCACAGATTATCCAGCGGATGGTGAGTGCGGTTTTGTTGGTAGCGTCGATCAGGGGGAACTTCTCGGAAGCGCCCTTCCACTGAATGGTCTCGTTCTCGCGCAGTTCTTTGGTGACAACGACGTCGGTTTCGAATGTTCTTGCCATAATTTAACTCCTTTACTTTTGCTGATATTATTTTATCATCCAAAGCCGTTAATTGTGTGCAAAGCAGCGGCGAAGCTGCGTTAAACATCCGTTAAGCGCTGGGGGAGTATTCTTAACGTTTTTTTTACTTCCGTCAATATAAGTTCATGCTATAATATATACGTGAGAATTTGCAGTGAAGGAGGTTGAAGGCAATAAAAACCAGTAAAATCAAAAAACGGATAAAAAGCGCCTTCCCCATATCACTTCGGGACAGCGCAATAAGTCTTGGGCTTTTGGTATGCGGCTTTGTAGTGTGCTTCAGTCTTCAGCCCATAAGCGAAACGGACTTTCATGTCCCGCTGATTTTCGTGCTTGTTGTTTTGCTTATATCCCTGCTTACCGACGGATATTTCTTCGGGCTTTTGGCCTCGGTTTTGTCCGTTGTGGCTGTTAACTATGTCTTTACCTTTCCCTATTTCCACTTCAACTTTTATCTGGCGGGCTATCCTATAACCTTTTTCTGCATGTTTGTTGTCTCTGTAATAACCTGCACTCTTACAAGCCGCGCAAGAAAGGTTGAGCAGATGCGCATGGAGGCGGAGAGGGAAAAGATGAGAGCAAATCTCCTCCGCGCAATATCCCATGATTTGCGAACTCCTCTGACAAGCATAATGGGTACGCTTGCCGCTGTTGAGGAAGAGACTATGCTTTCCAAAGATGACAGAAAGAAGCTTCTTGAAGATGCCAGAGGCGAAGCGGAATGGCTTATAAACATGATGGAAAATCTTCTTTCCATAACCCGTATCGGTGGCAATGAAGCCCCGAAAATACATACGGAAGCTCAGGCGCTTGAAGAGCTCATGGGCGAGGCTCTTGTCCGCTTCCGCAAGCAGTATCCCATGATGAAGGTGAAAACCTCAATTCCCGAAGAGCTTATAATGAGCAATGTTGACGCAATGCTCATTGAGCAGGTGATAATAAATCTCCTTGTGAATGTAGTGGTTCATGCAAAGGGCGCGGATTTGATAAAGCTCACCCTGAGTCGGGAAGAGGAAATGGCGCGGATATCCGTTGAGGATAACGGAGCGGGTATAAACCGAAAAGCTATGACCCAGCTTCTTGAGGGCAAGATGCAGGGTGCGGGAGTGGACAGCAAGGGCGATTCCCGAAGAACAATGGGAATAGGTCTCAGCGTCTGCCAGACTATTGTGAAGGCCCATGGCGGCGAGATGAAAGCGGAAAACCGAAATGGCGGCGGCGCAGTTATAAGTTTTACGCTCCCCATTGTCAAAACCGAGGAGGAAGAAAATGCAGATACGTTCCAAGATATTGATTATTGAAGACGAACCCCGCATATCCAATTTTATGACGGCTGTTTTGTCCGCCAACGGATATGATGTCATAAGCGCATACACAGGCAAGGAAGGCTGCTCCATGATAAGCTCCCATTGCCCCGACCTTGTGATTTTGGATCTGGGTCTTCCTGATATGGACGGCATTGAGGTTATCCGCTCTGTCCGCACATGGACAAGCTTGCCTATAATAGTTGTGTCCGCGCGAATGCATGAACGGGATAAGGTTCAGGTGCTGGATGCGGAAGCGGATGATTATATAACAAAGCCTTTCGGAACTGCGGAGCTGCTTGCCCGTATTCGCACCGCCCTTCGCCATACCCACTCCGCTGCCGGCGGCAGTGTAGCCCCCGGCGGAATTTTCAAAGTGGCGGAGCTTAGTGTGGATTATAATAAGCATTGGGTGCTGGTTGGCGGCGAAAACGCCCATCTTACCCAGAATGAATTTCGTATTGTTGCCCTTCTTGCAAAAAACGCAGGAAAGGTGCTCACCTATGATGCTATTTTGAAGGAGCTTTGGGGTCCTGCGGCAAAGGGCAATAATCAGGTGCTTCGCGTGCACATGGCAAATATTCGCAGAAAAATTGAGGAAAATCCTGCAGAACCCAGATATATTTTCACCGAGGTTGGCGTGGGATACCGCATGGCAGAAGAATAAAGAAAAAGGCGCGCTTATTTATAAAGCGCGCCTTTAATTTTTCCTGCGCCCCGACTTTACAAAACTCCATCCCTTGGGTAAAATACGCTTATGGCGGTGATAAATATGGACATGGAAAAATATATGCGCGAAGCTCTCGCTCTTGCATCAGAGGCTGCCGCGGCGGGTGAAATCCCTGTTGGCTGCGTGGTGGTTGACGGCGAGGGAAATATAATAGGACGCGGACGCAACCGCAGAGAAGAGCGCCGCAGCGTAGTAGGCCATGCGGAAATAGAAGCTCTTGAGGCTGCCGCGGCATTTCGCGGCGACTGGCGTATGGACGATTGCACACTTTATGTGACGCTGGAGCCCTGCCCAATGTGCGCAGGCGCTATGATAATGAGCCGTTTGGGCACGCTTGTGTATGGAGCAAGAGAAGAGCAGACGGGGTCTGCTGCCAGCGTGCTGAATCTTTTTGAGGAGGCCTACCCGGGTCATACGGCTATTTACGGAGGAGTTCTCGGGTCGGAAAGCAGTGAGCTTCTCAAGGATTTTTTTGCAAAAATGAGAAAATAAAAAAGCAGGTGGAGTTTCCACCTGCTTTTAAATTTTATTCTCCCTTTTTTCTTGCCTCGAAGCGCTCTTTCAAAAGCTGCACCCAAGATAAGAGGGCATCTGGATCCATGCTGCCCATGGCGCGCAGGTGAATCTCTGCGGCATCGGGGTCGGACTTTGCCATCTTGTTCATGGTCTTCTTGGGACTGAGGAAGGGCAGACCGCAGACATCGGAATAAACCTCAACGCTGTCGGTGAGAAGCCAGTGGCGGCAGAAAAGACCTTCCGCATCTTCCACTTTCGCTCTTTCTGCCATGGACTCGCACCAATGGAGGGCGTCAAGCACTGCCTCGTCGTTTTTTAGGGGGATGGAGGCGATCTGCTGAGCGATCATACGCTTGAGCCAGGTGCCCATGCCATCCTCATCAAGAACAACAAGACCCTCGTGAGCCTGCTCGAATTCGTCAAGAGCAATTTCACCGTAGAATATCTCACGGGGATAAACAAGAACATCCAGCTTAACTCCGTCAATCTCGGCGGTCTCGTGGGCATAGGGGCTGGTTGCGCCCATGGCAATGGCTTCAAAGGTGCTGCCGGGGCGGATGTTGTCCTCGGCATAGTCGCCGCTTACTATCATGGAGCTGAGGCGGTATTTTTCTTTCAGATATTTGATGATGTTTTCCATTTTATCTTTGCCTTTCATATAAGTCCTCTTTGGCGAAGAAGGGAGTTGATGGTGTTCAAAACCCGCTTTTTGTCTCCGCTCCAAAGGGGCGCAATCAGTATTTTTTTAGCTCCGTCTCCTGTGAATCGGTGGATAACGGTATCTTTGGGGATTATTTCCACGCAGTCTGCAATAAGAGAGGCGTATTCTTCAAGGCTCATGCAGGAAAATTTTCCGGCTTTATAGTCTTCGGAAAGGTCTGTGCCCTCCAAAACATGCAAAAGCTGGAGCTTTATCCCCTCCGCGCCTGAATTGATAACATAGCGCAGGGAAGAGAGCATATCTTCCCTCGTTTCATTGGGCAGGCCGAGGATAAGATGCACTATTGTGTGTATGCCCTTGCTTTTAAGAGCCTCAATAGCGCGGTCATAAACTTCAAGGCCATAGCCGCGGCGAATATATTCCGCGCTTTGAGTGTGGATTGTCTGAAGTCCGAGTTCCACCCAAAGGGGTTTAATTTCGTTGAGCCTTCCCAAAAGTTCTATGGTTTCCTCGCTGAGACAATCGGGACGGGTGGCAATGCTGATGGCGGCAATATCCTCCCTTTCCGCAACGGGAATAAAAAGCTTTTCAAGCTCGGCGGTGGGAGCATAGGTATTGGTGAAGGCCTGAAAATAGGCTATGTAGCGGCTGCCGCGGTATTTTGCGGCAACTCTCGCCTTCTCGCTTTCAATCTGCTGCTCTATGCTGAGCCGTCTGTCCCCTGCAAAGTCGCCGCTGCCCCCTGCAGAGCAGAAGATGCAGCCTCTTGTGCCAAGAGTGCCGTCGCGGTTGGGGCAGGTGAAACCTGCGTCAAGGCTTAGCTTATATAGCTTTTCTCCGAAAATTTCAAGACAATAGTCGGATGTTGTTTTCATAGCTTTCAGAGAACCTCGGCCTTGATAAGGTTGGTGGTTCCGCTGCGTCCTACGGGAACGCCGCTGGTGATAACAACGGTGTCGCCCCTCTTTACGAGACCCTTATCAAGGGCGGTGTCGCCGCAGCGAATGAAAACCTCATCGGTGCTGGAAAATTCTCTGGAGAGGAAGCTCTGAACGCCCCATACAATGTTGAGCTGGCGGCAAACTCCGGGATTGGGACTAAGGGCGATGATGGGGCAGGCGGGATGGAAGCGGCTGATAAGGCGGGCGGTATAGCCGCTCTGGGTGGCGGTGAGGATGGCGGCTGCACCCAAATCCGCTGCCATAAGGCAGCAGGTGCGTGTGACCGCATCGGAAATTCCGGAGTTGGAGCTGGCGGCAAGACCCTTCTGGAACTTTTTCCAGTAGTCCATGCCCTCTTCTGCCTCGCAGACAATATCCACCATGGTTTTCAGACTGTCGAAGGGGTATTTGCCGCTTGCGGTTTCGCCGGAGAGCATAACGCAGCAAGTGCCGTCATAAACCGCGTTGGCAACATCGCTGACTTCGGCACGAGTGGGACGGGGGTTGTGAATCATGGAGTCCAGCATCTGGGTTGCAACGATAACGGTTTTGCCCATCTCGCGGCATTTTTTAATCATCTTTTTCTGAATATAGGGAACTTTGGCGGCAGGAATTTCAACGCCAAGGTCACCGCGGGCAACCATAACGCCGTCGGCGGCGCGGGCGATTTCTTCAAGATTATCCACGCCCTGCTGGTTTTCGATTTTTGCAATGATACGGATGTGCTCTCCGCCGCAGCTATCCAGACAGCTGCGAATTTCTGCCATGTCGGAAGCGGAGCGCACAAAGGAAGCGGCAACATAGTCAAAGCCCTGCTCTGCGGCAAAGCGCAGGTCGTTTTTATCTCTTTCGGTGAGCGCAGGGAGAGAAATGGAAGCTCCGGGAATGTTGATGGATTTATTATTGGAAAGTCTGCCTCCGTTTTCCACGCGGCAGATAATGGCACTTCCCTCAATGCTCTCGACGCGCATGGAGATAAGACCGTCATCCACCAAAATGGTACTGCCCACAGAAATATCCTCTGTAAGACCGGGATAAGTTACGCTTATGCCCTCCGCATTTCCGACAACCTCGTCGGTGTGGAGAGTGAAGGTTTCGCCGCTTTTCAATTCGGCAAAGCCCTCGGCAAAGGTCTTTATGCGGATTTCAGGACCTTTTGTGTCCAGGATGATGGCGGCGGAAAGCCCGGTTTCCTCCATGGCGGCGCGAAGTTTTTCCAAAGTGGCAAGCTGGCTTTCGTGGCTGCCGTGGGAAAAATTGAAGCGCGCTCCGTTCATACCAAGACGCAGCAGGCGTGAAATGGATTCGACAGAGTCAACAGCGGGGCCCAGTGTGCAGATAACTTTAGTTTTACGCATATAATTCACCCTAATTATTTTGAATCTTTTCCAGCCCAATATACCATAAGAAAAGCGCAATTGGAATAAAGATTTGTTTGTAAGCAATGAAAAACGCCCGAAAAGCTCATTTCGGGCGTTTTTAACTTTATATATTGTCCATATCGAAGCTGTTTTTTGCCTTGATGCGGTTGATGGCACGGGCAAGACTTGCCTCGGCTGCGGTCTGCTCCATGAGACTGTGCTGTCTGTGCAAAATCTCCTGAGCCTCCCAAACTGCGCGCTCTGCGCGGGCAAGATCTATGGATTCGGGAGCTTCTGCGCTTTCAACAAGCACTAAAACATCGTTGTTTTCAACTTTCACAAGTCCTTTGGAAACAACGGAGCGGACTGTGCTGCCGTCAGCCATGGTGCAGCTCAAAATTCCGGGAACAATGGCACTTATCATATTGCTGTGATGAGCCTGAACTCCGTAAAGACCGTCTTCAAGAGGCAAAACCATGGAGAGGCAGTCGCCGCGGGCAACAACATGGTCCTCGGCGAGAACATGGATATAGAAACTATCCATTTATATCTCACCTCGTTCGATGGCTGCTGCCTTGGCGTAAACATCGTCCAAAGTGCCAACGTTGAAGAAGGCGGCTTCAGGAAGATGGTCAAGCTCTCCGGAGATGATGGCGTCGAAGCCGCGGAGAGTTTCGCGAAGGGGCACATAAACACCGGGAACGCCGGTGAACTTCTCGGCAACATGAGTGGGCTGGGAGAGGAAGCGCTGGATGCGGCGGGCGCGGTTAACTGTGGCGCGGTCCTCCTCGCTGAGTTCTTCCATACCCAAAATTGCGATAATATCCTGCAGCTCGCTGTATTTCTGGAGCAGCTCCTGAACACGGCGGGCGATGCGGTAATGATCCTCGCCAACGATGTCCGGCTCAAGAATTCTGGAAGTGGACTCCAGAGGATCAACGGCGGGGTAA
The DNA here is from genome assembly GCA_045631645.1 of Oscillospiraceae bacterium. Taxonomy (GTDB): domain Bacteria; phylum Bacillota; class Clostridia; order Oscillospirales; family Oscillospiraceae; genus SIG459. The sequence continues at coordinate 17,217 of JAZQVC010000048.1, forward strand.
AGACCCTGCTCGGCAATGCTTCGGCTGAGAACGGTGGTGGCGTCAAGGTGGGAGAAGGTGGTTGCGGGGGCGGGGTCGGTAAGGTCGTCGGCAGGGACATAAACCGCCTGAACGGAGGTTACAGAGCCGCTCTTGGTGGAGGTGATACGCTCCTGCAGCTCGCCCATTTCCGCAGCCAGAGTGGGCTGATAGCCAACGGCGGAGGGCATGCGGCCAAGAAGGGTGGAAACTTCGCTACCGGCCTGAACAAAGCGGAAAATGTTATCGATGAAGAGAAGAACGTCCTTATGCTCTCTGTCGCGGAAATATTCCGCCATGGTGAGGCCTGTGAGACCAACGCGCATACGAACGCCGGGGGATTCGTTCATCTGACCGAAGACGAGGGCGGTTTTATCAATAACGCCGCTTTCGCGCATTTCGGTCCAAAGATCGTTACCTTCGCGGCTGCGTTCGCCAACGCCGGTGAAGATGGAGTAGCCGCCATGCTGGGTGGCAACATTGTGGATAAGTTCCTGAATAAGAACGGTTTTACCAACGCCTGCGCCGCCGAAAAGGCCAATCTTGCCGCCCTTGGGATAGGGGTCAAGAAGGTCGATGACCTTTATGCCGGTCTCCAGGATCTCGACGGCAGGACTCTGCTGGTCGAAGGTGGGGGGCTTGCGGTGGATTTCCCAGCGCTCAGCTTCGGGGGATTCACCGCCGTCAATGGGACGGCCGAGAACGTTGAACATTCTGCCCAGAGTTGCCTGACCGACGGGGACTTCAATTCCGTGGCCGGGGGCTTCAACGGTCATACCGCGAGAGAGGCCTTCGCTGTCGGAAAGCATGATGCAGCGAACTGTGGAAGAATCCACGTGCTGGGCAACCTCCATAACCTTATCTTCTCCGTTTACGGAAAGGCAAAGTGCCTCCTTGATGGAGGGGAGGGCGGTGTTATCAAAGCGGACATCTATAACAGGTCCGGATATCTGAATAATTTTGCCGGTGGTCACAGGGACGGCACCTCCTTGCTGTCGTTGCGCTTTTGCGCTCTTGCGCCGGCGGAAATTTCGGTGATTTCCTGAGTTATGGCTGCCTGGCGCAAATGGTTATATTCAATGGAAAGCTCCGCCAAAAGCTTGTCGGCATTCTGAGTGGCGCTGTCCATGGCATGCATACGCTCGCTTTGTTCGCAGCAATAACTGTCCACAAAAGCGCTGTATATAAAGCCGGAAAGATAACTGTGGATAACCTGCTTCAAAACGGCCTCGGGAGAGGGCAGGAATTCGAAGGGTTCTTCAACGGCTTTCTCAAAATCGGGGGCGGAGAAATGGTCCTTGTGGAGAGGCAGCAGACGGGTGCAGCGGTTTTCCACAAGGAAACCCTTGCTCAGGTTGGAATAAACGATGTATATGCGCTTGAGCTCTCCTCTGTCATAAAGGCGGAGAAGGCTATGGGCAATAAGTCTTGCCCTGTCGATGGTGGGGGCGCCGGCGCTATAGAGGAAGTCCTCCTCAATGGCCTTGCCCTTGCGGCGGAAATGCTGGCGTCCAACCTCGCCGATAACAAAAAGGCGGGTGTTGCTATGGCGCTTAAGAAGGGCGTCGGCAGTTTTCAGAACATTCTGGTTGTAGCTGCCTGCAAGTCCTTTGTCTGCGCTTATAACAAGGCAGCCCCAAAGCTCGTCTTCACCGGAGCCGTAGGAAGCACCTCGAAGATAAGGGCTGTCAGACCCCTCAACGCTGCGGAATATGCGCTTTACTTCGCCGCGAAGGGCGTCAAAATAAGGCGCAGTCTTCAGCAGTTCGTCCTTGGCCTTGCGGAGCTTGGTGGATGATATAAGCTGCATTGCCTTGGTTATTTTGCGGGTGTCCTGAACGCTGGCTATATGGTTTTTAATCTGTTTGGTGCTTGCCATAGGGTCTTATCACCTATCTTCTTTGGAGGGGTATGCGGAATTCACATATTTCTTTGCGGCAGAAATTATGGAGTCTTTCAGTTCGGGGGTGAGAGAGCGACCCTCGTTGATGCTGTCGCAAATGTTTGAATGGGCAGAGCGCATATAGTCCAGAAGGCCATCGCAGCAGCTGTTCACCTGGCTGAGGGGAACATTCACCATAACTTTGTTCAGCATGGTGACAAGAAGGATAACCTGTTCGTGGAGCTGATAGGCGCGGTGCTGATTCTGGCGGAGAAGACGCATAAGGCTCTGACCGTAGTTGAGCTGACGGCGTGTGCCCTGGTCAAGGTCGCTGGAGAACTGGGTGAAAACTTCCATCTCGCGGAACTGGGCAAGGTCTATGCGGATAGTACCTGCCGCCTTCTTCATTGCGTGGGTCTGGGCTGCGCCGCCAACGCGGGAAACGGAAAGACCAACGTTGACTGCGGGGCGCTGACCTGAATGGAAAAGGTTGCTTTCAAGGAAAATCTGACCATCGGTGATGGAGATAATATTTGTGGGGATATATGCGGAAACGTCGCCGGCCTGAGTTTCAACTATGGGAAGAGCGGTCATGCTGCCGCCGCCGCGCTCATCGCTGAGCTGGGCTGCGCGTTCCAGCAGTCGGGAGTGGAGATAGAAAACGTCGCCGGGGTAGGCCTCGCGTCCGGGAGAGCGCTCCAGAAGAAGGCTCAGGGTGCGGTAAGCAATTGCGTGCTTGCTCAGATCGTCATAAACGATGAGCACGTCTCTGCCGGAGTTCATAAAGTATTCGCCCAGGGCGCAGGCTGCGTAGGGGGCGATATACTGAAGAGAAACGCTGTCGCTGGCAGTTGCGGCAACAACGATGGTGTATTCCAGACTGCCGCGGCGGCGGAGAGTTTCAACAAGCTGGGCAACGGAAGAAGCCTTCTGGCCGATGGCAACATAGATGCAGACAGCATTCTTGCCCTTCTGGTTAAGAATGGTGTCAAGGGCTATGGTGGTCTTGCCGGTCTGGCGGTCGCCTATTATAAGCTCGCGCTGTCCGCGTCCTATGGGGAACATGGAGTCGATGGAGATAATGCCGGTCTCCATGGGTCTCGAAACGCTTTTTCTGTCAACAATTCCGGGAGCGGGGGATTCGATGGGGCGGTAGCCGCTGGCAGGAATTGCACCCTTGCCGTCAATTGCTCCGCCGAGAGCATCAACAACGCGGCCGAGGAAAGCATCGCCAACGGGCATGCCTGCGGTGCGTCCGCTGCGACGGGCGGTTGTGCCTGCGCGGACAAGTTCGGTGTCACCGAAAAGCACGCAGCCGACGCTGTCGGTTTTCAGGTTCTGCGCCATGCCTCTCACGCCGTGCTCGAAGAGGACGATCTCGCCGTAAGCAACGTTTTCAAGTCCGCTTACATTAGCAATGCCGTCGTTAACGCTGATAACAGTGCCAACTTCCTGAGGCATGGCCTCGGGATTCCACTGCTCCAAAGTTCCTCTCAGCAGAGGAAGGAGCTTATCGTTGCTGCTATCAAGTCCACGGATGGTTTCACCAAGCTGAGCCATGCGACCCTCGGTGGTCCAGTCATAAAGCTCGGAGCCGACTTTCAGGCGGAAACCGCCGGAAATGGAGCTGTCGCAAACCCACTCAAGGCAAACTTCTTCCCCGTATTTGCGGCTGAGCCAGCTCTCAAAGCGCTCTTTCTGCGCCTGAGAGGGAGCTTCGGGAGAATAGAGTGTGGCGACCACGGGGCGCTTTTCAAAGCTGCTCATCCTGGGCGCTCCTTTCTGCGGCATCAAGGAAATCGTCATAGGACTCGGAAACGGTTTCGTTCATAAGCTTCTTAACGGCAGCGATTGCCATTTCGGAAACTTCCTCGCGGGCGGAGACCATAAGGGCATCGCGCTCACGCAGAGCGTTCTCGCGGGCATCGAGGAGAATCTTTCTTGCCTGCTCCTCTGCCTCGGCAATGCGGCGAGCGGAGATGGTGTCGGTTTCTGCAAGAGCCTGACGGCGTGCTTCAGCCATCTCTTCGTCAAGATTGGCAAACTGCTTTGCGCTGAGAGCCTCGGTTTCCTTGGCGCGCTCAAGGCAGGTGTCAGCTTCGTCCTTCATGGCCTGATACTGAGCGGTGCGGCCGTCCATAAACTTTTTAACGGGCTTATAGAGAAGGAAGTAAAGGCCGAAGCCGAGAATAGCAAAGTTAAAAAGATGCAGCAGAATCTGCTGAAGATTAATATTCAAAGGGACATTCATTGGGTTTTCCTCCCACCAAGAAATGATATAAATCCTCTGTGAAGCTGTGTCCTGTAAAAGGGAGCGGACAGCTTAAAGAACGAAAATTACAAGGATTGCAATGACAAGGGCGTAGATGATAGCGGTTTCAATGAAAACGAGACCCAGCATAAGGGTGGTGCGGATCTTGCCTTCTGCCTCGGGCTGACGGGCGATGCCCTCTGCGCTCTTGGAGATGGCCATACCCATACCGACTGCACCGCCGCCTGCTGCAAGAGCAATTGCGATGCCTGCGCCTATAGCCTTGCCGCTGAGCACGATGCCGTCATCGGTGATGCCGGCGGTTTCGGCGGTTTCGGGGCCTGCTGCGAAAGCGCTTACGGAAAGGGCAAAGAAGACGGTGATCATAAGAACAACAGTTATAATTTTACGAGTCTTGGCATTCATATTTTTATCCTCCGTTTGAAAAATTAAGGTTTATATTTCAAAAATCAGGCAACAGCCTTTTTTGCTTTGACTTTTTTGGGCTTAGGATTATGGCACTCGGAAACCTCGCCGTAGAAAAGAGCGGTGAGCATTGTGAGAACATAAGCCTGAATGAGCGCGTGAAGAATGGTGAAGAGCACGCCCACGATAACGGGAAGCACGAAGCTAAGGAAGATAACGTGGTAAACAAGCTCCGTTACCAGAAGTCCGCTGAGCAGAGCACCGAAAAGACGGAAGCTCATGGAAAGGGGCAAGGAGAAGTCCTTGAGAGTTTTTCCAACGCCCTTGAGTCCGTTTCCTGCAATGCCGCCGGACATAATCACGCAGTAGGAAAGGCAGCCCATTGCAATGGCGGCGTTTATGTCGGAAAGAGGAGCAGGCAGAGCGATGGAGTGTCCTGCCACAGTGACAGCCTGCAGACCGAGAAGCTCAAAGAGAGTGCCTATGCAGATATAAGTGCCTGCGGCGAAGATGTAAGCGCCCAGGAAGCCGTTTCTGTGGGGGCTGTTGCTCTTTGCCATATCGTCAAAAAGTCCAACCGCGGTTTCCAGAAGCATCTGGAGCTTGCCGGGAACAAGCTTGAAGCGGGGAATGACAAAAATGCGCATTGCCGCTGCAAATATAAGGATAACGGCCGTAACAGTGAAGCCGGAAATGAGAGCGGGGTTGACCTCCGTGATGCCGAAGAGGCTTATTTTGCCCTCTTCGTGGAGCACCGCATCCCGCATAAGTGCCTGAATGTCTCCGTGGCCTTCTCCGCCGCCTGTAAGGATTATTCCCACAAGCAGAACGACAAGGACCGCGACGAACAGACATAAGCTGATTGTCTTGGTTTTTTTGCTCATATGCATACCACCTTTTCTGTGATTTCCCACAGTTTCGGAAATGTGTTTTTAACCTAAACAGCATAGTCCTTTAAAACACACATGTCAAGGCTTTGAACGGAATATTGGCGACTATTTAACAAGAAAAACAGGCAGGATTTTACCCTGCCTGTTTTTTAGCAATTGTCAGATATTGTAAATTTCGCCGAACTTATTTTCCAGATACTCGCAGAACACGTTGGGGTCGAATTTTTCTCCGGTTGCGGACTCGAAAAGCTCGGTGGGCTTGCGGAGGCTGCCGAAGCGCCAGATGTGCTCAGCGTTCCATTCGTTGATGGGGCCAAAGTCGCCCTTTGCTATGCATTCGTCAACATCCACGCTTTCCTTCATCTTGCGGAGGAACTGGGCGCCATAGGCGCTGCCGAGAGCATAGGAGGGGAAGTAGCCGATTGCGCCGAAGGACCAGTGGCTATCCTGCAAAACGCCTTCGCTGTCGCTGGGGACATCGATGCCAAGATATTCCTTGTAAAGGGCGTTCCAGGTTGCGGGGAAGTCGGCAATTGCCAGCTCGCCTGCGAAATAGCGCTTTTCCATCTCATAGCGGATCATAATATGGAGAGCATAGGTGAGCTCATCTGCCTGAATGCGGATGAGGCTGGGGCAGACGTAGTTGACGGCCTTGTAGAGATCATCAGCGGTGTAACCTTCCATCTGCTGGGGGAAGATTTCCTGCAGCTTGGGGAAGAGGATGCTGCAAAAAGCCTTGGAGCGGCCGAGAACATTTTCATAGAAACGGCTCTGGCTTTCGTGAATGCCCATGCTTACGCCGCCGTCAAGGGCAGTGTAGGCCAGATCATCGGCAGAACCGGTGTCATAGAGGGCGTGGCCGCCTTCGTGAATAACGGCGAAGAGAGAGAAGCTCAGGTCGCTTTCATCGTAGTGGGTGGTGATGCGCTCGTCAAAATGGGAGCCGAGAGAGGTGGTAAAGGGGTGCTCGGTGGTGGAAAGTCCAACATGCTCAAGGTCAAGACCGATGGTCTTCATAAGCCAGTAGGAAAGTTCCTCCTGCTTGTCTGCGGGGAAGTGGCCGGTGAGCATATCTCTGCTGTGGGTGGGAGCGGCCATAACTTTTTCCAGAAGGGGGACAATGCGGCTGCGCAAGGTTGCGAAGAATTCGTTGCAGCGCTCTTTGGTGAGACCCTCTTCGAACTCGTTCAGCCAGTAGTCATAGGGATCTTTTTCGGGCTCAACCCAAGCGGCAATGCGCTTATGGAAGTCGAAAACCTTTTCAAGGTAGGGGCGGTAGGAAGGCCAATCGTTGTTCTCCTTGGCAACATGCCAAGCGTGGTCGGACTCCACAAGCAGCTTCTGAAGCTCGATATACTGATCCATAGGAATCTTCTTCAGCTGGTTGATGCCCTTAAGTAGCAAATCCACGCTGCGCTCTTCCTTTTCGCTGAGCTCGCTGCGGTTTGCGTCAAGATATTCAAGAAGCTTTATGGTTTCCTCGCCGGTAGCAAGGCGATAGCTTTCCGCGCTGAGTATGCTCATGGTCTGGGCGCGGTTTGCGGCAGTGCCCTTGGGGGCGGTGGTGGAGCCGTCATAGTTTATAAGAGCCAGTGCGTGGCCATAGGCGGCCTGCTTTGCCTGCAGTTCGGCAAGGGCGGTCTTTGCGTTTTCAATAGTCATTTCGTATCCTCTTTATTTGATGATTCTGTAATAGTTCTCCTTGCGGGGAGGAGCGGTGGGATGTTCCACATCAGCGTAGCCCAGAGCGATGCTGCCAACGCCCTTCATGCCCTCGGGAATGCCCCATTTTGCCAGCATTGCCTTGCCTTCTTCGGTCTGGAACATCTGGTCGGGACGGTGGATCCAGCAAGAGCCGAGGCCAGCGGCGTAGGCTGCGTTCACCATGTTGGTGAGAACGGCGGAGGAGTTGATGGTGCCGAAAATATCATCGGGAGCAACAACAATGATAATGGTGGGAGCGCCGTAATAGGGGTCGATGGGAGCGCCCATAATCTGAGCGTTGAGCTTGCTGACAGCGTCGCGCTCCTCCTTGTTCTGGATGGCGATTATCCAGGGAGTCTGCATGTTGCGACCGGTGGGAGCGTAGGTTCCTGCGTCAAGAACGGTGAGAAGTTCTGCCTCGGTGATCTGGTCGGGCTTGAACTTTCTTATACTGCGGCGGTTCATCAAAACCTCAAGGGCTTCTTTTTTCATTGCCTGAATCCTCCTTGTTTTGTTGTTATGAATTCATAATAACATCCGGGAGATAATATTGCAAAGCAATTTTGCCGAAGGAGCGGAGGAGGAAACTTTCCGGAAAAATTTGCGTCTTAATATATAGATATGATACAATTAAATTATATAAATGCAATCAACACCGAAAAGGAGATTCTTTGCCATGATAAAAAGAATAGTTTGTCTCCTGATGGCAGCTTTGCTCTGCCTTGGCCTTTTTGCAGGCTGCGGAGAGATCCCTGCGCCTCCCGCTGAGCCTTCTCCCGAGGCAAGCGCAGAGCCTACTGTTGCCCCAACTCCTGAAAGCGAGCCGGAGATTGAAGGAACTCCCTTTACCTTCACCCGCGAAAATATGCCCCGTATGGACGGCTCAACTTCCCTCGTGCCTCTGGCACAGGCGGCGGCAAGCGTGCTGCTTGGAGAAAGTCGGGAGAACGCCGAGGGTCTTACTCAGTTTAACCGCACAAGCCAGTCCTATACCAATCTTATGTGGGGTCAATGCGATATTCTTATCGCAAGCTGGCCTGCCGAGTATATTTTTGAAGAGCTTGATGCCGCGGAGTTTGAATATGAGATGGAGCCCATCGCCACCGATGCCCTCATTTTCGTGGTAAACGAGAATAATAGCGTAGATAATCTCACAACAGAGCAGATAATCGGCATATATACCGGCGAGATAAGCAACTGGAGCGAGCTTGGTGGCGCCGATGAGCCCATATCTCCCTTCCAGCGCAATGCAGGCGCCGGCTCTCAGGCTCTTATGGAAAAGCTTGTCATGGGCGATACGCCCATGATGGAAGCTCCCACCGAGCTTATGGCAGGCAGCATGGGCGAGCTTATGGAGTATGTGAAAAGCTATGATAGCTCCGCAGGGGCAATAGGCTACTCCGTTTATTATTATGCCAACGATATGCGTATGGCAGAGGGCTTGAAAATCATCTCCGTTGACGGAGTTGAGCCCACCGATGAAAATATCAGAAGCGGTGCTTACCCCCACCTGAGCGATTACTATACCGTTATTTCCGCTGCCGAGGCCGCCGATAGCCCTGCAAGAGTTATGTTTGAGTGGCTGCAGAGCGCCGAAGGTCAGCGCCTTGTTGAAAGCGAGGGCTATGTGCCCGTTATGGACCTCACCGATGCCCCCGAAAAGAGTGCAACGGAGGGCGGCTTCGTGGTGAAAACCGACTGGAGCGCCCTTGGAGAGAGCGCAATGCCTCAGGTTAAATATACTCGCCTGCAGGAGGATTGGATAGATGCTCTTGCTCCAAGCGATGATTATGGCGCAATATATCCCTATGTTGGACTTGTGAACTATGATGAATGGGGCAACCAGCAAAATCTTTACGGCCTTTTTGATGAAAACGGACGGATAATCTGCGACAGTGTTTATATCTCTGTTGACCGCTGCAGTTATTATGATGGCGGAGTTGAACGCCGCGTGCCCATGCTTATGCTTGGCCGCACCGAGGGCGCTTCCGTTGCCTATACCCTTGCAAGCCTTGACGGAAGCTTCGTCAGCCCCGAAAGCTATTTTGTTGTGCAGGTCTTCGATTTCGGCGTACTCTGCGCCCGCAACAGCGAAAGCGGCGAATTTGTTATCTATGACTTTGACGGCAATGTTCTGATGACTCAGGATAACCTTAAGCTGGGAGCGCTGGAGCTTAATTACAGCACGGATATTTGTTCCGGACAGAATGGCTATCTCCTTGCATGGCTCTCCGACGGAGCGGGCAGCGAGTCCTATCTTATCGACAAAAACGGAAATGTCCTTTGCGGCGGCTGGTACAGCGCAGATTTCGTTGGCGAAAACGCTATCCGCGCATATCTGGATGGCGGTGGCTACAGCGCAGGCATTGTGGATTTCAAGGGCGAATGGGTAGTGCCCCATCGCTATAACTATGTGGAGCTTTTTGACGGCGGCTACTGCGCCGAGAAGGACGGACAGAGCGTTATATACAGCAAGGACGGCGAGGAGCTTCTTCGCAAGGGTGAAGTTCTTGAAACTCTCAGCGTTGGCTATGTTCTTGATGAAGTTCTCTATCTCAGCGATGGAAGAACCTTCCCCTATGGCGAAGGCTGGGGCCCAGCCTCCTATATGGCTCCCTCTCCCCTTATCTGCAAATGGAACGATGAGGGCGTTGAGCTTGTGAACGTTCTGGAAGACGGAAAGAGCCTTTTTGTTGCCTGCGGAGGCGACGGATATGTGGATCAGCTTATGCGCTTTGTCATGGGGCCTGCCAGCTCTCTTGAATATCTCACCGTCTGGGGACGCAATGTGGATGCTCCTGCCAAACTGATAAGCTGGGATTTGGAAAAGGTATATGAGATTCCCGATGCAATAAAATCCATGGCGACCTTCGAAGCCGTTCTCGACCGCTTCAGCGGCGAGGAATACATCGCGGTGCATAAGGAAACTGCCTCGGGCTACACCATTAAGGCGCTTTATACCGCGGACATGGAGCTTTATGCGGAAGCCGGAACTTGGGACAGCATCTGGAATGGCTACCTGATGAAGACGGACGAGAACTTCTGCACCTATAAAGATAAAGATGGCAATGTGTTGTTTTGCCATCCCCTTGGCTCTCTGGGCGGAGATTGATGAAATAATTTGCACCGCACCAAAGCCTTCCTTGTGTAAAGGGAGGTGGCACGGCTAAGCCGTGACGGAGGGATTGTAATGCAGTCAAAGCATAATAAGCAGTTGGTACCTTTTGCGAAACAACTGCGAAAAGAAATGACAAAAGAAGAACGGAATTTGTGGTATGATTTTCTGCGTACCTATCCTGTACGTTTCTCTAGGCAAAAGGTGTTGGGTCAATACATAGTTGATTTTTATAGTGCAGAAGCAAAACTGGTGATTGAACTGGATGGCTCTCAACATTATGAAGATGTCAACGCGGAGAAAGATGCGGAGCGTACCGCCTTTCTGAAGGGCTATGGTTTAACTGTTATTCGCCTTCCCAATAATGAGGTTAATCGCAACTTCCGTGGCGTTTGCGAGTATATCGATGCTGCGGTAAGACAATCCCTCAGTCAAAAATCAGAAGATTTTTGACAGCTCCCTTTACACAAGGGAGCCTTGGGCACCCCAGTGCCGGTGCATCAAACATGGATTTAGCAAGGAGGTACTTATGTCTGATTGGCGTCTCAATGGACAGGAAGATTATCTATCCGATAAAATCCTTTATAAGATTACATTTCCTGAATTCTGGGAAACTGCGTATAAAGATAAAAATGCCTTTTTCAAAAAAATCGAACGATACGCAAAAAAGAATGCTGAAGAAACAAAACATGGCTATGAATTTCTTGAAGGAGAAAAGATTCAGCACTTTTGGCATGAGCATTGTGAGTTTTGTTGGGAGAAGGCATTAACGGACAAATTATGCACATTCTATTGCACTGAAGATATGTACTACTGGATATGTGAAGATTGCTTCCGTGATTTTAAAAATAAGTTCAATTGGCAGGAACGAACGGCTGAAGAGCTATTATCTAATTCGGAATTTTAATACCGACTATTCAACCAATTCCAATTTGCCTGTTAGATTTGCACTGCACCAAAGCCTCCCTTGTGTAAAGGGAGGTGGCACGGCTAAGCCGTGACGGAGGGATTGACAATCCACCCAGTCAGTTGCGCTGACAATCCAATTTATCCAAACAAAAAAGGACTGACGAAAGCTCGTCAGTCCTTTTATTATTGCATTTTTAACTTAGTCGATGAGACCGAGCTTTTCACGCTCTTTGATAGCGTCCTTGCGGCTGAGGTTTACACGGCCGCGCTCGTCAATCTCGGTGACCTTGACCCAAGTCATATCGCCGATGTTGAGAACGTCTTCAACCTTCTCGGTGCGCTTGAACTCAAGATCCTTGATGTGGACCATGCCGTCCTTGCCGGGAACCAGCTCAACGAAAGCGCCGATGGGGATGATGCGGACAACCTTGCCGTAGTAGAGCTTACCGACTTCGGGCTCGAAAACGATGTTCTCGATGATGGTGCGGGCAGCGCGGCAGGCTTCGATATCCTCGGAAGCAATGAAGATGTTGCCGTCGTCGTTGATGTCGATCTTGCAGCCGGTGTCAGCGGTGATCTTCTGGATGACCTTGCCGCCGGAGCCGATAACTTCGCGGATTTTCTCGGGGTTGATCTTCATCTGGATCATCTTGGGAGCGCTCTTTGCAAGCTCCTTGCGGGGCTCAGCAATAGCCTTGAGCATGATCTCGTCGAGAATCTGGAAACGTGCTTCCTTGGTGATGTCGAAAGCTTCCTTAACGATTTCGTGCTTGAGACCGTCGTTCTTGAGGTCCATCTGGATAGCGGTGATGCCCTTCTTGGTACCTGCTACCTTGAAGTCCATCTCGCCGTGGAAGTCTTCAACGCCCTGAATGTCGATGAAGGTGGTGAAGTCGTCGCCGTCCTGGATAAGACCGCAGGAGATACCTGCAACGGGAGCCTTGATGGGTACACCGGCGTCCATGAGGGCGAGGGTGCTGCCGCAGATGGAGCCCTGAGAGGTGGAACCGTTGGAGGAGAGAACCTCGGAAACGAGGCGGATAGCATAGGGGAAGTCGGCTACATCGGGGATGATGGGCTCGATAGCCTTCTCAACCAGTGCGCCGTGACCGTACTCGCGGCGGGAAGTGCTGCGGCTGGCGCGGGCTTCGCCGGTGGAGTAGGAGGGCATGTTGTAGTGATGCATGAAGCGCTTGGAATCCTCTTCCCAAATGGTGTCCAGCTTCTGAGCTGCGGCAATGGTGTTGAGGGTTGCAATGGTGAGAACCTGAGTCTGGCCACGGGTGAAGAGACCGGAACCGTGAACTCTGGGGATAAGACCTACCTCGGAAGCGAGGGG
>JAZQVC010000049.1:0-101792 GCA_045631645.1 Oscillospiraceae bacterium
CAAACATTATGTCTAAAGTTATCGGTATCGACCTGGGTACGACCAACTCTTGCGTATCCGTTATGGAAGGCGGCGAAGCCGTCGTTATTGCAAACGCTGAAGGCAACCGCACCACTCCCTCTGTCGTAGCTTTCTCCAAGACCGGCGAGCGTATGGTAGGTCAGGTTGCTAAGCGTCAGGCAGTTACCAACCCCGACCGCACCATCGCTTCCATCAAGCGCGAAATGGGCTCCAACTACAAGGTCAACATCGATACCAAGGCTTACACTCCTCAGGAGATCAGCGCCATGGTTCTTCAGAAGCTGAAGGCTGATGCCGAGGCATATCTGGGCGCTACCGTCACCGAGGCTGTTATCACTGTTCCCGCATACTTCACCGACTCTCAGCGTCAGGCAACCAAGGATGCAGGCCGCATCGCAGGTCTCGAAGTTAAGCGCATCATCAACGAGCCCACCGCAGCAGCTCTTGCTTACGGCGTTGACAAGGAAGAAGACCAGAAGATCATGGTCTATGACCTTGGCGGCGGTACCTTCGACGTTTCCATTCTGGAAATCGGCGACGGCGTTATCGAAGTTCTTGCAACCGCAGGTAACAACCGTCTGGGCGGCGACGACTTCGACGCAGCCGTTGTTAAGTATCTCCTCGACGAGTTCCGCAAGGCCGAAGGCATTGACCTGAGCGCAGACAAAATGGCTATGCAGCGCCTGAGAGAGGCTGCTGAAAAGGCCAAGATCGAGCTCAGCGGCGTAACCACCAGCAACATCAATCTGCCCTACATCACCGCAGATGCAACCGGTCCCAAGCACATGGACATCACCCTCTCCCGCGCAAAGTTCAACGAGCTGACCCATCATCTTGTTGAGAAGACCGCAGGTCCTGTCCGTCAGGCTCTCAGCGACTCCGGCCTCAGCGCCAGCGAGCTGAGCAAGGTTCTCCTCGTCGGCGGTTCCAGCCGTATTCCCGCTGTTCAGGATATGGTTAAGAGCCTCACCGGTAAGGAAGGCTTCAAGGGCATCAACCCCGATGAGTGCGTTGCTCTCGGCGCAGCAATTCAGGGCGGCGTTCTCGGCGGCGTCGTCGAGGGCATCCTCCTTCTTGACGTAACTCCCCTTTCTCTCGGTATCGAAACTCTCGGCGGCGTTTGCACCAAGCTCATCGAGCGCAACACCACCATCCCCACCAAGAGAAGCCAGATTTTCTCCACCGCTGCTGACAACCAGACCAGCGTTGAAGTCAACGTTCTCCAGGGCGAGCGCGAGATGGCTCAGTACAACAAGAGCCTGGGCCGCTTCCATCTGGACGGCATTGCTCCCGCACGCCGCGGCGTTCCCCAGATCGAAGTTACCTTCGATATCGACGCAAACGGCATCGTAAACGTATCCGCAAAGGATCTGGGCACCGGCAAGGAGCAGCACATCACCATCACCTCCTCCACCAACATGAGCAAGGATGATATCGATAAGGCAGTCCGCGAGGCAGAGCAGTATGCAGCCGAGGACGCAAAGCGCAAGGAAGAAGTTGACGTTCGCAACCAGGGCGACCAGATGGTTTACCAGACCGAAAAGACCCTTGAGGAAATGGGCGACAAGCTCCCCGCTTCCGACAAGAGCGAAATCGAAGGCGCTCTCGCTTCCCTCAAGACCGCTCTCAGCGGCACCGACACTCAGGCTATCAAGTCCGCAACCGAATCTCTGACCCAGATTTTCTACAAGGTCAGCGAGAAGCTCTATCAGCAGGCTGCTCCTCAGGGCGGCGCTGATTGCGGCGGCGACTGCGGCAACTGCGGCGATAACGGCGGCCAGAACTACTATGACGCCGACTACACCGTTGTTGACGACGACAAGTAAAGCAAACGCTTAAGCCAACAGGAAAGTTCCGCTCTTTGCGGGACTTTCCTTTGCGGCTTATTTCCTGAATGGAGAAACATATGGCAGAAAAACGTGATTATTACGAGGTGCTGGGTCTTTCCAAATGCGCCTCCGACGATGAAATAAAAAAATCATATCGCAAGCTGGCAAAGCAGTATCACCCCGACCTGCATCCCGGCGACAAAGAATGCGAGGATAAGTTCAAAGAATGCTCCGAAGCATACGAAGTTCTCTCCGACCCCGACAAAAAGGCAAAGTATGACCAGTTCGGTCACGCAGCCTTCGACCCCAGCGCCGGCTATGGCGGCGGCGGTTTTGGTGGATTCGGCGGCTTTGGCGGTTTTGATGACCTGGGTGATATTCTTGGAAACATATTCGGCGGCTTTGGCGGTTTCGGCGGCGGCGGTGCTCAGCGCAGAAACGCACCCCAGAGAGGCGAAAATCTCCGCGCCAACATAACCATCACCTTTGAAGAGGCCGCTTTCGGCTGCGAAAAGGAAATCACCGTTCCCCGCATCGAAGACTGCGAAGAATGCGGCGGCACAGGCGCAGCAGCGGGCACAAGTCCCGAAACCTGCTCCGAATGCGGCGGCAGCGGCACTGTAAGAGTTCAGCAGCGCACCCCCTTCGGCGTTATGGCCACCACCGCAGCCTGCTCCAAGTGCGGCGGTACCGGTAAGATCATAAAGACCCCCTGCAGCAAGTGCTCCGGCAAGGGCAAGGTTCGCAAGAACAAGAAGATCACTGTGAACATTCCTGCCGGCATTGACGACGGACAGACCATCTCTCTCCGTGGACAGGGTCACGCAGGCATAAACGGCGGAGGCAAGGGTGATCTTCTCATCACCGTGAGAGTTAAGGCTCATCCCCTTTTCGAGCGCGACGGAAGCAGCGTTCTTTTCGAGATGCCCATCTCCTTCGTGCAGGCTGCTTTGGGCGCAGAGCTTGAGATCCCCACCCTTGACGGCAAGGTGAAGTTCACCATTCCCGAAGCCACCCAGACCGGCAGCGTGTTCCGCCTGCGCGGCAAGGGTATTCCCTATCTCAACGGCTCCAGCCGCGGCGATCAGTATGTTACCGTTTATATCGTCACTCCCAAGAATCTCAGCAGCGAGGAAAAAGATCTCCTCCGCAAGTTTGGCGAAGTCAGCGGCACCGCCGAGGGTGTTAAAAACTCCTCCGGAATTTTCGGCAAAAAGAAAAAGAAATAAAATAAAAAAGCCTGTGGAAACCACAGGCTTTTTTGCTTATTGACATATTCCACAAAACCAGAAACCGTAATCGACTATATTGCCGAATGTGTCTTGACACCCTTGTGTTCATATTGAAATGGGTTTAGAATATTTACAGCTTTAGTCACCCAGTTACTGCTGAACCAAGGGGGCATAATATGAAAGAAGTATTTTGTAACAAGTGCGGGAGCAAATTGCCGGAAGACAGCGTATTTTGCCAGTATTGCGGCAACCGCATTTCTCCAATAAATGCCAATTATGAAATAGAACCAAAGGTTAAATCAAAGAAATCCCGCAAAGGCCATGTAGTTGCTATAGTAGCTGTCTCGCTTGCTGTAATTTCTGCTCTTTATGTGGTTTTCGGAGCCCATTTTATTAAGTATCAAAATGCTTGCTCCGCATTAGAGAACGGGGATTATTCAACTGCGATTAAGCTGTTTGTGGAATTAGATGGCTACAAGGATAGCGAAGTAAAAATTATAGAATCCAAGTTTCAATATGTCCAGGAACATAAAAATAATGACGATTTAACAACTTTTGAATACTTAAAGGATCTCAAGAAACAAGATTATAGGAATAGTGCTTCAATTTATAAACTTCTATACGAGTGGAAAGTAACCGTTGTGTCAGTCAACACGAGCGAGTATAACATAACGACCAACGAAACTACACTTAAAGGAACTAATCCTATATATTTTCATCTAAAATTGACTGGTGGAGAACCTGGTGCTTCTGTACGCCTTACTGTTAAGGCACAACATCCTGACGGCTATGTAGAACAGTATACATTTAACGATAAATGGGAAGATGGTGGAGCTGGCTGGTATGGTTGGCCTGAAGGAATATATGATAATCTTGGCGAGTCAGGTATGTTGAAGTGTTCATTCTATGATGAAGACGACAACCTCATCGGTTTTGATTTTGTAATGATTGGTTAGTGACGCCGGCAACTAAAGGCAAAACGAACTCTCAGCGATCAACAAAAGATGATTATGTATTGGGAGAATACGAATCCTGACAAGTATGTTTGTCCGATTGATACATTGAGGAGATACGAATATGGATATATCGTCAATCATCTTAAGTCTATTATTAACCGCTGTTGCTTATATGGCGTTTCCGTTGATAAAACTGTTTATTAACGGTGGTCGTTTCGCTAGGAATAGAGCACACAAAATCGCATTGTGGAACTCCATTATTTTAGGAGCAGTGTTTTGTATTGCTACGATTGCTGTTTTAGAAGATGGAACCATATGGAATTGCGCGCCAGCAGTACTTTATTATTGGATTAACCGTTCAATCCTTATGGATAAAAATGCAACGGAAGAGACTCTAAGCGAAGAGCAAATTAAAAAATCTCAAAAGAGAAAAAAAATTATATCTAAAATATTCAAAGGCATCGGGGCATTTTTACTCGGAGTTATTTCTTCAGATGTGATTTTATTAATCATTCTGGGTGATTTAGTTGAAGGTACACCTGCATTGCTATTGATGCTGTTGGTCACCCTTCCGTTTTTCGCTTTTTATTATAGGCTATTTACACGTCACGATAAAAAGAAATCTGAAGAATCATATAAACCTGTATTTGAGGAAGTTTCATCGCGTCCTATACCGCCCACGCATATATCAAGGCCACCTCAAATCTCAAATGCAAACGAAGAACCAAAGGCTTATGGCAATTACAATGTCTACGGTAGTGAAATTACTTTGCAAACCACTTCCACCCCTATGAAGAATATTTCTTTTTGCAGAAAGTGTGGAGCTAAATTATTAGATAACAGTCAATTTTGTCATAAATGTGGCACAAAGATTTTATAAATAAAGGATATTTTGCAATTGAGAATGTTTTTGATAAACTCATAATGCAATACGCAGAAGCTCAAGGAGAAAAGCTTATAGAAGAGAACGAGCGTTTGAAATGCGATTCCCGATTTCGTCTATCCGAAAGTACTGGATGAAAAGTATTTCGCTGAAATTGATGCGGCGCTTGACGAACAAAGCAAATATAAAAATAAGGTCAGGGATTTCCCTGACCTTTTATTATTTATTCAACTTCGTTGCCGCGAATATATTATTTCCTTTTCAGCTTTTCAAGCAATTCATATCCCACTTTCATATCTCCGCAGCCGGTGCCGATGGAGATATGAGGTTTTCCGGCGCCGTGGAAGTCGCTGCCGCCAGTTACGCAAAGGTCGAAATCGCCAGCAATGCCTTCAAGATAGCGGGTTTCCTCATCACTATAAACGGAGTAAATGCACTCCATTCCCACGATGCCCTTTTCTTTCAGCAAAGCGGTGAGTTCCAGAAGCTCCTCATGGCTGAATCGATACTGAAGGGGGTGGGCGAAAACCGCTTTCGCTCCGCATTTGCGAAGTACATCAAAAGCCATATCCATGGGAATATACTCTCTTTTTCTGTAGTAGCGTCCTCCGGGGCTCAGATATTTATCAAATCCCTCTTTCACGCTTTCCACCTTGCCCTCGGCCACAAGTTCAGCAGCAAAATGGGGTCTGCCGATAACGGATTCGGGGTGTTTTTCACGGAGTTCCTCCAGACTGACAGCGATGCCGTCCGCTCTCATTGCTTCCGCGATAATTGCGTTGCGCCGCTCCCGTTCGCTGATTACCCAATCAAGCAGAGCGCAAAGATGCTCATTTTCCGTATCTATAAAATAACCGAGGATATGAATACCCCTGCCCTTATAATCAACACTCAGCTCTATGCCGGAAATAAGCTCTATTCCCCACTCTTTGGCGGCGGCAGCGGCTTCGGCAACGCCATCGGCCGTATCGTGGTCGGTTATTGCGATGGCCTTCATTCCGGCTTTTGCAGCAAGAGCGACAGCCTCGGAGGGGCTGAAGCTGCCGTCCGAGGCTGTTGTATGAATATGAAGATCTATAAAACCACTCATGCAAGGAAGCCCTTGAGGATACGCTCTTCTGCTTCCTCGGCGCTGAGACCCAGAGTTTCCAGCTTGAGAAGCTGGTCGCCTGCGATTTTGCCGATGGCGGCTTCATGGACAAGCTCAGCCTCGGTGGAGTTTGCAACGATGGCAGGGATGGAGCTTATCTTTGCATTACCCATAATAATAGAGTCGCACTGAACATGACCAAAGCACTTTGCATTACCTGTCATCTTGGGATAGAAAATCTGCACAGATGAATCCTGAGCAACGGAGCGGGAGATAACTCTGCCCTTGCTGTCCTCGCCATCGAGGATAATCTCCATATTGCTCTCAGCGAACTGCTGTCCATGGGTCTGGAGACGCTCGGTGATAACGGTTTCAGCGCCTGCACCGCAGGTGATGATAGTGTCACGCTTGGTGGAGTCAACACCCTTTATCTGGGTGGTGTCCATTTTGAGGAAAGCGCCCTCTTCAAGATAAACAACGGTCTGAGGATTCATAATCTTCTGTCCGTTGCCGTCACCCTCGCCGTAATGCTTTTCAACATAGGTGATTTTGGAGTTTTTGCCAACATAGAAGGTATGAATGCCGTCATGGCGGCTCTCTTCCTCGCCGCAGTTATGGATGCCGCAGCCTGCGATTATGGTGACATCGCAATCCTCGCCGATGAAGAAATCGTTGTATACGGTTTCAACAACGCCGCTTTCGGTGATGATAACGGGGATATAGCATTTTTCGCCCTTTGTGCCTGCTTTGATGGTGATATTGATGCCGGGCTTATCGGTCTTGGTTTCAATATTGATATTCTCGGTTACTGCTCTGCTTGCGCAGCCGCAGTCCTTGCGAATATTGTATGCGCCGTCGGCAGCGCCTTCGGGCATGTCCGCGATTTTCTCCAGCAGAGACTTATCTACATTATTAAGCATAGTTTTCCTCCTCCCTTCAGTTAAGAGCCGGGCAGCAGCCGTAGGTATCCGCCAAAATGGTGGGGAAGATATCCTCGGTGGAGCCCCGCTTGCTTATGCGTCCGCCGCTGACGACAACAATTTCGTCGGCAAGGCTGATTATACGCTCCTGGTGGGAGATAATTATCATGGTGCAGTCGCGCTTTTCGTGGATCTGGCTGAAGGTTTCGGTGAGCTTGCTGAAGCTCCAAAGGTCAATGCCGGCCTCGGGCTCATCGAGAATCATAAGACCGCTCTGTCTTGCAAGAATGGTGGCTATCTCAATGCGCTTTACCTCGCCGCCGGAAAGGCTGGTATCCACATCTCTGTCCAGATAGTCATTGGCGCAAAGTCCCACCTGAGTGAGATAGCTGCAGGCCTCGGTCTTGGGCAGGATGCGCTTTCCGCTTGCGATGGAGAGAAGGTCGCGCACCTTTATTCCCTTGAAGCGTGGGGGCTGCTGGAAGCCATAGCTTATGCCCTTTCTGGCGCGCTCGGTGATATTCAGCTCGGTGACATCCTCGCCATTCCAGATTATCTGTCCGGAAGTGGGAGTTACAAGACCCATGATGATTTTTGCAAGAGTGGTTTTGCCGCCGCCGTTGGGACCTGTAAGCACCAAGAGCTTGCCATCTTCAACGGTGAGACTTATATCCTTTATAATGTCGTTTCTGCCCTCAGGAGTTGTGACAGAAAAAGAGATATTCTTAAGTTCCAGCATGGAAGTTCCTCCAATATATTGAAATTATCATTAATTTTGTGTATAATGTGATTGTGAGATTTTGCTCACAATCCCTTTTATTCTAGTCTATATTATACCATATATTACCCCGATTTGACAACAGCAATCAGCGCTTGTCCACTATCTTTATTGCACAATTCGGATTTATTGTCATTTTCCAGACTGTCTCCCTTGCAAGGACACTGCAGCAGTGATATAATGATCGAGCTAAATACGAACGCGTTTTAATTTCGTTTTAATTCGGAGGTTCAGCAAAAATATGAAAAAATCATATATCTCTAAAAATGTTATACGCCGACTCCCCCGATATCTGCGTAAGCTTGATGAGCTTATCGCGGAAAATATTGAGCGCATTTCTTCCGGCGAGCTTGGCCCTCTTATGGGTCTCACCCCTTCCCAGATCCGTCAGGATTTTTCCTGCTTCGGCGAGTTCGGTCAGCAGGGCTATGGCTACAATGTTAAAGCCCTCCGCTCCCAGATTGCCTCTATTCTTGGCATTGACAGACAGTATTCCGTCATTCTTGTAGGCGCAGGCAAAATCGGCCAGTCCCTTATCGAGAACATCCACTTCGATAACTACGGCTTCCGTTTCCTCGGCGCTTTTGAAATTCGCAAGGAACTTGTGGGCACCGAAATTGCAGGTGTTCCCATTATGGACGCTGAAACTCAGGATGCCTTTATCCGCGAAAACGGTGTGGATATTGCCATCCTCTCCGTAAACCGCGACAGAGCCCAGCATGTTGCCAACATCCTTATCGCCAGCGGCATTCATGCAATCTGGAACTTCACCGACATTGATATTGATGCAGGCGACAGCGGAGTTGTTGTTGAAAACATGCACTTCTCCGATTCTCTGCTTGCTCTCAGCTACTTCCTTTCCACAAAATAAACAGCTTTTGCAGGAGTTTTTAACTTGAAAAAGAGAGTTTTGGCAATTCTCCTCTGCCTGAGCCTTATGCCCTTTGGCAGCACCTATGCCGCAGGCAGCGCAGAGGATCCCTTCATATCGAAAAGCTATATTGATGGCACTTTTATCCCGGCTGTGGAAAGTGTCATTAATGCCCTGCTCGAAACTCTCAAGTCAGACCGTGAAGAAAGCATTTCTCCCTCTTCAGGAATGGTCACCAAGGAGCTTTCCGCCACCAAGGACATTGTCCTCAGCTCAGGGCAAAGCATAATTCTCCTTTCGGGTTCTGCGAAAATAAGCAAGGAAAAAGGCAGCATTGTCAACGCCACAATGGGTCTTGAGGCCGGAAGCGGCGTTCTTTATAAAAACCACCGCTATATAATCTGCGAAGACTCCGCCGCCACCGTCCATATTCTCAGTGATTCCACGGTTTATATGTCCGAGGGCGCGGAGATAAAAGATTCCGCCGTACAGTCACCGGCGCCCGAAGAGCCCAGCCCCTCCGCAAGTCCCAGCGCTGCTCCCTCTGCTGCTCCCAGCGCCAAACCCACTGCAAATCCCGGCACGATCCCCGTCCCCCCCTCCGCAGTATCACCCGTTCCTTCCGCAACACCCATCCCCGCTACCACTCCTGCTCCCACTGGAACTGACGAGGGCAGCATGCCCTTTACGGATGTACGTTCCGGCAACAGATATTATAAATCCATTCTCGCCGTATATAATAAAGGCCTTATAAACGGCATTACCCCCACACTTTTCGCCCCGGGCAACGACCTCACTCTTGCGGAAACTCTCAAGCTTGCCGCCTGCATGCATCAGCTGGGCAGCGAAGGAAAAATCCGCTTTGAAAGCGACGAGGTTTGGTATAAGCCTTATCTGGACTACTGCCTTGAAAATGGCTTGGTCAGCGGCAAACTCAGCGGCTACAATAATCCCGTTACAAGACGGGAGTTTGTTGAAATAATCTACAAGGCTATGCCCGAAGAAAGCTATGGAGCAATAAACATTATCTCAAATAATTCCATTGGCGATGTGGACTCTTCCACCGCATGGGGCAAAATGGTATACTCCTTCTACCGCGCAGGTATACTCACAGGCGTTACAGCAGACAGTGCCCATTCAGTTCACGATTTTGCTCCCGACGACTTTATAAACCGCGCTGAAGCCGCAGCCATCATCAGCCGCATGCTTGACGAAGACTCACGAATCCCCTTTGTCATATCATAATTTCAATGGCCTTCGGCATTCCGAAGGCCATTCAATTCCTCGGAGGTGCTCTGAAAAATGATTACCGACACCATTGCCGCCATTTCCACAGGCAGCGTTCTCTCCGCCATAGGCATAATTCGCCTTTCCGGCTCTGAAACAATCAAAATAATAGACAAGGTTTTTCGCCCTTCCTTTGGCAAAGCGATGAGCGAGCGTAAAGACCGCCAGCTTGTATACGGCGAGCTTAGAGACCCCTCGGGCGCAGTTATTGACCTTTGCCTTTGCACCATAAGCCGCGGTCCCGGCAGCTATACAGGCGAGGACACCGCCGCGCTTCAGTGCCACGGCAGCCCCACTGTGGTGCAGGAAGGTCTTCCCGCCCTTTTTGCCGCTGGTGCAAGACAGGCGCTCCCCGGCGAATTCACCAAGCGCGCCTTCCTCAACGGAAGAATGGATCTCACTCAGGCCGAGGCGGTTATTGACCTTATCCACGCCGAAACTGCCGAGGCTGCCAAAAATGCCGCAGGTCAGCTTGGCGGTGCTATCGTCAGAAAAACCGACGGCATTTATGATGCCTTGAAGGATATTTCCGCACACTACCACGCAGTGCTGGACTATCCCGATGAAGATATTGAAGATTTCCTTCTTGAAAGCTACAGCAGCACCCTTTCCTCCGCAGAAACAAGCCTTTCAAGGCTTTTATCCAGCTTTGACAGAGGCAAGGTTATGCGCGAAGGTGTGCCCGCCGTTATACTGGGCAAGCCCAATGCAGGCAAAAGCAGCCTTCTCAACGCCCTTTTAGGCTATGAACGCGCCATCGTCACAAATATTCCGGGCACAACCCGCGACACCATTACGGAAAAGGTTCGCCTCGGACGCGTGCTTTTGCGCCTTACTGACACCGCCGGTCTTCGTGAAACAGCTGATGCCGTTGAGCGCATCGGTGTGGACAGAGCCCTTGCTGCGGCAGAGGAAGCAGAACTTGCGCTGGTGCTCATAGACCCCACCGACGATGAGACCTCACTGGAAATACTGGAAAGCGTTCAGCATATAAAGCACATAATCCTGATATTCACCAAGGCCGATGTTAAAAATATGCGAGGCAGCATTATTTCCACCAAAGGCCTCCGCGTGGATGAGCTCATTTCCCTCAGTTCACTTACCGGAGAAGGCCTTGATGTTCTGACTTCCACCGTGGAGAGTCTTTACCCCCTTGGCGAGGAGGCGCAGGGCGAAATCCTCACCAATTCCCGCCATACCGACGCCGTTGGAAGGGCTTTGGAGAGCATACGCGCCGCGAAGGATGCTATGGAATTCGGTCTCACTCCCGACGCTGTTTTGGTGGAGGTTGAAGAGGCCATGGCGGCTCTGGGCGAGCTTAGCGGCAAGACGGTTCGCGAGGATATAACAAGCCGAATTTTCGAACGCTTCTGCGTTGGCAAATAATCCGCTTATGCCTTTTCACGGCTTGTCAATATTACCAATTTGCTTACGTCAATTTTATACAATAGTCCAAACGTATGTAACGTTTGGACTATTTTGTTGAAATTCGAAAAATATATGATATAATCACAAATGGCTAAAAAGTGGGTATAATTCCGTTAGAAAAATGCCTTAATCTTGAAAAATCTTTTGTTTATCATAGAAAGGATTGAAAACATTGAGCAAAAAGTATTGTTATCTGTTTACCGAAGGTAACGCAAGCATGCGTGAGCTTCTCGGCGGCAAGGGCGCTAACCTTGCTGAAATGACCAACATCGGTCTGCCTGTTCCCCAGGGCTTCACCATCACCACCGAGGCCTGCACTCAGTATTATGAGGACGGCCAGAAGATCAACGACGCTATCGTTGCTGAAATCATGGAATACATCGAGAAGATGGAAGGCATCACCGGCAAGAAGTTCGGCGATAAGGAAAATCCCCTTCTCGTTTCCGTCCGTTCCGGCGCACGCGCATCCATGCCCGGCATGATGGACACCATCCTCAACCTCGGCCTCAATGAGGAAGTTGTTGAAGTTATCTCCGCAAAGAGCGGCAACCCCCGTTGGGCTTGGGACTGCTATCGCCGTTTCATCCAGATGTACTCCGACGTCGTTATGGAAGTCGGCAAGAAGTACTTCGAAGAGCTCATCGACGAGATGAAGGAAGCCAAGGGCGTTACCCTTGACGTTGACCTCACCGCTGAAGATCTGAAGGAACTGGCTGGCCAGTTCAAGGCCGAGTACAAGGCAAAGGTCGGCGCTGAGTTCCCCACCGATCCCAAAGAGCAGCTCATGGGCGCAGTTAAGGCTGTTTTCCGCTCCTGGGACAACCCCCGTGCAAACGTTTACCGCCGCGACAATGACATCCCCTACTCCTGGGGTACCGCTGTTAACGTTCAGTCCATGGCCTTCGGCAACATGGGCGACGATTGCGGCACCGGCGTTGCTTTCACCCGCAACCCCGCTACCGGCGAGCGCAAGCTCTTCGGTGAGTTCCTGACCAACGCTCAGGGCGAAGACGTTGTTGCTGGCGTCCGTACTCCCATGCCCATCAGCCAGATGGCAGAGAAGTTCCCCGAGGCATTTGCTCAGTTCGAAAATGTTTGCCAGATCCTTGAAAACCACTATCACGATATGCAGGACATGGAGTTCACCGTTGAAAACGGCAAGCTCTACATGCTCCAGACCCGTAACGGCAAGCGCACTCCCGCTGCCGCTCTCAAGATCGCTTGCGATCTCGTTGACGAAGGCATGATCGATGAGAAGCAGGCTGTCGCAATGATTGAGCCCCGCTCCCTCGACACCATGCTCCATCCCCAGTTCGACTCCAACATCCTCAAGAGTGCTCCCGTTATCGGCTCCGCTCTGGCTGCTTCCCCCGGCGCTGCTTCCGGCAAGATCGTCTTCACCGCTGAAGACGCTAAGGAATGGGCAGAGCGCGGCGAGAAGGTTGTTCTCGTTCGTCTCGAGACCTCTCCCGAGGACATCGAAGGCATGAAGGCCGCTCAGGGCATCCTGACCGTTCGCGGCGGTATGACCTCTCACGCAGCCGTTGTTGCCCGCGGCATGGGTAAGTGCTGCGTTTCCGGCTGCTCCGCCATCAAGATGGACGAAGAGGCCAAGAAGTTCGAGCTCGCCGGCAAGACCTTCTCCGAGGGCGATTGGCTCTCCATCGACGGTTCCACCGGTAAGATCTACGACGGCGCTATCCCCACTGTTGAAGCTACCATTTCCGGCGAATTCGGCCGCGTTATGGGTTGGGCTGACAAGTATCGCAAGCTGGATGTCCGCACCAATGCTGACAACCCCTACGACACCGCTCAGGCTGTTAAGTTCGGCGCACAGGGCATCGGCCTCTGCCGCACCGAGCACATGTTCTTCGAGGGCGAGCGCATTGCCGCTTTCCGCGAGATGATCTGCGCTGACACCGTTGAAGAGCGCGAAGTTGCTCTTGCAAAGCTCCTGCCCATGCAGCAGGCTGACTTCGAAGGCATGTTCGAAGCTCTCCAGGGCTACCCCATGACCGTTCGTTTCCTCGATCCTCCCCTCCACGAGTTCGTTCCCACCGAGGAAGCTGACATCGAGGCTCTCGCAAACGCTCAGGGCAAGACCGTTGCCGACATCAAGGCTCTCATCGCTTCTCTCCACGAGTTCAACCCCATGATGGGTCACCGTGGCTGCCGTCTGGCTGTCACCTATCCTGAGATCGCCGCAATGCAGACCCGCGCTGTCATCCGCGCCGCTATCAACACTCAGGCAAATCACCCCGATTGGAACGTTGTTCCCGAGATCATGATCCCCCTGGTTGGCGAGACCAAGGAGCTCAAGTACGTTAAGAACATCGTTGTTGCCACCGCTGACGAAGAGATCGCAGCAGCCGGCTCCAGCCTCAAGTACAAGATCGGTACCATGATCGAGATTCCCCGTGCAGCTCTCACCGCTGACGACATCGCCAAGGAAGCTGAGTTCTTCTCCTTCGGCACCAACGACCTGACCCAGATGACCTTCGGCTTCAGCCGTGACGACGCCGGCAAGTTCCTCGGCGCTTACTACGACAAGAAGATCTATGAGAACGATCCCTTTGCCCGTCTGGACCAGACCGGCGTGGGCAAGCTGGTTGAGATGGCCTGCACCCTCGGCCGTCAGACCCGCCCCGACATCAAGCTGGGTATCTGCGGCGAGCACGGCGGCGATCCTTCCTCCGTTGAGTTCTGCCACAAGGTCGGCCTCAGCTACGTCTCCTGCTCTCCCTTCCGCGTTCCCATCGCTCGTCTTGCTGCAGCTCAGGCAGCTATTAAGGGCTAATATTTCCTAACAAAACACCTCACGGATTACTCCGTGAGGTGTTGCTTTTTGCGCAATGCTTGTGGTAAAATATAAATAAATCGTACAGAAAGGCGGTGGCGCAATGGGTAAAAGATACGATTGGCATGTAACACCACAAAATACACCTCATTTTAGAGAACGCAGAATATTGTTTCTGACGGCTATGGGATTTTTTGTGCTAAATTTAATTCTGACAGGTGTTTTTCTTGGCGAGAATATGGCATGGTTTTTGATAGTTGCATTTGCCTTTGCAGCGTTTGCAGTCGTTCAATGCTTTGATAACCGCCGTGAAATGTGGTCTTGGTGGTATGTCATCTTTTGGATTGTATTCTCCTTTGTTGCATCAGCCGCCTTGCTTTTGTGGCATAAGGCGTATTGGTGGTTTATTGGATACGGCATCGAGTTGATAGCTTTTATCATTTTAGCAACAAGTAAATTAAGAAAGAGAACCGCAAAATCTCGCAGAAAATAAATCTTTTCCCTCTTTTGCTGATAGCACCACAGGCAGCTATCAAGTTCCCCCGCGACTAATTAAAACTCAAGCCCCCCGCCGATTATACGGCGGGGCGTTTTTTCGTTTTGCGTCACATTTTACGAATCGTTTCTTTTAAAAACACGGTAGATAAACTTATCCCGACCTGCTATAATGCCCTTAGAATGCTTATTTCAGGGAGCCACTACTTATGAGAAACCAAACAATATATTCCGCCAACGGAAAGAGAAAGTCTATGGAATGTAAAGATAAAGTTGAAATAGCAGATAAAAGCGGCCGCCGTAGCAGCTACAGCCTCTTTAAGCGGGTGATCGCCATAATACTGGTGATATGCCTGAGCTTTACTATGACCGGCTGTGTCTCCAGCGATGGGCAGTCCATATCTCTGTTTGGAGCTTTGCTGGGTATAGCTCAGGGATTATTGCTGGGCATTGGCGGTCTGATCATCGCCGGTATCGCTTGGGTGCTGGAGCAGGTCACCGTCTGGCAGAATCAATACACAGGCTTGTGTATGTGCGGCGTGTCGGCTCTTCTGTTTAAGGGCTGGGGCAAGCTTATAGATCCCACCTGCATCTTTGTGGACTGGAGCGGATTTGGTAAGAGCGATGTATCCTTCCACGATGAGCACGTGGAAAAGCCCGACTGGATAAACAAGGATAAGGAATCCAGTGATTTTTCTGAAGAGGACAAACTGTATGCAAATCCGAATGAAGGCGAAATCCTGATCACTTATGATGCTAACGGCGGTTTCTATGGACCGAAGGAGGAAATTGCCAAGAGCGGTAAGGTACATAAGATTTCTGAAGAAATGCCTGTTCTTCCCGGTTACCATTTTATGGGTTGGGCCTATGATTACGAAAAGTCCGATGGACAGTTCGTATCCTCCAAGGAGGTGGAATATGGGGAAGACGGCACTATAACTGTCACCGACAAAACCCAGGAACTGCAGGACGAAGTGAAATACTATCCCGGCAAAAAGACCGATGAGAAGCTTATAGAAGACACCCCACTGAAGGCCATCTGGAAATCCCATGATGATATGATGATGGATCTCAGGGCCCAATCTAAGGACGGTGTCCACAAGTTCAACATAAAGCGAGAAGGAAAATCTCCTTATGTCACCATCAAATGTGAATGTGGCATGAGCTATTCTGATCCCTGTGTGACGAAAGATGACTTTAGTCTCATGTACGGAAGTGGTCTGTTCACTACTAAAAATATGAACAAGCTGTTCGATTTGTACCGCACCCAGAACATCGGTCCCCTTGCGCTGCGCTTCAACACCATGTACTACAATGCGGATATAGATCAACTGGATGAAATTGTTAATAACGCAATTTCCACTGCAGAAAACGTGAAAGATCCTCTGGACAAAATCGGCAGCACCATTGAAAAATATGTAAAAAAGGCCAACGCAAGCGGCAAGAAAAAGGATGATATCTCGAAACTCCTCAGCGAAACATACACCCAGGAAACTCTGAAGTGGGCAGAAGATTTCTTCGGTGATATTTCCGATGGAACCGAAAAGGCAGGTATGGCCATTGATGCCCTTAAATCCGCCTATGCATTCCAGAAGATGTTCAACAAGAATGCGGACGTTCTGGAGCAGACGGAGGGTATGCTGGAATTTGTGGAGTGCATCAGTTCCTTTGCCAGTGTGGATGATATAGTTTCTCCCGTTACCGACACGCTGAAGGAAAGTATTAAGCTTGTAAGAAAAATGGAAAAATCCATCACCTTCAAAAACAGCATTACAGATGGCGCTCTTTGGAAAAATAACTTAGGTAAATCTGCGTATCTGGATCATTTCCTGGGGCAGCTATATCCCTTCCATGGATATCTGGATGTGCTGAAATATCAGCACGGCAACGGAGAGTATTACGGCTGCGCCTGTAAGGACGATCCTTCGAAGTGTCCCTTTGAAAATACCAAGTTTGACGACGGCGCCACGGTCCAGGAGATCCTTGAAAAGATGGGCACCAGCCCCAGTCCCAGCCAAATCCATGGACAGCAGGAAAAGGAAGCTCTGATGTTTTATCTGGCAGAACGCTCCGAACATGAGCTATATAAGCTGACCGGATTTACTCTGGAGGAATACGCCAAGCTGGTAAAATGATAAAACTCCTGTTCTTACTTTCGCATTACCATTGCTAGGCATACAACAAATTTATCCCCCTGCTGATAAATTGGCAGGGGGATTTTGCAATTATTGAGCAAGCGGATGATTTATGATATAATCACTTATAACAAATTCAATAGGGGGCAAAAAAATGATTTATACTGACAACACAAAAAAAGCCTTGAAACTTTGTTTTGAAGCTCACAAAAATCAAGTGGACAAAAGTGGTATTCCCTATGTTTTTCATCCTTTCCATTTGGCGGAGCAAATGACAACTGAGGAAACAACAATTGTTGCATTGCTGCACGATTTGGTGGAGGATACTGATTATACTATTGAAGATTTGGTAAACATGGGATTCGACAAGTCTATTACTGACGCCATTGCCCTAATGACACACTCAGACGATGTTGATTACATGGATTATGTCCGTACGATTAAAGAGAATGCTATTGCAAAAGCCGTTAAAATGGCAGATTTGAAGCATAATTCTGATATAACAAGATTAGATGTTGTTGACGAAAAAGCATTAACCAGAAGAGAAAAATATTTGAAGGCAATTGCATTGCTGGAAGAATAATCCCCCCTTTTTACTTAGCCTGAATACGTTGTAAATATTCTTAGCTTTTGCTATAATCATAAAAAATCAAGCTCAATTCATTGGACTTCAATTGCTAAGGAGAAAATTATGAATTTTACTGAAATTGCAGAAAACAGGCAGTCCTGCCGCAATTATGATTCATCCAGACCGGTTGAAAACGAAAAAATAGACCGCATTTTAGAAGCCGCAAGACTTTCCCCTTCCGCCTGCAACGGCCAGCCATACTATATAACAGTTTGCAAAGGCGAAACTGCGAAAAAAGTGGCGAAAGCAACTCAGGGAATGGGCATGAACAAATTCGCAGTGGACGCTCCCGTTATGATTGTTATTTCGGAAAAGCCTTATGTTAAAAGCGCTGCGCTTGGCGCCAAGCTGAAAAACAACGATTACCGTTCAATTGATATCGGCATATTGTCGGCATATATTACCGCAGAGGCAAGCGCTCAGGGACTTGGAACTTGCATTCTTGGTTGGTTTGAAGACAGCAAAATCCGCGAAATTTGCGATTTGGACGGCGCAGTGCGCCTTGTTATCACTTTGGGATATGCCGCGGCAGATGATAAGCTCCGCACTAAAAAACGCAAAGATTTAAGCGAGCTTGTCAAAATAATCGAAGAATAAGAAAAACTCAAAAAATCAAAATCGCCCTGCCGAACACTCGGCAGGGCGATTTGTTTTTTAGGACACTATTAATTTTCAGAACGAGCCTCCGCCCTTGCTTCGGGTGGAGCCGCCGGAGCCGGAGGAAGTGGATTCGGTGCGCTCCTGCTTTTTGGTAAATGTCACATGCCTGTAAAGGAAAATATCACGGGAATAGTTAAGCTGCATACTGCCCGGTTTTACATACACGTGGGCACTATTCTGCTTACGTACAGACTTCAGCTTGGACTTCATAACAAGGGCAACTATCAAGCCCACTACAATGCCTATCACCAGACTGATTGCAAGACTTTTACCCACATTGAAGGGCGAGCCTGCCTGATAGTATACAAGATAGTCTTCACACTCGTTTGTAAAGAGGGTGAACGCAGTGGCATAATTTCCATTGGCCAGATTGAGTCCCACGATATTGCTCAGACTATCGATCTCATTCGGGCCGATTGCCTCTCCGGCATAGCCGTTGCTCAGAATTCGGTACTCGCGGGGATCCATGCATACCAGCAGCAAAACTCCCTCATGGTTCTCACCGTAGCCCAAGCCCATGGTGTCATAGAAATAATCAACAAAACCGTCGATATCGCCGCCATCCATAGCTGCGATTGTTGCAATCACGATCTGGGTATTGGTTGCATGGCTGGCTTCCGTCAGCTTATCCACCAGCGCGGCTTCCTCGGCCTCGCTCAAAAGCCCGGCATCATCATACACAAACTGCTCATCTTCCGGCACAACTGCTTCGGTGGGTGGAGGAAGTTCCGGGAAATAGGCCACTGCCGCATCCATGTATGCACCTACGCCGCCGACATAGGTTTCATCTTCATCATAGGCTGCTCGCAGTGCGTCTTCTGCAGCAACATCTATGATTTCTCCCTTGCCGCCAAGGTGCATATACCAATAGTTTTCGTTTTCCATCATCACCACATAATCGGTGATACCGTTTACAACAGCCTCCACATCATAATCTTCGATTGCTTCTTCCTGTGTAAACACAAAGAAAATGCCCACGCCGGTCATATCATAATAAACAGAACCGAGATTATTCAATGCGTCGATCTCGTCATCCGTCAGGAGTCCGAACTCATCAATCACAAAGGCAGTTTCCTCTGCTTCCGCGGAAACGGAAATCGCAAAGCTGAAGCAAAATACCAGCGCAAGGATTGTGCAAATAATTTTTTTAGTCATAGTTCGCACCTCCTTACAGCCACACGCCGTAGCTGATGGCAAATGCCACAGCAGTTACCGCGGCAGCCACGCCCAGCATGTATTTCCAGAATTTACCCTTGTCCATGGGCAGGTCTCCGGCCACTTTTCCGGTCTGGCCGTTGACACCGAAGGTAAACTTCTGTCCGTTCCAGTCGGTGTTCAAAATCCACACCGGGTACAAGGCATATCTTGCCCGACCATTTTGCAGGGTGATATTGGAATCAGTCGTTGTCACGGAGTTATAGCCATGCACCGTATCCCGAAACGCATCTTCCGTGCTGCGTTTAATTCTCTCGTTTGCTCTGCCAATACTTGTCTGAGCATCAACATCATATTTATCTACCAAATAACCCGGCAGATAGGCCGTTTTGAAGGGCACTGCATCGCTGATATCGAAAGGTTCGATGGACTCCATAAGAGTGTCATCCATTTTTGTGGAGCCGTCCACCGGTACATTTTCAAAACCGATTACACCGTCCCTGATAAGCGCATAATGTCTTGTCTCGGTATAGTTATACTCGCTGTCACTCCATACACGAACCTTGGTGGCCTCATATTGCACACTGGCATCTGCATCCGCGTCAAAAAGCCATACGGGAACATAGAGTCCCTTCACTTCCTCGATGTGGTTCTGATCCTTGAAAACCTTGGGAAGCAGGCGCTTGCCCTTATAATGATTCTGCAAAGCTTCCTTTGCAGCTTTCTTATCCACCTTGAAGGGGATCACCAGATCCGGCTTCATCAAACCTGCGAAGTGGCCTGTAAGCACCACCGGATTTCCGCAATAAGGACAAGATGTTGCGCCGGTGGTTTCATCCGCTATAATCTCGCCGCCGCATTGCTTGCAGCCATAGATCCGCAGACCGTCCGCTTCGCCTTCCTGCCACTGGCCTCCCGCTTCGGTGGCCCAGTTCATGTCATCTTCGCCTTTTTCTGCCATTTGGGCGGCATAAGCGCGGAGCTCTTCCATTTCAAATTCCGCACCGCAACCGGGGCAGGTGGCTTCACCGCTCATCTCCTCGCAGTTCAATTCCACCTTGCAGGCGGGACATGTCAGCTTTGGCTCGGAATCTTCTGCTTTCTTGGCATAGAAAGCTTCTACCTCCGCAACCTCATAACTGCTGCCACAGTATTCACATTCCAGCTTTCCGCTTCCCGCTGCAAAATGCAGTGGGCCAGTGCAGGCCGGACATTGGTATGTATTGATGGTAGCTCCCATTGTCTCAGCTCCTTTTTTAAATTCACTCAGTTATCCCAGCTTGCTGCCGCAGCTCTGGCAGAACTTGCCTCCCTCATAGGGTGCGCCGCAGTTGGGGCAGAACTTGGGTTTGGGTGCTTCCTGTGCAGGGGCACTGCCGGGTTCCTGATAGCCAAAACGCTGTTTGGCCTCTGCCACTGCTGTGTTATTCAGTGTTTTAACCCGCTCCCAATCAGGATCGGAAAGTGTGGTTGCCTGACGTGCAACCTCAGCCGCAATGGTGGTGGCGGAAAGCAGATCGGGCGCATCTTTGATCCGGGAGATCATCGTAAGCAGAGAATCCACCGTGCTGCCCTGAGCGGCAGCGGTGCCCCGCTTGCCGTCCTCCACAGCCTGCTCGATTTTTTCGCAGATCATTCGGCATTCTTCGTAGCGGCGGTTTTCGGAAGAATTGCGGTAGGAATGGGTCTGCACGCCTGCGGTGCTGACACCGACCCCTTTCAGCAAGCCGGCCAGAGCCGCACCACCAATGCCACCGCCAACATCACCCTCAGTCTCCAGTGTGATATCACTGCCGTTTATGCGGAATTTTATATCATCAAAATAGGGATTATTGCGAATTTCCATTTTGATATAGAAATCGTGATGGTGCTTATATCTGGGAGGACGGTAGCTTACCATCTGTCCCTCGGCATTGCGCTGCTTTACTTCCTCGTCACGAACCTGAATATCGGTTACGCAGGAGGCAACATCCTTGAAAGAAATGATATCGGGATTTTCTGCAGTATAATCAGATCTGCTGCTTACGAAGAAGCGGTTGGGCACGCCTCCGACTTCTTCTATATACATGATATACTCCTCATCGCCGATTTTTCTGGAAATTGTGAAGGTCTCATGCTCCTTCGCATTGCGCTCGCGGTAAGCCAATTGTTCCTTAATCTGCGCCACCGTGGACTCTCTGCGGTCTTCAAACCAGGGAGAGAGCAGTTTTACGCAATCTTTGCAGATCTCACCGTCTTCCAGCTTTTTATAACCAAACATTCCTACTTCTTTGCCGCAGATTTCGCAATCCTGTTTCTTAAATCTATCGAAAAGTCCCATAATTCATTCTCCTTTTCTATATTTCAAACGCAATCAAACAATATCGCCGTTATCAAAGGGATCGCCGCACTCGGGGCAGAAGCGAGGTGCCTTGGTGGGGTCGGCAGGCTGCCAGCCGCACTTATCGCACTTATACTGAGGGATTCCAGCGGGTTTCTTGCCGCCGCAGTTGGGGCAGAACTTGCCCATATTCTTCTGGCCGCAGGAGCAGGTCCAGCTGCCGTCATCAGCAGGCTTGGGGCTACCGCACTCGGGGCAGAACTTTCCGGTGACTACCGCACCGCAAGCGCACTTCCAGCCGTTGTCCGCAGGCTTGGGGCTGCCGCATTCAGGGCAGAATTTACCGCTTGCCATAGCGCCGCAGGAGCACTTCCAGCCGTTAGCGGGCTTGGGCTCCGGCTTCTTTCCACCGCACTCGGGGCAGAACTTGCCGGTTGCGGTTGCGCCGCAGGAGCACTTCCAGCCGTCGGCGGCAGGAGCAGGTGCTGCCTGCTGCATCTGCTGTTGCTGACCCATCTGGTACAACTGGGCAGCATTGACTCCGCCTGCAGTTTGCGCCATACCCATGCCCATGAAGCCCATCATGGCTCCATTGGGGTTTGCTGCAGCAGTCTTCATTGCCTCGCCCTGAGCGCCCACCATGTAGGCACCGGCCATATTGGCATTGCGGAAAACAGCAGTCTTCTGCAGTTCTTTGATCATAGCCTCGTCTTCTTCGGATGCGTTCACATTGGAAACGCCGAAGGATACGATTTCCACGCCGCGGAGGTTGCGCCATTTGGGGGTGAGGACTTCATTCAGGGCTTCAGCGATTTCAAAGGTATGACCGGGCAGAGCGGAATAGCGAATACCCTTAGCGGAAATCTTGGCGAATGCAGGGCCAAGCGCGGTGAGCAGTTCAGTCCTCATCTGTCCGTCCAGATTATCGCGGATATAGTCTTCCGCCACATTGCCGCATACATTTTTGTAGAACAGCATGGGGTCGCAGATGCGGTAGGAAAATTCGCCGAAGCAGCGGATGGAAACATCCACATCCAGGCCGATATTCTGATCCACCACGCGGAAGGGTACAGGACTGGGAGTGCCATACTTGTTGCCCATCAGTTCCTTGGTATTAAAGTAATAGATTCTCTGATCTTTGGGAGGCTCGCCACCAAAGGTGAAGCGCTTACCCAACTGTGCAAAGGACTGCTTCAGACCTTCGCCCAGATTGCCGCAGAAGATGGTGGGTTCGGTGGATGCATCGTATGTATACTCGCCGGGTTCTGAAGCAAATTCAACAATCTGACCCTGATCGACTATCATCATACACTGACCATCAGCAACCAGAATCACGGAGCCTGTTGTGATTATATTGTCGGTCCCCTTAGTGTTGGAGCTTCTTTTGCCTGCGCTTTTCTGACCCTTCATCACCAGTACGTCAGCAGGAATTGCTTCGCAGCGGAAAAACTCCTTCCACTGATCGGCAAGAATACCGCCGGCAGCTCCAAATGCAGCTTTAATAAGACCCATAATTCATTTCTCCTTTTTCATTTAATTTAACGTGGCTGACACATCTGTCACAACGGTACTACCCGTTTCTTTGATATGTTCATTTTATAAATAAAATGAAAGCAATAAAATGGCACTGAGGATACTCTTTCGGCAAAATCCGAAAAAGTATCCTCAGGTTACGTGGAGGATGCATAATATAAATCCCTCTGTTTTGTGCAGCTTGACGTGGTAACATTTGGTTGCCTCCGAGCGCGATTCTTTGCAACAGCAGCAAAAAGCCTGCAATAATCAAGCCAAAGTCCCCACCCAATCGCAAAATTTTTCTTGCTTTTTCTTCCCCAGATGATAAAATATTGCAGCACGAAAAAGGAGGTTTGAGCTATGGAATATACTCTCAGACTTGGTAATATGAGCGCCACCGTAAGCAGCATCGGAGCTGAACTCATCTCCTTCACCGACGGTGAAAGAGAATACATATGGCAGGGTCATCCCAGCGGATGGACCGGCAAAAACCCCAACCTCTTCCCCGTTATTGGAAGAGTTAAGCCCGAAGGCATTTTGTATTCCGGCAAGGCATACCCCATGCCCAAGCACGGTTTTGTCCGCCGGGCTGAGTTCACCCTTGTTGAAAAAACCGAATCCGCCATCTGCTTTGAGCTTCGCGAAAGCGAGGAGACTCTCGCTCTTTACCCCTACAAGTTTTCTCTCCGCATCGCCCATCATCTCCTCGAAAAAGGTTTCCGCACTGACTATATCGTGAAAAACTGCGGCGACGAGGATATGTATTACTGCGTGGGCGGCCACACCGCCTTCAACTGCCCCTTTGATGAAAGCGAAAACTTTTCCGACTGGAAGCTTATCTTCGACGAGGCCGAGGAAAAAGACGCCATCATCCCCCTCTCCACCGCTCTTCTCGACTTTGATAACACCATGGCGGTTATAAAAGAAGGTCGTTGCATACCTCTTGACCACACTCTCCACGACCGCGTGGACACCCTTATTTTTGACGGGCTTAACTCCAAGGGAGTCAAGCTTCAGGGTCCCAAGGGTCAGGGAGTTTATATGGACTTTTCCGACTTCCCCATGATTGCCTTCTGGACAGCCCCCGAAAAACACGCACCCTTCATCTGTCTTGAGCCCTGGCAGGGCTGCGGCGCTCTTGCCGAAGGCAGCGAAGAATTTTCCGCAAAGCCCCACGCCCTCCGTCTTGCTCCCAACGAGAGCAAAATACTCGGTTACAGCGTAAGTATTCTTTAATTTGGAGTTATTGATGAATTTCACTTTTTTTATCACAAGCATTGGTCTGGGAATAGGTCTTGCCATGGACGCTTTTTCCGTTTCTCTTGCCAACGGACTTAACGAAAGATGCATGAAAGCGCGCAGAATGGTTCTCATTGCCGGAACTTTTTCAGTTTTTCAGTTCCTCATGCCCCTCATAGGTTGGTTCTGCGTCCACACTATGGTTCAAACCTTTTCCGTTTTGGAGCGATTCATACCCTGGATAGCTCTCATTTTGCTGCTCTTTATCGGCGGCAAAATGCTTCTTGACGGAATTAAAAATAACTGCGCGGAATCGGACTGCTGCGCAGTTGCCTTCGGCGCTTTGATGCTTCAGGGCATCGCCACCAGCATTGACGCTCTCAGCGTAGGCTTCACCATTGCCGAGTACAACGCCTTTTCCGCTCTGGTATGCTGCCTGCTTATAGGCATCGTCACTTTCGGCATCTGCATGGCAGGTCTTGCCATAGGCAAGCGCTTCGGCACCCGCCTTGCCGGAAAAGCCTCCTGCCTCGGCGGCGTCATCCTCATCCTCATCGGTATAGAAATTTTTATCACCGGAATATTTTAAAAAACGAACTCCGCAGCCTGACTTCCTTGGCTGCGGAGTGCATTTTTTTGCCTTGCTGCACATAATTATTGGGTATTTTATCTCTTGTATTGCGTACGCGGCAGGTCTATAATTAATCTGTTATATATTTTACTTTTTCCAAAGGAGTGAATCTCTTGAGCAAGGCAAGCATGGTAAACGACCTGACCACCGGTCGTCCCTTCCGACAGCTTGTGGTGTTCTCCATTCCTTTTGTTATTTCCAACTTGCTTCAGCAGGCATACAACCTTGCGGATATGGCCATCGTCGGCCGTTTCGTCGGCTCAGAAGGCTTGGCAGCCGCCAGCGCAGGCGGCGAGATTGCAATGTTTTATCTTTTCCTGTGCATGGGTTTTTCCGCATCAGGTCAGATAATCATCGCTCAGAATGCGGGAGTTGGTAACAAAAGAGGCATCACACGCACCATAGGCACACTATTCACAATGCAGTTTATCCTCGGCATTATTCTCACAATTGTGTCCTTTATTTGCTGCGACGGTTTCCTCCGTCTCATCAATGTTCCCGAAGCTGCATTCCAGTATGCCCACGAATATTCCCTCGTTTACTTCGCAGGAATGATCCCTGTTTTCGGTTATAACACCGTAAGCGCAATACTGCGCGGCATGGGCGACAGCAAGCATCCCATGATGTTCATTGCCCTCTCCGCCTCTTTGAACGTTATTCTGGACATTATCTTTGTCGTTCCCCTCAAAATGGGCTGCTTCGGCGCCGCACTCGCAACAACCCTCTCTCAGACCATCGCATTTATCGTAAGCATAATTTTCCTTTTTAGACGCAGAGAATCTTTCGGCTTCGACTTCAAGCTTCGCAGCTTCGCAATCGACAAGAGCATTTTCAAGTCCATCCTTTCTCTCGGTCTTCCCCTCACCCTGCAAAACGCCTCCGTTTCCATCTCCATGCTCTATGTTAACTCCTACATAAACGCAATGGGCGTAGTTGCAGCAGCTGCAACCGCTGTTGGCAACAAGGTCACCATGCTTGCAACCATTTGCACTCAGGCTCTCAGCACCGCAGGCTCTTCCATCATTGCCCAGAACTTTGCAGCAGGAAAGCATAAGAGAGTAAGTGCAACCATCATTTACATCATAATCATTGGCGCAGCATACTGTGGAATTATGTCCCTGCTGCTCATTGCCTTCCCCGAACAGGTATTCGGTATATTCGACAAAAACCCCGATGTGCTGGCGCTCAGCCATCTCTATGCTCCCATCGGCGTTATAAACTTCTTCGGTTTTGCGTCCCGCGCTCCCGCAATCAGCTTCATTACCGGCATCGGCAACTCCCGTCTTGCCCTTATCACAGGAATTGCCGACGGTATTGTTGCAAGAATAGGCCTGAGCCTTCTCTTCGGCGTTTCCCTTGCAATGGGCATCAGCGGCTTCTGGCTAGGCAGCGCCATTGCAGGATATGTATTCCTCTTTGTTGGCGGAATTTACTATGCAATGGGCACATGGAAAAAGCGCAAGACCCTTGTAAGCGATTATTAAAACAAAAAAGACCTTCGCAATTCTTGCGAAGGTCTTTTTTTGTTTTTACGGATCCAGTTTTCTGATTGCTTTTTTGATAACCGAGCCTTTGAAATAATATATTGCTGTTGCAAGACTGCTTATGGTCCAGCTTATGGGATAACACAAAAACAGTACGCGGATATCGTTGAACACAGGCAAAAGCAAAGTCAGCCACAAAATTCGGAAAACGCAGATGCTCAGCGCGCTTATTATCGTAACGGCCGTGGGGCTTCCCGCGCCGCGGATAGCTCCGCCGAAGATATCCGAGAAAACAAATATAAACACAAAGGGCGCCATATAGTGCATCTGGGTCACCGCATAGGCTCTCGCCTCAGGTGTTTTTGTGAAAACACCCACTGCGTGCTCACCCAAAAGCAGCACTGTGACGGACAGCACAACAGCGGTTACAAGGCTCATAAGAAGGCAGGTTCTTATGCCCTTCTTCACGCGGTCAAATTTACCTGCGCCCATATTCTGTCCAACATAGGTACTTACCGCAAGGCTCAGCGCCATAAGGGGCATATAGATAAATCCGTCCACCTTGCTGTATGCGGCAACACCTGCCATTGCGATGGAGCCAAAGGAGTTTATCTTGGACTGGACAAGCAGGTTGGAGATTGCGAACATACTGCCCTGCAGACCACAAGGCACAGAAATGCGGGTTATATCCCAAACGGTGAGACCGTTCATGCGCATCTTCAAGGGACGCAGACGGTAATCCTCGGGAAGACGGGTAAGGCGGATTACGATAAGCACCGCACTGACAAGCTGCGCCGCAACGGTTGCGATTGCCGCTCCTGCAGCTCCCATTCCAAGCCACGCAACGAAAACGAAGTCCAGAATGAGGTTCACAACGCCGCCGATGACCAGATAAAGCAGGGGTCTTGCAGAGTCGCCCTCCGCTCTTATCATGCCGGCGCCCACATTATAAACAAGGTTTACAACCGTGCCTGCCATAAATATTCTCAGATAGGATGTAGCGAGAGGCAGAACATCATCGGGAGTGCCCATCCAGCGGAGCATGGTTTCGGCAAATATAACACCGAAAGCAGAGAGAACCACGCCGCAGATGATGCTCAGGAGCATTGCGCTATGGATAAGCTTTTTCAGACCCTGACGATCTCCTGCTCCGAAGTGCATCGCATAGAGGATATTTGTACCTGTTGAAATTCCAAGGAAAAATCCTATCAGCAGATTTATCAGCGCCGCTGTGCTTCCAACCGCTGCAAGGGCTGTGTCGCCGGCATAACTGCCCACAACCGCGGAGTCCACCGAGTTATATAGCTGCTGAAAAAGGTTTGAAAGAAGAAGCGGTACGGAGAAGAACAACAGACCCTTAAAAATCGGTCCTTCCGTAAGGCTTACAGAACTTTTGCGCAAGATACTCGCTCCTTTCCGATGAGACATCTGTTTCTTTACCTAACTTATTTATATTACGCCCCCAAGATTCCTTTGTCAATTTCATGAGCGTTAAGATTTGCTATATTTGTGATAAACAGATTTGTGTATATGTACCAGTGGTTTGCCGACGCTTTCCCAAAAACAAAAATCCCTATGGAACCATGTATCAGTTCCATAGGGAGATGGTGCCGGTGGGGGGACTCGAACCCCCACGTCCAGAGGACACTTGATTTTGAGTCAAGCACGTCTACCATTCCATCACACCGGCGTACCACGGCATTATACAACAGCTTCAGAATAATTTCAAGCACACAACGTTAAAAACTTATACTAAAAAAATTAAAATCTTTCCATTGTTCAAAATTATTTTACTACCATTTTGCATCCATATATGATATTATATGTTGGATATAATATATGCTCATTTAATATGGGAAAATTATGCAGCCGACTGCGGCACACATATTATTTGTTCTTGTCTCATTCAGGCAGGCAAAGTCCGTTAAATGGGACAGATTAAACTATAAAATAATCTTGGAAATAAGGAATAAGACATGGCAAAAAACAAATCCGAAAAAACCTGTTTCAAAACCAGCATAGGCGGTCAGGCTCTCATTGAGGGCATTTTGATGCGCGGCACCGACAAGCAGAGCAAAGTCTGCCGCAAACCTGACGGCGAGCTTGTGTCAGAGGTTGAGCAGCTCAGCCACACCAAGGAAAAGTTCCCCATTCTCGGCTGGCCCTTTATCCGCGGCATATTCATGCTCATATCCTCCATGGCAAACGGAATGAAGGCAATCACCTGGTCCGCCGAATTTATGCCTGAGGAATCTCAGGAGCAGCCCGGCAAATTTGACCTTTGGCTGGAGAAAAAGTTCGGCAGCGAGAAGGCCGAAAAGCTCATCATGGGCTTCGCTATGGTCTTCGGAATAGCCATTGCCATCGGACTTTTCTTCCTGCTCCCCGCCTTTCTTTTCGAGCTTCTCCCTGACTCCATCGGTCTTGTTGGAAGATGCCTTCTTGAAGGAGTTATCCGCATTATAATCTTCCTTCTCTATCTTTGGTTTGCCACAAGCATGAAGGAGATAAAGCGTCTGTTTGCATACCACGGAGCAGAGCACAAAAGCATTTTCTGCTACGAAAAACAGCTGCCTCTCACCGTTGAAAACGTACGCATCCAGAGCCGCTTCCACCCCCGCTGCGGCACCAGCTTCCTCGTTGTTGTTATGATCATCAGCATTTTTGTCATTTCCATAATGACTTGGGTGCTTAGTCTCTTCCCCGGCTTTGTAACTCTTCCCGGTATCCTCTCCGCACTTATCCGCATGTGCTGCAAAATTTTGCTTCTGCCCATCATTATAGGCATCACCTATGAGATCAACCGCTGGGTCGGCAAGAGCGACAGCACCATTGCCTCCATTATCGCATGGCCCGGAAAGCAGATTCAGCACATTACCACCAAAGAGCCCGATGACAGCATGATCGAGGTTGCCATTGAAGCCCTCAAGCTGGTCATCCCCGAGGAAAAAGGCAGCGACCTGTGGTAAAATAAGCCAGACAGAGAGATAGAAAAACATGCCAAAAACATATAGCCAACTTTATATAGACGCCCGCAAGGCTCTCCGCGATGCCGGAATAGAGGCTCACAGCCTTGAATCCCGCCTTCTCATCTGCCACGCTACAGGGAAAACTCAGGCGGAGCTTCTTCGGGATATGCCCCTTTATTCCTCCAATCAGGTGGAAAGCCTTATTGAAAGATATGTCCGCCGCCGCCTTTTGGGCGAGCCTGTGGCCTATATAACCGGCCACTGGGAATTTTACGGACTTCCCCTTGAAATCACCCCCGATGTCCTCATCCCCCGCTCCGACACGGAGGTTTTAGTGGACAAGGCTCTTGAGCTTATCCGCCAGCGCACCCCCTCCCCCAGAGTGCTGGATCTTTGCTGCGGAAGCGGCTGCATTGGTCTTGCAATGGCTCACACTCTCCCGGAATCCCGCGTTGTTATGCTGGATCTCTCCCGCAAAGCTCTGGAGGTCACACGCAGAAACATCCGCTCCAACTCCCTCTCCGCGAGAGCAGTATGCATGGAGGCGGACGCCCTTATCCCCCCTGCCGATAATCTCGGCAGCTTCGACCTTATCCTCAGCAATCCTCCCTATATAGCCAGTCACGAGATCGACTCCCTCGATTCCTCCGTCCGCGACTACGAACCACGCGGCGCCCTTGACG
Organism: Oscillospiraceae bacterium; assembly: GCA_045631645.1. Lineage (GTDB taxonomy): Bacteria > Bacillota > Clostridia > Oscillospirales > Oscillospiraceae > SIG459. Next base: position 30,007 of record JAZQVC010000049.1, read on the forward strand.
GCGGCGAGGACGGACTCACCTTCTATCGCTTTATCGCAAAGGAATGGAAGCGCGCTCTTCGCATAGGCGGATGGATGATATTCGAAGTTGGTGAAACTCAGGCAGCCGACGTTCAGAAAATAATGCGCCTTGAAGGCTTTAAAAATGTGGACTGCGCCAAGGACAGCGCAGGCATAGACCGCGTCGTCTTCGGACGGATATAAATTAATTAATATTTTTTTGAGATATAAGAGGTGTTCACTATGGCAAAAGATAAGAAAGCTCCCATCACCACCCCCGGTCAGGCAAGCGACAAGAAAAAGGCTCTTGAAACCGCACTGGCACAGATTGAAAAAAGCTACGGCAAGGGCGCCATCATGCGCCTTGGCGACGACATCCCCGTAAACGTTGAGGCCGTTTCCACCGGTTCTCTCTCCCTTGACCTTGCCCTCGGTATTGGCGGCGTTCCCAAGGGACGCATTGTTGAAATTTACGGACCTGAGTCCTCCGGTAAAACCACTCTGGCTCTCCATGTTCTGGCTTCCGCTCAGAAGATGGGCGGCGAGGTTGCCTTCATCGACGTTGAGCACGCTCTTGAACCCGCTTATGCCCGCGCTCTCGGCGTAAACATCGACGAGCTGCTTATCTCCCAGCCCGACACCGGCGAGCAGGCTTTGGACATCACCGAAGCTCTTGTCCGCTCCGGCGCTGTTGACGTTGTTGTTGTGGACTCCGTTGCCGCTCTTGTTCCCAGAACCGAGCTTGAAGGCGAAATGGGCGAAAGCTCCGTTGGCGTTGTTGCCCGCCTTATGAGCCAGGCTCTCCGCAAGCTGGCAGGTACTATCAGCAAGACCAACTGCATCGTTATCTTCATTAACCAGCTCCGCGAGAAGATCGGCGTTATGTACGGCAACCCCGAGACCACTCCCGGTGGCCGCGCACTGAAATATTTCGCTTCCGTCCGCATTGATGTCCGCCGCGTTGAAACTCTCAAGGTCGGCACCGAGATGGTTGGTAACCGCACCCGTGCAAAGGTTATCAAGAACAAGGTTGCTCCCCCCTTCAAAGAGGCCGAGTTTGACATTATCTATGGCGAAGGCATCAGCAAGATCGGCGAGATCATCGATCTGGGCGTTAAGCTTGAGCTTATCGACAAGGCAGGCGCATGGTTCACCGTTGGCGAGCAGCGCATTCAGGGTCGCGATGGCGTGAAGGAATTCCTCCGCACTCATCCCGAAATCTGCGATGGCATTGAGCAGCAGATCCGCGACAATGCATACAAGCTCATGAGCCCCCAGGCACGCAAGGCCGCTCAGGCAGCTGGCCGCGCCGTTGACATTTCCGCCGACGATTTCGAGGGCTGATAAGTGACGGTCACCGAGCTTCGGGAGATTCGTCCCGAGCATTATGAAGTTAAATTTTCCGACGGCAGCTCCATGAAAATGGGGCTTGCCGTCATTGCGGATTTTTCCATTTTCACAGGCCGCCAGCTCAGCGAGGAAGAATTTTCCGAAGTGAGCGAGGCCGCAGGACTGGGGCGAGCCAAAGAGCGCGCTTTGCGCATTATTGGTTCCCGCCCTCTCAGCGAGCGCGAGCTCTATGACAGGCTCATAGAAAAAGGCGAAAGCGAGTATCACGCCGCTGCAGTTGTTGCCCGTTTTATTGAGCTTGGGCTTATAAACGACGCGGAATACGCCCGCATGCTTGTGCGGCATTATGCCGCCAAGGGTTATGGTCTCAGGCGCATCAGAGACGAGCTTTATCGCCACAAGGTCTCCCGCGAGCTCTGGGACGATGCCCTTGAGGAAATGCCCGAGACAGATGAGGCTTTGGATAAGCTTCTCGCCTCCCGTATGAGAGGTGCACCCGTTTCCGACAAAATCGCCGTTAAAAAAGCTGCTGACGCCCTTATGCGCCGCGGCTACAACTGGGAGGAGATCCGTTCCGCCCTTTATAGGTATGAATCCAACTTCGAGGAGTGATAATATGGAAGAGAACATGGCAAAAGATATAGCCATTCATATAATAAGCCTTGGCTGCGCCAAAAACCTTGTAAACACCGAGCAGATGATGCTCCGCCTTCATAACGCAGGTTACTATTTCGTTGAAGAGCCCGACTGGGCCGATGTTATTATCATCAACACCTGCGGCTTCATCGACAGTGCAAAAAGCGAGGCAATAGAGGAAATTCTCGACATGGCCGAGCTTAAGGATACCGAGCGTCCCAAAAAGCTTGTGGTTACCGGTTGTCTTGCCCAGCGCTATGCCGAAGAGATAAAAACCGAACTGCCCGAGGTTGACGCACTTGTGGGCGTTGGCAGCTATCAGGATATTGTTGAGGTTGTTGAGGCTGTTTTACAGGGCAAGGATGCCGACCGCTTTGGTGATAAGAACGCCCCCGTTGACGAGGTTGGCCGCTATCTGACCACTGGTCCCGAGTGGGCATACATAAAAATCGCAGAGGGCTGCGACAATCGCTGCAACTACTGCGCCATTCCCGATATTCGCGGCTCCTTCCGTTCCCGTCCCATTGAAAACATCATTGCCGAAGCTTCCTCTCTGGCAGAGATCGGCGTTAAGGAGCTTATTCTTATCGCTCAGGATCTGACCCGCTACGGCACGGATCTTTACGGCAAGCGCCGCCTTGCAGAGCTTTGCCGTCAGCTTAGTGACATTGATGGCATTGAATGGATTCGCCTTCACTATCTCTATCCCAATGAGATTGATGACGAGCTCATTGACGTTGTTGCATCAAACTCCAAAATTGTTAAATATCTGGATATTCCCATCCAGCACATCAACACCGAGGTGCTTCGCCGCATGAATCGCCGCGGCAGCAGCGAAAGCTACCGCGAGCTTTTCAAAAAGCTGCGAGAGCGTATTCCCGGTCTTGTTATCCGCACAAGCCTTATTGTAGGTCATCCCGGCGAGGGCGAGGCTGAGTTCGAGGAGCTTTGTGAGTTTATCCGCGAAGCAAAGATTGAGCGCGCCGGCGTTTTCCCCTATTCCCCCGAAGAGGGAACTCCCTCCGGCGAAATGCCCGACCGCTGCGACGAGGAAACTGCCTATGAGCGCGCTGATATGCTGCGCCGCCTGCAGGAGCGCATTCTGGACGAATACAACGAAAGCCGCATCGGCAGCATCGTAAAGGTGCTTTGCAGCGGCAGCGACGGGGCTTACCGCGTTGGTCGCTCCGCAGCCGATTCTCCCGATGTTGACGATAAAATCTATTTTGAAGGCGACTGCGAAAAGGGCGATTTTGTCAATGTACGCATCACCGGCTTCACTGAAGAATTTTTCGAAGGTTACTTCCTCGCGGGAGAACAGGTTTATGATGACTGAAAACATTCGCAAAACCCTTGAATTTGTAAAAAGCTCTTTTGAAAACTGTCCATATTTCAGCGATAATCCCGCCGAAGGTGCTTACCGCCTGGAGCATAGTCTCCGCGTGGCTCATATCGGCGCGGAGATTGCTCGTTTGGAGGGCTTGGACGAGGAAGCGCTCATCATAGGCTGCCTCCTTCACGACATTGCCTACAGCCGCACCATACCTCAGGGCGGTTGGAATGAGCATGGTCGTGTTGGTGCTGCCATTGCAAGATCTTTCCTCCAGACCCTTGAACTTTCCGACAAAGCCAAGGCAGATATTCTCTACGGAATCGCAATTCATGTTGACGACATAGCCGATTTTGAAGGAGAGCGCAGCACCGCTGCCCTTAGCCTTGCCGATGCCGACAACATTGACCGCTTTGGAGCTTTTCGCATTTTCGATATTATGCGCTTTGTGGGATTTTACGAAATGCCCCTGAAAGAAAAACTGGATTGGACAATCCACCGCATTGATTCCATTGATCGCCTGAAGGATATTGACTTTGCAAGCGAAAGTGCAAAGAAACTTTGGATAGAGGCGCTCGCCTTCCAGAACGAATATTTCACCCACCTTCTCCGCCAACTTGAGCGGAGTTGCGTTACGGAGGAATTTTGATATGAACACTGCCAACAGACTCACACTGCTTCGTATAGCTCTTATACCCATTTTTCTAATAATTCTCTACTGGGGCTTCCCTTATGCCAACTGGGTTGCTCTTGCCGTTTTCATAGCCGCAGGCATCACCGACCTTATTGACGGCCACATTGCCCGCAGCCGCAATCAAGTTACGGATTTCGGCAAGTTTATGGATCCCCTTGCAGACAAAATGCTTGTTGTTGCCGCCATGTGCTGGTTTGTTCAGACCGGTCAGATGAGCGGCTGGGTGCTTGCCCTTGTGCTGCTGAGAGAATTTGCCGTGAGCGGTATGCGTCTTGTTGCGGTTGAGCAGGGCAAGGTTATTGCCGCCGCATGGTCCGGCAAGGTTAAAACCACTCTCACCATCGTTTGCCTCTGCTTTATGCTTGGCTTCAGCATTTTCTGGCTTAACCTCGTTTGCCAGATAATTATTCTTGCAAGCACTCTTTATTCCGGCATTGAGTATTTCATCAAGAACAAAGACGTTTTCTCTAAGGTATACTGATATGCTGGATTTCACTCAAACACTTTCCGAAAAGCCCCTTATCCACCCCAGCTGCAAGGTGAAAAACTGTTCCCTCGGTCCTTACACCGAGCTGGGAGATAACTGCGTGCTGGAGGAAACGGTGCTGGGAGCTTACTCCTACTGCTTCGGCGGCAACGACATTATCTATTCCGAAATAGGCAAATTTGCCAGCATCGCAACGGGTGTACGCATAAATCCCGTTCAGCACCCCCACCGCATCCGCGCAGCCAGCCACCATTTCACCTACCGCTGCTCCCATTATGGCTTTGGAGCGGATGATAATTCTCTCATTGAGTGGAGACGGAGCAATCGATGCAAAATAGGCAACGACGTATGGATAGGACATAACGCAATTATTATGGGCGGTGTCAGCATTGGCGACGGCGCAGTGATTGCCGCAGGCGCCGTTGTCAGCCACGATGTACGCCCCTACGAGATAGTGGGCGGTGTGCCTGCTGCCAATATCGGCTGGCGCTATGACGAGGAGACTATTGCCGCCATGCTTCGCATCAGGTGGTGGGATTGGAGCCATGAAGTCCTCGCCCAGCGCGTCCGCGATTTTGACGATGTCCAAGGCTTTGTAAAAAAATACGATAAATAAAAAAAGGAAGCATTTGAATGCTTCCTTTTTTATTTATTTTCTTGTCTTTTTGTTCTTTTCGTAGATTATCCTCAGGCCGTCCAGCAAAAGGTCGCTATCCACGATTATCTCGTGGCGGCACTTGGGGATAATTCCCTCACTGACGCCACCCGTTGCAACAAGTGTGGGCTCGCAGCCCATCTCGGTGCTTATGCGATCCACAAGGCCGTCAATCATAGCCGCAGAGCCATAGATAAGTCCTGCCTGCATACTTTCAGCAGTGTTCAGGTTAATAACCTGCTTAGGCTCTTCAAAGGAAATTCGGGGTAGCTGAGCAGTGCGGCGTGAAAGGGCATCATAGCTCATAGTGACACCGGGACAGATTACACCGCCGCGAAAAGCGCCGTTTTCGTCTATGACAGAAAGCGTTGTTGCTGTTCCCATATCTATTACTATCATAGGCTTGGGGTACTTGGCAATTGCCGCAACGGCAGCCACAACAAGGTCAGCGCCCAGGCTCTTTGCGTCACCGCCGGTGACATTAAGTCCCGTCTTCACACCAGGTCCCACAACAATGGGCATCTTTCCGGTCAGAAGCTTGAGGACGCTCTTCATTACGTTATTGAGGGGCGGCACAACGCTGGAAATGATGCTGCCCTCAATGCTTGAAGTATCAACGCCATAGATATCCAGCAGATTTTTTATAAGCACCGCATACTCTGCTTCGCCCTTATCGGTGCTGGTGCTCAGACGGGTGCGAAAAACGATTTCTTCCCCATCAAATCCGCCCAGGACAATATTTGTATTTCCAATATCAACAGCAAGAAGCATTTTCTCCACTCCTGTCGGTATTATTTATATTCTCTTCCACTTTGCTCCGTTGGGAATATCGGTAAGTTCAATTCCCATAGCCTTCAGCTCATCGCGGATGCGGTCAGCCTCGGCGAAATTCTTTGCCTTCTTGGCGTCACGGCGGGCAAGGATGAGAGCCTCAACAGCCTTATCCTCTTCGCCATCCTCGCTGATTACGGCGAAAGCAACATTGGCTGCGGCAGCCTTTGCCTTGGCATCGGCCTCGCGCTTGGCAGCGGCTTTCTTTATAAGGTCAAGACCCAGAACCTCGTCAAACTTTGCAAGGGCAGCAAGCTTGGTAGCGTCGGTGGTCTTTGCCTTCAGCACGTCATAAATGGCGGTGACTGCAAGGGAGGTGTTCAGGTCGTTATCCAGAGCTGCGGAGAACTTTTCCTTCAATGCAGTGAATGCGGCTTCTTCAACATCGCCTTCAACTTTGAGCGCAGCAATTTTGCCTATGAGCTTATTATAGGTGACAACAGCGTTATCAAGGTTTTCCCAAGTGAAAACAAGGCTCTTGCGATAGTGGCTCTGGAGGCAGAAGAGGCGGTAAGCAAGAGGATCATAGCCTTTTTCCTCGAGAAGAGAAACGGTGAGGAATTCTCCGCTGGACTTGCTCATTTTTCCGCTATTAGTGTTCAGGTGGAGGACATGCATCCAATAATTGCACCATTTATGACCCAAATAGGCTTCAGACTGGGCAATTTCATTGGTGTGGTGGGGGAAGGCGTTATCTATGCCGCCGCAGTGGATATCCAGATCCTCGCCAAGATGCTTCATGGAAATGCCGCTGCACTCAATGTGCCAGCCGGGATAACCAACGCCCCAGGGAGAATCCCATTTGAGAGCCTGATCTTCGAACTTGGACTTGGTGAACCAGAGAACGAAGTCATTTTTATTGCGCTTGTTGGCATCTGCCTCAACGCCCTCGCGGACGCCTTCTGCAAGGTCTTCGGCATTGAAGTCATTAAAGATATAATACTTCTCCATTTTGGAGGTATCGAAATAGACATTGCCGCCGGCAAAATAAGCGTAGCCGGTATCCATAAGCTTTTCAATTATCTTTATATATTCATCAATGCATGCAGTTGCGGGCTCAACGACATCAGGACGCTTGATATTAAGTTTTTCGCAGTCGGAGAAGAAAGCGTCGGTATAGAACTTGGCTATATCCATAACGGTCTTGTTCTCGCGCTTTGCACCCTTGAGCATCTTATCCTCGCCTTCGTCGGCATCGCTGGTAAGGTGTCCGACGTCGGTGATATTCATAACGCGCTTCACGTTATAGCCGGCGAAGCGGAGATATTTTTCAAGGATATCCTCCATGATATAGCTGCGGAGGTTGCCGATATGGACAAAGTGATACACGGTGGGGCCGCAGGTATACATCTTGACGATATCGGGATTATTGGGCACGAACTCCTCGCGCTGTCTGGTAGCACTGTTATAAATCTGCATATATATTTCTCCTTTGGTCTGAGCTATATAATCCGAATCCGCTCCACGGAATGGATTTTAGCGTCATATTTATTTTTCTTATTACATTTTCTTAACGTCCCGACATAAAAATCCATTTCCGTGGAGTCGAAGATTTCTGAACTCATATACTAAGGCAGTGCAAGGCATAGGCTTGCAGATGGGCTTTGTGCCCTTCAAAAGCCGATAACGCAGCAATGCCGACGGATATGATTTCAGAAACGGATTTGGATTATATTACTCAGGCCATATTATTCTTTTTCAAGCTGCTCTATGCGCTCACGAAGTGCGGCAAGCTCGGCAGCGATGGGGTCAGTGACAGAAACAACATCGACTTCGGAAACATAGTTCATCTTCACACCGTCGCGCTTTACAATGCGGGCAGGAACGCCAACGGCGGTGGAATTGGGGGGAATTTCGCTGAGCACAACACTGTTGGCGGCAATTCGGCTGTTATCTCCAACTTTGAAAGGACCGAGAATCTTCGCTCCGTTGCCAATGAGTACATTATTACCGATGGTGGGATGGCGCTTTCCTTGATCCTTACCGGTACCGCCCAGAGTAACACCGTGGTAAATGAGGCAGTCATCGCCTATCTCGGCGGTTTCGCCTATCACTATGCCCATACCGTGGTCAATAACAAGGCGTTTGCCTATTGTTGCGCCGGGGTGGATCTCAATTCCCGTTTGGCGCCGTATGGTCTGACTTATCCAGCGGGCAATGAAAAAGAAGCCGTGGGTATAGAACCAATGGGCTTTTCTGTGGGCACGCACAGCTTTGATGCCGGGATAAAGAAGCATTATTTCCATGCTGCTTCGGGCAGCAGGGTCTCGAGCCTTATAGGCTTTTATAAGTTCTCTAAGTTCTGAAAACATACTGTCCTCCCTGACTTGGGAAAATTTGAAGAGCGAGGGGCTAAACAAAAAGCGCCCCTCATGGTATTCCCATGAGAGGCGCGATAAATTCTTCGCGCGGTTCCACTCCCGCTTTTAACTCCGCCGCATACAATACAGCTTACAGCTTTATCGCAGCCGATACGCGAAGGCATTTCCTCCCTCGAAGGCTCCGGGGCGCATTTTCGCACCATCCTTAACAACACCGCTTCCAGCCTTGGCGGCATCTCTCTGGGTTAAGGGTTTCGGCACTACTTTTCCCTTTCATCGCCTGATGATATTCATAACATCAGTATATTATCATTTGGCTCAAGCCGTGTCAAGGGAAAGCGCGTTACCCTTGAATTATTGCAGTTTATAGAGTAAAATATGTTTAATCAGATATAGCACTTCAGGAGGACACACCATGCTCATTAAGATAAAAAAGCTTCGCGAGGAAGCCCATATCCCCACTTCCGGTTCTGCTTATGCCGCAGGCTATGATCTTTATGCCTGTCTGCCCGAGGGCGACATTGAAATTGCTCCCCACGCCACCGCAAAGGTTGGCACAGGACTTTCCATGGCAGTTCCCGAGGGCTATTTCGGCGCCATATTCGCCCGCAGCGGTCTTGCCACCAAGGAGGGTCTTCGCCCCGCAAACTGCGTCGGCGTATGCGACAGCGACTACAGAGGCGAATATATAATTGCCCTCCACAACGATAGCGACACTCCTCGCTGCGTTACCCACGGCGAGCGCATTGCCCAGCTTGTTATCATGCCTTATCTTGGCGTGGAGTTTGAGGAATGCGATGCTCTCCCCGAAACGGAAAGAGGCGCAGGCGGCTTTGGCAGCACCGGTAAATAAACCACTATCTGCCATCTCGTGGGCATAATTACATTTGCCATTGACCCATTATAATGATATAATACTTCTTAAATAACACAAGTATCCATCCGAGAAGGAGGAAACTGCATTGAGCAATAAATTCAAACCGGAACATCAGGCTGTTGTAAGCTTCAGTCTTATGGGTCCCGAAAGCGGCGGTCTCTGCGTTGTTGACAGCAACGAAGGCAAGATGACCCGCATTCGTCCCTATCATTACGACACCGAATATACAAAGGCCAACTGCAATCCCTGGACCATGGAAGCCCGCGGCTCCACCTTTGTGCCCCCCGAGAGAATTCCCACCACCCATTTCGGTCTGGGCTATAAATCCCGCGTTTATTCCCCCAACCGCGTTAAGTATCCCCTCAAGCGCGTTGACTGGGACCCCAAGGGTGAACGCAATCCTCAAAACCGCGGCAAGAGCGGCTATGTCCGCATTTCCTGGGACGAGGCTGCTCAGATTTGTGCCGATGAGCTTCTGCGCATGAAGCGCACCTATGGCCCCGAAGCAGTTCTTTGCGAAAGCGACATGCACGGCGAGGGCAAGAACGTCTCCCCCAGCCACGGCTGCCCCAACCGCATGCTCTCCCTGCTGGGCGGTTACACCCTGCAGATGCGCAACATGGACTCTTGGGAAGGCTGGTACTGGGGTGCAAAGCACGTCTGGGGCTGCGAGCCCGTTGGTGAGATGGCTCCCACCGCCAACCTCATCCCCGACATGGCAAAAAACTCCGACTCCCTCCTCTTCTGGGGCTGCGACCCTGAGGTTACTCCTCTGGGCTTCGGCATGCATCTGCCCTCCCGCCTCTGCTTCTGGTTCACCGAGCTTGGCATTAAGCAGATTTATATATGCCCCGACCTGAACTACGGCGCAGCTGTTCATGCTGACAAGTGGATCCCCATTCTCCCCAACACCGACGCTGCAATGCAGCTTGCAATAGCCTATGTCTGGCTCACCGAGGGCACCTATGACAAGGAATACATAGCCTCCCACACCTACGGCTTCGATAAGTTCGTTGCCTATGTTATGGGCGAAGAGGACGGCATTCCCAAGACCCCCAAATGGGCCAGCGAAAAATGCGGCGTTAAACCCTGGACCATCAAGGCTCTCGCCCGCCACTGGGCAAAGAACACCACCAGTATCTGCCACGGCAACGGCGGCAGCTACATCCGCGGCCCTTATGCCAGCGAGCCTGCCCGTCTTGAGGTTATGCTTCTTGGCATGCAGGGTCTGGGACGCCCCGGCGTGCATCAGACCAAGATGATTGAGTGGAACATGTGGGCAAAGGACTTCCCCGTTCCCTTCACCCCCGTGAAGAGCGTGCCCATGCCCCATATATGCGACGCTCTGCGTCCCATCAAGGGCGACCTGCCCGACACCGTCAACATGAAGCGTTTCGTCCTCTCCCCCGAACAGAAGGAGAGAGCACCCGAGCTTGTTGACCTTTTCAAGCAGTTCCCTGCCCCCACCCAGTTCATCCCCCGCTGCCTCGTTCAGAAGGCAATCGTGGACGGTCATGCCGAGTGGTACGGCATGCATATGTTCTCCTCCAGCCAGGTGCCGGACAAGAACAACTACCGTCAGCCCACCAATATATATCAGTTTGAAAAGATAACTTATCCCCGTCCCGGCCAGTCCAGAGTTCATATGCTCTGGTCCACTGCCCCCTGCAACGTCACCTGCTGGAACCACGGCAATATGTTCATCGATGCTTACCGCGATCCCTCCATCGAGACCTTCGTCATCCAGCACCCCTGGCTTGAGAACGACTGCTACTTTGCAGACCTCATTCTCCCCGTTGCAACCAAGCACGAGCTGGCCGACATCGGCAACGACTATTCCAGCGGCGTTTTCCAGTCCATCTATCTGGAAGAGCCTTCCATTGAGCCCATTGGCGAATCCCTCAGCGACTTTGACGTTTGCGTGAAGGTCTGCGAGAAGCTGGGTCAGGAATATGTGGATGCCTATACCGGAAAGCTCACCGAGGCAGAACGCGTCCGCTTCTTCTATAAGGCCACCGGCTGCGAGGACACCATGAGCTGGGAAGAATTCAAGCAGCGCAAGGTTTTCGTTATCCCCTGCGACCCCAAGGCACAGGAGAAGCCCGCAGGACTTTATAAGTTCTGGTCCGACCCCGAAAACAACAAGCTCACCACCCCCACCGGTCTTCTGGAATACTCCAGCAAGGACATCGAGACCTATATGCCCGATGATCCCGAGCGTCCTCCCGTTCCCCACTGGATCGAGAAGAGCGAGACCCACGATGAGCGTCTTTCCTCCGAAAGAGCAAAGAAGTATCCCCTCCTCTGCATGTCTAACCACGGACGCTGGCGCGTGCACGCACAGTGCGACGACATCATCTGGAACCGTGAGGTTGAGACCATGAAAGTTCGTGCCAAGGACGGATACCAGTATGAGCCTCTGTGGATCAACCCCGCCGAAGCCGAAAAGCGCGGCATTGCCCACGGCGACATTGTTAAAATCTATAACGAGCGCGGCATCGTTCTGGCAGGTGCTTACGTCACCGAGAGACTTATGCCCCAGGTCTGCTACATCGACCACGGCAGCCGCCTCGACCCCATCATCCCCGGCTGGCTTGACCGCGGCGGATGCATAAACTCCATCACCCCCACCGGAATGACCAGCAAAAACTGCACCGGCATGGCCACCAGCGGCTTCCTCGTAGAAGTTGAAAAGGTTACTGACGAGGAAATGGAGGCCTGGAAGCGCGATTATCCCGAAGCCTTCGCCCGCAAAGTTCACCCCGACGCTGGTGTATGCCTTGACGGCTGGCTCATTGGCGGAGACAAGGAGGGCAACCTTATATGAGCAAAGTATTTATAGTTGATATCGCCCGATGCACCGGCTGCTATAACTGCCAGTTGGTCTGCAAGGACGAACACTGCGGCAACGACTGGAGTCCCTATGCAAAGCCCCAGCCCATGACCGGACATTTCTGGGCAAAGGTTGAGCAGAAAACCGTGGGCAGCATTCCCAAGGTTAAGGTCAATTACACCCCCACCTTCTGCAACCACTGCAAGAATGCTCCCTGCCTTGCAGCCGCCGAAAATGGCGCTGTTTACCGCAGAGACGACGGTCTTATTATCATCGACCCCGAAAAGGCAGCAGGTCAGAAGCAGCTTGTGGACTCCTGCCCCTACGGTGCAATTTACTGGAACGAGGCGCTAAGCCTCCCCCAGAAATGCACAGGCTGCGCCCATCTGTTGGATAACGGCACTGCCGTTCCCCGCTGCGTTGAGGCCTGCCCCACTGATGCAATCATCTTCGGCGAGGAGAGTGAACTTAAAGAGCAGCTTGCAGGCGCCGCAACTCTCCGCCCCGAGCTGGGTCTCGCTCCTCAGGTTTATTACCGCCACCTTCCCGGTCAGTTCGTAGGCGGCACCATCTATGACCCCGAGGAAGAAGAAATCATTGAAGGCGCAAAATGCCGCCTTCTCAGCGGCGGCAAAACTTGGATAGACTACAGCGATGATTTCGGCGATTTCTGGTTCAAGGATCTCCCCGAAGGCAAGTTCAGTCTTGTTATCACCGCCAAGGGCTATAAGGATGTTAACATTGAGGATATCAGCACCATCGGTGACTGCGTAAGCCTCGGCGACATCCCCATGGAAAAGAAATGAAATAAAAAAATAGCTGTGTCTTTTCGACACAGCTATTTTTTATTATCTCTAAGGATCAGACCTTCAGGCCGTGGACAGTCATTGCAATCATTCCGGCCAGATACATAGCTCCAAAAGTTACGAAAGCAATAAACATCGCAGTATCTCCTTTCAAAATTCAAGCAAATTGCCTATGGCGTCGTGCGCCTTCCTTCAATTTCAGTATATTCTGTTTTTGCAGGAATTCAAGCATTTTCATCAGAAGCAGTATAGTTCACTTGGGCATTTTGCCTAATTTTTCTATTTAAGTGAAGTTTTTGCAAGTTTTCCTTCGTAACTTTCATTATCCCATCCTGCATTTTTTCAAATGCATCCTTCACATCTCAAAAATTCATTTTCTTTTGAGCAAAGAAGCAAAAGATTCAAAATTTGAATAATTGCTCTTTTAATCCTTCATTGTTGTGTGCGCCTATTACGCACAAGAATCTTTTCTGCATTTTTGATTTTTCATAATTCGTCAGCGCAAAGCCGCATAAGGGCAAATTTGTTTTTTAGGGGCTCACAAGGCCATCATCGGGAAATAGTCTTAGGAATTTTTGTTAAAAACAGCAGGGCGGAAATTCTCTTCTTATAATAATTTGAATTTTTCTTTATTGGCTTATTCATCTCGTCCCATATCCTTGACGGGTGGGACTAAAATTGGTATCCTATATTTATATATAAACACGAAAGGGAACTGCATTATGGGAAGCGATTTCATCCACGTTTTTTCACCCATTGAGATAAGAGGTCTTGAGTACAAAAACCGCATACACATGGCTCCCACCTCCCCCAAATACACCGATTACAAGGGCTTCATGACCACGGAGCATATCGAATATTTCCGCCCCATAGCAAAGGGCGGTGCGGGCATAATCACCCTCGGAAACTGCACTGTTGATATTGAGAAGTTTCAGGATGAGCCCAGACAGGTGGCACTTGATAATGACCACTACATCCCCGGTCTCACCCGCCTTGTGGACATGTTCGACCAGTATGGCGTTGTTGGCCAGTGCGAGATAAACCATTCCGGTCTGGACAATAACTATGACCTGAATCTTTCTCCCGGTCTGGGCCCCACCGCACAGCTTATGCCCAACGAGATAATGCGCGCCAACATCAAGGGCAGAGCCCCCGTTGCAGCGGAGGAAATGAGCATTGCCCAGATCAAGGAGATTGAGCAGAAATACATAGACGCCGCTTTCCGCTGCAAGAGAGCCGGTATGAACTCCTGCTTCCTCCACGCAGGACACACCAACCTTATCGCCCAGTTTTCCAGCCCTCTCTATAACCGCAGAAACGACGAATACGGCGGCAGCCTTGAAAACCGTGCAAGATTCTGCATGGAGATTCTTGAGGGTATACGTAAAAAATGCGGCGAGGATTTCGTCATTGAAATGCGCGTTTCCGCCGACGAGATTCACCCCGATGGCATGCATTTCGAAGAGACAAAGCGCTGGCTGCAGATGATGGACGGAATGTTCGACATCGTCAATGTCTCCGCAGGTATGCACACCGATATTAACTATTTCAAATACTGGTCTCCCCATATGTTCATGGGGAAGATGATAAACGTTAAGTACGCAGCCGAACTCAAAAAACTTCTCCGAAGCAAGGTAAGCACCGTTGCCGGAATTGACAATCTTACAAGCGCCGAGAAGATTCTCTCCGAGGGCTGGGCTGATTTTGTTCTCATGGCTCGTCCCCTTATGGCAGACCCCGAGATGCCCAGAAAATATGCTTTCAACGCTCCCGAGGAGGTTCGCCCCTGCATCCGCTGCAACTTCTGCGGCAAGCGCGTGCGTGAAACTAAAACCGTTGCCTGCGGCGTTAACCCCAAGCTTGGCAGAGAGCTCGAGCTCGACCACGGCGAAGTTCCCCTTGCCCGTACCAAGAAAAAGGTTCTCGTTGTTGGCTCAGGTCCTGCAGGCATGCAGGCCACCCTCACTCTCAAAGAGCGCGGACACGATGTCATAGTTCTTGAGAAAAACGAGAGCGTCGGCGGTAATCTTGTCACCGCCGCAGCAATGCATCTCAAGGAGGATATGCCCGTCTACAGAGATTGGCTCATCCGCAAGTTCCTTGAAAGCGGCGCCGATATACGCACCTCCACAGAGGCAACAGCCGAACTTGTTAAGGAAATCAAGCCCGACGCAATGATAATTGCCGCAGGCGCAGACCCGGTAATAGTCAAAGTTCCCGGCTTCGACCTGCCTCACGTCCACTGGTGCGGCGACGCTGACATGGGCAAATGCCCCGTGGGTGACGAAATAGTTATCATAGGCGGCGGTAGCGTTGGTCTTGAAGGTGGCGCAGCTCAGGCAGCTTTCGGCAAAAAGGTTACCGTAATCGAAATGCTCCCCCAGCTCCCCAAGGGAGTTGTCCGAGCCGACAAGGAGCTTTGTGAGATTATAGAAAATGCAGGCGGTGCCGTTAAAACCGGCAGAAAGCTCCTTTCCATCCACAGCGACCATGTTGTCTGCCTCAACACTGCAAGCGGCGAGGAAGAAATTTATCCCTGCGATACGGTGCTTATGGCGGCAGGTCTCAAGCCCCGCAAAGACACCGTTAACGCTCTTCGCCATGCCATTCCCGAGACGGAGGTTTATGTTATAGGCGATTGCCTTCGTCCCCGCATGATAGGCGACGCCGTCCGCGAGGGTTTCGGCACTGCCCTCATTATCTGAGAAAGAAGGCACAATAATGTCAAATATCAATAATTGCTGGGGCAGTTGGGCAAGGCAGCCTGAGCCCATTGCTGACGAAGATATTATCTCCACCGAAAATTGCGAAGTTCTTATCCTCGGTGCAGGCATTTCCGGAATGAGCTGCGCCCTTCGTGCAGCCCAGGGCGGCGCAAAAGTGACCGTAATGGAAAAGGGCGCAAAATGGTCAGCCCGCGGCGGCAACATCGGCGTTGCCGGCTCCAAATATATGAAGAGTCTTGGCTATGAAAACGATATAGACGCGCTGAGCAGAGAGTGGATAAAGCGCTGCGGCAGCCGCTGCAGCGAGGAGCTTGTGCGCCTTTATTTCACCCGCAGCAGCGACGCTATGGACTGGCTGCTCGACATAGTCACCGCCCCCGAATACGGCGCAAGACCCGAACTTCAGGCTTGTATCTATCGCGGAGAAACATATCGCGAGCATATGGGTTCTCACCGCATTTTTGACGGACCTATGGCAAAAAAAGGACTGCGTCCCGGTGCTGCCGACGCGGTTCACGCAATGTACTGCGAAGCATTGAAGCTTGGAGTTAAGTTTATTTTCAACTGCAGCGCCTGCCGCCTTATCAAGGAAAACGGTCGCGTTAGCGCTGCAATCGGCTCTTTCGCAGATGGATATGTCCGCATTAATGCCTCCAAAGGCGTAGTTATTGCCACAGGCGATATAAGCGGCAACAATGAAATGTGCGCCGATCTCGCTCCCCTTGCCAACTGCTGCCCCAAAATTTATACCCCTGTCGGTCAGAACACAGGCGACGGACACCGTCTCGGCCTTTGGGCAGGCGGCTCTTTCGAGCAGCAGCCCTTCCCTCTTATGCTCCATCCTCAGGCCTATTTCTTCTCCAACCTTTGCTTCCTTTTTGTGGACAAAAAAGGTCGCCGTTTTATGAATGAGGATAACTATATTCAGGGTAAGTGCAATACCCTGCTCAGCAAAAACATGGATTATGCATGGTCTATCATTGACTCTGCATGGGCTAAGAAAATCCCTGCTACTTTGCCTTACGGCGGCGGTATTTTCTGGGATATTGACCACGGTCCCGATGACAACGAATTCCCCACGGAGAAATTCGCAGGTATGCTTGAGCGCGGACTCAAAGCCGGCACTGCGGTTATGGCGGATAGCTTTGAAGCCCTTGCCGAAAAAATGGGCGTTGACAAGGAAAGCTTCGCCACCTCTGCCGCAAGATATAACGCAGCCTGCCAGTCGGGCAAGGATAGCGATTTCGGCAAGAGAAAAGAGCTTCTCATTGGCCTTGATAAGCCCCCTTATTACGCCCTCAAGTTCGGCAGCGCGGTTCTTGCTGTTGTCGGTGGACTTCGTGTCGGCGCGGATATGGGCGTTCTTGACGAGAACAACGACAGCGTTGACGGTCTTTATGCAATCGGAAACGCCGCCGGCGGACGCTATGGAGTTGACTATCCCATGGTTATTCCCGGCAACAGCCACGGCACAGCTCTCACATTTGGCTATCTCCTCGGTGAAATCCTTACAAAATAACAAAAAAGAGCATCCCTCATAGGGATGCTCTTTTTTAATGTTCGTGGCAATGGGACTCGTCGTTACATCCGCCGCCGCAGCCGGGGCCTCCCTCATATTCGGGGATGATGGGCAGCAGACCTCTGTCCGCTTTTTTGGCGGCAATGAGGACATTTTCTCCCGCGCCGTCATAACGGGTTATGCTCTCATCGGCAATGGGGTCGAAGCAGCGTTGACCTATATGGATTCCGCAGACAACAGCCTCGCACCAAGTTTCTATTATCTTCTCCACATAGTCCATAGGCTCTTTGCTTTCAACTGCTTCGCAGATGCTGCCATCGTCAGTTTCGATTATCAGCAGTGCGGGAGCGGTTTCGAAGCACTCAGGCACTATACCCTCAAGATTGGGGAGAGTGGACATTACTGCAATTTTCATAGATAGTTCCTTTCAAATGAAATGATGGCGGCAATGCCGCCATCATTTTCTTATTGAACAACTGCTTCTTCAGCAGCAGCGCTGAGCTTTGCAGATTTGCTCTTCTTCTTATTCTTGCTGGTGAGAATGGTGATGAAGAGAATGAGGAGAAGCAGAACGCCTTCAACGGATTCGGTGATCTGGCTATCAGACATACCGATAAGGGCAAGTCCGTTAACGATAATGGTGATGGACAGAGAGCCGAGGATGATCTTGTAGAACTTAGCGGAAGTACCACCGGTAACAAGAACACCGCCGAAGAAGATAGCCATTGCGACCTTCATCTCAAGGAAAACACCCATCTGCATGCTGGTGCCGCCGACGCTTGCGATAGAGAAGATTGCGCCCACACCGGCCATAAGTCCGGAGAGGAGGAAAACTGCAATCTTCATCTTGCTTACGGGAACACCGACAAATCTGGCGGTGGTTTCGTTCTCACCTATAGCCTGGCTGTAACGACCCAGGCGGGTGAACTCGAAGAGATAGGCAATGATGATTACAATCACGACGAAAGCTGCGATCTTAACACCGGAACCAGTGAGGAAACGCATGGAATCGGGAATGTACTGAACGCCGATAATGGTCTGGATATAGTTTACGACACCGCGGACGCTGATGAGCATTGCAATGGAGAGGGTAAAGGAAGGAACCTTGCACTTTGCAACGATAATACCGTTGATGAAGCCAAGGATGAGACCAACAGCCATTGCCACGGGAATCATAAGCCAGCCAATGCCGGTTGCGGTTGCAACCCACATACCGGTGACACCTGCGAGAGCGAGGTTAACACCGACGGAAAGGTCGATGGAGCCCTGAGCAACAACGAAGAGAACGCCGCAACCTGCAACGATGGTGAGGATGGACTGTTCAAGAAGGAGCTTCAGGGAGTAGGCGCTGAGCATTCTGCCCTTGCTGGCTATGGTGAAGAACACGAAGAGCACAACGAAGGCGATGAAGGGCACCAGATCGGATATTTTGATTTTCTTAATAAAATTCTTCATCAGATCATCACCCCTATTACAGACTGCTCGGTAAAGTCCTCATCTCTGCGGATTTCCTTGGTGATGCAACCATCCTTCATAACAAGGAGGCGGTCAGCCATACCGAGAACCTCGGTAAGTTCGTCGGAAATGAGGATAATAGCGATGTTATTTTCTTTTGCTTCTTTCATAAGCTGGTAGATATAAGCCTTGACACCAACGTCAACACCTCTGGTGGGGCAGTCGAGGATCAGAAGCTTCAGATCCTTTGCCAGCCAGCGGCCGAAGTTGACCTTCTGCTTGTTACCGCCGGAAAGAGCGCTCATTCTCTGGTCAATGCCGGTGCATTTTACAGAGAGGCTTTCAACCATGTCGGAGGAAAGCTTTGCAAGCTTTGCGGGATTGAGGAAGCATACCTTACCTTCCAGTTCGGTGAGGGAGGGGAGGCAGAAGTTATCTCTTATGGATGCGTTGATCATAAGAGCTTCATTGTCGCGGTCCTTGGGAACATAGCCCACATTGTTGTTGAGGGCGGTCATGGGCTTAGTGATGTTAACATCCTTTGCCTTCAGATAGACATTACCTGCGCTGGGCTTGGAAAGTCCATAGACAGCCTTGCCCACGGAATGGATACCGGAGTCACTGAGTCCGCAGAAGCCGAGGATTTCGCCTGCATGCACCTTGAAGGATACATCGGTAATCTCGTGGGGAACGGTGAGGTTATTAACTTCAAGAACAACCTCGTCGGAACCGGTGGGAGTCATGTCGGCGCGGTAGTAATCGCCGTTGATCTCACGGCCGACCATCATCAGACGGATCTCGTCGGGAGTGGTCTCGCGGGAGTTGACATTGCCAACAACCTCGCCGTCACGGAGAACGGTGATGGTGTCGGTGATTTCAACCATTTCCTCAATGTCATGGGTGATGACAATGATGCTGCGTCCCATATCGCGGAACTTCTTAATAAGGTCATAGAGCTTGCTGCGGTTATTGAGGGAGAGGGACTGGGTCACCTCGTCCAGAAGAAGGATGTCGGGGTCAACGCTGAGAGCGCGAGCCAGCTCGATCATCTTGCGGGACTCGATCATCATGTCGCCGGTCATTTCGTTGAGGCGGGGCATGGTGAGATTCCACTTTTCAAACTCAGCCTGAGCGGCCTTGTTCATCTTCTTCATGTTGACAATACCGAAGCGAGAGAACTGCTTGGTTCTGCCAAGGAATACGTTTACGCCGGCAGAAAGATTGCCGACAACGCCCAGTTCCTGCATAACCATGGAAATCTTTGCAGCATTTGCATCCAGGGGGTTATGGGGGTTATAGGGCTGTCCGTTTACGAACATCTCGCCGCTGTCGCGCATATGAATGCCTGCGATTTGGGAGATGAGGGTGGACTTACCGCTGCCGTTTTCACCGATAAGGCCGCGGATTTCGCCGCGCTTGAGGGTGAAGTCGATATCCTTATTTGCATGGGTGGGGCCAAAGCGCTTGTTAAGGCCACGAATTTCAAGAACAAACTCGTCTCTCATTTTATGACCCCCTTCACATTTCTCTGTCCAATTATGGCGAAGATGATAATGAATGCGCCAAGGCAGGCCTCCTGCAGAGTGCCGGAGGGAACGCCCATTATGGTCAGGATATTAAACACCGCATAGAGAACAAAGGCGCAGATGGGAACGCCGATGACGATGTTTATTCTTTTCTGAATTATCTGAGCAAGCAGATAGATTGCAAGAGGCTGGAATATAAGGTTGATACTGGTGAGACCGGTTTTAACGGTGGTCTGGCCGGCATAGCTCTGCTGCATAAAGCAGGCGACACCGATGAGAAGACCGCTGATAAGACCGACGGCCAGCAACGTTTTATTCACATTAATACCGAGAGCCTTGCTGACTTCCTTGTTGCCGCCGAGAGAACGGATGTTCAGACCGATGGTGGTGCGGTTATAAAGGAAGTAGATCACCACAAGACCGATAGCAAGGATAATAACGCACCAGGGCAGCTGACCCAGGAGACGATAATCTCTGTTAAGGGCATTGGTGAAGAGAGATCCGTTATCGCTGAACTTGATTGCAAGTGCGATTGCCTCATAAATAAGGGCAAGGCTGATACCGGCTATCCAGGAAGGAATGCCGGTGTAGGTGAAGATAAGGAAGTTCACCATGATAAGGATAAGACCTGTTACAAGTCCACCTATAATGACGCCGGGTACGCCCATGGCATTGCCAAGGAAGTTTGCGGCAAAGGAGCCCAGCACTATTACACCACCTATAGACATGTCGGTGTAGCCGCAAGCAAAGAGGAAGCAGAAGCCCCATGCGATGAAGGAAGGATACGCAATGTGGGCAATGATACCCTTGAGGTTGGTCCACTCAAGGAAAATGCCGCCGGAGATAAGATGGAAAACACCCATAACGGCAGCGATTACGACAACAAAAACTATGGCAAAGAGCCATTTATTTGTTTTCTTGTCTGCGGAAATCGTCGGCATAGGTTTATACCTCATTTCTATGTGTCAGGGATTCGGGGAAAAAGCTCAGGGAAAATGCTAAGTGAAAAACGCCACGAAAAGGGTCTGTCGTTTCCGGCAGACCCTTTTCTGCTAATGCTTTAAGGTTTCTGACTATATGTACTTATTCGGCTTACTTGAGGCCGTTGGACTCGAGCATGTAGTCGAGGTTGATGTTGTTGACGAGGTCAACATAGTACTGATAGTTGACACCAGGAGCGGTCATCTCGTCGAGCATAGCCTTGGTGAAGGGAGCATACTCCTCAGAGAAGAAGACCTTTACATAGTTCTCAACGTTGTCCTGAGTGACTTTGAAGGGAGAAGTGCTGAGGCGGGGAGCCTTGCCGTTCTCGTCAACGATCTTGTTGCCGTTGAGGTAGTTGATAACGAGGGTGGAAGAGATGTAGCTTGCAAGAGAGATACCATCGTTGCCGCCGACGACCTTGCCGTCAATGATGTACTGAGCGGTACCAGCGTCAATGCAGGAAACATAAACCTGAACATCGAGGCCGAGGTTTTCAATAGCGGTCAGGGAGCCTTCGATGTAGTCGCCAACGAAAGCGTAGAGGCAGTCAGCATCTTTGTTTGCAGAGAGAAGGTCGGTAGCCTTTGCAAGGCACTCAGAGTTATCGGTGCAACGAGCTTCGCCGAGAACTTCGCCGCCCAGCTCAGTGAACTTAGCAGTGAAGCCCTGAGAACGCTGGTCCATGTTGTTGTCGCCGATGTTGCCGCCGATCATAACAGCCTTACGAGCGCCGTTAGCGTATGCCATCTCAGCGATAGCAGCGCCGTCAGCTACCATGTCGAGGTCGATAGCGCCGCAGTAGTACTCATTGGACTCTGCCAGCTTCTCGAGGTCTGCATTTTCGCCAACGAAAACGTCGAAAGCGAAGGGGATCTTAGCATTTGCGCACTCAACACCGATCTGGGGAACGGTGGAAACAGCAGCGGCCTGGAATACAACGCCGTCAACGCCAGCTGCGCACATGTTCTGGATGTTCTGGAGTTCCTTGTCGGCAGTGAAGTCGTCGCTCATACGATTGACGGTGTGGCCGAGAGTGGTGAGGGTGTACTCCTTAGCGTCGCCGAACATATCGAGAACGGGAACGCCGGAGCCCCAAGTGTTGATACCGATGGTGTAGGTCTTTGCGCCGTCGGCAGCGGGGGTTTCGGGAGCCTTGTCACCGCATGCTGCAAAAGCAAAAACCATGACAAGAACAAGAGCAAGAGCAATGATTTTCTTCATTTTGGATTGTCCTCCTTTTATTGATAATGGGTAACCCAGTTTCCCCATATTTACGAGTTATGGGTTCGCAAACACACATTCACCCATTTAACTCGATACAGGAATTATATCATTGCGTTAATTGTTCGTCAATTAAAATTATACCAAATCACCCAAAAAGGTTCACAAATTTGAGGGATAATACTTTACATATTGCACATATATAGCTTATAATACACAAAGATTCATCCCTAAACTACATACACAATTTGCCGAAAGGAGCAAACTAAATATGATGGAAGTCAGAACTCACACTCACGGTCCCGGAAAGCTCAGCACCAGAACAATGGTCGCCGATGAAGGCGGTTTCTGCGTCACCAGCGTCCTTATTATGGGCGAGAAGGACTGCGTTCTTGTTGACTGCCAGTGGACCCGTTCCAACGCTTACCGCGTTATCGCTGAGATCGCTGAGACCAACCTTAACCTCACTGCTGTATACGCCACCCATGCTCACCCCGACCACTATTGGGGCATTGGATACATAGCACAGGCTTTCCCCCAGGCTAAGCTTTACGCACGTCCTGAGGATATTCCCATCATCAACGCTCAGTTCCACGACAAGACCGAGCACTGGGAAGAAGTTATCGGCAAGGTTAACCTCTGCCGCGAGCTGCCCGTTATCGAGCCCCTGCCCGAAAACAACATTATCGAGCTTGAAGGCGAAGAAATTCAGATTCTCCCCAAGCTTTGGGGCGACCTGAAGTACAACACCGCTGTTTGGGTTCCCTCCATCAAGACCCTTATCGGCAGCGACATCCTCTTCAGCGACGCTCACCCCTTCACCTGCGAAGTCAGTGCAAAAGGTCGTGCTAAGTGGTATGCCGAGATTGAAGAGCTTGAAAAGCTGGGCGCAGAAGTTGTCATCCCCGGCCATGTAAAGCCCGGCACCCCCTTCGACGAGCGCACCTTCACCTACACCAAGGCATATCTGCGCGCAACCGAAGAAGAACTTGCAAAGACCAACGACATGAAAGAATTCTTCTATAACATGTGCATGCGCTTCCCCACCTCCGTTCTCATCTTCCTCAGCAACGATATGAACTCCAGCGTTTTCCTGGGCGGAAGAGAGTGGAACTGGAGCGATATGGACGACTGATCGCCACTCAACCTGATAACAAAAAAGAACCCGACGGATGTCGGGTTCTTTTTTTGTTATCTTTTATTATCTTACTGGTAGTTATCCCAGATTTTGCCGTAGAGCTCTCTGGTGTTTTCCTCGGTGACGAGGGTGGGGCAGTTGAAGCGCAGACCGGAAGCGAAGCCGACTTCGGTGCACTCCAGCATTTCCTCGCGGGTATAGCCGCGCTCTGCGGGGCTTTCAATGCCGATGGTGTGCATCAGATTTCTGATAGCCTCAGCGGTCTTCTCGCCGATTTCTTCTGCACTCTCGCAGCCGCAGAAGCTGATGCCCATAGCCTCACCAACCATCTTGACCTGATCGGCAGCATTGGGAGCAATGAACTTCATCAGTTCGGGGCAAGCCCAGCCGCAGTTGGTGCCATGGGGAGTATGGAAGCGGCAGGAGATGCCGTCTGCAAGACCGTGGCCGAAGTGAACGTCGGTCTGGGTGAAAGCGATGCCTGCCCAGTTGGAGGCCAGAGAGAGCTCATAGCGAGCTTCCAGATTGCTGCCATCTTTAACAGCAATGGGGAGATACTTGCAAATCTTGGAGATTGCAGCGCTTGCAAGAAGCTGAGCCTGGGGATTCCACTTGAGAGCGGTGATGGACTCAACGGCATGGGTGAAAGCATCAATGCCGGTATAAGCGGTTACATAGGGAGGCACGGTGAGGGTCAGCTCAGGGTCAACGATAGCCATATGGCCGTGGACAAAGATGGAGAGCTTCAGATTGCGTACGGTGTCGGAATAAACGCCGCAGTGGGTGACCTCGGAGCCGGTGCCGGAGGTGGTGGGGATGAGAACGATGGGAACGCGGGACTTCATCTCGGTGGGAGGAAGGGTCAGGTACTGAGCGATGGGAGCAGGGTTATCCAGCAGGAGAGCAACAGCTTTTGCAGCGTCCATGGAGGAGCCGCCGCCGATGCCGATAACGCCGTCAACTTTTTCTGCGCAGGCGAGAGCGCCGGCTGCGTCAACGATTTCGCAGGCAGGGTCGGACTGAATGTCGCCAAAGAGGACATATTCAATTCCTGCAGCCTCAAGGCTGGGGATAACCTTGTCCATAACGCCGGCGGCCTTTACGCCTGCATCATAAACGCAGATGACCTTTTTGCAGCCCAGTTCCTTGGTCTTTTCGCCAACGACGCTGACTGCTCCGTTGCCAAAAACAACAGGTGCCAACTGATTGTAAGTAAACATTTCCATTTCTCCTTTATGCAATATGTTATTTTATTTCAGTTCTTTTTCAACTCTCTCGCCGAGAGCCTTAACTATGCCTTCAAACTCCTCATGGTAGGCCTCCAGCCCCTCGTGACCGTGGAGATGATGTTCCATTTTTGCAAGGTTTGTCAGCACAGTGGGTATCCATCTGTAAGGCACGGCAATAAGCATTGTATTCTCGCCGTAAAGCTGTCTGCCGTGGGGACCGTGGACAAGGGCGGGGAGAATATAGTTTATCTTGTCCTCATTATAGGGATAGGCAAATATCCATGAACAGCCTATAACGGGGGTGCAAACGCTGGTATAAAGTTCGCCCGTGGAGTAAGTTGCGGCGCGCATTATAAGCTCACCCTTGGAAGGGGGCGCAGCAATTATAAGCAGGTCGGGATTGAAATTCATCTTATCGTAGTGGGCGAAGGAGACATAGTTGACAGAGCCTTCCGTCAGGTGCTGAACGTATCTATAGAGTCTGCCGTTGCAGCGTGCCTCGTCAAAAACTCCCAGACCGGGACCTATCTGACCGCTCTGCTCAAAACCGTCCCAGCTTTCCATGCCGAGAATTTTCTTGCCGACACAGGTTTCCGCGTTGGCTTTGGAGAAGCAGAAGGGCTCTTCCCTTCTCTGGCTTTCTCTCAGAAGCTCGCAGAGGGACATTTTCACGTCCTCCTCAAGAAGTTCAATTCCCTCAGGGCGGAAAAAGTCATAGCGCACGCCTATGGGAGGCAGTTCAAGACCCAATGTTGAAAGGACAGAATAATCTTCTCTCATAAATCCTCCTTGAAATATCCCAATTCGTGTGTTTTAATAATAGACAAATATGGCAAAAAATCCGATCCCAAATGTCGGTTTTTACCACATTATAGACTAAACAAAAACAATATGCAAGCGTCTCCGAGCTGATTGGTTTTTCTCAAGCCTTTCGGGGCGCACAAACATTTTTGAAGGGAGAAAACAAAATGATTAAGCCCATCACCAGCATGAAAGACGCATTTTCCCTCAGCGGAATGAACGCTGTTATCACCGGCGGCAACCGCGGTCTCGGTCTCGGCATCGCCACCGCCATGGCTCAGAGCGGCGCCAACATCGCCATTTTGTGCCGCGACAAGGCAAAGGCCGCAGAGGCAATTGCTGAACTTGAGCAGTACGGCGGAAAATACATGAGCTTCAGCTGCGACATCACTGACCTTGACAGCGTCCGCGCTGCAGCAAAGCAGGTGAGCGAAGAGTTTGGCAATGTTGACATCCTCGTCAACAACGCAGGCGTTTCCTGCTTCAACGAACTTCTCAACATGGACGAGCAGCTCAGCGACTGGTACAACGTTCTCAACACCGACCTCAACGGCACCGTCCACATGACCTATGTTTTCGGCAAGCTTATGCGCGACTCCGGCAAGGGCGGCAGCATCATCAACATCTCCTCCAACGCCTCCATGATTGTCAATAAGACCCAGCCCATGAGCCCCTACTCCTCTTCCAAGGCTGCGGTTAACCACTTCACCCACTGCATGGCCTGCGAGCTCGGCAAGTATAATATCCGCGTCAACGCCATCGCTCCCGGTTTCTTCAACACCGAGCTTAGCAAGTTCATCCCCAAGGATCAGTTCGATTATATCAATAACCAGATGCCCCTCGGCCGCTTCGGTGAGCCCATCGAGGTCGGTGCCATGGCAGTTTATCTTGCCGCTCCCGCTTCCGCTCAGGTAACCGGCACCGTTCAGGTAATAGACGGCGGCTACATCCTCTCCTGCTGAGAAACCTCTTCAAACACAAAAAAGAGCATCCCGATGGGATGCTCTTTTTTATTCCACTATGTATCTCTCCCCGAATCTATAGGGAGTTCCAAATTCGCCTGAGGCTACGAAGTCCAGACAGGCTTTGTTGTCAGTAATTACAAGCCCCGCAACGCGGCGCACACCATATTCCAAAAGCTCAAAGCTCATAGGTGCGCTGGGGCCTGTTATTATAACATCCGCATTTTTCCCAAGCTCCAGAAGTCTGGGCATAGTCTTGTTGATAAATGCGCTGCCGGTTATCAGCACAAGATCTGAATCTGGCACAAAGTATTCGCAGGCGCTGTCGGGATATGTGCCGTCCACAAGATTGCGCTCCAACACCACAAGTCTCTCAGCGCTTTCGAAAAGCTCGGGAGGATAGCGCAGCGCGCCTATCATGCATATTTTTCTGCCTTCGATGGGCAGCTCATAGGTGCAAAAGCGGCTGTCTCCCTGCTCGGTTTTATAGCTGCGCATACGCTGGGGAGAATTATAGAAGGCATTTATAGCTGCCATGCCTATTCCCGCTTCGATGAAGTTCCAGCTTTTCACCTTTTCCGCAACTGCGCGAAGGCTCATTCCTACCGCACCTTCCCCGCTTCGGGGCAAGGTTTCCACAGGAGTTGTCATTGCAAGACCTATGCTGCCCTCGGAAGAGCGCACAGCCGTCCATGTTTTTCCGCAGATGACTTCATCAGCATATATATTTTCGGGGATTGCCCCTATCAGCTTATCATAAAGCTCCCACACTTTTTATGCCTCCCATGCGCCCGGCGCTCTTCCCGCACGCACCATTATAAGCTGGGCGGTGATGCTAACAGCTATCTCGGCAGGGGTTTCGCCGCCTATATCCAGACCTATGGGCGCGGTGATGCGCTCAAAATCCTTATCCGTATATCCGAAGGCGCGCAGGCGGTCAAACACCGCTTTTTTCTTTGCGGGACTGCCTATAACGCCTATATATTTTGCGGGAGTTGCAAGAATCTGGCGCTGAATTTCAAAATCGTCCTTATGTCCGCGGGTCATTATGCACACATAGTCGTTTTCGCTTATTTCGTCTGTCAGGCTGCCCAGATTTTCCGTATCCACAATACGGGTCTCCTCCACGCCCTCAAAAAGCTCGGCGCGGGCGAAATCAGGTCTGTCCTCCAGCACTACGCAGCGAAAGCCCACTCTTGCAAGGGCGGGCACAAGTTCCTGCGCCACATGACCGCCGCCGAAAATAAACACTTTTCCCGGTTTGAGAAGTTCTTCGGTGTAATAAGTGCCGCCTTCTGCCTGCATCTGGGTGGGGCGAGCAGGAAGCTCTTCAAGAATTTCTTCGGGAATCTCATCTCCGAAAAGTCCGAAAATCTTGCCGTAAACCGCCATTTTTCCGCCGCTTGCTTCGTCCAGACCGCAGATGAGCCAGCACTGCTCGCCCTGGGCATAAAGTTTCTCTATCTTTTCTGTAAGAGCGAAGACGGTCTTGTCCTCCGCAGAAATATAGCGGAAATAGACATCCACCGCTCCACCGCATATCATACCAAGATTTGCCACATCTCCGCTATGAAGGCGAAAGTTTTCCACGAAAGAACGCTTGTTTTTCAAAACCTCAGCTGCCATCTGCTGGCTTCTGAATTCTACAGCGCCGCCGCCGATTGTGCCTGCAAGTCTTCCCTCGCCGCTTATAAGCATGCGTGCTCCGCTGCCCCGGGGAGTTGAGCCGCTGCTTGCAACGGTGGTTACAAGGACGCAGTCAGCACCCTCCGCCATAGCCTTATTGAGTTTTCTAAAAAGTTCTCTCATTAGGCGCTCTCCTTGGAAAAATATTCTGCAGCGTCAAGACCGATATGGGTGGGCTTGAGACTCTCTCCGTCCCACTCGATGATATTGAGGGAGACATAGGCCTGAGGCATACTGCGGCTTCTGGACATAGGTATATCCAGCAGCACGCTTATCATGGCGCGGTTGATGCCGGAATGGGCAACGATTATTATATCTTCTTCAGCATCGTCCAGTATGCCGCTGATGGCAACAAGACCTCTCTCGGCGCAGTCCTGAAGACCTTCTCCACCGGGAGGCAGAAGCTCATATCCCTCGCCGCGGGAGGCATACTCCTTAGGCCAGCGCAGTTTTATCTCGTCAAAGCTGAGTCCGTCCCATACTCCGCAGTCCTGCTCCTCAATGCCGGGCAGCTCCATTACATCCCATCTGCCCCGTGAAATGGCTTCCGCCGTCTGCTTTGCTCGAGCCATAAAGCTGGAATAAACGCAGAATTTTTTATCATCGGGGAAAAATTTTGCAAGAGCAGCTGCCTGCTCCATTCCCAGTTCGGAAAGGGGCGCATCCGTACGGCAGCCAAGGCAAACATGCTTTTTTCCTCCGAAGTCAGGTTCTGCGTGTCTGAAAAGATAGATTTTCCTCATACTTATTCACCAAGCTTTTTCAAAAATTCATAGTCCTCGGGTCTGTCCGCATCTATGCAGCAGCCCTCATCATCACATTCAACATCTCTGACTTCAAGGGCAAGCTTTTCAATCGCTCCCCGAAGTCCGCCCTCACCGCTGTGGGAAACTACCGCGCTTATGCACTCCCCATTTAGAACGATGGGATGTCCGCTTCTGCCCTTATATACAGGGCGGACAACATCTGCATTTTCCGCAAGAAGAGCTTTCACGGTTTCTTTCTTCACTGCAGGCACGTCCACGGGGCTTATTATAACTTTTGAGCATTTGCCTTCCAGTTCCCTGAGACCTATGCAGATTGAGTCGAACATCTGGTTTTTCGCATAGTCGGCATTATGGACAAAGGCGCAGCCGCAAAGGGCGCTTTGCGCTTTTATCTCATCCGCTTTATGCCCCGTCACTATAAGCACTCTTTCCGCTCCCGCCAAGCGCATATTCTCCACGCAGCGTGAGATTATCGTGCCGTTGCCAAAGGGCAGAAGGGGCTTAAAAGCGCCCATTCGGCTTGAAAGACCTGCGGCGCTTATAAGTCCTGCCAAAGGCAGGCTTTTTTCATCTTTCATAGTTTTTCTCTTCCTTTTTGAAAACCCAAAGGCCGTAGCGCGCTTTTATTCTCCGCAGAAGCAAGGCGGTTTCCGCTCCCACACAGTTGCAGAAACTTCCGTCAAAGATCATCTGCGCCGCCATTGCGGCAAGGTCCTCGCTGCGGTCGGAAAACTTCAGCATTTCAAAACCCGCGTTTTTCAGCAAATGCCGGATTTTCTCCAGAGAATATATTCTGCGAAGAGCATTGCCGTCGGGAGCGGTGATAAAATCTTCTTCTATCGTGGTGGCAAAAAGTTCCGCCAGAAGGAGAATTCCCCCGTCTTTCAGCACTCTTGCCGTTTCTTCAAGAGCTTTTTCCGCATTATCGAAAAGGGAAAGGCTGCATTCGCACAGCGCAAGGGCGAAGCTTTTATTCTCAAAGGGCAGATTCTCTGCCTTTGCGTGAAACACATTCCCTATGCCGCAGGCAATGGACACCATATCCTCATCGCTGTCCACACCGAAAACTTCACTTTCGGGAAAAGCCGCTTTTAGGGCTTTCATACGCTCGCCCCTGCCGCAGCCCACATCAAGCACATTTTTCACATCGGGCAAGGCAGCAATTTCAGCGCAGATAAGCTCGTCGCTGCAGGGGCTGAGGCGCTGCATTTTTTCTCCGTATGCCATTAGTTTTCACCAATTCCAGTCAGATAAGCGGCGCAGAAAGGTTTAAGCGTGCCCTTGCTGTAAACATGGAGGGAACATCTTCTCAGCCGCTCAATATCAATATTCATTGCGTCCTGAAATGCCATGACCGTCACAGTGAAGCCGTGGCTTTTAACCCGCTCCACAAAGGCATCCATGTCGCTCAGGTCGTCTCCGAAATCATTATCCTCTTTTTCCTTGTCTCTTGTCCATCTTGAGCCTATATACTCCCTGTTTTGGGATGCACTGCTCATTTTGCAAGCATTTCTGCGAAACGTCAAAGGCATCAAGGACCCGTTTTTCATCACAACGAAGCTTGCGTGGGCTCCGCAAGAGGGATGGTCGCAGCGAGAGGGGGCAATATTTTCTTCCTTTATTCCCGCCTGGACGCTCAGAGCGTATATAAGCTCATCGAGGGTATAGCGCTCATTATCATCAGGCTTTTCGGGGTATCTTCCGAAATAGCTTACAGGCTGGAAATGAACTCCTCGCACCACGGGGGAAAGGGATGCACCAAAGCGGATTATATCCCCCACCTGATGTTCATTGACGCCCTTCACCAAAGTGGGCACAAGAGTCACTCCAAGGCCGTGCTTTCCGCAAAGCTCAATGGCTTTTTTCTTCGTCTCCAGAAGCGCTTTGCCCCGCAGCTTTTCATATATATCATCGCTGACGCCATCAAACTGCAAGAAAACGAAGGAAAGACCCGCCTCGGCAAGGGCTTTCACATATTCCTCATCCTCAGCAAGACGAAGTCCGTTGCTGTTAAGCTGAACGTAGGCAGCACCCTTGCTTCTGATATAGCGAATAAGCTCCGGCAGGTCATCACGCAATGTGGGCTCGCCGCCCGAGAGTTGGATAAGAGGCTTGCCCGTCCTTAAAATAGAGTCCACCGCCATCTTTAGCTCGTCCATATTGGGCTCTGTCATTTTGCCATGAGCAAAGCAGAAGCTGCAGGCAAGATTGCAGCGGCGTGTTACCTCAAGAAGTACACAGCAAGTTCCCTGAATATGTTCGGAGCATATTCCGCAGTTTTGAGGGCAGGAAAGTCCCTCCCCCTCTTCAAGCGCCGCAGCACCGCCGCGCCAAAGCTCGAAATCCGAAAGGCCGCGCCACACAGTTACGGAAAAACTGCCGTGGTCGGGGCAACATTTTTTCAATTTTATGTTTTCCCCTTCCTGCACCAATGCAGCATCCACATTTTGAAGGCAGCGAGGGCACACAGAGCGGGTTTTTCTTATTACTTCCATAAAACCAAACCAAGCAAATTTGATAGCTAAATTATAACACACAGCCACCTTTTGTCAACGAAGGCAACTCGCTGCAAATCAAGCGGCACCAGTCAAAAGTTTGTTGAGTTTTTATCATAGCTATGATATAGTAACTATGTCTATTGTAGAATTTCACAAGGAGGCGTTTTTATGAAAACGATAAAACCCACCAAAACTGAAGTTGGCGCAATGTTCGAGTCCGGGCTCAACTGCAGCCAGTGTGTTCTCGGACAGCTGGCAGACGAGCTGGGATACGACACCGAAGAGCTCCACCGCATCGCCCATTCCTTCGGCGGCGGTATGTTCCGCGGCGACACCTGCGGCACTGTCGTGGGCGCTCTGCTTGCCATAGGCATGGCTTACGGCGGCAGCTGCGACGAGCAGTGCGACGAGGCCGTTCACGAAAAGGTTCACGACTTCATTGAAAAGTTCACCGCCCGTTTCGGCAGCATCTACTGCCGCGAGCTGCTTGGCTATGACTTCTCCGTCCCCGGCGAGAAGGAAAAGGCTTTCGCAGCAGGCGCAACCATCGAGCGCTGCCCCGACTTTGTCCGCGGCTCACTTGAAATCCTTGAAGAAATAACTGAAAAATAAGATACAAAATCAGGAGGAAACAAAATGGCAGAAATGAGACTTACCCGCGTTAAGCTCATCATCAACGGCGTTGAAAGACCCGTTCTTTGCGATCTGCAGAAGGACACCCTCGCAACCGCTATCCGCCGCCTTGGCCTCACCGGCACCAAAGTCGGCTGCGGCATCGGCGCATGCGGCGCCTGCTCCGTCATCCTTAACGGAGAGGTTGTGCGCTCCTGCACCAAGAAGATGAAAAATATTCCCGAGCATAGCGAGATCATCACCATTGAAGGTATCGGCACTCCCCAGCATCTTCACCCCCTGCAGCAGGCATGGATCACCTACGGCGCAGCCCAGTGCGGCTTCTGCACCCCCGGCTTCATCGTATCCGCCGCCGCTCTGCTGGAGAAGAACAATGCTCCCACCCGTGAAGAGGTAAGACAGTGGTTCCAGAAGCATCACAATGTCTGCCGCTGCACCGGTTATAAGCCCCTCGTTGACGCTGTTATGGCTGCTGCCGAGGTTATCCGTGGCGAGAAGACCATGGAAGACATCACCTACAAAGATCAGGGCGAAGATATCTACGGTTCCAACCGTCCCCGTCCCACCGCTCTCGGCAAGGTTACCGGCCTCACCGACTACGGCGACGATATCAAGCTGAAGATGCCCGAGGGCGTTGCCCATCTGGCAGTTGTTATTCCCGATGTTGCCCACGCCATCGTAAAGAAGGTTGACTTCTCCGAGGCAGAGGCAATGCCCGGCGTTTACAAGGTTCTCACCGGCGCCGATGTTCAGGGCAACAACAACCTTGAAACTCCCGTTGTTATCCCCCGCAAGAAGGGCGCAGGCATGACTCCCTGCCCTGTTATCGTCAAAGAGGGCGAAAAGATTCGCCACAAGGGCGATGTTGTTGCAGTTGTTGCTGCTGACACCGAAGAGCATGCACGTGCAGCCGCAAAGGCAGTCAAGTATGATCTTGAGGTTCTCCCCGCATACATGACCCTTCCCGAGGCTGTTATGCCCGACGCTATCCAGCTCTATGACGACCAGCCCAACGAGTTCATGTTCCAGCCCGTATATAAGGGCGAGGACGCCAGCGAAATTATCGACAACAGCGACATCGTTGTTGAAGGCTCCTTCTATTCTCAGCATGAGCCCCACCTCCCCATCGAGCCCGATGTTGTTCAGGGTTACTACGATGAGGACGGCAACATGACCCTCCAGTGCAAGTGCCAGGCTATCGGCGAATGCCGCGATGTTCTCGCTCCCGCCTGCGGCATCGAGCGCGACAATCTCCGCATCATCATGAACCCCGCCGGCGGCGCATTCGGTTATCCCGTAAATGCCACCACCTTCGGCGTTGTCATCACCGCCGTTCAGGCTCTGGGTATCCCCTGCACCATGACTCTTAGCTATGAAGAGTTCATGTTCATGACCGGTAAGCGCTCCGCCACCTATGTCAACGCCCGTCTGGCTTGCTCTCCCGATGGCAAGATCACTGCCGCAGAGTATGACCTGGGTCTTGACCACGGTTCTTATGCCATGACCGCCAGCAAGATTTTCAACAACATGGTATCCGTTGGCTTCCACGGCTACAATGTTCCCAATGTAAAGGCTCTCGCCCGCGGCGTTGCCACCAACCATGCCTTCTGCTGCCCCTACCGCGGCTTCGGCGCACCTCAGGTTTACACCACCACCGAGGCTCTTATGGATATGGCAGCCGAAAAGCTGGGCATCGATCCCTGGGAGTTCCGTTATATCAACGCAGCCCGTCCCGGCGACACCACTATGAACAGCCGTCCCTACAAGGAGTATGTCTACGTAGATATGCTTGAGAAGATCAAGCCCGTCTACGACGAATATAAAGCAGAGGCCGAAAAGGGCAAAGCCGAAGGCCGCCACACCGGCGTTGGCATCAGCCTCGGTGGCTTCCTCTGCACCATCGGTATGTTCGATAGCTGCGACATCGCAATTGAGCTTAATCCCGACAACACCTTCACCTTCTACAACACTTGGGAAGACCTGGGTCAGGGCGGCGATATCGGCTCCCTCACTCATGCCGTTAAGGCACTTGCTCCCATGGGTGTAAAGCCCGAGCAGATCCGCCTTATTATGAACGACAGCCTTATCTGCCCCGACTCCGGCGTTGCAGCAGCAAGCCGCAGCCACTACATGATCGGCAATGCTACCATCGATGGCTGCAACAAGCTGATGGATGCAATGCGCAAGGAAGACGGCGGCTGGAGAACCTATGACGAGATGGTTGCAGAAGGCCGTCCCACCAAGTACATGGGTCACTATGACCAGATGAACCTCGGTATTCCTCCCGGACTGGATCCCAACTCCGGCGAAGGCGACAAGGATGCTGCCTTCATGTATGCCGTCAACGTTGCTCTCGTTGATGTTGATGTCAAGACCGGTAAGACCACCGTTAAGCGTTACTACACCCTCGCCGACGTGGGCACCATCGGCAACAAGCTGGCCGTTGACGGTCAGGCCTTTGGCGGATTGAGCCACTCCATCGGCTTCGCCCTCAGCGAGGACTTCTTCGACATCAAGAAGGACAAGAACATGGCCATCTGCGGTATCCCCACCATTCTGGATATCCCCGATGACCTGAGCGTTGACTACATTGAAACTCCCAGACCCAACGGCCCCTACGGCTCCTCCGGCTCCTCCGAGTGCTTCCAGAGCTCCGGCCACATGGCTGTTATCAATGCTATCAACAATGCCTGCGGTGTCCGCATCTACGACC
The DNA here is from genome assembly GCA_045631645.1 of Oscillospiraceae bacterium. Classification (GTDB taxonomy): domain Bacteria; phylum Bacillota; class Clostridia; order Oscillospirales; family Oscillospiraceae; genus SIG459. Next base: position 64,684 of record JAZQVC010000049.1, read on the forward strand.
TGCCCGCCCGTCCCGCAAAGGTCAAGGCAGCCTGGGCAGCAAAGCAGGAAGGCAAGGACCTCAAGCCCGCCAAGTACTACCTGGGCAAGGACTTCGAGGACATGCTGGAAGACATCCGCAACGAACCCATCTAAATCTTAAAAACTCCCTTATGAGGTGATCATAAATGGAATTGCAGGATTCCAAAGCCTTTGTGCAAAACTGCTTCCATGATGAATCCGCCTCCTGTGCCTGCGCCTGCCCCTTCCATCTGGACATCAGAGGATTTCTGAAAAAGGTGGCAAGAGGCAGGTGGCCGGCCGCCTACCGCGATTTGAGCACGGCTATACTCTTCCCCTCCGTTGCCGCGGAGCTTTGCCCCCAGCCCTGCAGAACACGCTGCCAGCGCGAAAGCCTTGGCGACGAAGCTTTGAACATGGCTGAGTTGGAAAAAGCCTGTATCCGCTTTGCAAGCGGGGAAGCTGCCGACTTCCGTCTCCCCCCCAAAGAGGAGACCGTTGCCGTGGTTGGCGCCGGCCCCGCCGGACTGGCATGCGCCATTGGTCTGGCAAGGAAAAAATATGTTGTCACCGTTTTCGAGAAGGAACAGGGGTGGGGCGGACATCTGCGCTCCCACCCCCGTTTTGCTCTTTTTGACGCAGATTTTTCCAAACAGTTCGCGCCCCAGAGCGTGGACTTCCGCTTCGGCACAGAGGCAGATTGGGACATTTTGCAGAGCTTCAATGCCGTCTATATCGCAACCGGCGAAGGCGGCAATGATTTCGGTCTCAGCGGCAGCTGGGACAGCAAAAACTTCACATGTGAAAAGCCCGGCTTCTTTTTGGGAGGCGGCGTTGTTGGCATGCCCCTTATGGAGAGCATTGCCTGCGGCAGCAAGCTCTCTCAGCTTATGGAGGCCTATCTCAAAACCGGCCGCGCAGGACTTATTGTTGAAAACGACGAGGAATACTGCGAAGGTCATATGATGGACCATCCCGGCGAGGAGAGCAAGCCCATCATCCTCCCTGCCGACCCCGAACTTGGCTATACCAAGGACGAGGCAAAGGCAGAGGCCACCCGCTGCATGCAGTGCATATGCGACCGCTGCATGAAAGAATGCGAGCTTATGGCTCATTACCGCAAGAGCCCCTATAAGCTTGCCGCCGATATATGCGGCGATTCCCACACCATGCCTCCCTTCTCCAACTGCGAGGCCACACGCCAGACTTATTCCTGCAACATGTGCTCCCATTGTTCCAATATATGTCCCGAGGGCGTTGACATGGGCGAGCTTTTCCGTTTCTCCCGCGAAGACCGCTGGAAGCAGAAAAAATGGGTACCCGGTCTCCATGACTACTGGCTTCGTGAGCTGGATTTTAACGGCGACGAGGGATTTTACTCAACAGGCAAAGAGTGCGAATATCTTTTCTTCCCCGGCTGCCAGCTTAGCGCCTCCTCACCTCAGCAGGTGAAGGATGTCTGGGACTACCTTAAGGATAAAATCGACATGGGAATTATGCTTGGCTGCTGCGGCGCACCTGCCGTATGGGCGGGCGATCTTGACAGAAGAGAGAAAAACACCGCTCTCATCCGCTCCCACTGGGAGGCTATGGAGCGCCCTGCAATAGTCTGCGCCTGCGCCACCTGCAGCGATATGCTGAAAAAGCTTCTTCCCGATGCTGAGATACGCAGTCTCTATGAGCTGCTTCATAAAATCGGCGCCCCCGTTCATCCGCTCCCCTTCTCTGAGGCTGCGGTTTTCGACCCATGCTCCGCCGCCAAGGATGAAAAAGTCCACGAAAGCGTTGCCGCCATTGCAGAAAAAGCTCTCTGCCGCGTTGAGAAGCTCGAAGACGGCGGCAAATGCTGCGGTTACGGCGGACATATGCGCCTTGCCAACCCCGATCTTTATAAGGAAATAACGGATAACCGCGTTAAGGAAAGCGAGCTGCCCTACATCGTTTACTGCGCAAACTGTCTTGAGGTTTTCCGCTCCAAGGGCAAGGAATGCGCGCACATTCTGGACGCTCTCTTCCCCTCAGCTTCCGCTTCCACCCCCACTCTTGCACAGAAAAAGGCCAACTCTCTCCGTCTGAAAGGTGAACTTATGCAGGAAATTGAAAATAAAACCTTTGTTCCCTCCTCTGCGCCTTGGGACAGCCTGACCCTTGAGATAAGCGCCGAAGCTCAGGCAAATATGGAAGATAAGCTTATCACCGAAAGTGAGATGAAGGAGCTTATCTACACCGTTGAAGCTGAAAGAGATTATTTTGAAGACGAAAGCGGTCTGCGCAGCGCCTGCCTCATGAAAGAGGTTCTCACCTTCTGGGCCGACTACCGCCAGACCGAGGACGGCGGCTATTTCCTTGAAAGCGCCTACTGCCACAGAATGCATATTGGGGAGGACGGAAAATGAACGAAAAGCGAGTTCTCAAATGTGCAAAATGCGATGTTGAGCTCATCGAGCGTCAGGTGATGTTCTCCTATATGCGCCGCAGCTTTGGACACAATGTTCCTGTATGCCCCCGTTGCGGCAAAGCCTATATCTCCCGCTCCCTTGCCGAAGGCCGAATGGCCGAGGTTGAGGTGCTTCTGGAAGACAAGTGAGAGGCTATGGATAATTATTCCGCAAAAATCAATAGCGCTTCCTTTGTAAATGTTTCCGAGGAGAGCATACTCCGCGCGCTCAACGCGCAGCTGGAGTATGCTTCTTCCCGGAGCTCTTTTTACGCCCATTTGGCAGATACGCCCCCTCTGCGCTCCCTTGATGAACTCTCCTCCCTGCCGCTCATAAGCGCGGAGGACATTACTCATCGTGGCAAGGAGATGCTCTGCGTCAGCGCTTCGCAGATTCAGCGCATAGTCAGCCTGCAGACCTCCGGCACGCAGAGTGAGCCTAAGCGGATTTATTTCAGTAGGGGCGATCTTTGCCGCACTGTGGACTTCTTTGCCGAGGGCATGGGCTGGATGTGCGAAAAAGGCGATAAAGTAGGAATTTTGCTCCCCTGCTCCGTTCCTGACGGAGTTGGCGACCTTCTCGCACGCGGTCTTGAAAAGCTTGGCGCCCGCCCCCTCAGACTGGGTCTTGTTGAAAATCCCGCTCTTTTGGCGAAGACTCTTTTGGAGGAAAAGCCCGCTGTGCTTGTGGGCATGCCATGGCAGATAAGGCTTCTTGCTCTTGCGCTGCCCGACTTGCGGCCAAAAGCCGTTTTGCTCTCCGCAGACTATGTGCCCGAGAGCATTTATCCCCTTCTTGAGGAAATTTGGGGCTGCCGCGTGCTGAGCCACTTCGGCATGACAGAAACCTGCTTCGGCTGCGCTGTGGAGTCCATGCTTCACCGCGGAATGCATCTCCGCCGCGATGAATTTTATGCGGAGATAATTGACCCCGAAAGCGGAAATATTCTCCCTGCAGGTGCGATAGGCGAGCTTGTCCTCACCACGCTAAGAAGAGAAGCTATGCCTCTCATAAGATACCGCACGGGGGATTATGCCCGCCTTTCCAAAGAGCGCAGCAGCTGCATAGAGGCTGTCTGCGGACGCATAAGCGCCCCCACCGCTTTCTATATTCTTCAGGAAAAGCTCTGCGCCATAAAAGAAATTCTGGACTACAGCCTCAGCATTTCCGGGGAAATGCTCAACATGGAAGCTCTTGTCATCGAGGAAGGCATTGTGCCCGTCCTTCAAAGCGCGGCAGCGGATGTTTTCGACATAAGCGAAAAAAATGTTTCCCTCTCCGTGAAAGTTTCTTCTCCCCTCGAAGGGAAAATGTTCAGCTTGGGAAAACGAACAATATAAAAAAAGAGAGACCCGATGGGTCTCTCTTTTTTAGTCTGCAGAAACAAATTTCAGCAGCATATTTTTTGCAACGCTCCTAGGGGCATCTTTAATAATATCCCCGTGATACACGCTTATACCATGAACTCTCCGTGCGGTAAAGCTTATCACATCCTCATAACTGCTTCCGCGATATGCCCACATATCACTGTCAAAGTTATCCGCAAAGTCAGATACCGTTATATATAGTGTCACAGTTTCTCCGTTTGTCGCAGTGCATTTGCATAAAAGGTTTGTGATCTCCTCACCGCTATACACATTAATCGTAGGGATAATATCCACTATGTCCACATAAGCCGTTTCTCCGGCCTTGCTGCAGTCGAAAAATTCTATTTCTGTATATTCAGGCTCTTGACCGGATAAACGTGGATACACCGCTGAAGCAACGACTATGCATACAATAGATATATTTACAATAATCAGAGCTACAGCACCTGGCAGAGCCCACAATTTGCGCTCTATTCCACTACGTACAAACGCTCGCTTTTTTATAGATTTTCTGCACTTGGGGCAGCGTTTTACATTATCTTGAATATGCGCTCCGCAATGAGGGCAAAAATCCATTTACCCACTCCCTTTCTGCCTTCAGTATAGCCTTTCCGATGGGTATTCGCAAGAACATTTGAAAACATCACCCTCGCGATGGGGTCCCTCTATTCCACTCCAAATCGAGTTGCCCCCATCCACCAAAACAAAAACCCCGAACCCTTTCGGTTTCGGGGTTTTGTTTTGGTGCGCGAGGCGGGACTTGAACCCGCACGCCCGGAGTGAGCACTAGAACCTGAATCTAGCGAGTCTGCCAATTCCACCACTCGCGCTTCTTGGCGCTTAGATATAATAGCATCTTGCTTTGAAAAAGTCAACATCTATTTTGACAATTTATTTAAATTATAAAGCTTACGGGCGGACACATCGGTCCGCCCCTACAGCTTAAAAAACACCCCTCCGTTTTCAATTCCGAAAACGGAGGGGCAATAAATTTATTTCAGATTATTTTCCAGCTTTTCAAGCTCTTCCATAAGCTTTGCGGGGAGCTTTTCGCCGAACTTGCCGTAGAATTCGCGGATGCCTTCGCACTCGGTGCGCCACAAATCCTTATCCACGCTGAGAAGCTCGCTGAGCTCAGCCTCGCTCATATCAAGACCACCCACATCGATATCCTCAACATTGGGGAGGAGGCCGATTTCGCTCTCCCTTGCCTCAACCTCGCCAAAGGCGCGCTCAAGTACCCAGCGGATTACGCGGAGATTATCACCAAAACCGGGCCAGAGGAAGTGACCTTCGTCATCGGTGCGGAACCAGTTAACATTGGCAATTACAGGGGGATTGGAAATTTTCTTGCCCATATCCAGCCAGTGCTGCCAATAATCGGCCATATGGTAGCCGCAGAAGGGCAGCATAGCCATGGGGTCTCTGCGGGTTTCGCCAACCTTGCCCTCGGCGGCAGCGGTCTTCTCGCTGGCCATAATGCTGCCTACGAAAACACCGTGATCCCAATCGTGGGACTGGTAAACCAGAGGAGCGGTCTTTGCGCGGCGACCGCCGAACACGATTGCAGAGATGGGAACGCCTGCGGGATTTTCAAACTCGGGAGAGATGCAAGGGCAGTTCTTTGCAGGAGCGGTGAAGCGGCTGTTGGGGTGTGCGCCGGGGACGCCTGATGTGGGATCCCAAGGATTGCCCTTCCAGTCCAGAGCGTTCTGAGGAGGATTTTTATCCAGACCTTCCCACCAAACGCCGCCGTCTTCCTTCAGCGCAACGTTGGTGAAGATGGAATTTTTCATAGCGCTGGCAAGGGCGTTGGGGTTGGTTTTGGCACTTGTACCGGGTGCAACACCGAAGAAGCCGTTTTCGGGGTTAACCGCCCAGAGTCTGCCGTCAGGACCGGGACGCAGCCATGCGATATCGTCGCCCACGCACCAGCATTTCCAGCCGTCCTTGCGGTAGCCCTCGGGGGGAATAAGCATAGCAAGATTGGTCTTGCCGCAGGCAGAGGGGAAAGCGCCGCAGACATAGCGCACCTCGCCCTTGGGGTTTTCAACGCCCAGAATGAGCATATGCTCAGCAAGCCAGCCCTCATCACGACCAAGGCAGGAAGCGATACGCAGGGCGAAGCACTTTTTGCCCAGAAGCACGTTTCCGCCATAACCGGAGTTTACGGACATAATTGTGTTATCCTGAGGGAAATGGACAATATATCTCTTCTCCGCGTCAAGCTCGGCCTTGGAATGGAGACCCTTGATAAAGTCGGCGCTGTCACCCAGAGCCTCATAAACCTCAGTTCCAACTCTTGTCATAATTGCCATGGACACTACCACATAGATGCTGTCGGTAAGCTCGATGCCGTATTTGGCAAAGGGAGAACCGACAACGCCCATGGAGTAAGGAATAACATACATGGTGCGACCTGCCATGCTGCCCTTATAAATTTCCTTCAGCTTGGCATACATCTCATCGGGAGCCATCCAGTTGTTGGTGGGACCTGCGTCCTCTTCCTTTTCGCAGCAAATATAGGTGCGACCCTCAACGCGGGCAACATCGTTAACCGCGCTTCGATGGTAGACGCATCCGGGGAGAAGCTCGTCATTGAGTTTTATAAGCTCGCCCGTTGCAAAAGCTTCCTCGCGGAGAGACTGAAGTTGGCTCTCGCTTCCGTCAATCCAGACTATATTATCGGGGCAGCAAAGCTGCGCCATCTCGTTGACCCAGTTGATTATGTGCTTGTTTTCAGTAAGCATGCAGATATCCTCCTGCCAAGAAAAGTTACTTAGATTTTAGCGCCAAACAACTGCAAAATCAATTCGAATTGGAAGAAAATACAAAAAAAATTTTGCGCCCTTCCATTTGGAAAGGCGCAAAAGCTTTTATTCTTCGGAAAGAGCGTCACTGAGGGCGGCGAACTGGTCAAGGCTCAACGCCTCGCCTCTTATCCGCTCATCAAAGCCGCATGCGGCTATTGCGGAGGCAATTTCCTCCTTGGTGAAACGTCCGCCAAGTCCGTTGCCAAGAGCATTGCTCAAAGTTTTGCGGCGCTGATTAAAAGCGGCGCGAACAACAGAAAACATAAGCTTCTCGTTTTTTACCGCCACGGGAGGCGCGTTGCGCACTTTCATATGCACAACAGCGCTCGTTACCTTGGGGGCAGGAATGAAGCAGCCGGGGGAAACATCAAAAAGGATTTGGGGCTCGGTGTGCCACTGCATCAGCAGGCTGAAAGCTCCGTAATCGGCAGTGTTTTCCCGTGCGCAGATGCGCTTGGCCACTTCCTTCTGAATCATTACGGTAATGGCATCAAAGCAGCGGCATTCCACAAAGGCGGTAAGCACAGGGGAGGTTATGTTATAGGGCAGGTTTGCGCAGACAACAACCCTTTCGCAATCGGAGAATTTCTCCTTCACCAGCGCAGGAATGTTGGTCTTCATAATGTCGCCATATACGATTTCCACATTATCGCAATCGGCAAGAGTTTCCGCCAGTACGGGCTTGAGGCTTTCATCAAGTTCCACGCAAACAACCCTTTTTGCAAGGGCGCTGAGCTCCACAGTGAGGCAGCCCACACCGGCTCCAACTTCAAGCACACCGGTTTTCTTATCCGCTCCACTGCCTGCAGCTATATCCTCGGGCACCCACTGGGCGCAGAGAAAGTTCTGTCCAAGGCTCTTGGAAAAATGGAAGCCATGACGGGCAAGAAGAGCTTTTATTTCGTTTATATCTGTCAGTCTCATTTTAACCCTCACAGAATCTTATCAAAGGCCTGGCGGCGATCATCGTGACCCTCGCCAACGCTGACTTTTATATTGCCTCTGAAGGAAAATCCCGTATCCTTCAAAAGGTTCTGCATCGCCTTATTTTTCTTATGGGTATCGGCGCGAAGCACGCTTATGCCCTTTTCTCCCGCAATGGATTCAACAAAGCCCATCATCTTTTTGCTCAAACCGCTGCCTCTGAACTCCGCTGCAACAGCGCAGCGATGCAAGGTGCAGTAAGGCTCTTCCCCGCGGCTCCATTTGCCGTCTGTGAGGCTTTCATAACTGCTCTCGGGTCTATCGGACAATGTGAAGAAGGCGGCAAGGCGTTCTCCATAAGTTATTACATAAAGCTCTTCTCTATCCATATCGAAGCGGAGATGTTCCTCGCGGGGATAATCATCCTGCCACTGGTCAACGCGGTGCTTCTTCAGATAGTTTTTGGCCTGGCGAACGATGAGCATTATGCTCTCCATATCTTCTTTTCTTGCCTTGCGGCACTCCAAAGGCTCGGTGAGGGTCATACGGCGAGCATCACGCTCTATCTCAGCGAGAAGCTTTTCATCGTTTTTGTCGGGGGTGAAGGCAGCAAACATATCGGGGCGCTTATTTTTTGTGCGCTCCAGCATTTTTTTGCGGCGCCAATGCTCAATATCCGCGTGGTTTCCTCCGCGAAGCACCTCGGGCACTTCCATACCTTCCCAAACCTCGGGGCGGGTATACTGGGGATATTCCAAAAGTCCGTCCCAATGGCTTTCGCCGGTGAAGCACTCTTCATCACTGAGAACACCGGGCACCATGCGGCAGACGCAGTCTGTTACAACCATTGCCGCCAGTTCACCACCGGTGAGTACAAAATTGCCGATGGATATTTCCTCATCCACGCACTTTTCAATGAAGCGCTCGTCAACTCCCTCATAGTGGCCGCAGACAAGCACAAGATGGTCATAATCACGCACAAGCTCTCTTGCCCGCTGCTGGTCAAAGGTGCGTCCCTGAGGGCTCATATATATAACTCTGCTTTTTCTTCCCTCTGCCTTGCTCAAAACATCGTCAAGGCAGCTTTTGAGAGGCTGAGCCATCATAACGCAGCCCCATCCGCCGCCATAGGGATAATCATCCACCTGACGCTGCTTATTCTCCGTATAGTCACGAATCTGGACACAGTTTATATCCAGTATGCCTTTGGCGGCTGCGCGACCTATAATGCTTTCATGGAGAAAGGCATTCATATTTTCGGGAAAGAGAGTGAGAATATCCACTTTCATAGTCAGAAACCTTCTTATTATAACTGCAAGGGGTATAAAAACACCCCTTGCAAAATCTTTATTTTAGTTTGTGGCTCAGCCTTGCTGAGTTCTTCCGAATTCAATTCTGTTTTCCTCGCCTCTGACAAGACGCAGAATGTTTTCATAGTGCTTTACAACAACAACGAATGCGCAAAGGAAAGTGAGCATAACCTCAAGGCCGCCATTTTTGAAAATTGCCATAAATATAGCGCCTGCAAGGCATGCAATGCAGGATGCCAGAGAGACATAGCGAGTTACAAGAACCACAACGGCAAAAATTGCCCAGCAGCACAGACCGGCAATGGGATCGACCATAAGGATCATAACGCCTGCGCACAAAACACCCTTGCCGCCCTTGAAAAGATGAAGAACGGGGGCAACATGTCCCATGATAACGCAGAAGCCTGCGAAAAGCTGACCCACAGATTTTTCACCCACAATGTTCATAAGCCAGCCGCCGAGGAGCACTGCAATAATGGTCTTGATAACATCAATTCCCAGCACCCACAAAAAGCCTTTGAGACCATAGGTACGGAAAAAGTTTGTGAGACCTGCATTGCCGCTGCCGTGCTTGCGGATGTCATCATGAAAAACATACTGAGAAGTGAGAATTGCGCCGTTGAAACCTCCAAGGATGTAACCGATAATTGCAATTACGATAAGAAGCAAAACTTTCATTCTTCTTTATCTCCTTTCTGGCGTATGACCATACGAACGGGAGTTCCCTCCAATCCGAATGTTGCTCGGATCTGGTTTTCGAGATAGCGCTGATAAGAGAAGTGGAAAAGCTCGCGGCTGTTGCAGAATACAACGAAGTTGGGGGGCTTGATGCCAGTCTGGGTCATGTAGTAAATCTTCAGACGGCGACCCTTGTCCGTGGGAGGCTGCACTCTTGCCTGAGCATCAGCCAGAACGTTATTGAGCATACCGGTGGTGATGCGCATTGCGCTCTGGTCGTTTACATAGTTGATAAGCTCGAAGATGCGCTGAACTCTCTGTCCTGTCATGGCGGAGATAAAAAGCACAGGAGCATAGGTCATAAAGCTGAGGTCGCGAAGGACATCCTTGCGCATTTTCTCCATAGTGCCGGTTTCCTTTTCGACAAGGTCCCATTTGTTCACTATGATAATGCTTGCCTTACCTGCCTCGTGAGCAAGACCTGCGATTTTGGTGTCCTGATCGGTAACACCTTCACGGGCATCAATCATGATGAGGCAGACATCGGCACGCTCTATGGCAAGCTGTGCGCGCATTACGGAGAATTTCTCAATGCGGTCATCAACCTTGCTTTTGCGGCGAATACCTGCGGTGTCTATGAAATTATATTTGCCGAATTCGTTATCTATCTTGGTGTCAACAGCGTCACGGGTTGTGCCTGCAACATTGCTGACGATAACTCTCTGCTCGCCTGCGATAAGGTTGGTGAGGGAGCTTTTGCCAACATTGGGCTTGCCGATGATGGCAACATTTATGCGGTCGGGGTCGGAGTTATCCTCGTCCTCCTCAGGGAAATGCTCAAGGCAGGCATCCAGCATATCTCCAGTGCCATGACCATGGACAGCGGAGATGGGGATGGGGTCTCCAAGGCCGAGAGAATAAAACTCATAAATGACGGTGTCCACACGGGAGGGGTTATCAACCTTGTTGACGCAGAGGACAACGGGCTTTTTGCTGCGCAAAAGCATATTGGCAACATCCTTATCCGCTGCGGTAACGCCAGTGGTGATGTCCGTAACCAGTACGATAACATCTGCTGCGTTAATGGCGATGTTGGCCTGTTCACGCATAAAGAGCAAAATCTCGTTATCGGTGGTGGGCTCAATTCCGCCTGTATCTACTATATCAAATGTTCTGCCGCTCCACTCGCACTCTGCATAGAGTCTGTCACGGGTTACGCCGGGGATATCCTCAACAATGGAGAGGCGCTGACCCGCAAGGCGATTGAACAGCAAACTTTTGCCCACATTGGGGCGGCCTACTATGGCTACAAGAGGTCTGGACATTCTCTCAAAGCCTCCTTTTACTTTTGGTTATATCGGTAGTATTCAGTGTCCTCCGTATCGGTGTTGGGCTTTTTCACCTCGGGAAGAATTCCCAGCATAGCATCGCAAAGCTCTCCGCCATCCTGAGAAATAGGATAAATTTTAACTCCCAGCTCGCGCTCGGCCTCTTCCAGAGTTATATCGTCAAGGAAGTCCATCTCCTCCTGACGGAGCATATTGGCAGAGATGAGAAGGCGCTCGCCCAGAGCCTTTCCACGAAGCTGAGTGATAAGGTCTTTTCCTGTTATAAGACCTGCCACAGATACGCTTTCACCGAAGAAATTATTCTTAACAGAATATACCTGTCCTTTTATATTATCATACTTTTTCGCTGCCGTACAGAGCAGATTTTCAATAAATGGGGCGAAATCTGTACCCGTTGCAACAGAAAATTCTATTCCGTCAGCGCTTTCAGAGCATTTGAGCGCCAATTCAAACTCTCGCTCCAAAAGTCTTATCATACCCACGCCGTTATCAAGCTGAGTATGGGCTTCATAAAACTCATCCTCAGGAAGAGTTCTGCCCGCTTTAAGATAGAGCTCATCGGAGCAGAAGAAGAGTCTTGTGCCAGTTTCCTCAAGGCATTTTTCCGCAAAAGCCTCCACCTGGTCAATGGTCTCCCCTGCATGCTCCGGAGTGAAAGCGCGAAGATCATCAAGACCTTCTCTATGCTTTGTAAGACCCAGAGGAACAATGGAAACGCTGTTCACAGCAGGATAGAGAGCGCGGAGATCTTCCATGCTTCGCTGCAGGGCAGCGCCGTCATTTATACCGGGGCAGCAGACGATTTGGCAGTTCATCTCTATGCCGGCTTCGGCAAAGCGATTCATAATGTCCATAATCTCCCCCGCTCTCTTGCTGCGGAGCATTTCAACTCTCAGCTCGGGATCGGTGGTATGGACGGAGATATTCACAGGGGAAATATGCAGGTCGATTATTCTCTGTATCTCTCTCTGGGAAAGATTGGTGAGGGTGATATAGCAGCCCATGAGAAAGCTCAGTCGGGCATCATCATCCTTGAAATATATGCTTTTTCTCATTCCCGGGGGATTCTGGTCAATGAAGCAGAAGACGCAGCGGTTTGCGCAGCTTCTGGGAGCATCCATAAGATAAGTGGCAAACTCCAGACCCAGATCCTCTCCTTCGGATTTTCTCACGCGGAGCTTTTTGGTTTTGCCCTCGGCGGTGAGTATCTGCAGACTGAGACGGTGGTCATAGCCGTAATACTTATAGTCAAGCACGTCCTTTATAGGATGGTCATTTATGCTTATAAGAGCATCTCCCACCTTCACCTTGCCATAGAGGGGGCTTGTGTATTCAACTTTGCTGATCACATTTCTCTGTGCCATAATTTTCTTCCTTTACCAGAATAAAAAAACAGGAGGCAGAATGCGCCTCCTGTTTTTTTCGATTACTTCTCTTCCTCGACCTTGAGCACCTGACGACCGTTGTACATGCCGCAAGCCTTGCATGCACGGTGGGGCAGATGGTATGCTCCGCAGTTGGGGCAGGCAACGATGCCGGGGGTCTCGAGCTTCCAAACGTTGGAACGTCTCTTATCGCGTCTTGCCTTAGAAGTTTTTCTCTTGGGTACTGCCATGGTGACACCTCCTACGTTAACAGCTGGTTAGAACAGCGTTTATTCTATATCCAAAAGCTGTCCTAATACAGCCAATCTTGGATCTATTGGTTTGCTGCAGTTGCAAGGTCCCTCGTTCAAGTCCTTTCCGCAGGTACCGCAAAGACCTTTGCAGTCCTCGGTGCAGAGGAACTTGGTTTCCATATCGAGAATGAAGCTTGTTTCAAGAATCTCACTCACATCGATGCCGTTGCCCTCGATAACATAAATATCGGGGTTTTCTTCATCTTCGGGGTTATCCGCAAGAGTGAGCTCGACAGCCTGAATCTTGGTGCTTTCAAACTGCTTTCCGCAGCGGTCGCACACGCAGACCATATCAGCTTCTATCTCTCCAACGAGGGTGATGAGTCCGGCGGTGTTTACCACCTCGCCCTTTGCTTTAGGGGCAGACTTGAATTCCTCCACAGAGGGGAAGTCCAGCGCCGCAACATCCAGCTCGCACTCGAATGCTTTGCGGGAACCGGGCATATCTATGATGTTTATCAAATCAAGCCACATATCGCACCTCACACAGTCGCTTAAACATTATAGATTATACAAGGGCTGTTGTCAACACAAAAATCATTGACATTTCTGTACATTTCACAGATAATAAGCCTATATTAAGGAGTTAAAATGTATGAAAGAACTTATTATAAAACAAAATGACGCCGGACAGCGCCTTGACCGTTTTGTGGGCAAGGCAGTGCCGCTACTGCCCGAATCCTTGCTGCAAAAATACATCCGTCTCAAGCGCATAAAGCTCAACGGAAAGGGCGCAAAACGCGACACCCGTCTCAATCTTGGCGACACACTGCAATTATACATCAACGATGAGTTTTTTGAAAAGCCCAAAGAAGAAAATTCTTATCTTAAAGTTTCAACTCCCCGTCTGAACATAGTATATGAAGATGAGAACATTCTTTTGGCTGACAAGAAACCCGGCGTTCTCTGCCACAGCGCAGGCAAATGGGACTACAACACCCTCATCGCCAACATTCAGGCTTATGCCTACCAGAAGGGCGAATGGCGTCCCAAAGAGGAAAACAGCTTTGCTCCCGCCCTTTGCAACCGCATTGACCGCAACACCGGCGGCATTGTCATCGCTGCAAAAAACGCCGAAGCGCTGCGCATACTCAACGACAAAATCCGCGACCGCGAAATTGACAAGCGCTATCTCTGCATAGTCCACGGCAGACCCAAGCCCGTGGAAGGCAGACTTGAGGGCTATATTTTCAAAGACGCCAAGAAAAATCAGGTTTACGTCAAAGACCGTTCCGAACCCGGCGCCAAAACCGCCGTTACGGACTATAAGCTCATAAAAAGCGCCAATGGACTCAGCCTTGTGGAATGCACTCTCCACACAGGCCGCACCCACCAGATACGCGCACAGATGTCCCACGCCGGCTGGCCTCTTCTGGGCGACGGCAAGTACGGCAGTGAGAGAAAAAATAAGTCCTTCGGCGAAACAGAGGGTCAGGCTCTCTATTCCTATAAGCTCCGTTTTGATTTCCCCACCGACGCGGGTATCCTCAACTATCTCCGCGGCAGAGAATTCGAAGTAACAGACATCGATTTTGTCAATAAATACTTTGGCTAAGGAGGATATAAAGATGAAGCGCATTATGGCCATTGCACTCATTATCTGCTTTGCCCTGTCCCTCTGCGCCTGCGGAGATGCAGCGGGTGGCGACATGCCCTCTCTCCCAACGCCCAGACCCGATGACACCATCACTTATCCCGTGGAGGGCGGAGATGAGCACTATATCGACCGTCCTATGCCCACTCCTCCCACGGAGAACGCGGAGTCTTCCGAAGCTCCCGATACTCCTCAGCCCGAAGAGACGGCGGTGCCCAACGAAGTTCAGCCCATCCCCACCCCCGAGGCTCCCCCCAGCAAGTTCCCCTATACATTGAGAATAGATAACCCCGCTCAGGGCATATACAAAGAGCCCTCCTATGACAGCTCTAAGCTTGGAATGGTCATTACCGCCACGGTTTACACCATTGTGGACGAAGCCATCGACATCGAGGGGATTCTCTGGGGCAAGCTCAAGTCCGGCGCAGGCTGGGTTGACCTTAATTCAATCGCCGCTTTCAACGGAAATGTTCCCCTTGTCACTGCAAACTTTGCTGATTTGAACCGCCTCGAAGAGCCCTATGAGGCTTTTTATCCTGCGTCTCGCTATGAATGGGCGGTCCTCGCAGATATCAGAGTCACAGCCCCCGTTACCAATGTGAAGCTTTTGATGCTTGAGCCTTTGGACTACAGCGTGTATGAAGAGTATTGCTCTCTCAGCGCTCTCGAGCCTCTACAGCCCTTCGTCACGGAGCTTTACTTCAGCGGCGACTTCACCACCTATGGACTTTCTCTTATCGATGAATTCGGCATGGAGCGCATCTTCGCCATCGGCCAAAGCGGCAGAAACGGTGAGCTTGTTGTCTGGGAAGTTACCGGAAACAACTGATTTTAATATAGATACCAATAAAAAGACCGAGGATAATCCTCGGTCTTTTTATTGGTAAGTCTATGTGTATTTCTTCAACAGCATTTCAAACGGATTTGCAATATTACGAGCACAGTACACAAAGGCCGTTTCCCTATTCCGTGCAAAGTGCCGATTTGCCGTATTCTGCTTGATTGTCGAAAATTGTAGATATAAAATAAGATATACAATCAAACTGAGGGGGAGAGAAACTATGAAAAAGCTAGTCATCATCGGTCTTATATTGGCTATATGCCTTGCACTGTGCGCTTGCGGTGGTCCGAAAGAAGTCCAAAACATGGAGTATACTTTCGCCTATGACAACACAGTTCTGTCAGGTCTCTTCACAGGCATGGCAGAGCGCAAAGTTCCTGTTGGCAACGGAAAGTTTGTTGCCAGCGGTGGTGGGCAAATTTTCTCATTTGAAGGTGAATGGATCGATGGTAGTCCAATTGGTGTTGGACATTTATTCTCAGACTCTTACACCATACGCCTTGAAGACGGGACTAAGCTTATCGGTGAATACGAAGGCAATGTCCTCAATGCAGTAGCAAATGGAAGCGGTACTTTTACTGCTACAAATTCTGATGGCAAATCCTATATTTATACTGGTGAATGGACAGAGGGCATGCCCAGCGGAGCAGGACATCTAACCACAAACACATATGCCATGAGTCTTGATGATGGCACTGAGCTTGTTGGCGAATATAAAGGTGATACGCTTAATGGAATCCCCGGCGGAAACGGCACCTTTGTTGCTACAACTTCCAATAACGAATCCTATAAATATACTGGCGAATGGATCGATGGCAAACCAGGTGGCAAAGGTCACTTGAAAACTGATATCTATACCGTTTATTTCAAAGACGGAGTTATTCGCACTGGCAAATATGAAGGTGATTTGCTTGACGGGCTTGCAAGTGGACACGGCACTTTTTCTGCCATCAATTCTGCTGGCGAAGCATATACATACACTGGCGAATGGAAAAACGGTCTTTATAACGGACAAGGCGAGACGCATTTTGAACGCGATTATTATTCATATATCGGAACGTATATCGATGGCGACTTCGCCCCTACTCCTGCCGATTTTTTTGTATCTATAGGTACATACCCCGAAAAAGAGCATGATGTTAACGAAAAGGCGTTCTCTTTTATGACAACACATAGTCAGGCCTTCATAGAAAATAGCTATAAGGGAATGGAAGACCTTATAGACAAAGAATATACCTATAAGGCCTTTGCTAAGAATCATTCAAATTCCGGCGACAAATTAATTCAAGTTCCTTATCTGAACGTTTTGCAGATTTTCGAGTATGACGATTGGTGGGGTTATGATTATACATTTATTTTGGCATATGACGGTCAATACAATTACTACTATATCCGTATGCTAGGCACAGCAGACAAAATATATGAAGGTAGTCGAATAAAGCTTACCGCTTTGCCTCTTGACTATATGACTTACCCCAATGTCGGCGGTGGTACTACATGGGCTATAGCTTGTGCAGCAATAGCGGTGGAATAAACTAAAATAAAAACAGAAAAGACCGAGGGAAAACCTCGGTCTTTTGCTTTATTTTCTGTTAGGCATAGGTCTCTTTTTTGCGGTGAACTCCGGCACGCGGATTTTAATGGCGGTGACTCCACCGACCATTTTCTCCGAAAACTCGAAGTCTCCGCCTGTTTGGGTCTTCATAAGATATGTGAGGACTTCCATTTTGCCCTCTGCGTCCTCCACAATCTCAGCCACGCCCTCTCCCATGACGGAGGAATAGCTTACTCCATACCGGCAGGCAACATCGCCCTCAAAGGGAACTATATCCGTATCTATCTCCACAAAGACATTGGGATTCGCTCTCAGCACATCAAGCTTGCGGCCTTTGGTGGCGCCGTGAAGATACAAGATAAGCTCATTATCCTCAAGCCTATAACCATAGTTCATAGGCACCACATATGGCTTATTACCATCTATCATGCCTATATGGGCAACCTTGGCTCTATCCAGAATGCCGATTATTTCTTCAATATCGGTGACTTCTCTTTCTCTTCTTGTGATTCCGCGTTTCATATTTTCACCCCGAAAGTCTTACTGCGCCCAGTCGGGCAACGCTTCAAAGCTTCTTTCCTCCCCCTTATAGGGGAAGCTCAGACGGCAGGAGAACAAAAACGGATTTTCCGCTTCGTCTCTGGAGCCGTATTTATGGTCGCCCACAAGGGGAAAGCCCCTGGAGGAAAACTGCACTCTTATCTGGTGGCTGCGTCCCGTATGGAGGCGGACGCCCACAAGGCTCTTTTCCCCGGAGCGCAGAGTGCGAAATTCAAGGCGAGCTTTTTTAACTCCTCCGCGCTCTCGCTTCACAACGAAGACCTTGTTTTTTCGGGAATCCTTCCACAAAAGATCCTCCCAATCTCCATTTTCCGGAGGGCAGCCATGGACAAGAGCCACATATTCCTTCACCAAATCTCCATTCTGTATCATTTTGGAGAAGAGGGCGGCGGCAGATTTTGTGCGGGCATAAACCATAACACCGCCAACATTTTTATCAAGGCGATGGAGGGTATATATCTCTCCTCCCAACTGCTCTTTAAGAGCATTGGGCACCTCATGCTCAGAATCTATTCCCACAGCCTTGATGTAAACAACTATGTCCTTGTCCTGATACAAAATTTCCATTTGATCTACCTCGATTAGCCTAACCGATATAATCTGAACCCGTTTTTGAGGGCATACCCGTCGGCATTGCGGCGTTGTCGACTTTTGAAAGGCACAAAGCCTTTCTGCAAGCCGCCGCCTTGCACCGCCTTAGTATATGACCTCAAAAATCTTCGACTTCACGGGCGAGGATTTTTAGTCAGGCAAAATTGAATGATGCAGGTGGGCTGTCGCCCACCAAAGAATGAAATGAAGCTTGGCGCTAAAATCCACCCCGTGAAGCGGGTTCGGATTATGTCGGTCAGGCTTATGGGGCGGCTTATTGCCGCCCCATAATTACTTTAATTAACTTTGAGATTTTCCCAGAGGGTGTTCAGATAATGGAGCATATCGGTGGACATATTGCGATAAGCATATCTGTTATAAAGCTCGGAGAAATTATCAATCTCGGGATAGAGCACAGCCATTGCTTCCTCGCCCATATCCTCGATATAGGTCTCGCTCTCATAAACAAGGCGGTTGGGAGAAGCATAGCATGTATATTCCGCATTTGCCACTGCAGGATCTTCGGAGAGCATATAGTTAATGAATATCTCCGCAAGGTCCTTATTCTCGCAGCAGGTGGGAATGCACATTGCGTCTATATAATAGTTGGTGGGCTCGGGATAATAGAATCTAAGATCCACATTATCCGCCTGAGCGTCCTTCATGGTGAAATAGTCGCCTGCATAGTAGGCCGCAACGGAGGCCTCACCGGATTCCATCATATTATAGATTTCGTCCATAACACGGCTCTTAACCAGAGGCAGCTGTGCGCGCAGCTCTTCGAAAGCTGCATCCCAGACCGCATGATCCGTGGTGTTGACATCCGCGCCCAGCTTATACATAGCAGTGCCGAAAGCATCGCGGGCATTATTGAACTGGAGAATCTGGTTTGCATACTTCTCGTTCCAAAGGAGATCCCAGGAACCTGTATCAGCCTCATCAACCACATTAGCGTCATAGATAATGCCGATAATGCCGTAGGCATAAGGAACGGTATAGAGGTTATCCGGGTCATAGTAGAGACCGCGGAAGCTCTCGTCAATATACTGATAATTGGGGATATTGCTGTAATCAATGGGCAATAGCATATCCTCGCTTATCATGCGCTGAATCATATAGTCCGAGGGGATGATAACATCATAGCTGACAGCGCCGGAGGAAATCTTATTATACATATCCTCATTGGAGGCAAAGGTGGTGTAGTTCACCTTTATTTTCTGTCCATAGGTTTCCTTATACCATTTCTCGAACTCGTCGATGGTGTCAAAGCTGCCCTCGCTGCCGTCGGAGATATATTCACCCCAGTTATACACATTCAGCTCCAGAGTGTCTCTGCCTATAAATGCGTTGACAGCGATTGCGGCGATTGCAACAAAGCCGATTATGGGAAGAACTATCTTGCGAACGGGGTTTTCAACGGGCTCGCGGCTCTTGCGTACCATTCTCTCCGCTTTTTTGGCAGCGCGGCGGCTGCGGCGGATTGCCTTTGCGGCTCTGGCCTCATCGTTATCGGCAAGATTGCTGAGAAGCAGCAGCGCCAGAATTACGAAGAATATGAGGGTTGCAAGGGCATACATCTTGGGAGTGACCGTTTTCTTGGTCATGTTATAGATGCTGATGGGAAGGGTCTGGAAGCCGTTACCAGAGGTGAAATAGCTTATGACGAAGTCATCAAGGCTCATGGTGAATGCCATAATCATACCCGTTACAACGCCGGGCATAATTTCGGGCAGCTCAACCTTGAAAAATGCTCTTATGGGGGTGCAGCCCAAATCCATTGCCGCCTCGGGCAATGAGCGGTCCATCTGCTGAAGCTTCGGCAGAACCTGCAAAATTACATAGGGCAGGCAGAATGTTATATGGGCTATAAGCATTGTCCAGAAGCTGAGGGAACTGGTTGCACCAAAAAGGCGACCCACGAAAACGAACATCAGCATCAGGCTGATACCTGTGATGATTTCGGGGTTTATCATGGGGATATTGGTAACCTGATCCAGAGTTGCTCTGTACCAGCGGCTGCGGAGCTTATTGATACCAACGCTGGCAGCAGTGCCCATAACCGTGGAGATAAGGGCGGCGCTTGTTGCAAGGATAAGGGTATTTTTCACCGCGCCAAGGGTCTCGCTATCACGGAAAAGTTCCTGATACCATTTCAGGGAGAAGCCGGAGAAAACGGAAAGGCTCTTGGCTTCATTGAAGGAGAACACCAGCAAAATTGCGATGGGCGCGAAGAGGAAAATGAAAATAATTGCGGTGTAAATTCTGGAGGCTGTTTTCATTTGGCACCTCCATAAGTCTTCTTATTCACGAAATACTTCATCAAGGCCATGCCGGCGAGAAGTATTATCATAAGTATGAACGCGATTGCGGCAGCAAAATGGAGGTTATTGGCCACATACTGTCCTTCAATTGCGTCACCTATCAGGAAGAACTTGCCGTTACCAAGCTTCTGAGAGATATAGAAGGTGCTGATGGAAGGGATTAGAACCATGGTAACACCTGAGATAACACCGGGGAGGCTCAAAGGCCAGATAACCCTTCTCAGTACGCTTACGCCGCTGCAGCCCAAATCGCGGGCAGCTTCGATAAGCTTGATGTCCATTTTCGCCATGATGGAATAGATGGGCAGAATCATATAGGGGAAATAGTCATAGACCATACCGATGACGACAGCCGCCTCGGTGCCTATGATATGAATCTGACCCAGTCCCAGATAGCCAAGAATACCGTTGAGAATACCGGTATCCTGCAGAATGGTCATCCATGCATAAGTGCGGATAAGGAAGTTCATCCACATAGGTATCATAATGAGGGTCATCATCGTTTTCTGTGCCTTTTCGGGAGCGCGTGCCATAATATAAGCCACGGGATAGCCAAGGATGAGGCATATCAGAGTGGAAATTATGGCAAGTTTCAAGCTTCGCAGGAAAATAACGATATAAGTGCGAACTTCGTTCATGCTTCCGTCCGCATTTGCCACCTGACTGGTGGCAGTGAAGAAGCGGGTGATATTATCCAGCGTGAAGTTGAAGTTATTATCCGTAAAGGCGTAATATGCCACGAATATAAGAGGCACTATGATAAAAAGTGCCGACCAGAGGGTATAGGGAGCAAGAAGGCCGTGGCGTGCCCGAAACTCCCTCCTCTCCCTTTCGGTTCGTTTTCTCCTCATTCTTCTATCTCGCTTTCTGCGTCTGAAAGCTCGTCCAGCTCGTTGGAGAAGGAGGAGTAGTCGCCGAACATACCGGAATATTCGCTCTTTTTCATAACATGGATGGCTTCGGGTTCAATATAGATGCCTATATGCTCGCCCTCGCCGCAATAATCGGTTGTCTGGATCATCCACTTGAAGCCGTTTATATCCACGATTATCTCATAGTGTACGCCCATAAAGGTGACGGAGGTTACAACGCCCTGAAGCATACCCTTCTCAAGAGGTACAATATCCACGTCCTCGGGGCGGACAACAACGTCCACGCTCTCTCTGCGGCCGAAGCCCGCGTCAACGCAGTCGAAGGTGTGACCGGAGAAGGAGACTTTATAGTCAGAGAGCATAATGCCGTCAACGATATTGCTCTCGCCGATGAAGTCGGCAACAAAAGCATTTTCGGGCTCGTTATAAATATCCGTGGGAGTGCCTATCTGCTGGATGCGTCCCTCGCTCATAACCACGATGGTATCGGACATACTGAGAGCCTCTTCCTGGTCGTGGGTAACGAAGACGAAGGTTATTCCCGTTGCCTTCTGGATTTTCTTAAGCTCCTGCTGCATATCTTTGCGCAGCTTAAGGTCCAGAGCACCCAGAGGCTCATCCAGAAGCAGCACCTGAGGATGATTCACCAGAGCGCGGGCAATGGCAACGCGCTGCTGCTGTCCGCCGGAAAGGCGGGTAACGCTGCGGTTTTCAAAGCCGGTGAGCATAACAAGGCGCAGCATCTCGTTGACCTTTTCCTCTATCTCGGCCTTGGGCAGCTTTCTCTCGCGAAGAGGAAAGGCCACATTTTCAAAAACGCTGAGATGGGGGAAAAGAGCGTATTTCTGGAAAACCGTGTTAACATCTCTCTTATGGGGAGGCACATCGTTTATGCGCTTGCCCATGAAGACTATGTCGCCCTCGTTGGGCTGCTCAAAGCCGCCTATGAGGCGCAGAGTGGTGGTCTTGCCGCAGCCGGAAGGTCCCAGCAGCGTTATAAATTCGTTATCATAAATATCAAGGGAAATATCATCCAGTACGACCTGGCCATCTTCCCAGCTTTTGGTTATATTTTTAAGCTGAATAAGTTTCTTTCTTCCGTCCAACTTCTTGCCCTCCATTAAAACAGCGGCGGTGTGGATACCCACAGCACCTTAGCAGGATTTTTTCGTTCATTCAGAATATAGTGGTAGCTCTTGCCCTGCAGATAGAAGGTTTCGCCTTTTTTCACCTGATACTGCTTTCCATCGCAGCACAGGGTAACACTGCCTTCAAGAACATAGGCAAACTCCTCACCGTCATGAGGGGTCATTTCAAAGCTTTTCCCTCCTGCGGGAAGTTCAATAAGCACAGGCTCCATACGATGGCGCTGGGAGTTTGGAACTATCCAGTTCACCGTGTGGGTCTCACGCTCATCCACATAAAAATCCGCCTTGCGGAAAATATATCTCTCGTCCTTATCCTCTCGGAAAAATTCGGAAAGGCTGCTTCCCAGAGCCTCCAGAATATCATCCAAAGTTGCTATGGAGGGGGATGTCAGGTTGCGCTCAAGCTGGGAAAGAAATCCCTTGCTCAATTCGCTGCGGCTTGCAAGCTCCTCAAGGGTCAGCCCCTTCTGTTTTCGAAGATGTTTTATCCTGCTTCCGATATCCATACAGCAGCCCTCCGTTTCTCTTTACTAAACTTTTTGTCTTCTGACACTAAACAAGACTTATTATAATACCCCTACGGTAAATTGCAACACATTTCGTCAAATAATTTAAACTTTTTTTTCGATATATAAAACTTTGTTGATAAAAAAGCATCGCCGCGCTGCCGTGCGCGGCGATGCTTTTTTATATCATTTTCTTTTTCTGTCCAATATTTCCAGTGCCATTTTCATAAAGCGGGTGTTCCCCGGCTTTTTATCGGTGAAGTTCCATCCGTCCTCGCCGGAAAACTCATCCTTATTTCTCTTCTCCCCGTTTCTCCACGCAATTTCAACAGCGCTTCTTATGCATCTTTCAAGATTTGCAGGACTTGTATCGAAGCGCCTTGCAAGCTCGGGATACAAAATCTTTGTAACGCCAAGCAAAAGTTCTCTGTCCTCATAAGCCATCATCAAGGCATTTTTCAGATAGGTATAGCCCATCAGATGAGGCATTATTCCCATACGCAGCAAAACTTCGTCAACATCGCGCTCCAATTGATCGCGAAACAGGCAGTTTCTAAGCTTCTCTTCCGCTTTATCTCGCCCACCGCAGCAGCGGATGGACTCAATAAGCGCCATCACCCTGCAGGGCTTTGGGAAAAAGCGTGCAACTCCAAGACTGCTGGCTTCTTCCGCCACATAGTCATTGAAAAAGCCTGAGCAAAGAATGGTATAAGGAAGCTTTCCCTTTTCCTTTAGCTGAGCTATCAGATTAAGCCCTTCCGTTTCACGGAGGAGCAAGTCCGCAATCAGAACATCGGGCTCCAGCTGCAATATAAGCTCGACGGCCTTTTTCCCGTTATCCACGGATGCGGCAACCCACATATCCTCCTCAGCGTCTATAAGCTCGCTGAGCATCTTTCTGAAGCAATCAGATGAATCGGCAACTACCACACTGATTTGCTTTTCCATGTTTCACCAACCCCAAAATTCACCGGAATTTTAAGCTAATTTTAACATATTCTTCCGGCAAATGACAACACAGATAGTATTACTATTTATCGACATTTTGTGTCGATAATCTTAGCAAAATGTCAGGCTTTGTCGAATATAAAAAGAGGCAGCCTATGTTGCCGCCTCTTTTTACTGTTTTTTAATTAGAACAGACTCATCTGGCTTGTCTCGGGCATATCACCCAAAGCGCCCATATTCTTGAGGGTTTCAATATGAGTCTGGCTGACCTTGGGACAGGCGGCAAAAACATCCTCGATTGAAACAAAGGTGAGTCCTTTCTTTGTGCATGCAGCAAGGTCTCTTGCGGCAGTTTCGCCAAGTCCCGAAATAGAAACAAAGGGAGCACGAAGCTGCTTATCTCCAACGGGGAGGAACTTTGTTGCATCGGACTCATAGAGGTCGATGGGGGCAAAGCTCAGGCCGCGCATATAAAACTCATACACCGCTTCCAAAGTGGTATAAAGGTCTTCCTCGTTGGCGGTGGGCTTGGGATTATTCTTGATCTCCTGCATTTTCTTTTTGACGGCATCAAGTCCCATAGTCATACTCTCCGCATCGAAGGTGTTCTTCTGGCTGCGGCGATAGAAATAGGCACTATAGAAGGCCTGGGGATGGTGAACCTTGAAATATGCAATGCGGAAAGCCATCATAACATAGGCCACCGCGTGAGCCTTGGGGAAGAGGTAGGCTATCTTGGCAAGGGACTCGATATACCATTCGGGCACACCCAGTTCCTCCATTTTTTCTCTCCAGCCCTCGCTGAAGCCGCCTTTTTTAACCTTGCCCTTTCGAACAGCCTCCATAATTTTGAAGGCCATCTTGGGTTCCATGCCCTTTTCGATGAGATAAAGCATGATATCGTCGCGGCAGCCCACGGTTTCCTTAACGGAGGCTGTGCCGCTTGTGATAAGATCCTTTGCGTTTCCCAGCCAAACATCGGTGCCATGGCTGAAGCCGGAAAGGCGAACCAGAATATCAAAGCCCTCGGGCTGAGTATCCACCAGCATCTGACGGGTGAAGCCTGTGCCGAATTCGGGTATGCCTATGCTGCCGGTTTTGCCAATAACGGGGTCATCATCGGTAAGACCCAAAGGCAGGGGGCTGCGGAAGATTTCCATAGTCTGAGGGTCATCAAGGGGAATGCGTTTTGCGTCCACGCCTGTCATATCCTCAAGCATACGAATCATGGTGGGGTCATCGTGACCCAGCTCGTCCAGCTTCAGGAGGTTATCCTCCATGCAGTGATATTCGAAATGGGTTGTGATGATGTCGCTCTCCGGGTCGTCGGCAGGGTGCTGAACGGGACAGAAATCGGTGACATCCATATCCTGAGGGATGACAACAAGTCCGCCGGGGTGCTGACCCGTGGTGCGCTTGACACCTACGCAGCCAAGGGCGAGGCGGTTTTCCTCCGCCTTTGTGACTTTAAGTCCACGCTCTTCAAGATATTTCAGAACATAACCGTAGGCGGTTTTTTCCGCCAAAGTACCGATAGTGCCTGCGCGGAAAACATGGTCGGAGCCGAAAAGTTCTTCCGTGTATTTATGGGCCTTTGCCTGATATTCACCGGAGAAGTTAAGGTCGATATCGGGGGTTTTTTCGTTTCCGGGGAAGCCAAGGAAGGTCTCGAAGGGAATATCGAAGCCGTCCTTCATCAGCTTTTCGCCGCAGACGGGGCAAACCGCATCGGGCATATCCGCGCCGCAGCCCCAGCCCTTTCCGCTTTCAAAGTCGCTGTAGCGGCATTTTTCGCAGCGGTAATGGGCAGGAAGACTGTTAACCTCCGTGATACCCGACATATACGCCACGATGGATGAGCCAACGGAGCCACGGGAGCCAACCAGATAGCCGTTCTCAAGAGAGTTATGAACAAGCTTCTGGGCGGACATATAGATAACATCATAGTGATGATCCAGTATGGTCTTAAGCTCCGTGTCAACGCGCTCTTTGACAACGGCAGGAGGCTCGTCTCCGTAGAGAGAGGTCATTTTTTCATATACAAGTCTTGTAAGCTCCGTATCGGAGTTTTCAATCTTGGGGGCGAAGAGTATGCCCTTAGGAAGAAGCTCAATATCCTCGCACTGTTCGGCAATGGCATTGGGATTGCCTATAACGGCATCATAGCATTCCTTTTCACCAAGATAGGCGAATTCCTCCAGCATCTCCTCGGTGGTCTTGAAGTAAATGGGCAGGCTCTTATCCGCATCGGAGAACTTCTTTGCGGCAAGGAGAATATGGCGGTAAATCTCGTCCTGAGGGTCAAGGAAATGAACGTCACCTGTGGCCACAAGGGGCTTGCCCAACTGGCGTGCGATTTTTGCAACGCGGCGGTTGAAGTCACGCAGTCCCTCATCGTCGGAGACTGTGCCGTTTTCAATCATAAAGCGGTTGTTGCAGATGGGCTGAATCTCCAAAAAGTCATAGAAAGCACCTATGCGGCGAAGCTCCGCATCGCTCTTGCGGCGGACAACTCCGTCGAAAAACTCACCCGCTTCGCAGGCGGAGCCGATGATTATGCCTTCGCGGTGCTCCAGAATTACGCTCTTGGGGATAATGGGATTGCGGTGGAAATTTTCAAGGTAGCTCTTGCTTATCATCTTATAGAGATTTTTAAGACCCACCTTGTTTTTAACAAGCAATATTATATGCTTTGCCTTCTGGCTGCGGACTCCGTTTTTCTTCACCAGCAGCAAGGCTTCCTCTATCTGGCTGACCTTCTCCGCGCCCTTTTCCTTGAGCATAGGGATAAATTTATCCATTATGCGTGCAACCACCATTGCGTCGTCGCTGGCTCTGTGGTGGTTAAATTCGGGGAGGGAGAGATAGTTGCTGACGGTGTCAAGCTTATGGCGCTTGAGATGGGGCAGCAAGGTCTGGGCAAGGACGAGGGTGTCCATATAAACGGGGGCAAACTTTATGCCGTGGCGCTCAGCGCAGGCGCTGAGAAAGCCCACATCAAAGTCTGCATTATGGGCAATAATGGGGCGTTCTCCGCAGAAAGCCATAAAGGCACGGAGGGCTTCATCTTCCTTGGGTGCTCCCGCCACATCGGCATCGGTAATACCTGTAAGGCGGACTATCTCCGCAGGAATGGGCATACCGGGGTCAACAAAGGTGTTGAAAGTATCAACTATTTCGCCGCCGCGGAAAATTACCGCACCTATTTCGGTTATGCGGTCGCGGTAAGAATAAAGTCCTGTACATTCGATGTCGAAAGCCACAAATTCGCTGTCGAGAGACGCTTCGCTCTCGCCATGGACCGCAAGGCGCTCATCCACATCGTTTATGTAATAGCCTTCAAGGCCGTAGATGACCTTGATGCCGGCTTTCTCTGCGGCATGCCATGCATCGGGGAAAGCCTGGGCGCAGCCATGGTCGGTGATGGCGATGGCCTTGTGTCCCCATTTTGCGGCTCTTTTTATAACCGCAGCAGGGTCGGTAAGAGCATCCTGAGTGGAAAAGCGAGTGTGGAGATGGAGCTCAACTCGCTTCTCCGCAGCATTATCCATTCTTACGGGAGGAGCTTTTGCCTCCTGAATGAATCGGGGGTTGAGGACGAGGTCGTCATCATAGCGGTTATATGCCATCTCACCGCCAACGGTGAGATACATTCCGTTTTTGATTTTATCCACTATTTCCTTATCGGGAGACTTATCCCTCAGGTATTTGGAAACATGCACAGAGCCGGTTTCGTCGGTAATGCAGAAAGAGAGAACCGCCGCCTGATTTTTGGGAATTTCTCTGCTGTCCACCGCAAAAACTCTGCCGCGGACAACGACATCCATGCTCTCGGCGGAAATGCTGTCCATGCTTACTATCTCGCCTCTGGCGCTTTTTCCCATAAGCATATCTCCGCCGCTGATTGCAGGGGCAGGAGGAGAGCGAAAATCTCTTTTGCCCTTTGTCTCTTTCGGGGGCTCTTTCTTGGTGACGGGCTTCATCTCCGGTCTGGGATAATCGGGGATTATCTCCACGGTGGAAAGAGAAAATTCCGCAGCAATGGTGTCCTCAAGTATTTTCAATTCGGCAGGCGCAGGCATCTGGGCAAAGAAGGCGGCCGCAGTCATGCTGCGGCTTTCTTTCTCTATAACAACTGTGCTCAGGCTTGCCTTGTCAAGACCACCGCACATTGATGTGCAGCCGCCACAGCAGGGGAACACCTGTAAAAAAGCAATTTTTTCTGCCATTATATATCTCAGCCTTCGTTAATGAGTTTAAGCAGCGCGGAGACCATATCTTCCTCCGCCACTTTGGAGACTATCTCTCCTTTTTTGAAAAGCACGGCTTCTCCCTTGCCTCCTGCAAGACCGAAGTCCGCTTCCCTTGCCTCTCCGGGACCGTTTACAATGCAGCCCATTACCGCAACGGTAATGTCCTTTTTAAGGTCAGAAAGGCGCTCTTCCACCTCTCTCGCG
This sequence comes from Oscillospiraceae bacterium, assembly GCA_045631645.1. Lineage (GTDB taxonomy): Bacteria > Bacillota > Clostridia > Oscillospirales > Oscillospiraceae > SIG459. The sequence continues at coordinate 92,634 of JAZQVC010000049.1, forward strand.
GTGGAAATAAGGTCTATCTGTGTTCTTCCGCAGGTGGGACAGGACACGATTTTAACGCCGCCGCGGCGAAGCCCAGCAGCTTTCAGTATGGATATACCCGCTTTTATCTCCTCCACAGGGTCGGCGGTGAGGGAGACGCGGATGGTGTCGCCTATGCCTTCATTGAGCAGTGTGCCTATGCCAACGGCAGACTGAACAAGACCCATATAGCTTGTTCCTGCCTCAGTAACTCCCACATGGAGGGGATAGGGAAATTTCTCTGCGGCAAGGCGGTAAGCTCCCACGGTGAGGGGCACATCGGAGGCCTTGAGAGAAAGGCAAATATCCTCAAAGCCGCAATCGGTGAGCATGGCTATATGTTTTTCGGCGCTCTCAACCATTGCCGCGGCAGTGGGTGCGCCGTATTTGCGGAGAAGCTCCTTTTCAAGGCTTCCGCTGTTTACGCCTATGCGGATAGGTATATTCTTTTCTCCGCAGGCTTCAGCAACAGCGCGAACACGGTCAGCGCCGCCAATGTTACCAGGGTTTATGCGAATTTTATGTACCCCAGCCTTTACGCACGCCAGGGCAAGGCGGTAGTCAAAATGGATATCCGCCACCACGGGGATGGGGCTTTCCGCGGCAATGCGCTCCATTGCGTCCGCTGCAGCCATATCGGGCACTGCAAGGCGCACAATATCGCAGCCCGCCTTATAAAGGGCATTTATCTGGGCAAGGCTCGCCTCGGCATCAGCGGTGGGAGTGTTGCACATACTCTGCACGCTGACAGCCGCGGCTGCGCCTATTGGGACTCCGCCCACATATATTCTTCGTGTGTTCTCTCTTTTCATATCAAACTCCAAAGAAAGCCTTCAAAACATCACTAAACATTATAAACACCATAAAGCCCATCAAGAGGATAAAGCCTCCCGTATGGATATAACCTTCATACTTAGGGTTGAGCTTACAGCGGCTTATTTTCTCTATTATCCATGTGACGATAAGGAAGAATACTCTTCCTCCGTCAAGAGCAGGGATTGGCAGCATATTCATAACCGCCAGATTCACCGCAATCAGGGCAAAGATATAGCAGAAGTCAAAGGCGGCATCCCTGGTGGTTTCCGCCTGCTGAGCCATATCGTTAACAAAGTCCACGACTCCAACAGGTCCGCTCATATCGCGGATACCCACCTGACCGCTGACCAGCATTCCGAGAGAATCCCAGACAAGGCGGCAGAAGTCAAGGCTTCCGTACCATGCGTATTTTATATTTGCCCAAAGTCCGAAATCGCGGGGAGCGAAATAAAATCCGTATTTATAGATACTGCTTCCATCGGCTTGCACATATTCAACGGGCACTATATAGAAGTCATCAAGCTTCACTCTCTGTCCGTCGCGGATAAGGACTATGTCATGATACTCGCTGCCGTTTCGGAGCATATACTCCGAAACATGATTGGTGAAGAAGGTGCGGTGGCCGTCAATGGAATAAATTCTGTCTCCTTCCATGATGGCTTCCTCTCCCACATAGGGGCAGCCCTCCATAAAGGAGTCAATGACGGGCTCTACAAAGCTTGCCGTCATGGGAGCTATGCAAAGCACCAGAATAAAGCCCATCACGAAGTTCATAGCCGCGCCTGCGCAGAGAATGAGCGCCCGCTTCCATGGCTTCTGAGAGCTGAAAGCGCGGGGAGAATCCACCTCTTCATCCTCGCCCTCCATAGCGCAGAAACCGCCAATGGGCAACAGACGGAGGCTATAGAGAGTTTCCTTTCCCTGCTTTTTCAGTATTGCAGGACCCATGCCAAGGGAAAACTCCTCCACCTTTACGCCAAAAGCCTTGGCGGCAAAGAAATGTCCCAATTCATGAACGGCTATGAGAATTCCGAATGCCAGTATCGCAAAAATTATGACCATTTGCCAAAAATCCTTTTAACTGCTTCGCGGGCCTGTGCGTCCGCGTAAATAATCTCCTCCAAAGAGGGCTTGCTTATTATATCTATGCTGTCCAAAGCCTCGGCAACACATTCATAGATTGCGCCGAAGGGTATTTTCTCTTCGAGGAACAATCCAACCGCGGCCTCGTTGGCAGCACTCATAACGCAGGGAGCACTGCCGCCTCTTGCTGCGCATTCCATTGCAAGGCGGAGGCAGGGTGTTTTCTCCAGATCGGGCTTTTCAAAATGCATATCCCCGGCAGTGAAAAGATCCAGCGCTGCGCTTTGGGACACGGCTCGATCGGGATAAGTTAAAGCATACTGTATGGGCAGTCCCATATCCGGGACTGCAAGCTGGGCAATAACACTTCCGTCTATCATTTCCACAGCGGAATGGATTATGCTCTGGGGATGGACAAGGACGGTGATTCTCTCAGGGGGAACAGCGAAAAGATGCATGGCCTCTATAAACTCAAGGCCCTTATTCATCATAGTTGCGCTGTCCACGCTTATCTTGGCGCCCATGCTCCAGTTGGGGTGGCTCACAGCCTGAGCCGGAGTTTTATTGTAAGTTTCCTGACGGCTGAGCCCTCTGAAAGGTCCGCCGGAGCCGGTGAGGAGGATGCGCTTGAGTTCCTCTTTGCGCTTCATTCCACCAATGCTCTGGAAAATTGCGGAGTGTTCGGAGTCCACGGGGATAATCTCCACGCCCTTTTCCTCTGCTCTTGCCATAACGATGTCGCCGGCACAGACCAGAGTTTCCTTGTTGGCAAGGGCAATGCGCTTGCCTGCGTCGATTGCCGCGAGAGTGGGGCGAAGGCCTATGGAACCGCTGACCGCCGTTACAACGCAGTCGGCCTCGCTGGCGGTTGCAGCCGCAATGAGACCTTCCTCGCCGCTGAGAACCTCCACATCCATATCGGAGAGGGCTTCCCTCAGTGCCTTTGCGGCATCTTCCTCATAAACGGCCACAAGGCGCGGGCGAAATTGCCGCGCCTGGGTTTCCAGAAGCTTTATATCTCTCCGCGCAGCGATGGCGGAGACTTTTATCCCAAGATGCTCCGCAACGGCACAGGTCTGGCGACCTATGCTTCCCGTGGAGCCAAGAATACTGATATTTTGCATCATAATTATTATCTCTCTGTCAACACACTCAGATTGTTAAACCATCTTGTCAAATGCAGGCAGCCAGCTTACCAGAATATCCACCATAACCGCAGTCCAGAAGGTGCTGTCAAAACGGTCAAGCATGCCGCCGTGGCCGGGAAGGATTCTTCCGTAGTCCTTCACTCCGTAAAGGCGCTTGATTGCGGAAAAGCTTAGGTCACCCAGCTGGCAGGCAGCAGAGCCGAAGATGCCATAGATGACCAGCATATAGAAGTTAACATTGAAGTCCAAAGCCTTCAGTATAAAGCCATAGGCAATCATGGAAGCTATGGTGACGGCAAGACCGCCGATTGCGCCTTCAATGGTCTTCTTGGGGGAAAGGAGGGGGCAAAGCTTATGCTTGCCAAAGAAAATTCCCACAAAGTAAGCTCCTGAGTCGCTCAGGAATGCAACGATGAAAGGAAGCAGAGCATAGACAACACCATGGGGACGCTGAGCAAGCTTAACAAGGCTTGTGAGCATCAAGGGCATAACCGCGCCCGCAAGAACGCAGAGAGCAACGGTTTCAAGTTTGAGACCCTTTTCATGGGAAACGGAGTGCATCAGTTCGCAAAGCATTGCGGCAAAAAGCAGGAACACCATAACAGTGAACACCGCGCCCGCGTCATAAATTGTGGATAAAAAGGGCATCAGGCCGGCGCTGGCAGTGCTTATCCAAAGCATACGGGGCGTTACTCCACCCACGCAGCGCAAAAGCTCCCACGCGGACATTCCGGCAATAATTCCAACGAGTATGCCGTATGCCCAGACGGGGGCGAAAAATATAACTGCCAGAAGCAGGGGCACTCCTACGACTGCCACAAGAATTCTTGTCTTCAATGCGTTTCTTCCTTTCCGGAATCAATTTATCTTCTTATAAGCATGCAATACTGCTTGCCTATGTCAACATTATCAAAATAACTTTGGAAAACATCGCTTTCGCAAAAGCGGCAAATATCCTCCGCATTTATATCGGCAATGGATTTTTCCTCCCTTTTAACAAGAGGGGGATATTCCTCCTCGCCGTTTCCGCCCATCCAGGTATGCCAAAGTTCCACTTCTTCTGCCTTTTCAAGATGACGGCGGATATAATCCAGAAGCATCTCCGCTCTGGGAAGGTTGCAGCGGTTCCATTCCACCGCTGCAAGGTAAGACTTCTTGCTTTGGAGGTCGTCGCCCGTATCTATGGGCCAGATATCGAAATTATCGTCGGGATCCGGCAGCTCAAAAATGCCGTTTGCGATGTCTATTATAGGTTCAATATCGCTCCAAAGCACAGTGTTGGGCTCATCTCTGTCCAGTTCAAAGTCCATAAGCATGCTCTGGGGCACATCAACACCCGCTTCAAGAGCCTCATTAACGGAGTACATTTTCAAATGGGGGTTGGGCAGCACCTCAAGGGGGCTATCCGACGCAAGAGCCACAAGAAAGCTCATTACACTCCTCCGTATCTGCGCTCGCGGCGCTGGAACTCGGCAATTGCACGGTTTATCTCTTTCTTGTCGAAGTCGGGCCAAAGAGTTTCGGTGAAATAAAGCTCGGAATAGGCAGACTGCCACATGAGGAAGTTGCTCAGGCGGTATTCTCCGCCGGGGCGAATGAGCAGGTCGGGGTCGGGTATACCTGCGGAGAAAAGATAATCGGATACCCCTGCCTCGTCTATATTGTTCTCTCTGCCTTCTGCCACCTCGGAGGCATAACGATGCATGGCACGGACCAACTCGTCCCTGCCGCCATAGTTAAGGCATATATTCACCTGACAGCCTTCAAAACGCTTGCTAATTTCCTCGGTGTTGGCTATAAGCTCGCGAAGACGGGGGCTGAGCACGCTCACATCCCCGAAAAACTTCATCTTTACCTTGTCTCGCTCCATTTTTTCAATGGCTTCAAGGAGGTATTTTTCCAGCAGGCGCATTATTGCGTCCACTTCCTCCTGAGGTCTTTTCCAGTTTTCCGTGGAAAAGGCATAGACGGTGAGATAATCAAGGCCTATATCCTTGCAGTAGGTTGCAATCTTTCGGAAAGTCTCCGCACCCACAGCGTGACCTGCGGTTCGGGGCATACGGCGCTTTTTTGCCCAGCGGCCGTTGCCATCCATAATAATGGCAATATGGCGGGGGAGATTGCCGAAATCAATCTCCTCCGCCTTCTTGTTGAAATTAAATTTCATTATATCTCGGTGAGTTCCTTTTCCTTCTTTGCGCAAAGGCCTTCAATCTTCTTGATATAATCATCGGTCTGCTTCTGGAGACCCTTTTCAAGATCCTTGCAATCGTCCTCGGTGATCTCGGAAGCCTTCTGCATCTTCTTGAACTTATCCATAGCGTCGCGGCGAATGTTGCGGATAGCAACCTTTGCATCTTCGCCATACTTCTTAACCTGCTTTGCCAGCTCCTTGCGGCGCTCCTCGGTGAGCTGGGGGAAAACAAGGCGGATAACGCGACCGTCATTCTGGGGGTTGATGCCCAGGTCGGAAGCGAGAATTGCCTTTTCAAAGCCCTTCAGGACACCGGTGTCCCAGGGCTGAATTGCCAGAGTGCGGGGGTCGGGGGTGGAAATGGTGGCAAGCTGCTGAATGGGGGTAACGGTGCCATAATACTCAACGGTGATCTTGTCGAGAACTGCAGCGTTTGCGCGGCCTGCGCGGACAGAGTTGAAGCTTTCAACCAGCACGGAGCAGGTTTTTTCCATTCTGTCGGTAAACTCTTTGTATTCGGACATTTTGTCTTCCTCCTATATTGTGATCAGTTAACTTTAGTTCCAATATCCTCGCCAAGAACGACGCGGATGATATTTTCGGGATCCTTCAGCGCGAAAACGATAACGGGAATCTTGTTATCCATGCTGAGGCTGGTTGCGGTGGAGTCCATAACAGCCAGATGCTGAGCCAGAACCTCGTCATAGCTGATATGGTCATACTTGACTGCGTTGGGATCAAGCTTGGGGTCGGCGGAATATACGCCGTCAATGTTCTTTGCAAGCAAAATGGCATCTGCACCGATTTCTGCAGCGCGGAGCACCGCAGCGGTGTCGGTGGAGAAATAGGGGTTGCCGGTGCCGCAGCCGAAGATAACGACCTTGCCCTTGCCAAGATGGCTGTCAGCCTTCAGGCGGATATAGGGCTCGGCAATCTGAGCCATGGTGATAGCGGTCTGAACGCGGACGGGAACACCAATCTGCTCGAAAACATCGCTGAGAGCCAGCGCATTCATGGCAGTTGCCAGCATACCCATGTGGTCAGCGCGGGTGCGCTCCATCTTTCCGCCGCCGTCCTTGGCGCCGCGCCAGAAGTTGCCGCCGCCGACAACGATGCCGACTTCAACGCCCATCTCGGTGCATTTTTTTACAGCCTCGCATACGCTTTTGATAACGCCGAAATCAAGGCCGGTCTTCTTTTCTCCCGCAAGAGCTTCGCCGCTTACTTTCAGCAGCACTCTCTTATATACAGGTTTGGCTTCGCTCATTAAAACCTCTCCTTTTACATTTATTAATATATCACGGGATATTTTAACACGATACACTCCATTTGACAATATAGGCAAATGTAAAAATTTCTAATCAGAAATTTCTCTGTGCGGTTTTGACTTACTTTTCATCTGCCCACTGTTAGAATCTCTTCCATGAGAATTATCTATGCAGACAGCGTCCTTGCGCTGAATTTTGTTATCGACTATCTTCTCCTGCTATCCACAGGCAAGATATGCTCTCTGCCCCTGAAGCGGTGGAGGATGGCACTCGCCGCTTTGTTTGGCGGTGTATATGCTGTGCTCTCCCTCCGTTTTCCCGATTTTTTTGCCCTTGCTTCCTGCAAAATCTTTTCTGGAATGGTGCTTTGCATTATTGCTTTTGCCCCCTCAGGCAGTTTTATCCGAACGGCGGCAGTTTTCTTCGCCGTTTCCGCCGCCTTCGGCGGCGCAGTTTATGCCGCACTCAGCCTTGGAGGCGTAAGCCCCTCCGCCGGCTTTGTTCTTCCCATTTCCCTGCGCACCCTCGTCCTCTCCTTCGCGCTATGCTATGCCCTGCTTAGCGCCGTTTTTCGCGGCGCGGCAAAGCGGACGCGAAAGGAGCTTGGAAACATCGAAATTTTTCTTCGTGGAAAATCCGTTTCCCTCCCTGGGCTTCGGGATACGGGCAACGAACTGCGCGACAGCAAAGGCGCTCCCGTGGTAATAGCGGAATGGGAGGCTTTCTCCCCCCTTCTCCCCGAACTTCCCTCTTGTCAATCCCTTGATCCACCCACGCTGCTCCTTGCAATAGACCCTCTTGAGGGCATGAAAGGGCGCTGCGCCCTTTTGCCCTGCCTCACCGCAACCGCCCCCAATGCTCTTTTGCCCTGCATACGCCCCGATGGGATAATTATAAACGGCAAAAAAGCCCCTCATTGCCTTATCGCCCTTATAGGCGGCCCACTGAGCCGCGACGGAAGCTACAAAGCTCTTTATTAAACGGAGGTTAAATAAATGAACATCAAAAGCTATATTCGTCTTATGACACTGGCAGAGCGCTTTCGCCTTAAAGCAAGCCGCTTTGGCATTTTAATCCCCGATTCTCTTCACTACATAGGAGGCAGCGACAACCTCCCTCCCCCGCTTCCACCCGAAAAAGAGCTGCTGGCCATTGACGCTCTTTGCGCAGGCGACGAGAGCGCAAAAACCATTCTCATAGAGCATAATCTCCGCCTTGTTGTATACATAGCGCGTAGGTTTGAAAACACGGGAGTTGGACTTGAGGATCTTATCAGCATTGGCACAATCGGCCTTATAAAAGCCATAAGCTCCTTTCGCTCCGACAAAAACATCAAGCTTGCAACCTACGCCAGCCGCTGCATAGAAAACGAAATACTGATGCATCTGCGAAAAATTTCCGCAATGCGCAGTGAACTCAGCTTCGACGAGCCTCTCAACACCGATTGGGACGGCAACGAGCTTTTATTAAGCGATGTTCTCGGCACAGACTGCGACGAGGTTTCGCGCCCCATTGAGGAGGATGCGGAAAGACGCATTTTGATGGAGGCGGTGGACAGACTTGGCGAAAGGGAAAGGCGCATAATCTCCCTCCGTTTCGGTCTTCGCGGCGAGGAGGAATACACTCAAAAGGAGGTTGCGGATAAGCTTGGCATATCCCAAAGCTACATCTCCCGCCTTGAAAAGCGCATTATTTCCCGTCTTAGAAGAGAAATGAGCAGAATGATCTGATATTCTCCGTTTTTCGTTGACTTTTTCTCCCTCAACTGATATTATTCTGTCATCAATTTAACCAAATCAATTTGCGCGCTACCTATTGTGTAAGCGCAGCTCGGGAGTGAAGGAAAATGAAATCCACCGGTATCATACGCAAACTTGATGAACTCGGCAGAATCGTTCTCCCCATAGAAATCAGAAGAACCTTTGCTTTGGCAGAAAAGGATGCTGTTGAAATTTTTGTGGAAGGCGACAGCATCATCCTCAGAAAGCACCAGCCCAACTGCATTATCTGCGGCGATGACAAGAACCTCATTGAATACAAAGGAAAGCTTGTCTGCAAAAACTGCACCAAAAGTCTTAATAAGAAAATATAAAAAACAGCTCACCCGATTGGGTGATGCATCTGGTAAGCTAAAAGTAGACACTCACAAAAAGTGGGTGTCTACTTTTTATATCTATTAACATAAAAAATGGAGTGAAATAAAAGAGAACAAAGAAGGTTACCAAACCACACATGTGATGTAAAGAAAAAACTGTCCTTGACGCCCATATCATCATTTTGATAAGGCTCGTCGGAAAAAGGTTTGTGAGAAAAGCACAGCGTTGTCTCCGGCATCGGATTTTGGGTAGGCACGGGGCGGAGTATTCGCACGTGTTGTTGTGGGTTTGTCGTCCATTATCTGAGATGAAATGGGCATATATTCCCCCGCCGTCTCATCATTTGCATTAAAACTTCTGTTATCTAAAAGTCTTACATAACAGCGTTCGGAAAGAGTTCCTGATAAAGACGGGCATGGGTGGACTTTCCCGCACCGGGATGGCCGGAAAGCAGGTAAGCTTTTCCATCCACAACAACTGCGGAACAATGGAGATAAAATCCGCCGAAATTCAATAGCTGCCTATAAAACTGATAG
>JAZQVC010000050.1:0-32561 GCA_045631645.1 Oscillospiraceae bacterium
GGCCAGCCCGTTTACTACTATATGATCTCTGTTGAGTAATCAAGGAATAAAAAAATCCCGACCGTGAAGGTCGGGATTTTTTTATTCCTTATTGACAACTTTTTTCTGCCAGGACTTTTTGCCGCATTCGGGGCAGCGCATTTTTCTTGTTCTGCCCATATGGGGAGCCATCGTAACCGCCTTAAAGCTGGGAATGTATCTGTGTCCGCACTCCTTGCACTCATAATAGCCTGCCACCTGCTCAAGGCGCAGTGCATAGAAACAGCCTGCCAAAAACAGGATAAAGCCAAGAATAATAAGAGATGCTTTCAGCCAAGCCTCCATTTGCAGAAAAGCGGCAATAAATATCAGGGCAAAAAGAATAACCGTTGCAGTAAAGCCTATAAAAATCTCGGCTGACAATAATCTTTTGTCGGATTGCTCTTTTTGCTTTATCATCTCCAGCAAATTGCTTTCCAATTTCTTGCTATAGTTATCCACAGAAACTTCCTCTCCACTCAATAAATCGTTAACAGTGATGCCAAGAATACCGCAAAGGGTCAGCATAATGGAGGAATCGGGCATTGCAATGCCTCTCTCCCACTTGGAGACGGCTCTGTCGGTGATTCCAAGCTTTTCAGCCAGCTGTGCCTGAGTCAGATTTATCATCTTTCTGCGCTGGGCAATAAATTTTCCGATTTTCAGCTGATCCATGCGTAACACCGCCTTTCGATCATTATTATAGCTTCGTGGAGGGAAAAGAACACATACCACTGGTTGAGTCAATAAAAGAAGCGAGGCAGGGAGGAGTGCCTCGCTTCTTTTATTGATATTTCTCGATTAATGCTTCCGCTACGCGCATGCCGTCAACGGCGGCGGAGGTGATGCCGCCGGCATAGCCCGCGCCCTCACCGCAGGGATAAAGTCCTTTCGCGCTGAGAGAGCACATGTCGCTTCCGCGGAGAATGCGGACGGGGGAGGATGAGCGGGTTTCGGGAGCGGTGAGGACGGCCTCACTGTCGGCAAAACAGCCCAGCTTCTTATTAAGCTCCGGTATGGCTTTTTCAAGGGTGGAGCTTATCTTTTCGGGGAGCAGCTCGTGGAGGTCACACCAGAAAACTCCCGGACGGTAAGTGGGCTTAACCTTGCCGCAGCCCTCGCTGGCTTTTCCCGCAAGGAAATCGCCAACAGTCTGGGCAGGGGCTTTGTAGCTTCCGCCGCCGAGAGCAAAGGCGCGGCGCTCAATTTCCCGCTGCCAGTACATACCTGCCAGCACACCCTCTCCGGGGAAATCGGAAGGCTCAATGCTGACCAATAGCGCGGAATTGGCGTTTTCTCCTGCTCTTCCCGAATAGCTCATTCCGTTGGTGACAACTCCGCCCTCTTCGCTGGACGCCGCCACCACATAGCCGCCGGGGCACATGCAGAAGCTATAGGCGCTTTCGCCATCTCCGAAGCGGCAGTTGAGCTTATAGTCAGCGGCAGGAAGGGAGCTATAAGCCTCGCCGTATTGGGCAAATCCCACATCGCGCTGAAGATGCTCAATGCGCACGCCCATGGAAAAGCTCTTGCGCTCCATAGCTATGCCATTTTCGTGGAGATACTCAAAGGTGTCTCTGGCGCTATGGCCTATTGCAAGAACGATATCTTTGCAGGCAACAACATAGCTGTGTCCCTCGTTTTCTATAGTCGGGTAAGAAACTGCGCCGTTTTTCATTTCAATTTCAACAAGGCGGCTATTAAAGCGGATCTCTCCGCCCAGGGAGATTATATGCTCTCGAATGGCTTTTACAACCTTGCGGAGAACGTCGGTGCCCATATGGGGTTTGGCGTCATAGCAGATTTTTTCGGGAGCGCCGAAGCGGTGAAAAGTTTCCAGCACGAAGGCAACTCTCGGGTCATTTATGCCTGTGTTCAGCTTGCCGTCGGAAAAAGTTCCTGCGCCGCCTTCGCCGAACTGGACATTGTTTTCCTTGTCCAGAATGCCGCTTTCCCAAAAGCGCTCAATGGCTTCGTGACGGGAGTCCACATCGCCGCCGCGCTCTATAACTATGGGGCGAAGACCAGCTTCTGCAAGAATAAGGGCGGCAAACATACCTGCAGGGCCAAAGCCAACAACCAAGGGGCGCTTTTCGCTTTGTGCGCGGGGAATGGTGTATTCCCGCTTTTTGTAGGGAGCGGTATTTTTCACCCACTGCAGAATTTTGCTCTCGTCACAATTAAGCTCAAGAGCCAGAGTATAAAGCCAATGGATGTCGTTTTTCTTTCGGGCATCCAGAGACTTTTTAATGATTTTAAGGGATTTAATGTCAGTTGCCTGCACCCGAAGAGCCTTGGCGGCTTTTTTTCTCAAAAGCTTTTCGCTCTCGTCGGCGGCAAGGCGGAGATTGCGAAGCTCTATCATAGGCTGCCTCCTGCCAAAAGGCCGCTTGCCCAAGCCCACTGGAGATTGAATCCGCCGCAGTCGCCGTCAATATCCAGCACCTCGCCGCAGGCATAAAGCCCCGGCACAAGTTTGCTTTCCATAGTCTTGGGATTGAATTCCGCGGTGGAAATGCCGCCTGCGGTAACCTGAGCGCTTTCAAAGCCTGACACGCCTGTAACATCAAGGCGGAGAGCCTTGGAAGCGGAAGCGAGGGCGGAAAGCTGAGAGTTGCTCAGCTCTTCACAGAGAGTGTCAGGGTGGATTTCGGCATATTTGCAAAGGGCGAGACCCACTCGGGAGTGGAGCGCGCCGGAGAATATTTCCTTTGCGGGAGCGGCAGGACGGGCTGCGCGTCGGCGGGTAAGATAGTCCTTTACCTCATCGCGGCTCATGGTCTCAAAAAAGTCAAGCTGCAGGCTCACGCCTTCTCCTGCAGTGGCAACGGCGCGGGAAATATCGAAGACCACAGTGCCGGAAACTCCGTTTTCGGCAAAAAGCAGGTCACCGCTGCCCTGGCTTATTTTGTTTTTGCCCTTGAAGACCTCAACGCCGGCCTGAACCTTAACGCCCTTCATGCTGCGTGGAATTTCAGGACGGGTGCGAATTTGGGTGAGACTGGGGTAAAGGGAGGTGCGGTTGTGGCCAAGGCTTTTAAGAATGTTATAGCCGTCCATAACGCCGCCCAGCTTGCTTCCGGCGCAGCCGCCGCAGGCGACGATAAGTTTGTCGCAAACCATGCCGCCGCCCTCCCAAGTCAGGGAGAAGCCCTTGCCCTTTCGGCGCACGCTTTCCACGGTGACTCCGCAGAGAAGCTCAATATTGGGCTTTTCAAGGGCAAAACGGAGGACATCCAAAACGCTGGAGGCCTGATTGCTGAGAGGGTATACTCTTCCGCCGTATTCCGTTACGGTCATAAGACCAAAATCGGAGAAAAACTCAAGAACCTTTTCGGGAGTCCAAAGAGAAAGCGCATGGGCGGCAAAGGCGGGATTTGCCCCGTGATAACGGCAAAGCTCAGAGTTTGTGTTTGTGAGGTTACAACGGCCGTTGCCGGTGCTGAGGAGCTTGCGTCCCACGCGGGCCTGGCGCTCTATAAGAGTGACATGGTGCTCTCCGCTTTCCGCTGCTGCTATAGCTGCGGCCATTCCGGATGCGCCTGCGCCAATAATTACCACTTCTGCCATAAATATTTCTGCCTTTCCCCTTGAAATGTTGCCGTTTTGTTGCAATTTACTGTTATAAGTATTTTAATCCAGCCGGAAGAAAATTACAAGCACATTACCAAATCTTAGGATATTATGTTGACTTGTCTTTGAGTGCTGTGATAGAATTATTTAATCCGAAATATCGGATTTTATATACGAAAGGAAACGAAAAATGGGCGACATCGTTTTTGATAAGGAAAGAACCCTCGCCGGAAAAATGGCCTCTTTCAGCCCTGCTGAAGCCATCGCACTGGGAATTGCCCTCTGCGAATTTGCGGAAAAGTCTGCCGATGGAGAATTTCGCGGCGGAATATGGCCCGGCAACATCACTTTTGAAGATGGCTGCGCGGCAATTGGACCTTACCACGAAAAAGGTCTCAAGGAAATGGGACCCGATGCGATTGAATACATAGCTCCCGAACAGTTTTGGAAGGGCGAAACAACTCCTGCCTGCGATACTTACTCCATCGGTCTGGTGCTGTATACAGCGCTTAACGGAGGCTTGCTGCCTTTCTTCGAGAACAAAAATGAATTCACTCCTCAGGAACGCGCTGCTGCACTTCAGAAGCGTATGCGCGGCAACGACATGGTGTATCCCCGCTATGCCTGCCGTGAACTTGGTGATGTTATCCTCTGCGCAATCGAGTTTGAATCTGAGGAACGCTTCCCCTGCCCCGAGGCGCTGCGCGCAGCTTTGGAGGCTCTTCCCGAAGAAGCCACCATTCCCGCCGTTGCTCCCGTGATCCGTCTCAAGCCCAGCGAGCTTGAAAACAGACACTCTTACCGCGTGGACAAGCTTTTTGAGAAGGTGTCTCCTTTCAGACATCCCAAGCCACCCAAGCGCAGCACCACGGTTAAGGAAAATATGGATGTTCTCCAGTTCCGCAAGCCCTCCATCAGACGCAGATGGGTAGCCCCCGGAGCGGTAATTGTGGTTATTATAATCGCTCTCATCATCCTGATAAGAGGCTGCAGCGTGGATAGACCCGAAAAGCCCGATGTAAGCGAATCTCCCTCCTTATCTGAAGGCATTACCACCGAAAGCCCCAAGCCCCAGACTCCCTCCACACCCACCATTATTGTTCCCACCACTCCCACACCCAGCCCCACTCCTCCTTCCGACCCCACCTTCACTGTTTACAGAGAAGATCTCACTTGGGAGCAGGCAAGAGATAAGTGCGAGGAAATGGGCGGCCATCTGGCGGTTGTGGATAGCGAGGAGCGCTTCAATGAGCTTTGTGTGCTTGCTCAGCAGCAGGGTCTCACCTATGTTTGGCTGGGATCTTACCGCGGCACCGACGGCGAATGGTATAATGTGGACGGCACAAAGCTTGGTTTCACCCGTTGGGATGCCGGCGAGCCCTCCGTTATGGACCTTGACGGAACAAGAGAGGACTATCTCCTCCTCTGGTACCGCGCAAACCAGAATCGCTGGTGCTTCAACGATATGAGAAACGATCCCATGGCTGTTGTTGCATCTTACAGAGGCAAGATTGGCTATATTTTCCAGACCAATTAAAAAAATTACATATTACAAGGCTTTTTTGCAGAGAGCGGGGCTTAAACCCCCTTGCAATAAGTGGAAAAATAGTGTAGAATCTTTTAGTTAATAAAACAAAAAATAAATTAATGTATAATATAGGAGGAAACCTGTTATGATTTCTGCAGGCGATTTCAGAAATGGCGTAACTTTTGAGATGGACGGCAACGTAATGCAGGTCGTCGAATTCCAGCATGTTAAGCCCGGCAAGGGCGCTGCCTTTGTTCGCACCAAGATGAGAAACGTCATCACCGGCGCTGTCACCGAAACTTCTTTCAACCCCACTGCTAAGTTCGAGGAAGCAAGCATCGAGCGCCGCAGCATGGAGTATAGCTACACCGACGGTGATCTCTACTACTTCATGGACAACGAGACCTATGATCTCGAGCCCGTCAACTCCGATGTTCTTGGCGATAGCTTCAAGTTCGTCAAGGAGAACATGACTTGCACCGTTATGAGCTATAAGGGCAAGGTTTTCAACGTTGAGCCTCCCTTCTTCGTTGACCTTGAGGTCACCGATACCGACCCCGGCTTCGCCGGCAACACCGCAACCAACGCTCTCAAGCCCGCTACTCTCGAGACCGGCGCTGAGGTTAAGGTTCCCCTCTTCATCGAGATCGGTGAGGTTATCCAGATCGACACCCGTACCGGCGAGTACCTCTCCAGATCCAAGAAGTAATTTAATATCTAACAGGAGGTTGCATTATGACCACTGCTGAAAAAGTTGCTTACCTGAAGGGCCTTATGGAAGGCATGAATATCGACCGCGAGTCCAACGAGGGCAAGCTCTTCTCCGTTATCGCCGACATCCTCAATGATGTCGCTCTCGATATCGAAGAGCTGGAAAGCGATATCTTCGACCTGGGCGAAGATGTTGACGCCATCAGCGACGATCTCTCCGACGTTGAGGATTACCTCTTCGAGGATGAGGACGAGGACGAGTATGACGATGATGAAGATTATGACGAGTATGATGAGGACGAGGAGCCCCTTTTCTTTGAGGTAACCTGCCCCGCATGCGAGAACACCATCACCGTTGACGAAGATGTTGTTAACCTCGGCGCTATTCAGTGCCCCAACTGCGGCGAAATGCTGGAGTTCGAGTTCGACGAGGACGAGGAAGAGGACGACTGATTCAACTAACCAACAAGGGACGGGTTTAACCGTCCCTTGATTTGTATATCTCAGTCTACGGGAGTGAAGATACATGACTTTTTACTATAGACCCGACTGCAAGGATTGCCTCATGGTGAAGGCATGGCTGGATAAGCACGGCGTTGAGTATGAGGCACGGGATATGAATGCCCAGCCCCCCACGGGCGAGAAGATTCTCGAATGGGCGCAGAAATATCGCTACCCAATGAGAGCCTTTATCCGCCCCAGAAAGTTCAGCCTCAAGGCAATGCTTCTTGCCAACCAGATGGTGAACATGGAGCGCCATGCCCGCGCCTTTGTTATTGCCGCCGCCCATGAATATATAGTCTGCCCCATTATGGAGGGCGAGGATTTTGTCGTTATGGGTCTGGATAATGCCCAGTGGCGCAAAGCGTTGAATATTCAGTCGTAAAAAAATCAATGTCGGGGGCTTGACTATGCCCCCGATGTGTGTTATTATATGTAGGCTCCAAGTGAGCGCAATATCGCGGGGTAGAGCAGTTCGGTAGCTCGTCGGGCTCATAACCCGGAGGTCGTCGGTTCAAATCCGGCCCCCGCAACCATAAAAAGACAGTCCACCGTTGGTGGGCTGTCTTTTTTCGTTATGGAGTTAAATTTTGCATCAATGATATTCGGGTTATGCACCGACGAGCGGAGCTCGCCCCGAAAGGCGGATTCTCAATAAACATAATTGCCTGTTGATAAATTTGAGGAAAGGTCGCCCTTTAGGGCGATTTTTTTATGCCATCAGCCGAAGCTGTGGAAAGAAGTGTTGAAAATTGTGGAGAAATGTTGAAAAAAAGTCGTGGAAATAGTTGACATAAAATATAATAGTAGTATACTGTTGGATGGATTATGCTAAATGTTAAAATGGAAGAAAATGTATATTTGCAATCGCTAATAGTTGAACTTTTGGAGGAAACCGCAGTGACAGATAAAGATTTGAAAAAACTGAATCGTTATCAGCTTTTGGAGCTTCTGATCGTTCAAACGAGACGGGCAGACGAGCTGCAGACCAAGCTGGATGAAGCGGAGAAACAATTGACAGATAAAGATATCAACATGGTTTCTTTAGGTTCCATTGCTGAAGCTTCTTTGCAATTGGGCGGCGTATTCCAGGCGGCACAGGAAGCGGCCGATCTTTATATCGATGGGGCCAAAAAGAAGGCCGAAGAAATTGAGCGCACTGCATATGAAAAAGCTGCGGAGATTCTTGCTCGGGCTCAGGCTCAGGCTCGCCGCATCAAAGGTGAATGATAAGCTATGGAAAAATATGTTGCCAAACACAGCAGGCGCGAAATGCCGCCGCTGGATGCTCTGCAAGAGGAGCTGAAGCGCGAGCGTTATAAACGCCGTTTTCGCAGATTGCTGCGCAGTACGATCAACGCCTTGATCGTTGTGGCTGCGATTGCCAGCTTGATTGCCACACTGGTATTGCCGGTGCTGCAGATAGCCGGTACAAGCATGGAGCCCAGTTTGAATGATGGAGATATTGTTCTGCTGGTAAAAACGGATAATCTGAAATCCGGCGACTTGTGCTCCTTTTATTATTCCAACAAAATACTGATCAAGCGGATTATTGCCACGCCGGGAGATTATATCTGGATTGAATCCGACGGAACAGTATTTCTGAACGGTGAAGCTCTGGATGAGCCCTATGTCAGCGAAAAGGCCTTGGGTGAATGCGATGTGGAGTTCCCGTATCAGGTGCCTGAGAACAATTACTTTGTGATGGGAGATAAAAGAGAGTCCTCCATCGACAGCCGCAGCAGTGTGATCGGCTGCATTGCCGAAGATCAAATGGTCGGCAAGATCTTTTGCAAGATATGGCCCTTATCTGAATTTAAGTTTATGAACTAACACCGCGTATCAAGGGGAAGGAGGTGTGATTTTGTCAGCGATTAAAGAAAACCTGTTGGAAAAACTGAATATCTACAACAAGGATCGGCATAATCTCCGACAAATCATCACCGGTCTTTCTCTTGTGGTAATATTGGCGGTTTTTTGGAGCTTAAAGCTCACCGGCATCGGCATTGCCGGAGAAGCCTTCTGCGGGATGCAGGAGCATGTACATAGTGATGAATGCCAGAAAGTGCAGATTTGCATGTTGGAGGAAGCGGAAGAGCATGTCCATAATGAAACTTGCCTCTATCGGGAGCTTTCTTGCCAAATGGAAGAGACCGATGGGCATTCTCACGAAGAAGCTTGTTGGGTGACTGTCCCTGACTCCGGATGTGAGTTACAGGAAGAGGATGGTCACATCCACACAGAACAGTGCCCAGTGGAGCAGAAACAACTGGGTTGCGGTATAGAAGCCAGTGAAGGGCATATCCATGAGGAAACTTGTTGGAATATCGTTTCCGGCTTTGGCTGTGAGCAGCTGGAAGCGGATGGCCATATCCATACTGCTGAGTGTCTGACAGAGGAAACTCAGCTGGATTGCGGCATAGAAGCCAGCGAGGGACATGCGCATACAGACGAATGCTATGAGAGCGCAGAAAGCTGTCAGCAGGAAGAGCATACCCATATAGAAAGCTGCTACAGTGATATTACAGCAGACCTTGAAACCAGTGACGATTGGGAAATGACACTGGCAGATATGGTTCGAGGCCCAACCATAAAAGAAAATGTGGTTCTGGTGGCCAAGTCTCAGCTTGGCTATACGGAAAGCGTGCTGAATTTCCAGGTGGATGACAACGGGCTTCGCCGTGGAATCACTCGCTATGGACAGTGGTATGGCAACCCCTATGGGGACTGGTCGGCCATGTTTGCGTCTTTCTGTCTGGAATATGCAGGTGCGACAGGCCTTCCCATGAATGCCGGCCCGGAGGCCATGCGTCTGGAATGGGAAGCAGCAGACTTGTATCGAACAGCAGAAGAAGCTCTGCCAGAAATCGGCGATTTGGTTTTCTTGTGTGAAGGTTCTGAAACCACAAATGCAAATGCTGTTGCAATCATCACCCAGGTATCCGAGCAGACGCTCACGGTGATTCAGGGTAACCTGAACAATACGGTAGCGGAAACCACCTATGACATTACAGATCCTGCCATTTTGGGTTACGGTCTGATTTCCCTGAGTCCCTATTACGGGATGTCGGCAGCACCTCTTGCTGGAAATGTTCCGCTGGCAGTTGCTACCAACTATAGTGCAAGTTTGCTCACAAGCACAAATAAGTTTGTCTTTTATGTGGAGAGCGGCGGCAACACCTACGCTATCAACGGCAACGGCGATGCCGTGCAGATTACTGTCGACAGCGACGGAAAGATCTATACAGATCTGGAAGATCCCAACCAGCTGCTGTGGTCTATATCGTCCTATAACAATAATTCATGGGCGATCCAGAATGCGGCCACCGGACGATACCTGCATCCATTCCATAACAGCAATACCGATAATGGTATCATCACTCCCGGTAGATGGGGCACTTCCATCAATGCCGCGGGTACCGGTGTGAAATTCAGTCATTCAGCGTATGTGGGACTGGATTTGGCTAACGGAAGATTCCAGATGGTTCGAAATCAAAACCAGAATGTGACCTTCCGGGTGGGCATCACCCAAACCTATACCGTCTGGCTGGACGGCACAGACGGCGGTCTGGGACACCTGACCGGTTCCCCGGATACTGCGTATACGGTCCGTGTGGGAGAAACAATGAAATTACCCACAGAATGGACATCTCCCAGTAAGTACAGCTACAAGCTTCGTGGCTGGTACGATGTTACCAATTCCAAATACTATCTGCCCGGTGAGGAAATGACTGTCACCGGCGATGCGGTGCTATATGCAGATTGGGTGGCAAGCACCTATGATATTGGACAATTTAACGCACAGGTAGCAGATTCGGTCAGCACCAACTCCTTTATCACCACCCACATGTTTGACTATAACTATCTGTTCAATATCCACTCGGCCAGAGCGGAGATGACCGTCAATGCATCTGACCACTCGGAGCGTTGGTCGATGGTCACCTCCGGAAGTGTTGACCATGGCGACCAAACGACCCAGAATTTTATCTTTGTGGATAATGATTCAGAAGGTCTCTTATGTATTCCCAATAACCGAAGCAATCATAATGTCTACCCGGGCGAGGGTATTGTTACACCGGGTATTTATTCTTCACAGCTTGGCAACTTGCTGTTTGCTACGAACAACGGATATGACCCGGCTTCGGGAACCGGTGTGTTGGGCAAAACTTACTTAGGAACCGGCGACTATCTGTTCCAGATTATGGACGATCCCAATGATGAGCATTACGGCTACTACTATTACGACTCTGCTCGAAATGCCGCATCTTACAATCAAAGCAACCGTCGGTTCTATGTGTACGAATATCTGGCTGCTACATCTGACTCCATTGGCAGCTCCTATTCGGACTTCCTGCCTCTGAACTCTCCCTATGCCAATACCAACGGCAAGACTACCGGCACTTATAATTACGCAGGTATCAACGGAGAATACAATGGCATTTCCCATTTCCGCTATGACTCCAAGTATAATTCCGGCGACTACAACAGCGTCAACAATGTACAGACAGATTATGCTTACGGAATGCGAACGGACATCAAGTTCTATTTGCCCAATGACCCCGGTAGTGGCGGCAACAAAGACTTGTATGGCAACGATATGCAATTCCAGTTCAGTGGTGACGATGATCTGTGGGTTCTGATCGACGGCGTTTTGGTGCTGGATATCGGCGGTATCCACGGAGCAGAGAACGGCGTGATCGATTTCTCCACCGGACAGGTAACGGTACAGGGAAATCGGCAGACCAGCCTGATGGACTTGGGCGTTGGCGCAGGTGACCACACCATGACCGTGCTTTACCTGGAGCGAGGCTCTTCCCGTTCCAACTGCTCGATCTATTTTAATCTGGCACCCCGCTTCGGTCTGCAGCTCCAAAAAGAAGATGTGCTGACCCAGGTTCTGCTGGATGGTACGCAGTTTACCGTTTATAGAGACTTGGCCTGCACCGTTCCCGCAGAGCTTTGGGAAAGCGAAGATGCTTACAACGCGGATTTGTCGGACGGTGTGCTTAACCAGTTCCAAAGCAGCTTCACTGTGCGAAACGGCAAAGCAGAGCTTTGGGGTCTGGGCTCCGGTAATACCTACTACATAAAGGAGACCGTGCCGCCGGATAAGGAAGGTTACGGATTGCCTTCCGGAGTAATCCAGCTGAAGATTGAACGAGAAGGTCAAGCTACCTATCTTGTGGATATGGTTTCTGATGCTGAGGGAAATGAACCTTCCAACGGTTATACGATCCACGGTGTAAAGATCGACGAGCAGACTAAAACAGTCTATATCGTTGTGACAAATGCTCCGGAGACAGTAACCGAGACCACTACAGTTCAGGTCATCAAAAATTGGGAGGACAACAAGAGCCACAGCAATGATTACATCCAGGCCTATCTGACGGTGACCGACCCGGACGGTACGATACGACGGATCCGCGAGGTCACACTCAGTGACGAAAATGATTGGATGCATATTTGGACCAATCTGCCAAAGTACGATTATGATACGATGGCGGAGGTGCAGTACGGCGTCGAGGAATCCTACGAATCCGGTTATTACTCCACGGTTCGAAAGATCACAGAAATTGAGATCACCACGACCCAATGGGCAGAAGCACTCTCCTTCCAAAACGGAGAAACTTACATTCTGCGCTCTGGCAGTGGTTATCTGTCTACCCTGGATAACCGAGGCGATACCGGCTACAAGTGGGTGGATGAGCAGACGGCGAAATCTTCACCCAATGCCCTCTGGACCGTCACTGTGAATAACGGAAAAGTGAAATTCACAAATGGTCTCAGGCAGACGATCACATTTTATTATAATGGCGGCAGTGCCACAGACTTCTATGCCAGAATAGATTCGCCTCAATCAGCTGACCGTCAGGAATTTTCTTATAGTAATCGAGCCGGCGGCCTGCAGATTTTCTACCAACAAGGCAGAAATAACTACTATCTGACAGGCGATATGAACAGTTCCGGAAAGTTTGATTACGACACGAGCCAAAATACTTCTCTGATTCTGAACCCTATACGAAGGATAACACAAAGCGACATCCATGAAGTGGAAGACTGGGCTTACCAAATAACCAACACACCACTGGCTGCCGATAATGAGACTTCGTTGACGGTCAGAAAAGAGTGGGTGATCCCCTCAGGCTATGATAAAACACTGTATCAGGAATATTCCGTTACTGTGCAGCTGCTTGCCAATGGCGTTAACACCGGACGAAGCATCACGCTGAATTTGAAAAACAATTGGCAAGGCAGCTTCCTGGGTCTTCCCTATAAGGATGAGAGCGGCAACGTGATCCAGTACAGTGTTGCAGAAAACTGGAAAAAGCTAATGTGGACGACGACCTATGGCCCGATCCAGACCTCTGGCGATTCTACGCCTACCTATTCTACGGTGATCACAAATACCTATTATCCCGGTGGTCCTGAGCTGCCTTCTACCGGCTCAGCGGCACGACTTATGTATGCACTTTGCGGCACAGCAATTATGCTGGGTGCGCTGGTATACGGAATCGGATCAAGGCGCAAGCGGGAAAGGAGGATGAAACAAGCCTTCTGATCGCGGCAATTTGCGCCGTGAATTCGATTCTCCCCAATAAAAAGAAATTATAAAAATAGAAAGGAATACATATTATGAAAAAGATTATCTCTTTGGTTCTGGTACTGATGCTCATAGCATCCTTGTCTTTTGCTGCGTTTGCGGCAGGCGAAACCGGCTCCATCACCATCAACGGAGCCAGTGCAGAAAATGTCTATGAGATCTACAGAATGCTGGATCTGAGCCTGAGCGAAAGCGGAACCGCTTACACCTACACCGTCAACGAAGACTGGGAAGCCTTCTTTGCAACCACAGAGGCTCAGAAGTACATTAGCATCAACGAGGCCGGTGCTGCTTCTTGGGTTGCCGCAGAAGATGATGACACCAAGGCAGCATTTGCAAAGCTGGCTCTGGCCCATGCAGAAGCAAATGGTATTGATCCCGTTAAGTCCTCCAGAAACGATGGCGAATTTGTGATCACCGGCACTGCCGGTAAGTTTGAAGGCCTGGAGCTGGGTTATTACCTGGTTGACTCCACCATGGGTGCACTGTGCGGCCTGACTACCACCAATCCCGACGCTTCCATCAACGCTAAAAACGGTATTCCCACCATCGACAAGCAGGTTCAGGAAGATTCCACTGAGCAGTGGACCAAGACCAATACTGCAGATATCGGTCAGGTTATAAAGTATCGTGTTACCATCAATGTCCATGCCGGTGCACAGAACTATATCCTGCACGACACCATGGAACCCAGCATTGACTTTAGCCGCGTTACCGAAATCCAGCATGTCCGCCCCGGCAGCGATAGCCACAACGCTCCTGCAGAAATGTACACTGTCAAGACTGGCGATGCGGTCACTACCGACGGTTGTGACTTTGAAATTCATTTCGCACAGGCCTTCTGCGATGAGATGGAAACCAACGATAAGATCATTGTCTACTACGAAGCAGTTCTGAATCGTAAGGCTGAGATCCACAACGATACCAATGACAACGTTGCATGGCTGACCTTCGGTGATGCCGGTGACAATGACCAGCCCCACAAGTCCAATGAGTCTTCCGTCAGCACCAGCACCTTTGGTATTGATATCGTCAAGACCGACTCCGATGACAAGCTGATCGACGGCGCTAAGTTTAAGATCTATGACGCTATGACCGAAGGCAACGAGATCTTCGTCGTTGCAAACGACGAAGGCACCGGCTACCTGCGCAATGCAAGCGCAACTGCCGGCGTTGAGATCGAAGTAAAGAATGGTAAGATCCGTGTAGAAGGCCTTGACAACGGTACATATTATCTGGAAGAGACTCAGGAACCCGACGGCTATAACAAGCTGACTGCCCGTCAGAAGTTCATCATCTCCAATGCTAACCTGGATGCCACTTTCAATGGCGATGTCTTCTCCTCCGGCTCCGGCGTGCATGTTGTCAACAACACCGGCTCCCGTCTGCCCGAAACCGGCGGTCTGGGTACCCTGCTGTTCACCCTTCTCGGCGGCAGCACTGCACTGGGTACCGGTGTAGTTCTGGTAACCAAGAAGAGAATGTCCAAGATTGAGGACGAGGAGTAATTCTAATTCCTAAAGCTATCACCATCCCGGCAGGAGCGTCTGCTCCTGCCGGGGGTATCCCCCGCAATAACATTAGGGAGAGACCTATGAAAAATAGAAAAACTACCATTATTCTTTTAATAACGTTTTTTGAAGGCCTGTCCGTGCTGTTATATCCCTCTATCAGCAGCTACTGGAACTCTAAAACACAGAGCCAGGCCATTGTTGACTATGAATCTATGCTTGCCAGATATAAGCCGGAGGACTACACTGCCATTTTTGAAGAAGCAGATGAATACAATAAAAAACTTCGGCAATTGAAGGTGCCGCTGGTAGAGCATGTTAACTTAAGCGAATATAATGATGTTCTCAATGTCAGCGGAACCGGCATGATGGGATATGTCACCATTCCTAAGATCAGTCAGGAACTGCCGGTTTACCACGGAACATCCGATGCCGTGCTTAGTATTGCGGTTGGCCATATGGAGGGCACAAGTCTGCCGGTAGGCGGTGAAAGCACCCATAGCGTGGTATCGGCACATCGCGGTCTTCCTACTGCGGTTTTATTTACCCATCTGGATCGTATGGAAGTTGGCGATATTTTTTACTTCACGATTCTGGACCGCACCATCACCTATGAAGTGGATGAAATCCGCATTGTGGAACCATATGATACAAGCCTGATTCAGATTGAGGAAGGTAAGGATTACTGCACATTGCTGACCTGCACCCCTTACGGCATCAACACTCAGCGACTGCTGGTTAGGGGGCATCAGGTGGATATGTCTCAGCAAAGAAACATCTATGTTGCCAACGAAGCATACCGGGTGGAACCGCTGATCGTTATGCCTATCGTAGCGTTTCCCATTATTTTAGTGCTGCTGATTTATGTGATGGTGGCACCTGTAAAGAAAGAAAGCTTGGGGGAGGATATTTGATGAAAAAGCGAATCCTGCCGCTCATATTGTTGATGCTTGTGTGCTTTGCATCTGTGCGTCCTCTTCCCGTTCAGGCGCTGACACCGCTGGAGCCCGATGCTCAGGCGAGCCTCACATTGCACTATCAAAAAGAAGGTGCAGCCTTTGCGGATTTGCAAATCGGCATTTATCGGGTAGCCGAAGCATTTCCCGATGGTTCCTTTCAGCTGATAGAACCCTTTGCGTCTTACCCCATAGATATTCATGGCATAACCATGCAGGAACAGTGGAATTATGTGGCGCAAACATTATGCTCCTATATTGTCGCTGACCAAAGAGCTCCGGACTATGAAATGGTGACAGACGAAAATGGCACGGTCTGCTTTTCTGATTTGGATACCGGCTTGTATTTTGTACGGGAGGCAGTGGCGGAAAATACTATCGGCACTTATGTCTTCAATCAGTTCATGGTTTATGTGCCCACACCTCAGCCGGACGGCACTTATATCTATGCAGTTGAGGCAAACCCCAAATGCACTAAGTTTATACCAAAAGATCAGTATACTGTTACCAAGCTGTGGCAGGATGGAGGCAATAAAAATCTTCGTCCCGAAGAAGTGACGGTGGATATCTATAGAGACGGCGTGCTCTATGAAACAAAAATTCTCAATGCAGACAATAACTGGAGCTATACCTGGTATGTTTCTGCAGATGACCATGCCAAGTGGACGGTGGCGGAGCGAAAAGTGCCGGATGATTACAAAGTCACCATACAACAAAGCGGCGGTAATTTTTCCATTATCAACTCCCATAAAACCACACCGGAAGTTCCCAAGACCGGTGATAGTTCGGCACCTGTGCTGTGGGCGCTGCTGATGTGCTTTTGCGGTGCTATGGCGGTGATCCTTGGCATTTATAGCAGGAGGCGCAAATGAAAAAACGGAAATTTCCCCTTTTTCCGGTGCTGGGAATCTGTCTTATTCTGGCCGGAATTTTGATGGTGACCGTTTTTCAAATCCGCATGCATGCGGGTGCGCAGAATAGCCAGAAGATTCTGTCGAGTCTGGAAGAAATCCTGCCGGAGCAAACGGCGGCTTCGTCTGGAATAAAGCTCGCTTCCGCCATGCCGGTTCTGGAAATTGACAACACTGACTATGTGGCTGTGCTTGAGGTGCCGGCCTTTGGCATTGCACTTCCCGTGGCCGATAAGTGGGATAGCAATAAGCTTTCCTCTTCACCTGCGCGTTTTTTCGGAAGCGCCTATGACAACAGCCTGATTATCGGTGGTGCCGACGACCCCAGACAATTTGGGTTCTGTGATAAAATTGAGCACGGAGCACGGATTAGCGTCACAGATATGACCGGAGCCCAATTTGCTTATACAGTTTCCGGAATAGACCGAGCCAAGCACGCAGATGCCCAATGGCTTATGGACGCAGATTGTGACATGACGCTTTTTTGCCATGACATCTATTCTATGGAGTATATTGCGGTAAGATGTGTTTTTTGTTCCAAATAATCCCGTTCATAGAATAAAGCGTTATTAGGCTTATTACATATAAAAAACCTGCAACCCCATCGGGGTCGCAGGTTTTTTATTATTCAAAATTCATCCCGATCGAATGGGGCGGCAAGTAAGCCCTTGCCGCCATCGCCTTATAGTTTCCGTATGTTCTGCTCTATCTGCTTTATGATATCGGCAAACACTTCATCACTTTGTCCTGTGGGATCGGGTAAGCCCCAATTTTCATCAAAAGCTTTGCCGATGAAAGGGCAGCCAACTTCGCATCCCATAGAAATGGCGATGTCGGGCGCAGGTATTTTGTCGATAGTTTTGCTGTATTGAGTTTGCTCCATATCAATGCCGTAAAGCTGTTTTATAAGTCTGACGGCATCCTGATTAATTTGCGGCTTGGTTTCGGTTCCTGCCGAGTAAAAGTCGTATTTATCGCCTGCAAGCTGTTTGCCAAGGGCTTCGGCAATCTGGCTGCGGCAGGAATTATGTACGCAAATAAAAGCTATTTTCTTTTTCATTTGAAAGGACACCTCACACCGATGCACTGATTATTCTGAGATGAGTGGATGCATTTGATTTCGCTGAGCTCCATCTCAACGCCGAGCTTCTCTTTGGCAAATTCCACCGCCTTGGTAATTGCAAGGTAAGAATCCCGTTTGCAGCAACGGGGACCGCCCACCTCGCCAATGGCGCCGAGGGCAGCAGAAGTCATTTTGTTGGAAAGTCCCCAGCTCTCGTTTGCAAGGGGCGTTGATCCTGTTGCGATGGAAATAAACATACCTGCGCTGACACCTGCACCGCAGGCACCCCAAAATCCGCAAGCGCCACCGGGAACTTTGCTGCCGCGGGACTGCATTTCAATAAGAGCTTTTTCAAGATCAATTTTGCCGCCTGCGTTTTTGTAGGCGGTAAGCAATGCTGAGCCTACCATAATATGATGCTCAGGCCCGTGCATATGGCAAAAGTCAAGTGCCATCATCTTCTGAATGATCTCTATGGGGTTCTTTGAACTCTGGCCAAGGCATAGCCCGATAATGCTGTCTATTCCTCGGGTATGACAATCGCTGCATACATAATGACCCTTTTCACAAACGGTTTTGCTGCTTTCCTTTTTGTGGCAAAGAGCGCATTCCATCTCGGTGTCGGTTTCTGAATATTTCAGGGGCGCACCGCAAATCAAGCATTCGTCTTTCATATATTCTCCTTAAAACTTGAAATGAAAATCGCAAATTCAGTACCGGCATTATATCATAAAACAACAGTAAAATAAATAGCCTTGCAAGGCGCTGCATTGTAATGAGCACAGATTAAGTAGTCATAGCGGATTCGCTATGACTACTTTTTTGTGCAGTACGGCTGGCTAAGGGATTAAAGTCGCATTCATTTCCAAATAATTGATTTAATTCCGATTTCATGATATCTTTTATCTTAAGGAATATTTGGAATAAATTTGTTGAATTGAGATGAAAGGGGGTCGGAGCGGTGAAAAAGGATTTGAAAACCAGATTGATAGACAGAAAAGCTTCTCCACCAAATCCGATACTCATGACCATAGGAATGTGGGTTTTGGGAATCCTCAACAAGATGTACAAGGTTGAATTCAGCTATGATTATGACCGAAAGGCCATAAAAAATCAGCCTACGGTGCTGCTTTCTTCCCATGCCTCAAGGCTTGAGTTCATTTACTCGATCTATGGTTTTGGTCGCAAGGACATAAATGTGGTCTGCGGTTATCAAAACATCATTAAAAAGGGACTTTATCCCCTGTTCCTTGCTCTCGGAGCAATATCCAAATATCTGTATCAGCCCGACTTTCAAAGTGTTAAGAAAATACTCCATGTGCTGAACCGCGGCGGCGCTATAGGACTTTTCCCTGAAGGCATTCAATCCACCAGTGGAAGCACCCATCCTATCAATCCCGCAACGGCCAAGTTTATCAAAAAATGCAAGGCCAACGTTGTTGTTTGCACAACAAAGGGCGCATATCTGGCAACCAACCGCTATTGCCCCGAACGTAAAAAAGGCTATATCGGCATAGAATATAGCCTGCTTTTCACTCCCGAGATCCTTGCAAAGCTCAGCGAGGAAGAAATTTACCAAAAGCTTCTGGAAAAAATCCGCTATAACGATTTCGCCTATAACAAGGTTGCGCGGAATAAGTATGTGGGCAAAAAGAGCAATGCCTGCGGCATCGACAGAATTCTCTATAAGTGCCCCCTTTGCCAAAAAGAGCATGGTCTGCAGGTTAAAGAGGACTGGATTTTGTGCGATGGCTGCGGCTTTGAGGCAAGGGTGAATGAGTATTATGACTTGGTGGACGCCGAGGATAAGGTTTATCCCTTCGATATAGATTCCTGGTATAAGTGGCAGAGAAAATGCGTCGCGGAGCAGGTGAAAGAGGATAGCTTCCGTCTGAGCCTGAGCGGCAGCATTTGCACCCTTAGGCTGGACAAGCTGAGAAAAGCTCCCCATGACCGTGTGGTCTTGTCATGCGGCACAGCAACGCTCACAAACCGCGGAATGGTGTTTGAAGGATTTCTTGAGGGGGAAAAGGTGGATTTCGATTTCCCTGCGGCGTCGCTCTATTCTCTCACCATGACATCAAAAAACTATTTGGAATTTTATCATAACAACGATTATTTCATACTGATTCCCGATGCCGGAGAAAAAGGCATCATCAAATGGACCCTTGCTGCCGAGGAAATACATAATCTCTATGACGAAAAGTGGAAAGCGGCAAGCGAGGATGTCTATGACTATGATAAAGCTAATATCTGTTAGCAAAACAGCCCGACCTGTTCGGGCTGTTTGTTTTTCATACGGATTGAAATTGGGAAAAAATGGGGGTAAAATATCCATATCAATTTGTGGGAGGCCATTATGAAAAAGACATTACCAAAACGCAAAATGATCCGATATTGCCTTTCGGATATTGCCAAAGGCCTGTTTAACGGCATGATCGGCAACTATTTGCTCTATTTCTTCCAGCCCACGGTGAAAAGCGGGCTTCCCATTCTGCTGCCCGAAAATAAGCTCTTGGGATTCATAACCGTTATGGCGCTTCTTACAGGACTTGGAAAAGTTATCGACGCCATAACTGACCCTTGGGTTGCAAACCTTTCCGACCGATGCAACCATAAGGACGGACGCAGAATGCCATTTCTTAAATATGCGGCAGTTCCCTATGCGGTGTCCGTACTGATGATATTCATGGCGCCCTTTGCCCAGGGAAGCGTGGCAAACGCAATATGGGTGGGCTTTTTCCTGATAGCCTACTATGCCGCTTATACCTTCTTTTTCATTCCCCGCAACGCTCTTATTCCCGAAGTTATTCCCGATGCCAACGACAGAGTTGCTTATTACGGCATCAGCACCGCCTTCTTCATGGGCTCAAGCTCCTTCATGTATGCCGCAACACTGTTTGTGGATCTTATCAAAAAGCTTGGGGCAAGCCCCCTTTGGGCATGGCGCATTGTGTTCACCATTTTTGCCGCCATCGGACTTGTCTGCGTTTTGCTGGGCGCGACTGCTTTCAAGGAAAAGGACTATGTTCAGGGCAGCACCAGACCCCAGCAGCCCCTGCTCAGCTCTGTGAAGACAATTTTCAAGAACAAAAGCTTTGTCACTTTCTTCGCGGGAGATATGTTCAGCTATCTTTCCATGGCCTTTTTCCAGACGGCTATGCTCTATTACATAACTATGCTCCTTAATGTTCCCGAGGCTAAGTCCTTCCTTGTTATGCTCTCCGCCATCGGCGTGGCACTTTGCCTTTTCCCGATGATAGTGCGCTTCAGTAAGAAATACGGCAAGAAGACCATGCTTGTCATCGCAAGCGTTGTTTTCACCGTGGTGTTTGCCTTTATCTTCTTCGCGGATAAGCTGGCTGTGCTGGTTGCGGGATATGAGCTTTATCTCGGCCTTGCCATGGGCGTCGTGGTTGCTTTTCCCTTTGCCGCTATCAACATTCTGCCCCAGTCCTGCATGTCGGACATTATCCAGAAGGACAGCATTGAACACGGCGTAAACCGTGAGGGATTCTTTTCCGCAACCAAAACCTTTATTGAGAAGATAGCATATTCTCTGGCAATGGTTGTTGTGTCCAGTGTGCTTGCCATCGGCGCTCCTTTGGGCGAATCTGTGGGCATGATGGGAGTTAAGCTGACGGGCGTTTTCGCTGGACTTTTCAGCCTTCTCTCCCTTATCTTCTTTATTATCTATGACGAAAAGAGCGTAACCGCTTTCATCGCAAAGCACAAAAAAAGCGGGGAGGCAAAGTGAAAATGAGCTTGGAAACAAAAAGAAAAGGCGCATCTCCCGAAGAAAATGCCGCCTATGTAAAAAAGCTTTCAAAGCTTATCGAATGCAAAACGGTGTGGACTCATGATGGTGAAAATGAGGGCGAGTTTGCACGCTTTTATTCCGAACTGGAAGCTCTTTTTCCCAACCTGAGCGCAAGGGCAAGCAAGCTCAGCTTTGGCGGCGGCTGCTTTGTGTATGTGCTGGAAGGTAAAAACCCCAGAAAAAATATTATGCTGATGTCCCATCACGATGTTGTTGAGGGAAGCGAGGACTGGCAGACCGAGCCGTTTAAGGCGGTGGAGAAGGATGGTTATCTCTACGGGCGAGGCACAATAGACACCAAAACGCCCCTTTTTGCCCAACTTCAGGCCGCTGAGGAGCTTCTGGAGGCGGGCTATGACTTCGATGGCATCAATCTTTATATCGGCTCTTCCAATAACGAAGAGGTTTGCGGCGACGGAATGGTGCTTGCCACAGAATATTTCAGCCGCAATGGCATACGCTTCTATGCCGTTGTTGACGAGGGCGGCGCCATTACCGAGGGTCAGATTCCCGGAGTTAAGTGCAAAAGCGCGGTGGTGGCGGTTCACGAAAAGAGCAGGCATATGTTCCGCTGCAAGGCACAGCTGAATGCAAAAGGCCACGGCGGCTTTGGTGGCAGCGCCGACAGCGCAGTGGAAAGACTTAGCCGTTTCATCACCGAGGTCAGTGATAAAAAAGATAAAATTTATAAGGGGAAATTTTATCCCGAGGTCAAGGCAACCTTTGAAAGGCATGTTCCCTATATGTCCTTCCCCATGAATTTCCTCTTCGGCAATATGGGCGTGTTTGCTCCTATTATCAAGAAGATAATGATGGGCATTCCTGCGGCAAGCGCCATGCTTTCAACAGGGCTTTCTTTCACCACCGCCGCTGCGGGAGACGAGAGAGATCCTCAGATAAGGGCAAAAACCGCGGAGGCAACCATGTTCATAAGGTGCATCCGGGAAGAAGAGATGTATGCAGGGCTTGAGAAAATAAAAGCCATAGGCGAGAAATACGGAGTCACCATTGAGGCTCTGGAGCGGGATTATTGCCGCCCCACAGACTTCAACGGCGAGGCATATAAAACCGTTGAAGCCTTGCTCAGGGAGAATTTTCCCGATGTGGCGGTCGTACCCTTCCTGCTGACCGCGGGCACGGATGCCAGAAGATTTACGGATATTGCGGATAATATTCTGCGCTTTGCCCCCATAGATCTTAACAAAAAGCAGTTTGCCACCATTCATGCTGCGGATGAGCATATAGGCATAGAGAATATAGGCCAGTGCGTAGTGTTCTATAAGGATCTTATAAAGCGTTTCAAAGCATAAAAATAACCCGCCTTACTTAGGCGGGTTATTTTTATATTTTCAGCCGAAATAAATTTTGCTCTGATTGCGGATTTCGTCCATGATGCAATCGTTAACGCCGGGGAAAATGCTGCCCTCGCCGCCGTAGGTGAGGCAGGGGATGAAGCAGCCGCCCTCGGAGTATTCGCGGCAGGCGCGCTGAACTTCAGCACGCACCTTTTCTTCGGTCCAATCGGGAACGTCAACAACACTGGCCTCAATGCCGCCCATAAGGATGAGCTTATAGTCGGTGTCCTTTTTGATCTGCTGAATATCGTTGCTGGGAAGAACGCCTTCCCAGATGTCGATGCCAATCTCAACCATGTCCTTAACAATGGGCTGGCAATAGCTGTCGGCATGGTGCATGGCTATCATACCTTCGCTCTTGATAAGGCCGTAAATCTCCTTGTAGGGTTCTTTGAAGAACTCGCGCCACATATCGGGAGCCATGAAAAGATTTGTCTTGCTGCCCCAGTCATCGTGGAACATAAGAACATCGGGATTGATGTTTTCCTTGATAAGCTTTATCTGGGCTATTTTCATTTCCTTGATGGCGGCAATCAGCTCGTGCATTGCTTCCGGCTCTTCATAAAAGCCGCAGAGAGCGCCTTCAAAGCCCAGAAGGAAATGGGTTGTTTCGAAAAGTCCGGTAGGCATCCAGCACATGACGAACTTATCCTGAGCGCGGATTGCCTCGGCCTGAGCCTTTGCATCGGTCCAGTCCAGCTCAACTTTGCTCATGTCGGGGAGTTTAACATATTTTTTCCACTCCGCAGCATCGGGGCATACCAGCTTGTCGGGGGTGGTGATGGGCATTACGCCGGGTTCGTCGGCGCGCCATTCGAGGGTTACTCCGTGGGGAGTGACGGCGGTGCCCCCGGGGGCAACGGGAGACATGAAGAAGAATACAGGATCCCAAACCTGAGGGAATACCTCCCAGGAGTTAACAAATGCATCGGGTTTGCCTTTGTGCCAGGTCTCAAAAAAGTTTTCCTTGAGTGTAAGCATGTTTTGCGCTCCTTTCCTTCAGATAATATATTATATCATGGCGCAGAATGGACAACAAGATATATTTGACGGACGGGGAATTGGAGGTTATATTATATTTATACATATAGAAAAGGAGAGCAGCTTATGGACAACAAAAAGCTTCCTGAAGAAGAATCTAACATTCTTACTCTTACCGATGAACAGGGCAACGAACTTAAATTTGAATATCTTGATGTTATAGAGTTTGAGGGAAAAGAGTATATTTTCCTTCTCCCTGCAGAAAGCGAAAGCGCAGAAATCGTCATAATGGAGATAGAACCCGTCAGCGAGGACGATGAAAACTATCTTCCCATAGAGGACGAGGAAACCCTGCTCAGCGTATACGGTCTTTTTAAGGAAAAGTATAAAGATGTTCTCACCTTCGGTGATTAAGGGGTAAGTATGCAGTATAGTAATATTGGAAACAGCAATCTTTCTGCTTCCCGCATAGCTCTTGGACTTATGCGCGCCAGCGCCCATGGTGCGGAGGAGATGTGCGCTCTTTTGGAGACCGCTCTTGAAGAGGGCATCAACTTCGTGGATAATGCGGATATCTATGCGAAGAAAACTCCTGCGGAGATTATTTTCGGTCAGGTTATGGATATGGCTCCCCATCTTCGGGATAAGTTCATTATCCAGACAAAATGCGGCATTTGCCGTGGCTACTATGATAGCTCCTATGAGCATATCATCGAAAGTGCGGAGCAGAGTCTGCGCCGCATGAAAGTGGACAGCATCGATATTCTGTTGCTCCACCGCCCCGATGCTCTCGTTGAGCCTGAGGAGGTTGCAAGAGCCTTTGATGAGCTTCAAAGCAGCGGCAAGGTGCGTCATTTCGGCGTTTCCAATATGAATCCGGGACAGATTGAAAACCTCAAACGCTGCGTTAAGCAGGATATAATCGTGGATCAGGTGGAGATGAGCCTTGCCCATTCTCCCGCCATCGATGCAGGCATCCATGTTAATATGATGGAAAATGCCTCTCTTATGCGCGATGGAAGCCTTCTGGACTATGCCCAGTGCAAGGGCATGGGGATTCAGGCTTGGTCCATTTTGCAGATAAGCCTCCATGGAGGCTCCTTCCTTGAAAATCCCGATTATCCCGAGCTGAACGCTGTCCTTCAGCGCCTTGCGGAAAAATATTCCGTCACCAAAGCTGCGGTTGCAGCTGCATGGCTTTTGCGCCATCCCGCAAAAATTCAGGCGATTGCCGGAACAACAAATCCCCAGCATCTGCGCGAAATTGCAAAGGCTGCGGATATATGCCTCACCCGTCCCGAGTGGTATGAGCTTTACCGCGCCTCCGGCAAAACCCTTCCCTAAAAACGAGAAAAGCCACCGACTTAAGTCGGTGGCTTTTTTTAGCAATTTTTCAGCCGCTATAGTAAAAGGCGTATTTCTCCATTGCGTCCATCAGCGCCTTCACATTTTCCAAAGGCACTCCGGGGTAGAGACCGTATATCATCATAAGGCCGCCCTCTTTGCAGCCGATTTTTTCAACTTCCTCGCGAATAAGAGCATCAATCTGCGCCGGCGTGCCGAAAGGAGTTATCTTCTGTCTGTCAATATCCAGATCTATGCAGGTTTTTCCGCGGAAACGGTCGGATATCCAGTCTATGCCGTTCACCAGATCCTGCAAATTCAGCGCATCCACGCCGCCCTCGATTATATCGTCGCAGAGAAGGCGGATGTCTCCGTCGGAGTGCATGTGTATGGGGATGCCCTCCTTGCGCAAGGGAGCCATAAGGCGCTGATAACTGGGTTTTATATAGCGGCGGAAGTCCTCGGGGCGGAGCATGGGGCCATGCTGCATTCCAAGATCTTCGGGGATGCGCACCATATCAACGCCTGCGCGGATAAAGTGTTTAATCTGGGCAAGGTTGAACTGCTCAAGACGCTCTATGAGCTCATCGAGGAGGGGCTCTTCGTCAATCATATCCATCAGCAGATTCTCGTAGCCTCTAAGGTCGCATAGCTGCAAAAAGCTGTGGCCGTGGCGCAGATCGCCGTAAACCATTTCTCCCGCGGCGCGTTTTGCGGCGGCTTCCGCCTCGAAGGCAACCCAATCTATGGGGAAAAGACCGTCGGTTTTCTCGCTGTCGGGGAAGGTGTAGCGGCTCCATTTGCCCCAGTCATCAAGAGGGTGACGGTGAACGGAGCCCACAATTCCGTCGGTGGAGGTTTCCCAAAGGCAGCCGAAAGAGTCGGTGTAGGGATCGGCTTGTCTGGCATTGGGGGCGAAAACGGGCTTAAATTCCCCTTTAGGAACCTCAAAACCGGGGAAAAGGAAGGGGTGGGTCTCCATAAGCTGCCAAAGCTCCTCATGGGGATAGGCCTGCCAGCAGGCATCGTTTATGTGGAATGTCATGGGGATATAGTCCGGCCTCTCAAAGCGCACAGCTTTGAGAATGTTGTCCTTTGTGCCGGAGGAGAGGGAAACATACATGGCATAGCCTCCTTCAACAGGGCTTTTTGAAATAATAGCACGGTAACGTGCATCTCGGCAATAATTTGTTGTGATGTGTTGGCATAGTGTGATATAATAATTACACTATAAAACCCTTGGAGAGGAGATAGCATAATGAGTTTCAGCGACGATATTCGCCTCTTGCTCCGTGAGAAGGAGTTAAGCTGCGCAGCCCTCGGCGAACTGCTTTCCGTGGATGAGAGCGTGGTTTCAAACTGGGAGTTTGGAACACAGCTGCCGGATAAGGACGAGCTTTGCCAGCTTCGGGAGCATTTTCCGGAAACAGAACTGCCGGCAGAGATTTATGACTTGAAAATAGAGGAAGCAGAGGCAAAGGCGGGGTTTAAGTGCAATAGGCGGAGATGGCTGAAAACACAACTTGTGTTTTGCATAATATTTTTTGTCGTTGGCATTGCATTCAAATATGTAGGTCTTGACACCGTCGCAACAGTTGGTTTTATAATGGCTTTCGTCTATCTTGCCATTTGTCTAAGTCCGCTTGCTCCTCTTGCGAAACAAAACAGAAAAAGCCTTGATCTGTTTTCACGCCGCAGGTTTGAATATTGCGTTTTTCGGGACAGAGTTAGCGTTAGCACCTGGGAAGGGGAAAAACGGATGTCGGAGTGCAGCTATTTCTACGATGATGCTACATTTTGCATTCGGACAGACAAGCTTTTGTTGCCCTATTTCAATAATTCCTACCTGATAATTCCTTTACGAGGGATTGCGGAGGACTCGCTTCTTTTAAGTGCCCTTGAAGCTAAAGCGGTGAAACAGCGCAGAAATGAAAGGACAAAAGCCTCGATACCACTCAGAATAATATCAATAGTTCTGCTTGTGATGAGCATTGTTGCTCTTCCTATTGGCGCATTGATTATTATGGGCGCTTTGATTGAAGCTCCAACGGAAATCATATCTGTCATGATTCTGGTATGCTCTGTGCCCGTTATATCTATGGTATATGGGCTGATCATAGCGTTTTTGGGCAAAAGAGAAGGACGAAAAAATACTCTGGTAGCTGCGGCTGTGATACTGATTCTTAGCTTTACTCTCAGCTATGGTTCAAGATATATTCCTCAATATGAGGTGGCGGACGATGGCCCGCAGTTTGAGGTAGTCGAGGCAAAGATTGAGGCTGCCTTGGGAATGGATATATCCCAGCCCTATGATAGCGACCTTTATTATTATAACGATGCTTACGATGATTTCTTTGTTTATTACTACGGATATCTATACTTCCATAACAATGACGTCTACGCAATCAAAGAAGCCACCGACGAACTTTGGTTAGATTATGTGCCCAGCAGCCTGAAAGGCATTTGTGAAGATACGAATGTGCTAAATGCCTATGATGCTTATCTGTTCTATAATATGGATAGAGGTGAATATAACACCCTTCCTGCAGAATCGGGCCAATATAGATTTATGGTTGTTTACTGTAGTTATGAATATGACGAAATGTATATAGCCGAATACGACCTTAATTATGTACAATAATTCTTTGGAGAATTCCTCCCCTTATGAAAGCTTCTATTAAACCAAGGCTGATGATAGCCCTCTCGATGGTAATCTTCGGCACCATTGCAATATTTGTCCGCAATATTCCCCTCTCTTCTGCCCAGCTTTCTTTGAGCCGGGCGGTGATAGCGGCGGTGCTTATCGGTCTTTACCTCCTTGTGGGAGGGAAAAAGATACCTTTCCGCTCATTGGGACGCCAGCTGCCTGCCCTGCTCGTTTCGGGAGCGGCGCTGGGAATAAACTGGATATTGCTTTTTGAGGCCTATAAATATACCACTGTGTCAGTGGCAACTCTCAGTTATTATTTCGCACCTGTTATAATAATTCTGGCCTGCCCTCTG
The DNA here is from genome assembly GCA_045631645.1 of Oscillospiraceae bacterium. Taxonomy (GTDB): domain Bacteria; phylum Bacillota; class Clostridia; order Oscillospirales; family Oscillospiraceae; genus SIG459. The sequence continues at coordinate 27,877 of JAZQVC010000050.1, forward strand.
CTTTTTAAGGAGAGGATGGGTGCAAAAAAGTGGCTGTGCTTTGTGATGAGCACTCTCGGCATAGTGCTTATAACCGGCCTTGGAGATATGGGCGGCGGCAGCCATATAAAGGGTATTGCTTTCGGCCTTGCCGCGGCCTTCTTTTATGCCTTTGTTGTTATCAGCAATAAATTCATAAAGGGTGTGGACGGCATCCAGCGCACCTTTTTGCAGTTTGTTGCATCTGCGATTGTGCTTGCGCCTTATGTGGTTCTGACGGAGGGATTCAGCCTTGCCGCTGTGGACGCAAGAGGCTATGTTCTTCTGGGAGTGGTTGGCTTAATACATACAGGCGTTTGCTACTGCCTTTATTTTTCCGCCCTCAAGGATGTGAGCGGTCAGGAGGCCGCAATACTCAGCTATGCAGACCCTCTTGTGGCGGTTCTGGCATCTGTGTTCGTTCTGGGCGAGGCTATAAGTCTGCCCCAGATAATAGGCGGTATTCTCATACTGGGCTTTACCCTTTGGAACGAACTGGGAAGCTCAAAATAAAAAGTTCGCTGCGGATTTTCCGCGGCGAACTTTTTGTTTGTCTTTTAGAGCAAATGTCCCGATTATGGGACAGGTGGAGGAGTAAAATCGGAAACATAAAGAAAAGGGAGGAAAAAATTATGATAGCAATAGCTCTTGTAGTTTTACCAATAATTTTTATACCACTGGGAGTTATCGCAAAATTGGTGAAAGGCTATATGCGTTGAAAAAGGAGGAACAGAAATGTATGAGCTTTTTGCCGGGGTGTTTGATTTCAACAGCGACGGAGTAATGGATAATATTGAGCTTGCTCTGGCTTTTCAGATAGGGGTCTGACTTACGAATACATGGAAAAGTATATCGCCGCTCATGACGATGATAAGCTATAAAGGTCTGACTTATCAGTACATGGAAGACTACATTATCACTCATGAGAGCGATGAAACCAGAGAAGCAGTTCTTGAAGAGTATAACGAGCTGCGCCTGATTACCCAGTGCCATAGCAAAGCTTTCCGTTATCCGGTTATCAAGAAGTGGTTCCTCGCAAAATATCCTGAGATTGCTAACTTCGGCAAGGTTGCTAAGCAGAACAACATTACCGACTTCCCCACCGCCGAAGAGCAGACTCCTGCAGCAGAGAGGGATGCTTCGTGAAATATGAAAAGAAACTGATACCGCTGTTTCCAGAAGGTGAAACGGCGGTATCTTTTTATTTAGCTGCGGGGCGCCTTTTTTGATTTTACATAATTTTTTTGATATAATATATTTAGAAAGTGAGGCAAAACCTCACTTTTCAGTATTTATATGAAAGGATGGCGACTATGCCTATCACCTATCCGAATCAACGAATGATTCACATTCATAGATGGCCTGCCCAGTAGCCTTTTCTGGGCATTAAAAATGACAATTGGCAGCGTGCGGCGTGTGACTTGGGAGCGCACGCATTAATGCTCTATCTGTATTTAACATCCAATGCAGACAATTTTACTCTTGCGCTTTCACCCGCTGCGGTTAGAGAGTCCATCGGAATGGCGACATCAACCTACCGCGATTAGTTCCAAAAGCTAGTTGACCGTGGTTATCTAGTCCCCTCTCATAGGAGAGCGAGAAAGTATACTGTATATGCGCGGAGAGGGAAAAAGCATCCGCGCAATTGCAGCTTTCCTAAGGCGATCGGCTTCTACGATCAGCCGGGAACTAAAACGGAATCAAACAAAGAAAACATACTCACCGACCCAAGCGGAGCGACAGTATCAGCAAAGGCTTGAATTGTCAAGTCAAGGTATAAAGAAAACCACCTGCGGTGGTTATGCTTTAGCAATTAAAACAGAGTGACGCAGTTTATGCTGCGCCACTCTGCCTCAGTACAATGCTATTTTATCCCTATTTATTCTTCAGATCAGTTTGCAGTCTTGTAGGTGCGATAGGAGAACAGGCCCTCGTGAGCAGCAAACAGGGGATTTCTGGTGACATAGAGTTCGAAGCTGATCTCGCCATTTTCCATATCGTACTCGGTGAATACGGGGCGGCTGCCCATGCGAAGGTCTTCGAAACCGATATCGCTCATAGTGCCGTGGGGAGCAAATGCGCCGATGTTATCAACAACGGCGTGGAGACCCCAGCCGAAAAGAACAGAATTGTCATTGAAGTAATCAACACTGCCGCAGTGGCTGGCGTTGTGGTAGCCGGAGGACAGCTTATCCAGGTCGGTACCGTTGATGACGTCGTATACAGTGGCGGTCTTTGCAGCCACATCGATGGCAGCCTTGAAGCTGCGGGTCTTGGTAGGAACAGGCATCTTCAGGAAGAAGGGAGCCATACCAGTCTGATTGTCGAATACGCTGACTTCGGGATCGCCGTCCATAGTGCCGTCTTCGTTCTTGTTGAGGTAACGGGCATAGTGCTGTGCATAGGACAGAGCGTTGAACTCGACATTCTTGTGGTCAGTGCGGACAGAGGTGAACTCCTCGTAGCCGCTCAGGGTGCTGGCCTTGCCGCCGAGGATCCAATCGATTGCGCCGGTAGCCATGTCGAACTGGTAGACTGCGCACTGATTACGCATGGAAACCAGAACCTTGGCAACATTGCCCTCGGCATCGAGGACATAGTCAAGGCTGTTGATATGTACATAGTCCTGCCAACCATCAGCCAGAGAGAAGGTCATGGTACCGTTGAGGTCAACTTCTACGCCCTGGTCGGTGCTTTCTGCATAGTTATTGGTTTCAACAGAGGAATCATAGAGCATGGGGAAATCAACAGTGTTGACCTCGTGAAGGACAACTCCGTCCTTAACTTCCTGGAAAATACCAGCCCAAACATAGCCAGTGTTGCCGCCGTCAATTCCGCCGGCGGGAATGTTTTCAACGAAGAGGGGGGTGTAGCTCAGGTTCATGTAGTGACCCTTGCCGAGAATCCGGAATTCATGCTGGTCAAGGTAGCCTTCGCCGTGAGTGTGGTTCTCATCGGTGTTGGGAAGCAGGGTTGCCTGCTCGATGTCGGTGTAGTTCTCGTCCATAACGAGATACATGCCGCTGGAGAAGCCACCGTTGGCATTGCGGTATTCGAGCTTGAGTTCAACAAAAACGGAGTAGAAAACACCATCAGCGGTAATGTGCTTGCACCAGTTATCAATCATAAGTTCGCCTACGCTGCCCATGTTGCGGTAGTAGACCAGCTCTCCATTGGTGTCAACACTGAGGAGGAACTTATCAATGGAGAAATGGTAAATACCGGCATTGGCTTCGTCAACATTTGCGACGGCAACATTGATGCCAGGAAGCAGTTCGTTGAGGGTATGAACATTGTAAACGTTGCCATCGGCCAGAGTAATGGTGATGACTTCATCTACAGGGGTAGTTGCATTGATGGGAGCGGGAATCACAGTGACGGTGTTGTCAACCACGCTCAGTTCGCCGGATACGCTGCTGGCAGCAGAAACGATCTCGCCTTCAGCAGAGAACACCAGCTCATGGCCAGCGACCAGAGCATTCAGATAATAGTCGTCGACCTTTTCCGCATCCAGAGAAGCAACCAGCTGTACGCCGGTGGCACCCTTGGCATCGGCAACGCTCAGGGGGATCTCAAGAGCAGCGGGTACCAGAGCAGTAGCTGCCTTCTCGGCAGCGATCTGATCAGCAAAGTCAAAGTTGATATTGGTGAATTCGGGTGCGAGTACATCGCTGGGCTCAGCGGGCTCAGCAGGCTCGACGGGCTCAGCGGGTGCTGCGGGCTCAACAGGCTCGGCAGGTGCTGCGGGAGTCTGTCCGCCGCAGGCCACAAGGCCAAGAGCCATAATCATGACAAGAAGCAGGGCAATGAGTTTTTTCATTTCAGTCCTCCTAAATAATTAATGCAGTCTATATCTGCAAATCAGTTTTGAAACCGGGCATTTCGCCGGATTCACGTCTGTATTGTATCATAAGGTATATAGGCGTTCAAGCAGGAATTTCCATATAAACAAAAATGTTAAATAATGTAATAATCCACACACTTATGATGTCCCTTCCTGCTTTCCGGCACTAAATTCCAAGCCGCTCCCTACTGATGTTCAGGCTGAAATATCAACCAAGATTATTTTTGCGATTAATCTGCCATCAGGGCTTTGTATTTAACATTGAAACACTTTTCGCCGCAGCGGGAAACAATTAGTGCGACCCGACTAAAATCACACTGAGATTAAAAAAGTAAACCCCGGAACTTTCGTTCCGGGGTTTCTTGGCACGCCCTAAGAGATTCGAACTCCTGGCATATCTGCTGCCTGATTTGACAAATTTTCCTTTTCGTGTATAATGAAATCAGGCAGCAGATATGTCGAGGTCTGTTGCTCCGCCTGTTGGCAGCGCTGTTACAATTTAATCATAACCTATAAGAGATGCGCGAGGGACAAGCCCGATGACCGCACGGCAACCTCCCGGAGAGAAAGGTGCCAAAGCTTGTACGATAGGATATGACTCGTCTCGCGACGAGTATTTTTGCGCCTATTTTTCGGGAGAGACGACAAAAAAGGAGTAAAAAACCATGAAAAACGGCGCTGAATACATTGTAACAACCTATTGGGGAACATTTGTTCTGGACGAAGCATCCTACCGGGATTATCTGGCGGGGAAACTTTGGATCTCCTGGACTCCCGGCAGGAAAGCGCAGCCAAAACCGAACGCAAGCGACTGCCTGCCTCC
>JAZQVC010000051.1:0-25038 GCA_045631645.1 Oscillospiraceae bacterium
AGTCCCGATGCTCAGGCATCGGGACTTTTTGTTGTTCACTTTTCAAGAGCCATGGAGTAAAGCTCGTTTTTGGAAAAGCCCGTTTCTGCGGCGGCCTTTTTGCAGGCCTCCTTAAGGCTCATTCCCTCTGCGCGGTAGCGCTCCACAACTTCAAGAGCGTCCTCTTGGCTAAGCTGCTGAGGTTCTTCCTCGGGCGCACCCTGAATAACCAGCACAAACTCGCCTTTGGGAGGAGTTGCGGTGAAATGCTCAATGGCGGCAGTGAGGGAACAGCGGATAACCTCCTCGTGAATTTTGGTCATCTCGCGGCAGAGAGCAATCTGTCTGTCGCCGAAATACTGGAGGAAGTCGCTGAGGGTGCGCATAAGCTTATGGGGAGCTTCATAGAAAATCATGGTGCGCTTTTCTCCCACAAGCTGCTCAAGATGCTCGCGGCGGCTTTTGTTGGTGGTGGAAAGGAAGCCCTCGAAGCAAAAACGCTGGGTGGGCAGACCGCTCATTGCAAGGGCGGTGACGCAGGCGCTGGGTCCGGGAATGGCGCAGACAGTGATGCCGTGCAATGCGCACTGGCGGACTATGTCCTCGCCGGGGTCGGAGATGGCGGGCATGCCCGCATCGGTGACAAGGGCGCAGCTTTCCCCCGCCATAAGGCGGCTGAGAAGCTTTTCGCCCATCTCGGCGCGATTATGTTCAAAATAGCAGATAAGGGGCTTTTTTATTTCGAAGCGGTTGAGAAGCTTCAAAGTGACGCGGGTATCCTCGGCGGCTATGAAATCCACGCTGCTGAGAGTTTCAAGGGCGCGGGAGGACATATCACCGAGATTTCCAATAGGTGTGCCCACAAGATATAAAATTCCTGCCATCGCTTTCTCCTATCTGTGATAGATCAATTTGGCCTCTTCGCTGTCGCTGCCGTCGGCATTGCAGAGAATGAGGGGCTTTTCTATGTTGAGACCGCTTTTGCCGCCTCGGCGCGCTTCGATAAGCACAAGATTGGGAGCATGCCCTGCCTTGTATTGTACCATACGCAATCGCTTGGGCTCAAGACCGTGCTTCGTCAGAGCGCAGAAAATCTCCGAAAGTCTTTCGGGTCTGTGGACAAGGGCGAAAGCTCCGCCCCAACGGCAGAGATATTTTGCCGCCTCGCAAAGCTCATTGAGATTGAGGCAGCGCTCGTCACGGGCTATGGCGCGGCTGTCAGCAGGGGCATTATAGCCGCTGTCCACGGGAAAATAAGGAGGGTTGGAAACCACAAGGCCGTAGTCCCCGGCTTTCAGAAAATCGCGGTATTCTCTTATATCTCCGTGGATTATTGCTGAGGGCTCAAAGCCGTTTGCTTCCATATTCTCGCGGCTGAGGGCAGCGGATTCCTCCTGAATTTCAACGCCCTCCACCTTTGCTCCTGCTCTTGCGTGGCTGAGCAAAACGGTGAGCACACCTGCGCCGCAGCCTATATCAAGCACCTTGTTGGCGCGGATGCCGGAAACAAAGTGAGCAAGCATCACGGAGTCGGTGGAAAGGCGGAAAGATCCCTCCTGCTGCTTGAAGCGGGGGCCTCCCGGCCAAAGTTCATCAAAAGCGGCCATAAGCTATCAATTCTCCCAAAGTACGGTTTCGCCCTTTTTCAAAGTTGCGGGCAGGTCGATAAGGCGCTGGTTGCGGCTGCCGCGGAAAAGAAGAGTCAGATCTCGCTGCGCCTCGATAAATTCTCCGTCAACGAGCACATCGATTAAGCTGAGAAGCTCATCGGTGACCTCGCAGCGGGCGCGGGAGGGCTGCAGAAGCTCGGTCTCCAGAGTGTATCCCGTGTAGCACCAGATATCCTTCTGAGGATAAAGCTCCCTCACCTTTTTCACCAAAGGCAACAGAGCCCGCTGATTCACCTTTTCCATAGGCTCGCCTCCAAGGAGGGTGAGCCCGTCCACATAGTCGGGAGCGAGGGAGGCAATTATCTCCTCCTCGGTCTCAGCCGTGTAGGGTCTGCCGAAGTCAAATTCCCATGTTTCGGGCTGGAAGCAGCCGGGGCAATGGTGGCTGCAGCCGGAGACAAACAGCGTTGTGCGCACTCCGGGACCATCGGCTATATCGAAATATTTAATATTGCCGTAATTCATAGATAACCTCTTAGAAAAATCGAAGTAAAGGGCAAAAGCCCTTTACTTCGAGGGGATTTCTTTACAGATGGAGCACGCGCTCCTTGATTTCCTGAGTTCTGCCCTGATTCCAGAACTGGGTGCCGATGTAACCGCAGGTGCGGCGGGCAACATTCATCTTGTCCTGATTGCGGTTATGGCAGTTGGGGCATTCCCAAACCAGCTTACCGTCATCCTCAACGATGCCTATCTCGCCGTCGAAGCCGCAAACCTGGCAGAAGTCGGACTTGGTGTTCAGCTCAGCGTACATAATGTTGTCATAGATGTAGCGGATGATCTGAAGCACGGCCTTGATATTCTGCTGCATGTTGGGAACTTCAACATAGCTGATGGCGCCGCCAGGAGAGAGAGCCTGGAACTTGCTTTCGAAGCTGAGCTTGGTGAAAGCGTCGATTTCCTCGGTGACATGGACATGGTAGGAATTGGTGATATATGCCTTGTCGGTAACGCCGGGAACAACTCCGAAGCGCTTCTGGAGGCACTTGGAGAATTTATAAGTGGTGGACTCCAGAGGAGTGCCGTAGAGAGAGAAGTCGATATTGTGCTTTGACTTCCACTCCTTGCACTTATCGTTCATATACTGCATAACTTCAAGAGCGAAGGGAGTAGCTTCGGAGTCGGTGTGGCTGAGGCCGGTCATATACTTGACGCACTCATAGAGACCTGCGTAGCCCAGAGAAATGGTGGAATAACCGCCGAAGAGGAGCTTATCGATAGGCTCGCCCTTTTCAAGACGGGCAAGTGCGCCGTGCTGCCAAAGAATGGGAGCGGCATCGGAAAGAGTACCCTTGAGTCTTTCATGGCGGCACATCAGAGCTCTGTAGCAAAGGTCGAGGCGCTCATCAAAGATGCGCCAGAAGCCTTCCATATCTCCGCCGGATGAAAGGGCAACGTCAACAAGGTTGATGGTGACAACGCCCTGATTGAAGCGGCCGTAATACTTGGGTTTGCCGTTTTCGTCAACATAGGGGGTGAGGAAGCTGCGGCAGCCCATGCAGGTATAGCAGTGACCTTCGCCGTTTTTGTCAACCTTCAGCTTGAGCATCATCTTCTCGCTGATATAGTCGGGAACCATGCGCTTTGCGGTGCACTTGGCGGAAAGTTCGGTGAGGTACCAGTAGGGGGAATCGGGAGTGATGTTCTGCTCCTCAAGAACATAGATGAGCTTGGGGAAAGCGGGAGTTACCCAAACGCCGGTCTCGTTCTTAACGCCCTGATAACGCTGGAGAAGGGTCTCCTCAATGATGAGGGCAAGGTCCTTCTTCTCCTGCTCGTTCTTGGCCTCGCCAAGATACATGAACACGGTGATGAAGGGAGCCTGTCCGTTGGTGGTGAGAAGGGTGACGACCTGATACTGAATGGTCTGAACGCCTTTCTTTATCTCATCGCGCAGGCGCTTTTCGGTGAGGGTGGAAAGCTGCTCTTCGCTGCAGTCAAGGCCGACAGCCTTCATCTCTTCCTCAACGGTTCTGCGGATCTTCTTGCGGCTGACGTCAACGAAAGGAGCAAGATGGGTCAGGGAGATGCTCTGTCCGCCATACTGGTTGGAGGCAACCTGAGCAATAATCTGGGTTGCGATGTTGCAGGCGGTGGAGAAGCTATGGGGCTTCTCGATAAGAGTTCCGGTGATAACGGTGCCGTTCTGGAGCATGTCCTCAAGGTTAACGAGGTCGCAGTTATGCATATGCTGAGCAAAATAATCGGCATCGTGGAAGTGGATAATGCCTTCGTCGTGAGCCTTGACTATCTCCTCGGGCAGCAGAATGCGGCGGGTGAGATCCTTGCTGACTTCGCCTGCCATATAGTCGCGCTGAGTGGAGTTGATGATGGGGTTTTTATTGGCATTTTCCTGCTTTGCCTCTTCGTTGTTGCACTCGATAAGGCTGAGGATCTGGTTATCGGTGGTGTTTGCGCGGCGAGCCAGATTGCGGGTGAAACGATAGCGGATATAACGCTTTGCGGTCTCCGCTGCACCTGCGCCAATAATCTCGGTTTCAACAAGCTCCTGAATTTCTTCAACGCTGAGAGCGCGTCCAAGTTCCTCGCAATAGCACTCAATGCGCAGAGCGATGGCATCTATCTGTTCATTTGTAAGCTCGTTGCCGCCTGCGGCCTCGTTGGCCTTGGCAATAGCTGCGCTAATTTTCTGCCATACGAAAGTCTCTTCGCTTCCGTTTCTCTTTATTATCTTCATCTTGTACCTCTCGTTTTCAAGGATATCTATATATAGTGGTTAATTATGTCGTGCCGGATTTTGATTATACACTATATTATGTAGGAACGCAAGAGGATAAATCACAATATTTTGTATTTTCTAAGTCGCATTTGTAGAGGATTTAGTGGTGTGTGCAAAAAGCCTCCCTTGTGTAAAGGGAGGTGCCGAACGAATGTGAGGCGGAGGGATTGTCCATCGGTATGTTTTCGGAACGGTCAAAACCGTTCCCTACAGGAGAAAACGCAAAGCTCGTAGGGCGCGACCACTGCTCCGCGCTGCAAAAAGCCGCCGGTGCGCAGCACTTATGAAAGCGATTGACAGAAATGCAAAATAGATTTATATTATTATCAATCTATGTGGCAAATTAAAATCTAAAGAAAGGAAACAGCAGCAAAATGAAAAGAATAATAAGCTTGCTCCTTTGCGCGGCGATGCTTCTTGCCATGTGCGCCTGCGGCACAGCCGCACCCACACCCGAGGCAACACCAACGCCCACGCCCACACCCACACCGACTCCCAATCCCACAGAGCTTGCGCTGGAGGAATTTGAGGCCGCCATGGATGCCTTGTCCTCTGCAGATGGACTGCGGGCCAAAGTGAATGTTGATTTGGAGCGCACTGTTCGCGGCATCAGCCTCCCCGAGACCATAAGCGAGACTTTTTATGCTCAGGATCTGCAGGGAGAAAGTCCAATAATCCGCAGAGTGCAGGACAGAAGCTTTTGCGGTCATGAGTATAGCTACGAATATGTTTTCTACGGCGGAAAAGTTTATTTTAACAGTTCCTATTTCAGTCCTGTCAGCGCCGAGGATTATATGGAAAGCCTTTACCGGCTGCGTCTTTTTGAGGCAGATAATTTCTCCTCCGTCAAACTTGAGGGTGAGGAGCTTGTCTTTGAAGATCCCAACCGCGGAGAAAGCTGGCTTGGAGACGGGGCAGAGCTTATCTCTGCAAAAGCCCGCGCACAGCTCAGCGACGGCAATATAAGCCTCCTCAGCTACGAAGCCTCCTATGAACAGGGCGCTGTGGATGTAAACATAAATATAAGTCTTGAAGTGGAATCCTTCGAAACAGGCGATGATCTTCGTGTCTTTGTACCGCTTAGCTCGGATATGGCAGAACTTGAGGATATTCGCATTGCGGAGCTTTTTGACCGGGCGTCCATGACAGCGGCAGTAAGCCCCGCCCAAACCAGCTCCAGCTACACGGTTTATACCGTTACAGCGGGCAACGTTGTTCTCACCAATCAGCTGACTATAAATTCCTGGGGCACAGGCGAGGATGTTCAGTTCAAAGAGGAATTGTCCACCGTAATCGCAACAGCAAACGGCGGCGATGAATGGGGCTATACCGCCAACTATAAGGACGGTATTTATACCATGAATGCGGAGGGCGAAACCTCAGAGGAAGCTCTTTCTCTGGATGAGCTTGACCTTTCCATTGTGCTGACCGAATACATGTTTTCTCCCGAGATGCTGGGTTCTATAGAGCTTCGGGAGCTTAACGGCTATTATTACATGGAGTTTGCGCCGAGTGAGGAACTGGGCGAACGCACCCAGGCCATCATCTGCGACTATATCTTCGGCGATGCGCAGGCGCTGGACTCCATATCCACTGACTATAAAACCGACAGCTATATTGGCTGGCTCTCCTTTGATGCCGACAGCCTTCTTCCCGTAAGCTACGGTCTGGAATATGCAGGCCGTCATTACGGCGGCGCTATTAGCTATCCTATAACCCTCAACCATTATGTGGAGTGCGACTTTGCAAGCCGAAGCGCTTACGAAGCAGTCTTCGGAGAAAAGCCGGAGGAGGCCGAACCCGAAAATAAGGCAACTCCCCTGTTTTATAAAGTCAGCGGTCAGGACGGCCAGGAAATGTGGCTTCTGGGCACCATTCACGCAGGTGATGAGCGCAGCGCCTATCTCCCCGAAAGCATTTATACCGCGCTGGAAGGCTCCGACGCCCTCGCCGTTGAAATAGACATCAACAATATGGAAAATGCAATAGAGAATGATCCCGAATTGCTGGAAGCATATATAAATGCTTACATGTACTCCGATCTCAGCACACTCGAAGATCACATATCTCCCGAGCTTTATGAGAGCGCCATTGATATGCTGCGTGCCTGCGGAGGCTATGCTGCCGACACCACAAAGTATATGAAGGCCGCGGCCATAGCTTCGACAATTGAAAGCGCCTATATCTCCGGCGGCAGCCGGATCTCCGCCGCAAAGGGTGTTGATATGCGTCTGCTTGCTCTTGCGGAGGAAAAGGGCATTGAAATTCGCGAGGTGGAAGAGCTTGGCGCTCATCTGAACGCCCTTTACGGCCGTAGCGATGAGCTGCAGGAGCTTCTCCTTCGTGAAGCTGTTGAATATGACCGCGCCGAGTATGCCGCCGAAGTTGAAGAGCTCTTCGAGCTTTGGTGCCAGGGCGATGAGGCTGTCCTTACCGAGGAAATGAGAAGCGAGGACGAAGATATCAGCGAAGAGGAGCTCCCCCTCTACGAAGAATATATTAAGGCGATGGAGACCGACCGAAACGCCATAATGCATAATGTGGCAGTTGGATATCTGGAAAGCGGAGAAACCGTTTTCTTCGCCGTGGGTCTTGCCCATCTGCTTGCAGAAGGCGGCCTTGTGCATACTCTCAGAGAAGCTGGTTACACCGTGGAACTTGTTGCCTGAGTTTTGCCATCAAGGCACACCATAAATAAAAAAGGCACACCGCCTGAAGACGGTGTGCTTTTTTATTTATTTAACTACGACATTTTCCTCTCCGAGGAGTTCCTTGAGTTCTTTCACAAATGCCGGATGGACAAGGCAGGGGCAGCTGCGCTGCTTCTTTATGTCCGCAAAATACTGAATCATAGTATCTTTGCCCTCAAACATCTGCAGGATTATCTCTATGCGGCGAAGTGTTTTCTCGTCCGTGCTATTGAGCTTGAGATAAAGCTTCTTCTCCCGCTTAACTGTGGCTTCCATAGGCATGGGAAGCACAGCATCGGTGAGGGGGCGAATGGTATCCACCATAAGCTGAGGCTCTTTGTCCTCGCGAACGGATATGCGTCCGCGAACGGTGAGCGCAGCGTTATCCTTAATATGAGCGCCGCCGTTATCCAGCGCCTTCTGGAAGCAGATAAGTTCCATAAAGCCGCTGTCGTCCTCCAAGGTGACGTAGGCCATCATGGAATTATTCTTGGTTGCTCGGGTCTTGTGGGAGCTTACAACGCCGCAGACCGTGGCATACTGTCCGTCGGCATATTTGCCGTCTCCGGAGCCGTTTTCGTGGGCCTCCAAAATTGTTCCTATCTTCACAGCGCCCATTTTCTTTGCCAGCTCTCTGTATTCATCCATGGGATGTCCGCTGAGGTAAAGACCTGTCATCTCCCGCTCCATGCTCATCTTTTCACGGAGGGAGAATTCGTCAATTTCCGGCAGGCGCAGCTTTTCGGCTGCCACGCCGCCTTCTTCCTCGCTCATGCCGAAGAGGTCAAACTGGCCTTCTATATTTTTTCTGCCTGCGCTGGCAATGCCGTCAATAACGCTGTCCAGCACCTGCAAAAGGGCGCGGCGCTTATAACCCATACTGTCAAAAGCACCTGCACGGATAAGGCTTTCAATGGCTCTGCGGTTCATATCCTGACCGTACATACGGCGGCAGAACTCATCAAAAGCTGTGAAGCGTCCGTTTCGTTCTCTCTCGCCCACAAGGGCGCGAACGAAGCCACGACCCACATTCTTTACAGCCGCCATGCCGAAGCGCAGGTCGCTGCCCACAACGGAAAAGTCCGCAAAGGATTCGTTCACATCGGGGGGCAGAAGTCTGATGCCCAGATCGCGGCACTCATTAATATATTCGGCAACCTTTGTGGAGTTATCCAGAACGCTGGTGATGAGGGCGGCCATATACTCTCTGGGATAATGAGCCTTCATATAGGCAGTGCGGTAAGCCACTATTGCATAGCTGACTGCGTGAGCCTTGTTGAAAGCGTAGTTTGCAAAGTCCAGAATTTCATCATATATGCTGCCTGCCACATCCTCGGGTATGCCTTTGGCAACCGCTCCGGGAATGTTTCGCTCGCTGTCGCCATAAATGAAGGTCTTGCGCTCGCGGACAATCTCCGCTTCTTTCTTCTTGCTCATGGCGCGGCGAATCATATCCGCCTGACCCAAAGAGAAGCCTGCAAGACGGCGGCAGATTTCAATAACCTGCTCCTGATAGACTATGCAACCATAGGTAACGCCCAGAATATCCTCCAGCATTGGGTGCTTATAGCTTATCTTTTCGGGATTTGCGCTGCACTCAATGAAGCGGGGGATGGAGTCCATGGGACCGGGGCGGTAAAGGGCTATAATAGCGGTGATATCTTCAATGCTCTTGGGCTTGAGACCTGTGCAGACGGCGGTGATGCCGCTGGATTCCAGCTGGAAAACGCCGCTGGTGCGGCCTGCCTGCAGCATTTCAAACACCTTTTTGTCGTCCTCGGGCACTTTTTCAATGTCGAAATCGGGCTCGTTTCTTCGCACAAGGCGCACAGCATCGTCCAGCACAGTAAGGTTGCGCAGGCCAAGGAAGTCCATCTTGAGAAGACCCAGCTCCTCAAGAGTTGTCATCTGATACTGGGTGACAACGGCTTCGTCATTTTTTGCCAAAGGCACATATTCATAAACGGGGCGCTTTGTTATAACAACGCCTGCCGCGTGGGTGGAAGCATGGCGGGGCATACCCTCCAGATCTCTGGCGGTATCCACAAGCTTCTTTATTTTATCCTCGCCCTCATAAAGCTCCTTGAGAGCTTTGGAAAGCTGCAGCGATTCGCTTATAGTGATATGGAGAGCGTTGGGAACGGCTTTTGCAACCGCGTCCGTCTCCGCATAGCTTACGCCCATAACGCGTCCAACATCGCGGATGGCATTCTTGGCCGCCATAGTGCCGAAGGTGACTATCTGGGCAACATGGTCGGAGCCATACTTGCGGTTGACGTAGTCAATAACCTCGCCTCTGCGGCGGATGCAGAAGTCCATATCAATATCGGGCATGCTGACACGCTCGGGGTTGAGAAAGCGCTCAAAATAGAGGCTATATTTTATGGGGTCAACATCGGTGATGCCAAGGCAGTAGGAAACAACACTTCCTGCGGCGCTGCCTCTTCCCGGGCCAACGGGGATAGCATTATTCTTGGCATAGCCTACAAAGTCGGAAACTATGAGGAAGTAATCCACAAAGCCCATACGCTCAATCATGTTCAGCTCATAATCCAGCTGGGTATGAACCTCTGTATTTATGCCGTAGCGGCGTGCAAAACCCTCTTCGCAAAGCTTGCGGAGATAGCTCGCAGAATCTGTCTCCCCCTCGGGAAGCTTGAATTCGGGCAGATGATAGTGACCAAACTCGAAGTCGAAATTGCACATATCCGCAATTAACGCGGTGTTTTCAAGCGCCTCGGGATGCTCTGGCAGTATTGCCGCCATCTCCTCCTCGCTCTTGAGGTAAAATTCCTCGCCCTGGAATTTCATTCTTCCCGGCTCATCCAGATTTTTGCCCGTCTGTATGCAAAGGAGCACATCCTGGCTTACAGCCTCGCTCTTTTTGATATAGTGGGCGTCATTTGTGAGAACTATGGGAATTCCGGTTTCTTCGTTTATGCGAAGCAAGCCGTTCATGGCTCGCTTTTCGTCTATATCGCCATGATCCTGCACTTCAAGATAGAAATTTCCCCGTCCGAAGAGTGCGTCCAGTTCCATGGCCTTGGCCTTGGCGGCTTCATAGTCGCCGCGGAGTATTTTCTGGGGAATTTCGCCGGCAACGCAGCCGCTGAGGCAGACAAGTCCCTCCGCGTGGTCACGGAGAAGCTCCCAGTCAATTCTGGGTTTGATATAAAAGCCCTCGGTGAAGCCTGCAGAAACAAGATAGCAAAGGTTGCGGTAACCTGTCTCATTCTTGCAAAGCAGCACAAGGTGGCTATAATTGCCGTCGCTGCCGTGTTCTCTTCCAAAGCGGCTTGCAGGTGCAACATAAACCTCGCAGCCGATAATGGGCTTAACCCCGGCTTTTTGGGCAGCCTTATAGAAGGCCACAGCGCCATACATAACGCCGTGGTCGGTTATTGCAACCGCGCTCTGTCCCAATTCCTTTGCCCGCTGCGGCAGGGCGGAAATTCGGCAGGCTCCGTCAAGAAGGCTGTATTCACTATGAACATGAAGATGAACAAAAGCCATGGGTTTGTCCTTTCTTGGTTTGTTGCGAAAGATTAGTTATTTCTCTGGATTATAGGCCATCAGCTTGCGCATGCGGTGGTTAATGCCGCTTTTGCTGACGGGAGGGTCGGAAAGCATGGCAAGGTCGCTGAGGCTGGCTTCGGGATTTGCAATGCGAAGATATGCCACGCCCTGCAAATCGGCAGGGAGATTATCAATGCCTATCTCCCTATCCAGAAAACGTATCTTTTCCAGCTGAGCAGTGGCTGCGGAAACAATTTTGTCCGCATTTGCACTGTCGCAATTAACCTTGCGGTTTATCGTATTGCGCATATCCTTCTCAACCTTGGTCTCCATTATCTCCATAGCGGAGCCGACTGCGCCAAGGGTGGTGAAAAAGTCCTCGATTGCCTCGCTCTGCTTGAAATATATAATGTAGTGTCCGGCACGGGTGGTGTCATGGGGGCTGAAGCCCATCTCAAGCAAAAGGGAATATGTCTCGCGGCTCACATTCATGTGGTCGGTGACCAACTCAAGATGATATCGCTTTTCAGGGTCGGTTATGCTGCCGCCGGCCAAAAATGCTCCCTTTATGAATGCCACACGGCAGCATTCATCTTCAAGCACACCAAGATTTATATGGTGCACAAGGGTGCTTTTGGCATCATAGCCGTAACGTTCAAAAATTTTCTCTATCTTGGCAGGGTCATTCATTATGAAAATGAACTTACCCTTGTTTTCCGCAGGAGGAAGCACATCGAAGCTCAGCCCAAAGGCTTTTTTCCAAAGCTTGGGCAGATGCTGAGCAAACTCCTCGCTGCCTGTTATTATTTTTATTTCCGATGCGGAAAAAGTGTTGGCATAAAGGAGCACGCCGTAAGCCTCCGCTGCAGCGCAGCAGCTTCGGTTAGTGCCCGCGCGGCAGATTTCTGCCTTCGCGTTGCCGGAAAAGGACATATTTTAATCCTCCATCATTTATCTATATCGCGGTGAACATTTTCCGCGCTCTGACCCAGAGAGCGGATAAGCTCCGTCAGCGCTTCGGCAACAGCCACGGAGCGGTGGCGTCCGCCTGTGCAGCCAACGGCAATGGTGAGAGTATGCTTTCCCTCATCCACGTATCGGGGCACAAGGAAGGTTATAAGCTCTCCAAGCTTTTGGAGAAACTCCTTTGAATCGTCATGGCGGAATATATAATCCCGAACCTCGGCGTCCAGACCCGTTTTTCCACGAAGCTCGCTGTCATAAAAGGGATTGGGCAAAAAGCGAACATCAAAAACCATATCCGCCTCAATGGGCAGGCCATACTTGAAGCCAAAGCTCATCACATTAACCTGCAGCGCTCTCTTGGAGCTGTCGCCCACGAAAAGACGGTAAATCTCCTTTTGAAGTCTTCCCAAGGTGAGGTGGCTTGTGTTGATTATATAATCCGCCCTGTCTCTGAGAGGGCCCAGTCGGCCAGCTTCAAGGCGCACAGCGGCCTCAACGCCCATAACCTCCTGCTGAAGGGGATGGGGGCGTCGGCTTTCCTTATAGCGCTTGACGATGGTTGCGGTGTCCGCCTCCACGAAAAGGATATGATGGTCGCAGTCCATCTTCTCAAGCTCATCAAGAGCGGAGATCATATCCTGCAGTCCGCCTCTGTCTCTTATATCCGTAATAAGAGCCAGTCTCTCATAGCGTCCGCCCATTCCCAGACAAAATTCTGCGAATTTGGGCAAAAGCGCCGCAGGCAGATTGTCAACACAGTAAAAATCCAGATCTTCAAGGATGTCGGCAGCGCGGCTTTTTCCCGCTCCCGACATTCCGGATACAATCAAAATTTCCATAAATCAAATATCTTTCAGCCTAAAATCCTTACCTCCGGCTCCAGCATGGTGCCAAAGTGGGAGAAAACTTCTTCCTGAACTTTTTCCATAACGGCCTTCACATCCGCAAAGGAAGCATTGCCCAAATTCACAACAAAGCCCGCATGCTTTTCGCTGACCTGAGCATCGCCAACGCGCAGACCTTTGAGACCGCATTCGTCTATCATAGCTGCGGCATAACCTGTGGCAGGGCGCTTGAAGGTGCTGCCTGCGGAGGGCTTATCAAGGGGCTGGCTGCTCATGCGCTTTTCGCTGAGAAGCTTCATCTGGGCGGCAATTGCCTCCTTCTCCCCTTTTTTCAGCTTGATATATGCTCCGAGGATTATGCTCTCCTCTTCTTCAAAGCGGCTATGGCGGTAAGCAAAGCGGCAATCTTCCGTCTCAAGAATATTTCCCTGGGCGTCCATATAGCGCACGCGGTAAACAATGTCCTTCAGTTCTCCGCCGTAAGCGCCTGCATTCATCATAACTCCGCCGCCTATGCTTCCGGGAATGCCGTGGGCAAATTCCATGCCCGTCAGGCTCTCGCGCAGGGCTGCGGATGCAACGGATGCAAGAGTTGCTCCTGCCTGTGCATAAATTTCCTCGCCATCAAGCTTAATATCGGCAAGACCATCCCCGATGTGGAAAACAACGCCCTTTATTCCCTCGTCGCGAACAAGGATGTTGCTTCCTTTGCCGATGACAATGGGGCTTACGCCCATTTCGCGAAGAAGCTTATAGCTTTCGGCAAGCTGCTCCTCCCCTTTGGGCTCGATGAAAATTTCCGCTGCGCCTCCAATTTTGAAAGAGCTGTGGCTTTTCATTTCCTCGTTTCTCAGTATTTTAAGTTTAGGCAAGGCCTCAGAAAGGCCTCGGTATATAAAATCAAAATCCATAGTTATTCCTTCTTCCCGTCAACCGCATTGTCATGCTTGCGCATGAATTCAAGGGCGGTGTTGTTGCCAAGGCGCTTCTGACGGTTATTCATGGCGGCAACCTCAAGGATAATTGCCAGATTTCGTGCGGGAGCAACAGGTATGGTTACCATGGGAATATCCACGCCCAGAATGGAGGTTGTCTCCGTTTCAATGCCAAGGCGGTCATAGTATTTGTCGCCATCCCAATGCTCGAAGTGTACCACAAGGTCAATGTTGCAATCGGGCAAAACCGCGCCGATGCCGTATAGTTTTCTTACATCTATGAGTCCCAGACCGCGAAGCTCCATGAGATAGCGAATCATCTCGGGGGCAGAGCCGGAAACCACGTGGCGGTTCATACGGCGAACTTCAACGGCATCGTCAGCAACAAGGCGGTGGCCGCGCTTAACAAGCTCCAGCGCAGTCTCGCTCTTGCCTATGCCGCTTTCGCCGGTGATAAGCAAACCTTCGCCGTGAACCTGCACCAAAACACCGTGCTTGGTCTCTCTGGGGGAGAGATGGGTGCGGAGGGTGTTGATTATCTGGGCAATAAACTCGTTGGTGGGTATATCTGTGCAGAGAAGGTTGGTGTCGTATTTGCGGGCGCAGTCAACAACGAAGCTGTTGGGGGGGATGCGGCTGCAGATTATAACCGCCGCAACGCGCTGAGAGAAGAACTTATCCAGACTCTTCTCCATCTCCTCCTCGCTCAATGTGCGAAGATAGGCAAGCTCCGCCTTGCCTATGATCTGGATCATAGTGGGGTCAAAATAATCGTAAAAACCCGCGAACTGCAAAGCAGGACGGGATACGTTGTAATTGCTTATTGTGCAGTTTTCAAAGTCAGCTGTTGCATGCAAAACGTTCAGCCCATGCTCCTCGGCAACAAGCTTAAGTTTCACCTTATATCTTCTATCCATACTGTCCCTCCTGCAAAAAAGCATAATTTCTCATCATTATATTTTATACACTTAAGCGCATTTTGGCAATGTTTTTATTATTAATAGTGTGCAAAGCACATAAAAGAAAAATTTTTTGCATAAAATTAAAAATTTTTCTTGCTTTTGCATATTCCTTCTGTTATTATAAATAAGCTGTTTAATCAGATTTATCTAAGCGAGGAGGTGCAGCATAAGATGGCAAAGTGCGAATTTTGCGATAAGGGTGTTTCTTTCGGCATCCAGGTGAGCCACTCTCACAGACGCTCCAACCGTACTTGGAAGCCCAACGTCAAGCGCGTTAAGGTTATCATGGATGGTACCCCCAAGCATGCCTACGCATGCACCCGTTGTCTGCGCAGCGGCAAGGTTACCCGCGCTGTGTGATTGAAGAGAATTAAATCCCGACATTTTGTCGGGATTTTTTTCATTTTAAAGATAAATGAAGGCTCTCCCGAGGGAGAGCCTTTTTGCAGCTCTGCAAATATATAATCTTTTCCTTTCAGATAAATTTGCGTTTTTTTGCTGTTAATTTACATCCCCTTATGTTATTATGATTATGTATTTCATTCGCTAAAAGGGGGATGAACCATGATAAACAAATTTTCTTCCATTGATGCGCTGCCCCAGCATTTTTTGCAGGGAGGAGCTTTGAATGCTTACGAATATTTCGGAAGCCATTTCATGCCTGACGGACGCTGCCGCTTCACCGTGTGGGCACCCAACGCCAAGGCTGTGAGCCTTGTGGGTGAGTTCAACAACTGGCAGGTGGGTGCAACACCCATGGATCGCTTGCCTTCGGGAGAATGGACCGTTTCCCTCCCCGACATTGCTCAGGGAACAATTTATAAATACGCCATCACATGGCACAACGGCAAGGTGGTGCTTAAAGCAGACCCCTATGCCTTCCATGCCGAGACAGGCCCGGGTACCGGCAGCAAGGTATGGGACATCTCCGGCCACAAGTGGAGCGACGGACGTTATCTTGCCGCCAGAAATAAAAAAGATTTCCACACCCGTCCCGTCAGCGTATATGAAGTGCATATAGGCGCATGGAAAAAGGGCGAGGATGAGCTTTATCCCAACTATCGCGCCGTTGCCGACTCTCTTGCGGATTACTGCCTCGATATGGGCTATACCCATGTTGAGCTTATGCCCATAACAGAATACCCCTATCCCCCCAGCTGGGGTTATCAGGTGACAGGCTACTTTGCCCCCACCAGTCGCTACGGCACTCCTCAGGACTTTATGTACTTTGTGGATCGCATGCACAAAGCGGGCATAGGCGTTATCATCGACTGGGTTCCCGCCCACTTCCCCAAGGACGCCCACGGTTTGGGTATGTTTGACGGCACACCCACCTATGAGCGCGACAACGAGAAGATGGCCAACCATCCCGAATGGGGCACCCTCATTTTCGATTATCAGAAAGCTCCCGTAAAGAGCTTCCTCCTCTCCTCCGCCGCCTTCTTTATGGACGTTTACCATATTGACGGCATCCGCGTTGACGCTGTGAGCAGCATGCTTTATCTCAGCTATGCCCGTAACGGCGATTTCCTCCCCAACATTCACGGCGGTGATGTCTGCCTGGGCGCTGTGGACTTCCTAAAGGATCTCACCACCCTCATCCGTGACCGCGGCGGCATAAGCATTGCAGAAGAATCCACCACCTATCCCGGAATCACAAAACCCGTTGCCGAAGGCGGCATAGGTTTCGATATGAAGTGGGACATGGGCTTCATGCACGATACCCTCGATTATATGAAGCTTGACCCCATCTACCGCCGCTACGAGCATAATAAACTCACCTTCTCCATGATGTACGCATTCTCCGAGCGCTATATGCTGGCTTTCTCCCACGATGAGGTTGTCCACGGAAAATGCTCCATGCTCAACAAGATGAGCGGACTTTATAACGATAAGTTTTCCAACCTGCGCTGCCTGCTGGCTTACCAGTACGGCCACCCCGGAAAGAAGCATAACTTCATGGGCACAGAAATTGCCCAGTTCATAGAGTTTAACGAAAGCCGTCAGGTGGACTGGTTCTTGCTGGATTATCCCAAGCATCTTGAGATGCAGCGCTTTGTCCGCGAACTCAACCGCATTTACCGCTCCCGCGGCGCTCTCTATGAAAACGAAATTAACTGGGAGGGCTTTAAGTGGCTGAATGTAAATGACGCAGACCGAAGCTGCATTTGCTTCATGCGCACTTCTCTCAGCGGCGAAAAAGTTGTCTGCGCCTTTAACTTCACCCCCAGAGACTGGGAGCTGCAGGTGGGTCTCCCCGAAAAGGGACGCCTCTGGCTTGTGCTCAACAGCGACGAGCACCGCTTCGGCGGCACGGGAATGGATATTCCCAAGCAGCTTGCCAGCAGCGGCAAGCCCTTTGCCGAACATCCCGACTCCGCATTCCTGAAACTCCCCCCGCTCAGCGCGGTTTATTACACATATAAGGAGGACAAAAAGTGAACGCTGAACTTGAAAAGCTGTTGGAATTAAAAGGACGCAGCAGCCTTCCCAAAGTACTTCTCGCAGCCGCAGAATGCTCCCCCCTTTCCAAAACCGGAGGTCTTGCAGACGTTGCAGGCGCTCTCCCCAAGAGCCTCAACGCCCTTGGCTTTGATACCCGTGTAATCACCCCTTACCACCGCTGCGTAAAGGAAAAATTCGCTGACCGCGTGGAACATATCACTGAATTTTACGTCAATCTGGGCTGGAGACGCCAGTATGCCGGTCTTGAAAAGCTCACCCTCGGCGAGCTCACCATATATCTTATCGACAGCGAATATTATTTCGGCGACAAGATTTACCGCGGCGGTCTTGCAGAAGGCGAGCAGTACGCTTTCTTCCAGCGCGCCGTTTTGGAGGCAATTCCCTATCTGGACTTCGTTCCCGAGGTTATCCACTGCAACGACTGGCACACCGCCTTTATCCCCTTCCTGCTGAAAACCCAGTATTTCGACAAAATGCAGGCAAATATCAAGACCCTTTTCTCCATCCATAACATCGCATTCCAGGGTCAGTTCGGCTTTGACTTTGTTGCCGATTTCCTCAGCGTGGACAGCTATTGGTATAACCATTTCTGCATCGAGCATAACGGCTGCGTCAACTTTATGAAGAGCGCCTGCGTCTATGCGGACAAGATAAACACCGTCAGCCCCAGCTATGCCGAAGAGATTAAAACCCTCCGCTTCAGCGAGGGTATGCACGAGCCTCTCATCTATCGCGGAGGCGACCTCAGCGGCATAATCAACGGTCTGGACATCGATGTTTTCAACCCCGAAACCGACCCCGAGATCCCCTTCAACTTCTCCGCCAACGACCTTGGCGGCAAGGCAGGCTGCAAGCTTGCCCTCATCGAGGAGTTGGGACTGGATATCGAGCACGATACCCCCATCGTTGCCATGGTCACCCGTATGACAAGCCAGAAGGGCTTCGACATTGTTCTTGAAGCCATCGACGGCATTGTTGCCTCCGGCGCCGCCTTCGTGCTTCTGGGTTCCGGCGACAGCAAGTATGAAAAGGCCATGCGCGAGTGCGAGATGCGCCACCGCGGAAAGGTCTGCGCCTATATCGGCTATAGCGAAGCTCTCAGCCACCGCATCTATGCAGGCGCCGACTTCCTGCTTATGCCCTCCGCCTTTGAGCCCTGCGGCCTGAGCCAGATGATAGCCATGCGCTACGGCACTCTCCCCATTGTCCACGAGGTTGGCGGTCTGCGCGACACCGTACGCTCTTATAACGATTTCACTGGCGAAGGCAACGGCTTCTCCTTCGAGGAATACAGCGGCGAGATGCTTCTCAAGGCCGTGCGCTATGCCCTTGACATTTGCTCCAATCCCGAAAAGCACGAGCATATCCGCTCCAACGCAATGAACACCGATTTCGGCTTCGGTCCTTCCGCTGTTGAATACGGAAAGCTCTTTGTCTCCATACTCCCTGAAAAGGCCGCTGAATTCGAACACGACCCTTTTGAGGAAGTCTGCCGCATGCCTCTCGGCGCTCTGGCCTGCGGACAGACGGTTAAATTAAGTGTAAAAGCGTCGGATACCGCCGAAAAGGTGCGCCTTGTCATCGGTGGTAAGGAATATGAAATGAGCCGCAACGGCAATCGCTTCGAAGTGGAGTTCACCGCTCCCGCCGAGCCCATTGTCCTTTGGTATCATTTCGAAGTGGACGAAAAGTTCTGCTTTGGTCCTCGGGGTCTGCGCAGCGGACATGCGGGGCAGTGGCAGATGACGGTTTATGCCGCCGACTTTGAAACTCCCAAATGGTATGAAGGCAAAACCATGTACCAGATTTTCCCCGACCGCTTCGCCCGTGGAGGCAAGGCCGCCGAAAAAGGCATTGCCTATCACCGCGATGCAGGAAGAGAAATAGAGTTCCATGAGGAGTGGAGCGAGGCCGTCAAATGGCAGCCCAGCCGCGGCAAGCGCTTTTATGCCCCAAACGATTTCTACGGCGGAACTTTGCAGGGTATATACGATAAGCTTGATTACCTCAAGGAGATGGGCGTTGATGTTATCTACCTCAACCCCATTTTCGAGGCAGACTCCAACCACCGCTACAACACAGGCGATTATAAAAAGATTGACCCCATTCTCGGCTCTTTGGGCGACTTCAAGAAGCTTTGCGATGCCGCCGCCCAGAGAGATATGCGCATAATCCTTGACGGCGTATTCTCCCACACAGGTGACGACAGCATTTATTTCAACAAATACGGACGCTACGGCGGCGTGGGCGCTTATCAGAACGTGGACAGCCCCTATCACTCCTGGTTCTGCTTCAAGGATTTCCCCGATAAATACCGCTGCTGGTGGAACTTCGAATCCCTCCCCGAGGTTGAAGAGCACGACAAGGCTTGGCAGGACGCCATAATTTCCGGACGTTACAGCGTTGTTAAAACATGGCTGCGCCGTGGTGCAGGCGGCTGGCGTCTGGATGTTGCCGACGAGCTGCCCGATGATGTTATTGAGCTTATCCGCTCCTCCGCCAAGGCAGAAAACAGCGAAGCCCTCATTCTGGGCGAAGTCTGGGAGGATGCCACCACCAAGAAGAGCTATGACTGCGACAGAACCTATGCTCTGGGCAAGGCTCTGGACACCGTTATGAACTATCCCCTCCGCAAGGCTCTTGTGGACTTTGCTCTGGGCTCTGCTGACGCGGAGGCCACCCGCGACTTCCTTATGGGTCAGAAGCTCAATTATCCCGCTCCCATGTACCGCTGCCTTATGAACCTTATGGGCAGCCACGACACCGCACGAATCCGCAGCGTTCTTGGTCTCGGTCACGATGGAGGCGGAATGGAGAGAGCCGAGCAGGCAAAGCTCTCTCTCACTCCTGAGCAAAATGACCGCGCCCGTCTGCTCCAGCACCTTTGCGCCGCTATAATCTTCGCCCTTCCCGGCATGCCCTGCATTTACTACGGCGACGAGGAAGGCATGGAAGGTCTTCGCGATCCTTTCTGCCGCGCTCCCTATGTGAAGCAGGAAAAGGATACCAGAGAGTGGTATAGCCATCTTGCAAATCTCCGCCGCAGCAGCAGCGCCCTCTCCCACGGCGATGTTGCCTTTGCCGCTCCCGATGAGGACTGCCTCTGCATCCTCCGCTTCGACGAAAACGAGCGTTATATCTGCTGCGTCAACAGAGGCTGGGATGCAAAGAGACTTCGCATTTCTCCCGAAATGTTCTCCGGCGCTTATCGCGCTCAGATAGAGGGCAGCTTCGAGAGCTTTGAGGTCTACATGGATAAGCTCAGCGCGCAGATCATAAAGGTTGGTTAAGATTATGAAGGAAAAACAGCTTCATATGGAGGATAGTATCCGCGCCTTTGTGGATAAAATAAACGCAGAGCAGGGAGACACCATTATCGGCATGCTTCACCCCCGCTTTGTCGAATGCTCCGCGGAGGAGGCTTCCCTCATCATGGCTTACCCCGCAATGGCTTGGGAGCGCAACCCCCTCAATGTTATGCAGGGGGGCGTTGTTGCCACCATTCTGGATTTCTCCATAGCCTGTCTGGCGGTTTACTACGGCAGCGATAAAGCCGTCACCGTATCCCTCCAGACCAGCTACCTGCGCGGCTGCCCCATTGACGGCACTCTTATCGTCAAAACGAAGCTCACCAAGGCAGGAAAAACAATGATTCACGCATACGCGGAATGCTGGGAGGAAAAAACTCCCGACAAAACCGTTGCCACCTGCGTTGGCGTATATCACGCATAAAAAAATAACCATCGGCTCAGCCGGTGGTTATTTTTTCTATTCCGCTTTTCATCGCGTTAAATTGATAAAAAATTATGCTCATTTCCCCTTGTATTTTACTTGTCCGTACATTATAATGAGTTCCAATCCCTTTTAAAAATGAGGTGCGAAAATGAAAACTTATTTTGAAATG
Source organism: Oscillospiraceae bacterium (assembly GCA_045631645.1). GTDB lineage: Bacteria > Bacillota > Clostridia > Oscillospirales > Oscillospiraceae > SIG459. The sequence goes on from JAZQVC010000051.1 coordinate 20,674, forward strand.
ACCATAGATGAAAAGCGCGCGGAGCTTGATGTGCTCCTCGCCCGATATGAGAACGAGAAGAAGGTTGGCCACAAGTTGGATATGTCCCGCGGCAAGCCCGACCCCACCCAGCTTAACCTGAGCATGGATATGCTCCAGCAGAACCCCTATGACCTAATCTATACACGCAAGGGCACCGATGTTCGCAACTATGGCGAACTGGCAGGCGTTGATGAGGCCAAGGAGCTTTTCGCAGAGCTTCTGGGCGTGAAGATGGAAAATATTATCATGGGCGGACAGAGCAGCCTCGCCCTTATGTATGACATGATGATAAAGGCTCTTGTTCTTGGCGTCTGCGGCGGCAGCAAGCCTTGGGGACAGCAGGGCAAGCTGAAATTCCTTTGCCCCATCCCCGGTTATGACCGCCACTTCCGCATCTGTCAGGAATTCGGCATCGAGATGATCAATATCCCCATGACTTCCACCGGACCCAACATGGACCTTGTCCGCGAGTATGCGGAAAATGATCCCTCCGTCAAGGGTATCTGGTGCGTTCCCAAGTATTCCAACCCTCAGGGCATCACTTATTCCCCCGAGACCGTTGAAGCTCTCGCCGCCCTGAAGCCCGCCGCTGACGACTTCCGCATTTTCTGGGATAATGCCTACTATGTCCACGGTTTCCGCGAGAAGGACGATTATCTTATGAACATCTTCGAAGCCTGCGAAAAATACGGCAGCGAGGATATGGTATATGAATTCATGTCCACCAGCAAGGTCACTTTCTCCGGCGCAGGCGTGGCTGTTTTCGTTGCCAGCAAGCGCAATGTGGACTTCCTCCTCAAGCAGATGGGCGTTCAGACCATCGGTTACGACAAGATCAACCAGCTCCGCCACATTAAGTATTTCAAGAATGTTGATGGTCTCCGCGCTCACATGAAAAAGCAGGCAGACTATCTCCGCCCCAAGTTCGACTGCGCCCTTGCAGCTCTTGCCAGCGGTCTTGCAGGCACAGGCATAGGAAACTGGACCAACCCCAACGGCGGTTATTTCATCAGCTATGAGGGTCTGGACGGCACCGCCGCACGCTGCGTTGAGCTTTGCGCACAGGCAGGCGTTAAGTTCACCGAGGCAGGCGCCGCCTTCCCCTACGGCATTGACCCCCATGACCGCGAAGTGAGAATTGCTCCCTCCTATCCCACCACCCCCGAACTTTACGCAAGTATGAATGTTTTCTGCATCTGCCAGCGCATCGCAGCTCTGGAAAAGCTGATTGCAGAGGAAGCATAAATAAGGATATTAAAAAAGGACGAAGCTAAGTGCTTCGTCCTTTTTTGCGCGGTACACCTATGCCTCCCTTGACAGGGGAGGTGGCGCGGCTATGCTGTGGCGGAGGGGATGTTGTCTCCGACGGCCATATTCTTTTCGTGTGGCCGGAAAGAATATGGAAAGAAAAGTCCACCAAAGAGGGGGCGCGGAATGCCCCTCTTTGGAAACTCCCTCAGTGCGGAGGGAGAAACAGCAATGTGCCACATAATCAAAATCCAAAAACCATGGATTTCCCCTCGATTTCCGCTCAGGACGCGGCTGCCTCGAGCCGCCTGTTGGTTGCCACGGGGATTTCACCTCGTAATATTTTCGCGTAGGGAACGGTTTTGACCGTTCCGCTGTTTGCGCACCAATCCCCCCCGTAGGGCGGGGGCTTGCTCCCGCCGCCCTCACCACACACGCAAAAAAGACGAATGCATTTGCATTCGTCCTTTTTTATTACCATTCAAAGGGCTTTGCATTCTTGAATCTGCGGAAGGCGCCTTCGGCGGTGGCTATGAGTGAATCGGGATCGCGGGTATCATACATCTCCGACCTCACCTGAATAACGCTGCCGCCTTCCATGGTTATCTGGCTTTTCACCGCCAGCACGCCGTCAGCAGGACAGGGTCGGAGATAGCTTATGTGGAGGTTGATGGTGGGAGTAAGGGAATCCACAATGCATATAGTTGTAATTCCCATTGCGGTATCCAGCATGGTTGCGATAATGCCTCCGTGGATAACCCCGTTGGGGTTGCGTTCCCAGTCCTGAGCAGGAAAACCGATGAGAGTTCGCCTTCCGTTATAGTCGCAGTCTATAAGATAGGGCTTAATCATACCTGCAACCATGCCCTTATTTCTCTCTTCGGCTTCAGCAAGAAGCTTATTCAGTTTTTCGCAAAGAACGCAGCTTTCCATTGTCTTTCCTCCGTGCAAGGGACTGTTCTTCTGCCATTATATATCCATTATTCCCTCTTCGCAACAAAAAATCCCCTGAGCCTCGTTGCATTGGGCGTGAAAAGGGTTTATAATATAAGTGTTGATTACAAGGGAGGTAAGCAAAAATGGCATACACCCGTGAAGACTATTTGAAAATGTATAATGAGCGCAAGGCAAGCGTTCACGACTGCCTTGACCTTATCCGCTCCGGCGACATTATCTGGTGCTCCAATAACTATAACGAGCCTTCCACCCTTTTTGAGCATCTCCACGAGATAGCTCACCGTGTGGAAAATGTCCTTGTCTATAAAAGCCGCATCCGCCGCTATCCCTTTATGGTGACTCCCGGCATGGACGGCCACATAAATTTTGCCAACTATTTCTACGGCCCTGCATACAAGGAGGCTCACCGTCTTCTCAACTGCACCTTCGTTCCCGTTGACCTGCCCAACTACTATCATCAGGTAAGCGCACGACAGGAATGGAGCATTTTTGCCGCTCAGGTAAGCCCCATGTCCGAGGACGGCAAGTTCTATATAGGCATGAACCAGACCTTTGAATATGAGCTTGTCCGCGACGCTCTTGAGAAGAAAAAGACTATCATTCTGGAGGTCAACCCCAACCTCACCTGGATGCGCGGCTGCATTTCCATTCCCGTGGAGGCTGTAACCAAGCTTTTCGAGGTAAATACCCCCGAGGATGTAACTCCCCCCATAATCTGCACCGAGGATGAAATAAACATAGGCCGCACCTGCGCCGAGATCATCGAGGATGGCGACACCATACAGATGGGCATAGGCGGCATCCCCAATGCAATAGGCAACTTCCTTATGGACAAGAAAGATCTGGGTCTTCATACAGAGCAGTTCACCTCATCCATGGCAGACCTTATCAAGGCGGGCGTCATCACCGGCGAGAGAAAGGTTTTCGACAAGGGACAGCATGTTGGCGTTTTTGCCGACGGCACCCATGAGCTTTATAAATATCTCCACGAAAACCCCAACTGCATTCTCAAGCCCGGCCCCGAGGTTGTTCACCCCTTCACCATCGCCCGTCAGGATCATATGGTAAGTATAAACACCTGCATAGAAATGGATCTTACGGGACAAATCTGCGCCGAGAGCATTGGCTCCACCCAGCATTCCGGCTCCGGCGGCGGCTTCTGCTTCACCCTCGGCGCTTATTATGCCGAGCACGGCAAGGGCATCATGACCCTCACCAGCCGCACCAAAAAGGGCGTGCCCAAAATCAAGGCTCAGCTCACCCCCGGCGCAATAGTCACCCATCCCAGAAACTATGTTGACTATGTGGTCACCGAATACGGCGCCGTCCGCCTCAAAGGCACAAGCATAAAAGAGCGCGCACAGATGCTCATCTCCATCGCCCACCCCGACGACAGAGCCGAGCTTACCAAAGCCGCAAGAGAGCTTTTCTACTTCTGATAAATATTAAAAACCCCCCCGCGTTTTATACGCGGAGGGGTTTTTAATTCACTCGATATACGGGAACTTCAGCTGCACCTTGAAAAGGTCGCCGTCGCAGCTTATCTCCATTTTTCCGCCCTGCAGCTCGGTAAGACTGCGGGCAATGCTGAGCCCTAGACCGCTGCCCTCGCCTCCGCGGGAGGAATCGCCGCGGACGAAGCGCTCGGCAAGCTCCTCGCCGCTGAGATTGAGCTGGTCGCGGGAGGTGTTTTTGAAGCTTATCACAACTTCTCCTCCAATTTTCTCCGCGGAGAGATAAACGCGGGTGCCGCCAAGGGCATACTTGCAGATATTGTTCATAAGGTTGTCCACAACCCGCCAGAGTCTGCGGCCATCGGCCATAATCTCGAGGGGCTCTTTGCCTGCCGCAAACACGGGAGTGAGTCCCGCCTCCGCAAGGCGCTGTTCATACTCAGCCGCAGCCTGGGAAAGGAGCACATCCACGGCACAAGGAGCAAGGTTTATTTCTATGCTGCCGCTGGAGGCCTTGCTGGCTTCCACAAGGTCATCAATGAGACGCTTCATTTTCTCGCTCTGGCGGTGGAGAACATCGGCATACTCTCTGTGCTTGGGATTATCGCAGTCCTCCCGGCAGATCAGGTCGGAATAATTGATAAGGCTGGTCAGCGGGGTTTTCAAATCGTGGCTCACATTGGTG